>JBGSWW010000114.1:0-93421 GCA_041751735.1 Pyrinomonadaceae bacterium | reverse complement strand
TTCAGAGTTATCAGAGTTTCCAGAGTTGTAAGATGAAGAACCCCGGTCGCTACCGCTCCCGGTACTGACACTCTTCTTACTCTGCAACTTCGTAACTCTGTCAACTCTGCCAACTTTCTCAAGAGCGAAATGCTCGGCGAGTGTGTTTCGGATGTTGCGGGAGAAGCGGTTCGCGAGATGTTGGTTGTAACTCGCTAGAATGACCTTTAGTGCGGGCTCCATCAAAAGCCGCCAGGCGGTGTAGCGTGTTGTGACAAGCTCGCTCTTGCCGTGACGCGGAGGCATAAAGATCATCAGGCGCTTTATCTTGCCTTCGGTGACCAGCTGGAGTGTCTTGATCAGGAGCTTCAGGTGTGGAGCATCCCAGTCGAACATCGGCGGCGATACCTTTTTGATCCATGCGTGGAAGGCGTTTAGAGGCCGGTTCTTTGTTCGTCGTTTGTTGTTCGCCGGAGGGACGCCCGCGTTCCAGTCGTCCGGGCCGCTTTGTGTCTTTTCGTGTCTTTTCGTGGTCAGCGGTTTTAACCCGGTCGCTGCCGCTCCCGGTTCTGACCTCTGCGTCTCGGCGTCTCCGCGGTGAATATCTCCTTGCCAAAGAAGCTCGCGGTCCCAGCCGTAGTGTTCGATCCATCCGGAGTTTATGCCGCGTGCGTAGAGGCAACGCCGGTTGAAGTCCGGGAATCCGTTCGCTCTCATCTCACGCTCGATGCGTGAATGCTCAAGGCCCTTGTACTCGAAGAAGAGTCTGCGGCAGGCGTCGAGCCGTTGTTGTAGATACTCTGGAGTTTGCTTCATAGCAGGATACAAGGGCCGCGGGCACTCATATCCAGACTATGAAAACACGTATCACAGATGCAATACCCGATGGCACACTTTGTACAACTTGGCACACTTTGTATCAAATGTCACAAAATGTATGATTTGGCACACTTTGTATCAAATGTCTCAAATGTCGCATTTGGCGTCATTTGTATATTTTGGCGTAAGGAAAACCCTTTGGTTCCCGCGGAGACGCAAAGTCGCAGAGGCGCACGGATAAAACAAGATCTCCCGCCATGACGCAAAGATGCACAGATGCTCAAAGATTGGGGAAGGATGCAGCGGGGTAAATACTCTTCGATCCGCTAGTCCAAGCAATCCCTCAGGTTGATGGAGCATCTGTATTATGTCAATGTTTTTTATAAGGAATACCTGATTTGAAAGCGCTTACCACATTACTTTCGTTACTTTTGTTCGCCCATTTGTCGGGTGGTCCAGCGGCTGCCCAAGCCGCAAAGGCAGAGCCGGCTTCGGCGTTATTGTACGAGATCACCGGACCCGGGCTGAAGAAGCCGTCGTACTTGTTTGGCACGATACATCTAATCTGCGAGAAGGACATGTTTTCGTCAGAGCGGATGCTGGGGTATCTCGATAAGACTGAGCAGCTCATGCTTGAGATGGATATCGCGGATCCGGCTACGATGCAGAAGATACTTATGGCCTCGATGATGTCGGACGGGAAGACCGTCAGGGACCACGTCACTACTGAGGAATATGCAAAGATCGACAGCCTTTTCAAGGAATATCTCGGGGTATCGTTTGACGCTTTCGGGCGCCTCAAACCGCTGATTTCGAGCACATACATTTTCACCAGCCCCAAGATACTCGGCTGTCAGCCGCCGGTCATGTATGAAACCTACCTCCGTCAGGCTGCTTCGGAAAGAAAGCTCAAGATATTTAGCCTGGAAACACCGGACGAACAAATAGCAATCATAGACGCAAACCCATTGGAGGCGCAGTTGGATGAGATGAAGAAGACCGCGCAAGAACCTCGGGCAAGGATCGGCGTGTTTCGCAAGCTCTTCGAAGTCTATCTATCGCAGGACTCGGACGCTCTCTACGCTTATACTGAAAAGGAATTTAAGGGCAGCGGGCTCGCCGCCGACAAGATGCTGGATGCGAGAAACCAGCGGTGGATCCCATTGATCGAGAAAAACATCGCAGCGAAACCAACCTTTATCGGCGTCGGGGCCGCGCACCTCGGAGGTAAGAAAGGCGTTGTGAGCCTGCTTCGTGCAAAAGGGTATAAACTGAAGCCTATCCGGTTTTAGATATGATACGCAGGCCGTTCAATTTCAAACAGTGGATCGATGAGCACCGGCATTTGTTAAAACCGCCGGTGGGTAATCAGTGTGTTTACGATAATGAGGACTTCATTGTGATGGTAGTCGGCGGGCCGAATTCCCGCAAGGACTATCACTGGGACGAGGGCGAAGAGCTTTTTTATCAGCTGGAAGGCGACATCAAGGTACTTGTGCAGGAGGACGGCCTCCCGGTTGAGGTTGCCATCCGCGAGGGCGAGATGTTTCTGCTTCCGCCCCGAATACCGCACAATCCGATCCGCGGAGCCAACACCGTCGGTCTTGTGATCGAACGCAAACGGCGCCCCGGCGAACTCGATGGCCTCCTCTGGTTCTGCGAAAATTGCAACAACAAGCTTTACGAGGAATACTTCCCGCTCGAAGACATCACCGCACAGTTTCAGGGCGTGTTTAGAAAGTTCTACGGCTCTGAAGAACTCCGAACTTGCGGTAAATGCGGCACCTTGATGGAACCCCCGCCGGTTATCGACTGAACTGCCGCCTACGAGGCAATTTTGACGAATGTTCTCTCTTAGACAAACGCAGGATGAGGGTTTCTTGTAATATCGCCGCATGGCGTTAAGTCAGGAAGTCGATAGGGCTCTTGTCGAGTTTTTTCACGCATCGCGTTTTGCGACCGACGGGGCGGTGGTCGTCGATCTTGACGGCACCGCCGTCCATGAGGAGGGTGGCCGTGTCTTCATCCCGGACGCGGTCGAGTTTGGCCTAAAGGCGATCTATGAACGCGGCCGTCCCGTCGTACTCAATTCCCTCAGGTTTCCCCTCTCGGTAATGCGGACATTTGGTAAGGAGTGGCTCGCTATCTCGGGAGCGCCTATCCCTGTGGTATCGATGAACGGCAGCCAGATCGGCTACGTCCAGCGCGATGAGAAGGACGAACTTTATTTCGAAGAGATAACGGCGGTCACACTCTCGGCAAATGAGATCGACGTGGTTATCGCCGGTGTAGAGGCCTTGCTGGCGGACGATATTCGAGAGGTGCTGCTTTTCTATTATCCTCGCGACTGGCGGATGGGCGAGATCATTTGGACGCCGGTGGCCGAAAAGGTAGATCACATCAAAGACAAATACCGGAGTGCCTCGGCAGTAACGGCGGTTGACATCGTAAAGCTGCAGGAACAGCTGCACTCTGAAGAGATATGCATGATGTTTTTGCTCGTCGAACGGCCGGCCGATGACCTTATGGCATACCAGCATTCACGGCCCAGCAGCTTTTTCACTGCAAAGGGGGTCGACAAACTTTCGGGTACGCTGTTAGCGGCCCATCACCTCGGATTTGATCCGGCACACTCGGTCGGGGCGGGGGACACGCCGATGGATAATTTTTTGAGCGGTGTCGGTCTGGCAGTACACGTTGGCAGTCGAGAGCTCGATTTCGCTGGTCAAAAATACACTATTCGCGTAAATAATTCATTCGAGTTAGGAGACGTACTTTTCCGGCTGGCCGGGCTACAGGAGGCAACCGGTGGAGGAAAAGAATCCCGCGCCCGCTCGGGAAGTAAATAAGTACAAGGAGTATGCTCGACGTGTGATCGAACACCATTTCGGCACCAGGCCGAGACGTATCGAGCACCAGTCTGCCGGGCTAACGAATTTCGTTTACTTTGCTCAGCACACGGAAGGCAAGTTTATCGTTAGGATAAGCCCCAGACCGGAATCCATAAATTCGTTCATTAAGGAACAATGGTCACAGCTCGCGGCTCAAAAAGCCGGTGTCCCAACCGCGGAAATTCTCGAGGTGGGTGTCTCTGTGATTCCTCAGCCCTACATGATCACGCGTAATATCGAGGGCCACCCAGCCGCGATACATCCCGAACGACTTAGCATAGTCCGTCAAATGGGCGAGATCGCGGAGAGGATCAACTCGGTAAAAACACACGGTTTTGGTGCTACGTTCGAATGGTCGAACAACCTGCTCTCTCTCAACAATTCGTGGAAGGGCTATCTCGAGAACGAATACCGATATCAAGAAAAGCTCGAATGTCTTGAAAAACGGCGGCTGCTTAACAAAAAGACCTCGCGTGAGATCGAACGCATCTTCCGCCAAGCCGTGCGGCTCAAACCCAAGCCATCTTTGAGCCATGGTGATATCCGTCTTAAGAACGTAATTGTAGACGGTAACGGAAAGATCGCGGCGATACTGGATTGGGAAAATGCTACTTCAAATCTGTCGCCCGCGTGGGAATTGTCGCTCGCGCTGCACGACCTTGGGATTGACGAAAAGCAGAGCTTTATCGAGGGTTACGGCATCACGCGTAAAAAACTGCTGGACGCGACTCCGTTGATTAAAGCGTTCAACATCCTAAACTATGCCGGAGAGGTCGATCGAACGGTCGCGGCAAAGGACAGGAAAGGTCTCGACCGCGTTCGGCTCAGGTTTGAAGGCACTTTTGACCTGTATTCTTTCTGTGGCTAGGCATGCGGATCTTGTGGGTTTCTAGTCTTAAGAAATCTCAAAGGGTCACACTTAAGTAAATTTTTGTAAACTCGTGCTTTGAACCTCGCAATCCGGTTGCTAATTGTCGGTGATTATCCTAAATTCATACCGATCTAAGAAAAATACCATTCTGTTTAACGTTTGAATCTAAATTCAGGCCTATCGAGGACTATACGATGAGAAAATTCTGCTCGTTGAGAGGCTGGAGCCTCTCAATATTATTCCTGTTCTTCCTGGTTTCAATCGCGGCCGCGCAGCCAAGGCAAAGAGCAACTCCTGCACCTTCGCCCCAGGCATCGCCGGCTGTTTCGGGCACACCGCTTCCGTGGGATTCGGCAATAACTACCTTACGTTTTCGTGAGATCGGTCCCGCCACGATGGGCGGCCGCATAAATGATATCGAGGTCGTAGACAGCGACCCTCGGATCATATATGCGGCGACGGCCAGCGCCGGTATTGTGAAGTCCGTCAACGGAGGGACGTCGTGGAGCTTTATTTTTGACAAGGAAGCCGTCTCGAGCGTCGGTGATGTGGCCATCGCGCAGTCCAACCCTTCGATAGTCTGGGCAGGAACCGGCGAATCAAATAACCGGCAGAGTTCGTCTTGGGGAAACGGCGTATATAAGTCGATGGACGCAGGCAAAACGTGGAAGCACATGGGCCTCGAGAACAGCTTGGCCATCGCACGCGTCGTCATACATCCGACAAATCCTGACATCGTTTATGTGGCCGCCACCGGCAACCTCTGGGGTGCGAGCCCTGAACGGGGAGTATTTCGGACCATGGACGGAGGCAAGACCTGGCAGCATATCCTTAAGGTGAACGACGATACCGGCGCCACCGAACTGGTCATCGATAGCGAGAGCCCCACCATCCTGTATGCCGCAACTTACCAACGGCGAAGAACGGTATTTGGGTTCAACGGCAGTGGCGAGCACAGTGCGCTTTACAAAACGAATGACGGGGGCGATAGCTGGACAAAGGTCACAACTGGCATGCCTTACAACACGGCCAACGCTCCGACTCCTCGGCCTGAGAACCTGCTCGAAACGGGCCGAATCTCGATCGCGGTTTATCCACGCGATACGAACATCGTTTATACGACCGTCGAACACGCCAACGGCGGCGTATATCGTTCGACGGACAAGGGGGAAACATGGACCCGAATGGCCGAGATCGCTGCTGTTCCGCGACCGATGTACTTCTCTAAGCTCAAGATCGATCCCAATAACGATCAGCGGCTGTGGCTATCGGGCGTGACAATGCAGTATTCGGAAGACGGCGGGCGCACATGGAGCGGGAATTTCGCGCGTGCACCGCATGCCGATACGCACGGCATTTGGGTCAATCCTAAAGACTCAAACCATCTCGTGATCGGCAACGATGGCGGTATAAATATTTCATACGACCGGGGGCGTACCTGGGACTACGCGAACACAGTGCCTCTTGGCCAGTTCTACGAGATCGGCGCCGACATGAGCCGGCCTTATAAGGTATGCGGGGGGCTGCAGGACAACAATACGTGGTGCGGCCCAAGCGCCACCCTAAATCCCCGCGGCATTTCGAATGACGATTGGTACACGATCGGAGGCGGCGACGGATTTTACGCACAACCCGATCCTAATGATCCCGACATAGTCTATGCCGAATCACAGGACGGCAACCTGCTTCGCCGGAATGTCCGAAGCGGCGAAAGCAAGAGCATCCGGCCCCGCGAGGAGGAAGGCGAAGCGAATTACAGGTTCCAATGGAACTCCCCCATCTTGATCTCGTCGTTTGCCCCAAACACGATATATTACGCTGGTAATTTCCTCTTCAAGTCGTCCAACCGCGGTGACGTGTGGACCAAGATCAGCCCGGACCTTACAACCAACGTGGACCGAAACACGCTGCAGATCATGGGTAAGGCTCCGGACCGCAATTCCCGGTCGCGTCATGACGGCGTCAGGTACTTCCCGACGATCACGACAGTCGCGGAATCGCCGCTCGATGCTAATGTGCTCTGGGCAGGCACCGATGACGGCAACCTGCAAGTCACGCGCGACGGCCGTACTTGGAAGAACGTGGTCGGCAACGTGTCTGGACTGCCAAAGGGTACATATGTGACTCGCGTGGTCGCTTCGCGCACGGCTCCGGGGGCGGCCTTTGCCACCTTCGACGGGCATCGCAATGGCGATTTCAAAGTGTACGTCTACTCGACCACCGATTTTGGCGAGAACTGGAGGAACATTACCTCTAACCTGCCGCAAAATCGTGGTGTGGCTAATGTCATTCGCGAGCATCCGAGAACGACTAGCCTGCTTTTTGTGGGCACAGAACATGGCCTTTTCGTTTCCTACGATCGCGGTGGCAGCTGGAAGCAGTTCCGACAGAACCTTCCTACGGTGCCCGTGGACGATATCCTGATCCACCCGCGTGACAACGACCTGATCCTCGGCACGCACGGCCGGTCGATATGGATCCTCGACGACCTCACCCCGCTCGAGCAAATGTCGGAGACGGTAATGAAGTCCAAGGTCCACCTCTTTGCTCCCCGTGAAACGACCATGTGGCGTACCTGGAACAACAAGCCGCTTACATCCGACAAGGCGTTCTATGGCCAGAATCCGCCAAACGGAGCGATGATCAACTTCTATATGGACACTCCGCTCGTCGAGCGTGAATCGGTGACCATCACGATCGCCGATTCCAAGGGGCAGACCATTCGCACCCAAAACTGCACGCGTCCGAATCCTAACCAGCAGCAGGGAGGACCAGGCGGCGGACCTGGCGGTGGGGGGCCCGGCGGCGGAGGCGGAGGCGGCGGATTCGGGTTTGGATTCGGCGGCGGAGCACAATGCAATCCTTCCGCGGGGCTGAACCGCTGGGTTTGGGACCTCAGGTCGCGTCCAGTTACCCCGCAGGGGCCATCGCTTACCGGCCCGGGCGGAGCCCAGGCGGCGGGTGAAGGGCAGGCGGCGGCAGGGCCTGGCGGGGCCGGATTTGGCAACCTGGCCAACCTCGGATTTCGTGTAGATCCCGGCGATTACGTCGTCAAGATCAAACGCGGAACCGTCGAGATGAGCCACCCGCTAAGGGTCGTAGAAGATCCGCGCATCGAATTCTCGGTAGCCGACCGCGAGAAGAAGCGTGCGGCCCTCAACAAGTTGTTCCCGATCGTATTGCAGGCCCAGCAGGCCCAGCAGGGGATCGTCCAACTACGGACAAACCTGAACAACGCGATCGAATCGTGGCGACGCCCCGGCGGACCGCGTGTCCCGCAGAGCATCCGCGAAGCTGCCGAGGCCCTGCTCAAGAAGGTCGACGAGGCCTATAAGAACTGGGGCACGCCGCCCTCGCTGGTGAGCAATATCAGTCAGGCCGGGCCGCCTCTTGTCGAGCTGCCGCAGCCACTTAACCAGCGGGCGTCACAGCTGCTCGTGGCGATGGAGAACACCTCCGGCCCGCCGACCGAATGGGAGATCGCCCAAATCGAGATCCTCGCCGGCCGTATCCCGGGGGCGGCTGCAGAGGTCAGGCAGTTGATCACCGTCGATCTCGCGGCACTGAACAAGATGGCGATCGACGCGATGCTGCCGCTTGTTCAGCCGCCGTTAGGTGGCGGCGGTCAGGGTCCCGGCGGCCCGCCGACCCCGCCGGATGAGATCGAAGAGCCTCGTTAACGCTTCGCGAGACATGCGGCGGGTGGCCCAACGGCCGCCCGCCGTTTTTCTTTAGCTGCCGGTTGGGCGAAAATATCCACGTGCTCAAGATCGACGTTCACACACACATCCTGCCGCGAGACATCCCTCGGTGGAAGGACAAGTTCGGCTATGGAGGCTTTATCGGTCTCGAGCATTACAAGCCGTGCTGTGCACACATGGTCCGTGACGACGGCAAGCAGTTTCGCGATATCGACGAAAACTGTTGGGACCCCGCCGCACGGATCGAGGAAATGGACGACACAGGGGTGAGCATACAGGTGCTCTCGACCGTGCCGGTGATGTTCAGCTACTGGGCCAAACCCGCTGATGGGGCCGAGGTCGCTCGCTTTCTCAACGATCACATAGCCGAGATCGTGAGCGAATTTCCCTTGCGTTTCGTCGGCCTCGGCACTGTGCCGATGCAGGACACCGAGCTCGCGATCGCAGAGCTCGAACGCTGCCGCTCGATCGGGCTTCGCGGGGTCCAGATCGGCACTAATGTGAACCAGCTAAACCTGAGCGAGCCGCGGTTCTTCGACTTTTTCGCGGCTTGCAAGCAGCTTGGCATGGCCGTGTTTGTCCACCCTTGGGACATGATGGGTAAGGACGATATGCAGAAGTACTGGCTGCCCTGGCTCGTGGGAATGCCGGCCGAGGTCTCGCGTGCTATCTGCTCGCTCATCTTCGGCGGAGTGCTCGAGCGGCTGCCGAACCTGCGGATCTGCTTTGCACACGGCGGAGGTGCGTTCCCGTCGTGCATCGGGCGTATCGAGCACGGATTCGAGGCCCGCCCTGATCTCTGTGCGGTCGACAACCCGCACAACCCCCGCACATACCTCGACCGCATGTACTTCGATTCGCTCGTACATGATCCGGCGACGCTCCACTACCTTATCAAACTTGTAGGTGCGGGCCAAATCATGCTCGGCAGCGATTACCCCTTTCCGCTCGGCGAGGCCGAACCCGGCAAGTTGATCGAATCTCTCGACCTCGGTGAAGCCGCAAAGGCCTCGCTCCTCCACGGTACGGCGCTCAAGTGGCTTGGATTGCCCGAAGGCAGCAATCAGTAGCTCGGAGCCACGCATGCCGTTTGCGGGCTCACTGACACCTCACCACCGACAACTGTTACCGTCTTTGCCCCGTGTTTTTGTACCACTCCCGGGACAGCAAAATCGCCGCAAGTCGTTTAGTTAAAAGAAGCCAGTGAGGGCGAGCGACCCCGCCACTTAACTGTGGATGTAGTTTAGCGCCGGGCTCACCCGCCGCTGGTTATTTCCCGCTGTCTGCGCCGGTCCACGCCTTCCTAAGCCGACTCTGCCGCGGTGTCGCGCCTTCTATCTCGATGATCCGTACCGTCGGGATCTCGAAAGGTTTGAGTTCCACGTCGATGGTCTTGGCGACCCTGTCGCGCTCGACAATGAGCCGGATGGTATCGCCAACTTTTGCGATTCGTATCTTTTCTCGAAACAGCTGCCAGGTGTTCGCCGGATCGCCATTTATCGACACAAGCTTGTCACCGGTTCGTACCCCGGAGCGGAACCACCCGCTGTTTGTATTAGTGATCCGAAGCTTTAGTTCGCCCTCAGTAGAGATCGGCGCGATCCTAAGGTCCAGCGAAGGTCTGCCATCGCTGTCGACAGCGGTGGCCGAGGCGATCTCCGCACGCATACCGATCAGCGCAAGGTACCGGTCGAGATCGACTTTGGCCGGGTTGTACACGTATCTCTGAAAGAAGTCATCGACCCGACAGGCGCACACATCGGCAGCGGAACGCTCGATGTCTGCATTCGTGATGCCTTTTTCAAAGTCGAATCGTGCCGAGAGCGTGCTCATTACATCATCGAGATTGCGGCGGCCGTCGGTCGCGTCACGTATTAAAATATCGAGCATTATATTTAACACTTCGCCCTGCAGGTGCGTGCCCGCCCAATTATCACCGAGAAGCTCTGGATGAGAATCACCGCGGCTGACATGCTCAGCAGAAAGCGTCCAATAGCCTGGGGCCGACAGATAACGAGCAAGGAGCGACTCAAGCCGTCGGATGCGGGGCTGCCGATCGGAATCGAGGCCCGCCCGGCGGATAAGCAGATCCGAAAACATGATAGTGGCCCCTTCACTCCACCAGAGGACGTTGGTTGGATCGGCAAACCTATGTTTGAGCCCGACACGTTCCCGCGGTCGGACGTCCATCAGGTTCCAGACGTGGACGTATTCGTGTCCGATCTGGTCGAAAAAACCCTCCAGATCAGGACGGACCGCGGCGTTCAGCGACGTCCTGTGTTCAAGGGCAGCCTGTCCGCCGTTCTCGAGCAAAAAGGCGTAACGCGGGTAAGGCGGCTTTCCGAAAGCACTGATCGCCTTCTCGGCGAGCTTTTGAATGCCGCTGACGATCGGTCCGGGGTCCACCACTCTTTCGTTGGTCGGCGACCAGATCGCTACGGTATGCGACACTCCGCCTGCGGTGAATTTCCACTCTTTTACATCGCCGATCAAGATTGGTGAATCGAGGAGCAGCTCGACCGTGCTCACGAATTTTCGCGGATCGTCGGTAGGCTCGAGGCCCGAAACGGCCTTCCATCCGGCGGGCATGTCGAGCGTGAGCAAAGCCGGATGTTTCTCCTGGCCGACAATGTACATCAGCGTGTGAAGGTCACCGATCATGCCGCCAGTTGGCGAAAGATGCGGCTTCCATGTCTGCCGCCATTCCCGCTCTTTGGGATTGAACGCTACCCGATAACGGACGGTAAGACGCCCGCTAACACCCTCGATCTGCCATACCGCTTCCTCCGGTTTCGTGAACGTGAGTCTACGCCCGTTGGATTCCGCCGAGAAATTCTCGATGTACCTGAAATAACGGTCATGGTATTCCGGGTGAGCCGCCATAGCCACTCGCACCGTCGGTTCCTCAGTGTGGGCGACGATTTCCACATCTACCCCGGAGAGATCTGACAGATCAACCTTGATACGATAAAGGATCGGGCCGCACGACACGTTTGAAACGAACAGCAGCAGGACGAAGGCCACGACAAGAAGGAAGACGATTTTGATGTTCATACGGAACTTAGACGGAGACACGACGGATTATCTTCCACCTTTTAGATAAAAAAGTGGCCGAACGCCGGGCGAGGTCCAAGGGGGCCGATTGAAATCAAGATCGAAAGAAAGTGGGCCGCTTACTCTCTGGAGGACTACGGCTGCTGTGCGTGGGTTTTTATGTAGTCCTCCATTGCCTTTTTGTCGGCATGATTTGGAACGGCTTCTAAAAACAGTTTGTATTCGCGGGCGGCGAGTTCCTTCGCTCCTGCTGCGTTATAGAGTGCCCCTATACGTAGGTAGAGGCCGGCCTTAGATACCGGCTCGAGCTCAATAGCTTTACGCATATGGACTATGGCGAGGGATCCTTTCCGACTTTGCATATATGCCTCGCCCAAATAGTGGTTGATATCGGGCGAGTTTGGATTTAATTCAAGAGCTTTGGCCAATACCTCCAGGGCCAGATCGACCTTTTTGAGAGAGAGGTATGTCCTACCGGCTCCTACTGACGCCGCTTCAAAACCTCCATTAGCTGCCAGAGCACTTCCGAATGCAGTCGAGGCATCGTCGAACTGCCCTTTATTAAAATAGAAGTTGCCGAGCTGCGTCCATGCGACAAAGTCGTTAGGGTCGTTTTTGGCGATCTGTTTTAAATGAACGATGGCCTCGTCTGCATTGCCTTTCGATCCGGCGTCCGCAGCTTTTTTGAACAGTTTTTGGTTCTCCTCAGTACGCAGGTAAGCTCCAGCAACCGAGACCACACCATTTAGCTGTTGACCGGGGTCTGACCTGTCCGACCACGTTACCTGAACATCGTACCGGTTCATCATCGGCGGAGCGGATAAATTTCCGAGGGAAAAATTATTTACGACCACGGAGTTGATCTTAACCGCGATCGAAACCGACTCGAGAGGAATGCACGTGACATTGAACGCCCCGCCATTTTTGATCCGCTGCTTATGAACCAACCTACCGCCCGCATATACTGCCATCTCGATGGACGGCGGCTTAGGCGAGGCAGACAAACCATCAACGTTAAGAGAACCCTGCAGCGTGGCAGCGGGCCCCTTCCCGATGTTACTGCAGGTCGGTGAACCGATTCGGCGGGGCAGACCGCTTTCATTTGCAATATCTTCCTGGGCCGCCACTGACTGGCAGAGAACCGATGCGGTTAATAGCACTAAGATGTTCCTCAAAGATCTCATTTCAAATATATTCATGGTGATTAATTTTCGCTAATTGTCGTACGCTGACGCCAACTTTGGGCCGGGCCGCCGGCGTCAACACGGTTCATCGTGATCGCCCCCGGAGACGGACAGATCAAGGCGCAAAGATTGCAGCCGACGCATTCGGACTCGATGACCCGCGGGTAGCGATGGCCGTTCGACTCGACAAACTCGAAACTCTGGTGGGCACCATCTTCGCAGGCTACATAGCAGAGGTTGCAGCGGATGCAGTGCTCTTCGTTGACGTGCGCCTTGACGTCGTAGTTGAGGTCGAGATCTCCCCAATCGGTAACGCGGCTGACGGACTTGCCTATGATATCTTTGACGCTCGCGACGCCCTTTTCATTGAGATAGTTGTTAAGCCCGTCGATCATGTCCTCGACGATGCGATAGCCATAGTGCATCACGGCCGTGCAAACCTGGACATTACCGGCTCCGAGGAGCATAAATTCAACGGCGTCCTTCCAATTGCTGATCCCGCCGATGCCGCTGATCGGAATGTTGAATTCCTCATCGCGAGCCAGCTCCGAAACCATATTTAGCGCGATCGGTTTTACCGCCGTTCCGCAGTAACCGCCGTGCGCGGCCATGCCGTTGACATTGGGATATGGGATCATCGTGTCGACGTCAACGCCCATTACTGAGTTGATCGTGTTGATGAGCGACACGGCATCGGCACCGCCTTTTTGAGCGGCGCGGCCGGGGGGAACGATGTTGGTAACGTTCGGCGTCAGCTTTACGATCACCGGAAGGTTCGAAACCTCCTTGACCCATTCGGTGACCATGCAAGTGTACTCAGGCACCTGGCCCATCGCGGCTCCCATTCCGCGTTCGGACATGCCGTGAGGGCAGCCGAAATTCAGTTCAAAGCCATCGGCGCCTGTATCTTGAGACCTCTTAACGATCTCGTGCCAGGCTTCGCGTTTTGATTCGACCATCAGACTGACGATCACCGCGTGGTTCGGATATTTTTTCTTACACTCGTAGATCTCTTTGAGATTTACATCCAGCGGCCGATCGGTGATCAGCTCAATGTTGTTGAGGCCGATCAGGCGGTTAGATCCGTAGTCGAGACCAGCGAGGCGCGAAGAAACATTGACGATCGGCTCGCCAAGCGTCTTCCAAACCGCCCCGCCCCAGCCTGCGTCAAATGCCCGCTCCACCATTGAACCCATATTCGTCGGTGGCGCCGAGGCGAGCCAGAAGGGATTTGGGGCTTTGATTCCTGCGAAGTTAATGTTTAGATCTGCCATAGCTATGCGACTGGATGCTTCTCGTTGAAGAACTTTTCATATCGGAGCCGTATATCTTCCTTCTCTCCTAGGTAGAACGATCGATTGGGTTGCCGTTTCCAATCCTCTAAAGCACGTTCCAAGCACCAATGTGCCTTTTCCAAATTGCCGGCAATTATACAAAAGTCACACGCTTTAGCATGAAACCAACGCTCCTCGATAAGTCTTGCTGCGGCATTTTCCCAATTGGAGTACTTCTCCAGGAACGGCAGCCCAAGATCCAGCGTATCCTCAAGCAATAAAAGCATCTCATATTCGGCCCGCTCTTGATGGGTAACATTCGGTCTCGGGTGTTTCCAACCTCGCAAATTCGAGTACATTACCGATGCCAAGAAATCATTCGCCGGTTTCGACTTATACTCTGCGAGGTGCCATTTCCTGTACTTAGTCGACCTGACAGCGAATGAAAAGTAGAACTGGGCCGAAACATCTTCTCTATTCCACCTATCCAGATGAGTATTGATCTCCTGCCGAAAATCTCCATCTCTTCGAACGAATCCCAATGACGATTTCGAAAACGTAAAACCTAGCCGTAACAGTCTTGGCTCAACAAAATCCTTTAGCGCCTCTCTGATCTGATCCTTTGGCTTCACTGCTGTTAAACCGCTTCGAGTTTTTTCTTCAGCGCCTTCAAGAATTTCTTGTCGTTTAACATATCGCGTTCCACCGACTGGGTATCGGTCGATCCACTCTCCATCACTTTCCGCAGCTCGTTATTGATCTGGGTTTGATAGGGCGCAGCATTTTGCTGTTCTGCCCGATCTCGAAAATACTCAACAACCTCACCATCTAGATAGATCGTAATCTTCACCTTTCCAGATTTCTTCAACTTCTCAGCCCAGGGCGAGCGGCGGACTTTGTAAGTACCCGGTTTCATAACCTCGTCCTCGGTCAAACCGCTTGCAAGTTCCGCTCGGTATTCCTCTTCGGTTACGACATAATCGGGCAATTTATCTTTTTTGCTCATTGTAGTAGTTCACTTGTCTTGAGTTCGCCTTTCGAGCGGTAACTATCCGGATCAGATCGCCGCGAACTGTATAACCTACAAATAGAAGGCGCAAAGACTAGATTCCGATCAATTGAAATCGGAGTTCGGAATCGGAATTAACTTCGTCAAAGATCTCGATAGCGTTTGGATCGAAGAAGGCGAGTGTCGCCTCGTCAAACTGACCTTGTGCTTTTCAAAATTCGCTATCGCCTTTCGCGGATCCCACTCAAACTCCATCTTGATTATACCGACATATATGGATATATCAAGACTTTTGGTGTAGATTGTCGGCGCTCGGCTCTTTTCTCATGTAACCTCCGTCGCTCCTACGGCGCCAATGCAGCGGCTTTCGTTCACGAAACGGCGGCGCGGTCTTTCATCTAACGGTCAGAAAGTACCGGGCATGTCCTCGACGGGCATAATATTCTCGGCGTCGGGCTCGGGATAGTGTTCGATGCCTGGTATCGGATGCTCTGCTTCTTCGACGGGCGTGTTTTGATCCGCCTCATCGCCTTCGCGTTCAATTTCCTGATCGATATCGTTTCTCTGCATGTCTTAACCTCCTTGTTTACGGATATGTATACGGTGCCTGCAGGCCGAGCGGGATGCCGAGTGCCCAGTAGATCAGCAGGAATATCACCCATGTGATGAGGAAGGCGATCGAGTACGGCAGCATGAGCGAAACCAACGTGCCGATACCCGTGTTCTTAACATAACGCTGGGCGAATACCACTACGAGGGGGAAATACGGCATTAGCGGCGTAATTATATTGGTCGTTGAATCGCCAATACGATAGGCGGCCTGCGACAGCTCGGGCGACATACCGAGCTGCATCAGCATGGGCACAAATATTGGTGCCAGCAACGCCCACTTTGCCGACGCAGATCCGATCAGCAGATTGACGAGGGCGGTCAGAATGATGATCCCAATTATCGTGATCTGTGGGGGCAAGGCGAGCGCCTGAAGGGCTCCGGCGCCTTTGAGAGCGATAAGAGCCCCAATATTCGACTGTCCGAATGCCGCGATGAATAAAGAGGCGAAGAAAGCAAGAACGATGTAGTATCCCATCGTGCTCATCGATTTACTCATGCCCTTGATGATGTCGCGATGGCCTTTCACCGTTCCGGCCACATAGCCATACACGATGCCCGGAAGTATAAACAGCAAGAAAATGAGCGATACGATCGACTGCATCAGCGGCGCCGCGGAGGCCGTAAGCTGCGGGGGCACTGGTTCTGCATTCTGCACAAATGCCTCTCCGTATTGCTTGGCATCTGCGTCACCGAGCCGCGTCTTTAGCGCATTATCGAGAGGTGTCTTACCGAAAAATTCCTGTCCAAGAATAGGCGCTGCTTTTTTAATAACTTCGTCCGGCACGCCAGCCCCACGAAGGTTCGAAACCGACTGTTCGGTGATCTTAAAGCCCGAGGGCGAACGCATAGGCGAGGTTTCAGGAATAGAAACGGCGGCAAGAATGCCGACGCCGATCACAAGCGTTGCCAGTCCGGCGACCAGGCCCTTTTTCTCTCGTGGCCCGATCGTCTCCATCACCGGCATCTCGTCAGGATCGCCATCGACCGCAACCTTTTGCAGACGCGGCTCGATGATCCGGTCGGTTAGATACCAGCCAACCGCTACAATCACCAGGCATGAGGCACCAGTGAAATACCAGTTCGCAAGCGGGTTAACAAGCCGCGATGCATCGAGGATCTGTGCCCCCGATTGGGTCAATCCGGAAAGCAGCGGATCGAGGCTCGAAGGAATGAAATTGGCGCTGAACCCGCCCGAGACCCCTGCAAACGCGGCGGCGATACCAGCCAGCGGATGCCTCCCCGCCGCATAAAAGATGACACCGCCGAGTGGGATCACGAGGACATATCCGGCGTCTGCGGCCGTGTGGCTGATGATCGCGACGAATATCAGCATCGGCGTCAGCAGCTTTGGCGAAGTGATATTCAATAGCCCCTTGAGCGCCGCGTTGATAAATCCGGTGTGTTCGGCGACCCCTACACCCAGAAGAGCGACCAGAACAACGCCCAACGGATGAAAGCTGGTGAAGGTCGTCACCATGTTGGAAAGGAAAGCCGCGATCGCCGTTCCCGTCATCTGGTTATTAATAACGAGGGGCTTGCCGTTTCTCGGGTCGATCTCGGCGAACGTCATCGTGGACAGGAGAGCAGAAAGCACCCAGACCACAAAAAGCAGGATCAGGAACAATGCAGCCGGATCGGGCAGCTTGTTTCCGATGACCTCTATCGCATTGAGGGCCTTATCAACAAAACCTGTCGGCTTCAGATCTGGGTTGACCTTCTTTTCCTTTTCCATAATTTGTTAATCAATGCTGACGGGTTTGAATTCGCTCTACGATTGCGACATCAGCTCCGGCGAGATTCGCGATCTCGCCCGTTAAATTTGCATGGATCGCCCGGGCCGCCAGCTTGCCCATCTGGGCGGCATCGACTGCCTCAGCTCCGCCGTTCACACAGTCGCCGCCGGCATACACCCCTGGCCTGGACGTCTGCATATGTTCGTTTACGACAACTCTCCCTTTCTCATCGGTCTGCACTTCGGCAACCGACTCAAAGAACGAACGCATCTTTTGCTGGCCCACGGCCTTGATGACCATGTCGCAGCCGATCGCAAACTGTTCTCCCGACCCGTCCGTTCGTTCACAGCGAAGTCCCGCCACGCGCTTCCCCTTGCCCTCGGTAAGCAACTCAACGACCGCAGCCTGCCAGATAAATTCGACACCGTCTTTTTTAGCGAGCTCGAGCTCATAATCGTACGCTGGCGCATCTGCTTCGGTCCGGCGATATATCAGCACGACCCGCTTAGCACCCAGCCGCTTTGCCTGCGTAACAGCGTCGATGGCAGTATTGCCTGCACCGATGACAGCGACAATTTCACCCAGCGGGACCTCTTTCCAATTCCGGGATTTTACCTTCTCGATAAAGTGCAGCGCGTCGTAGACGCCTTCAAGATCCTCGCCCGGAATATTCATCCGGTTAGTTTCACCAAGCCCAACCGCCAAGAATAGAGCGTCGTGCTGATCGGCCAAAGATGTAAAACTGATCTTACCCGGCCCGTTTGATCCTGCCGTCGCTCCGTCAACGATCTGCGTGTTCGTCTTAAAATCTACGCCCATCCGTCTTAAACTCGCGACCTCGTCGAATGAGACCTTTTGCGGCATTTTGTACTCTGCCATGCCGTAAGTATCAAGCCCGCCGGCCAGAGGTTTTCGCTCGTAAACCGTTACATCGTAACCGAGCCTGGCCAGGTAAGCAGCACATGAAAGGCCGGCAGGCCCAGAGCCGACGATCCCCACCGATTTCCCAATGGAAGGCCCCTTCTCATAGATCTGGCGGCCCTTTTCGATCGCATAGTCGGTCGCGTAACGCTGCAGACGTCCGATCTCGATCGGTTTTTGCAGCAGCGTTTTTTCCACGCAGGCCCCTTCGCACAGGACCTCAACCGGACACACCCGTGCGCACGTGGCACCGATCGGATTCGCGTCAAAGATAACCCGCGCAGAACCAAGCAGGTTGCCGCTCGCGATCTTCTTTATAAAACCTGGTACGTCGATATGCGTTGGACACGCGTGCATGCACGGGGCGTCGTAGCAATATAGGCAGCGGTTTGCCTCGTATAAAGCCTCAGCCGACGTGAGTGCCGGATTGATATCGGCAAAATTCTGCTCGATCTGGGTAATGTCGAGCGGGGTACAGTAATTCTTGGCCATACAGGAGGTTAACCGCAGAAGCGCAAAATCGTAAAGAAATTGATTGATATGTTTTCCTTTCTCTGCGACCTTGAGTCTCTGCGGTTAAAGATCTTAATCAGCAACGATCTGCTCATACGCATCAGGCCGGCGGTCGCGGAAAAACTGCCAGGTGTTTCGCACCTCGCGGATCATGTCCATGTCGAGATCGGCGACGACGAGCTCATCCTGGTCGCGCGATGCCTCGGCAATGATCTGGCCACGAGGATCGCAAAAATAGCTCTGGCCGTAAAATTCGCCGATATTCCACGGAGCTTCGGTACCGACACGATTGATAGCACCTACAAAGTATCCATTTGCTACAGCGTGAGCAGGCTGCTCGAGCTTCCACAGATATTCCGAAAGTCCGGCGACAGTTGCCGACGGGTTGAAAATGATCTCGGCTCCGCTGAGGCCGAGGCAGCGGGCACCTTCGGGGAAATGCCGGTCATAGCATATGTAGACGCCGATCCTGGCGAACGCTGTATCGAAACAAGGGTAACCGAGATTGCCGGGACGGAAATAGAACTTCTCCCAGAATCCGGGATTCACGTGGGGAATATGTGTCTTGCGGTACTTGCCGAGGTACTTGCCGTCTGCGTCAATCACCGCTGCCGAGTTGTAATAAATGCCAGTCTGCTCTTCCTCATATATCGGGACGATCATTACCATGCCGTGCTGACGGGCCACGTCCTGCATCAACTTCATAGTAGGACCGTCCGGGATCTTTTCAACAGCATCGTACCATCGTGTCTGCTGCTCGGCGCAAAAGTATGGTGTCGTGAAGATCTCCTGGAAACAGAGCATTTGCACGCCTTGCCGTGCGGCATCTTCGACGAGCCTCATTTGGTTCTCGATGTTCGCCTTTTTGATCGCTTCGATCGAACCGTTGATGTCACCGACATTGTGGGCCTGTATAAGACCGCATTTAACTATTCTCGACATATAATTCGTTGATAATTATTTTACCGCGATCGCTGCACTAGCTGGCCCGGTTAGAGGCGTCACCCGTGTTTCTTTGAATCCGGCTTCCTTTGTCAACGCATCGAAATCAGCTCCGGAGAAATCATACCCTTCGTCGGTCTCGATCAGCATATTCAAAGACATCAGCATTCCGAATGCATTTTCTCGTCTGTCATTATCGATAATGTTCTCGATTACGACAAACGATCCGCCGTCTGGAAGAGCGTCAAATGCTTTCTTGATCAGCATTTTTTTGTCCGGCGTGCCCCAATCGTGAAGGATGTTTCCCATCGTAATTACATCCGAGTTAGGCAGGGGATCCTTAAAAAAATCCCCCTCTATGAGCGATACGCGTTCGCCGACGCCAAAGGCCTCGACCACCTCGGCCGCAATCGGCTGGACAACTGGAAGATCAAATGACCGACACTTCATGTGAGGATTATTAAGGGCGACCTGTACTGAAAGATGGGCCCCGGCCCCGCCAACATCGCAAGGTGTTGCATACCCGGAGAAATTGAATTCACGAGCAAACTTAGCGAAGTTTCCCATCTGTATCCCGGCCATAGCCATGATGAATTCCCTCATCCGGTCCGGATCCGAGTAAAGCATTTCGAAGACAGGCTTTTCGCCCGTCTTGACCTCGTTTTGCGGCTTACCTGTCCGTAAGGCTTCCTCCAGATCGCCCCAGAACCGATAAATGCGGTTATTACACATCTGGAGAATGCCGCCCATATAAGAAGGCTTGTTTCTATCGAGAAAAAGATCCGTCTCAGGCGAATTGCCATACTTTGCAGAGTCTTTAATACCCCCACGCGTCAAAAATCCCAGAGCAACCAACGTGTCGAGAAAATCGTACAAACCGCGTCCGTGAAGGCCCAGCTTTTCCGCGATCTCCTTGCCGGACATTCCCGCACCCGACAATTGAGTGAACAGGTCAAGGCCGGCGGCCGTCAAAAGGGTTTTCGAGGCCATAAAGCCGAGACCGACCTCCATTATTTTTGACGGGTTTAGTTCAGCTTGCTGTTGTGTTGTTTCCATATATTTACTGTTGTAATACCGTCAGCTCATCCAATTTACCCCCGCCTCGGGGTTCCATTTTGTTGTGGTTTTCTTAAGTTTGGTCCAGAATTCGATCGAGCTTTTGCCGGTGATATCGTTAGCACCGAAACGTGATTCGTTCCACCCGCCAAATGAGAACGGCTCGCGGGGCACGGGGACACCGATGTTGACCCCGATCATGCCGGCACTCGCGTGTTCCATGACATACCGGGCGAGTCCGCCGCTTTGGGTGAATACGGAAGCTGCGTTTCCGTAAGGATTTTCATTTTCGATCTTGAGCGCCTCGTCAAGAGTCCCCGTTCGAATGATCGAGATCACAGGTCCGAAGATCTCTTCCTTGGCAACGGACATCTCCGGGGTTACATAATCGATCACGGTTGGCCCAACATATGTTCCGTTCTCTTTTCCATTCACCGCGGCTCCGCGGCCATCTACGAGGATCTTTGCTCCATCGCGTTCAGCATCGGCGATGTATCCTTCGATCCGTTCTTTAGCCTCTTTTGAAATAACAGCACCGAGATTTTCGCCTGGAATTATTTTCTTCGCCTCATCACAGATCCGGTCGATTATCGCATCAACGTTGCCGACAGCAAGCATCGCCGACGCCGCCATACATCTTTGCCCCGCACAGCCTGACATCGAGGCAGTAACATTGCTCGCAGTCATGGCAGGGTTTGCGTCGGGCAGCACAAAGAGATGGTTCTTAGCTCCGCCGAGAGCAATGCAGCGTTTCAGATTGTGCGTGCTCTGCTGGTAAACGAGCTTTGCGACCTTCGTTGATCCGACAAAACTGACAGCCTCGATATCCGGGTGGCTGCAAATGGCCTCCACTATTTCTTTGCCGCCATTCACGACGTTGAAAACACCATCCGGCAAGCCCGCTTCCTTAAGCAGCTCAGCCATCCGCTGGCACGACAATGGTACCAGTTCCGACGGCTTCATGATCATCGTATTTCCCAGAACCAGGGCATTCGGCATTGTCCAATTCGGCACCATCAGCGGAAAGTTGAATGGCACGATGGACGCAACCACGCCGACAGGAAAGTGCTCGGTCCGGCATTCGACACCTCGGCTGACCTCAAGGATCTCGCCGGAAACGAGCTGCGGCATCGAGCAGGCGAATTCGGTCAGCTCGATGCTCTTGTCGACCTCGGCACGTGCCTCATCGAGCGTCTTTCCATTTTCTTCGGAAACAAGGGCCGTCAGCTCTTCGGAATTCTTCTCAAGTAGGTGACGATAGCGGAAAAATATCTGGACACGTTCCTTTATTGGCTGCTTGCTCCAGCCTTCGAACGCGTCTTTAGCAGATCTAACGGCTAAGTTGAGTTCCTCACGGCTAGACATCGGTACGGTCGACAGCACATTACCATCTAGAGGCGACACAACGTCGAGGCCATCGATAGAAGAACTCTCTTGAAATCGGCCGTTATAATAATTACTGATCCTGGGGTACTTCATAATTCTTTTGATCAGGAGCGACTTTAGCCAGCAAATAATAAAGCCCGAATCCGATCCCAAACGTAACAAACCACGCGTAGGTATATAGGGTGTCAAAAATATCAGGTTGTGCGATCTGGCCGCCGGGCGTTGTCGCGGCCCGCAAAAATCCTGGCACGACCGGAGCGATGGCAACAATCAGAGCAGTTATGGCCCGCCAGTTAAAACCGTTTCCGTATGAATATCGCCCGTTTGGCTCAAATAGTCCGGCGAGATCCAGATGACGTCTGCGGATCAGAAAATAATCGCAGATCATTATACCGCCAATTGCACCCATCAGGCCCGAATATCCGATCAGCCACGTAAAAATGTACGCGCCCATTGTCGACATGAGCTGCCACGGCATCATCACGATCCCGATCACAGCGGTTATCAAGCCGCCCGTGACATATGAAATTCGCCTTGGACTGAGGTTAGAGAAATCGTTTGACGGCGACACGACATTGGCAGCCATATTCGTTGTCAGCTGTGCGATAAATATAACGATCATCGCAAAAAGAATTACTGCTACGCTGTCAAAACAGCTTATTAGCTGGACGGGATCGGGAATCGCTTCCCCATAAATGATCACCGTCGCGCTCGTCACCGCGACACCGATAAAGGCGAAAGCCGTCATCGTCAGCGGCAATCCAAGCGCCTGTCCGAGCATCTGCGACCGCTGAGATCTGGCGTAGCGAGTAAAATCGGGGATATTGAGGCTTAACGTAGCCCAGTAACCGACCGAGGCGGTAAGAGCTCCCGGAAAGATCGACCAAAAATTGGCCTGTTGGGTCTGAAGTAACGACGAATTATCGAGTATGGTCGCCAACCCACCCGCCGCGCTCGATGCCCATACCAGCAAAGCAAGGCCGCCAAAAAGAAGTAGTGGAGCTCCCCATGTTTCCAAATGCTTGATCCCTTCAATTCCTCTCAAGATGATCACAACCTGTATGATCCAGAAAAGGAAAAACGACAGCCATGTATGAAGCGGGTTACCGGCGATCACTGCATCCAGCCCCGCCCAACCGCTCCACAGAGCAGTAAATAATGCATCGATCGCCGTGCCGCCGATCCATGTCTGGATCCCGAACCAGCCGCAGGCTACTACCGCGCGTAAGATCGCCGGAATATTGGCTCCCACCGTCCCGAATGACGCGCGGGCCAGGACCGGAAACGATACACCATATTTCGTGCCGGCGTGAGCGTTCAGAACCATTGGGATCAGCACGATGCAATTGCCGAGCAAAATGGTCAGCATCGCCTGCCGCCAGTTCATTCCCTGGGCAATGAACCCGCCGCCGAGCATGTATGTGGTAATCACCACGCTCATGCCGATCCACAGGGCAGCGATGTTCCACGTCGACCAAGTACGTTGTTCAACCGAGGTAGGAGCGAGATCCTCGTTCCACAAGGGCGAAGCGGAAAGGTCCTCGCGTAATTCGACGAAATCGATACTCTCGTTCTTCATGCGATCTTTTGGCAAGGTCTTCGATCTAGGGCCGGTCGTAGACATGACTGGCCGGAAACGAGCTGCCCTGGGTCGGATGCCAGAGCATTCTTAGTGTCTCGTCTCAAGCAAGTACTCGTTGAAACTGCACGATTATAGCACCAAGGTCAATCTTCGAGCAGCGATACAACCGAAATCCGTCGAGTGCATCAGCGGCAGGAATTGCTATCGAACGCTGGTATCTGGCAATATTTGGATTTGGCCGGTAGGTTCGAGGTCTGATTACTCCACTTCTTCCGTCGGTTCTTCGGAGATCCCAAACAATGGTGAAGTCACGAAAGGCGACTTAGGGAGAAATTTGACGACGGCCGGGTTCTCAGGGCCGTCACTTTCGGCACGCACTTCCGTTCCCTCGTTTTTTGCGATCGTGCGCCTTGTGGTGGTAATCGTCATTCGAAGCTTTCTTTTAGTGACGGTCGCATCATTTAAGATTTTCATAGAATTCAGACTGTATCTCGTCTATACTTCATCTAAAATCGCTGAAATTGGCTCGGTAGTAACGAAAGAAATACGATATTTTTCCGATGTTTCGATTCCGAGCGGAATGCAATGACCGAAGGAAAGGTCTACCAATTCAAAGATTGTGAGCTGGACCTCACGCGAAACTGCCTTCTGCGAAACGGCCGTGAAGTACATCTGCGGCAAAAGGCATTCCAGGTACTTGTTCGTCTTATTGAGTGTCGCGGCCGGCTCGTCACAAAAGATGAACTTTTCACGGATCTATGGCCCGATACCGCCGTAACCGACGATGTGCTGGTCCAGGTCGTAAAGGAACTTAGGCGGACGCTGGGCGACGACCCTCATCATCCGACGTTCATAAAGACCGTTCCTAAATCGGGTTACCGCTTCATTTGCGAGGTAGACGAGAAGGGCTCGCTATTGTCCTACACAGAAGAAATAACGCGAGTCGAGTTTGAGATAGAGGAAGAAACTCGCACCGAAAAGCTCGCTGTGCCCTCACGATCTCTCGTGTCATATACATCAGCGGGTCTTCGGCCCAGGATCCTGATCGGAGCTGCATCGATCCTGGCATCTGTAACCGTCGCGGTGTATCTCGGTGTTTTTTCATTGAGGAATGCAGCTGAAGTCCGGATGCCGTCTATTGACGGAAAAACAGCCCTCGCCGTGATGTTCTTCGACAATCGATCCGGCGATGCCGAACTTGATTGGCTTCGTGAGGGCCTCGCTGACATGTTGATCACTAACCTCTCCCGGTCGCATAAGGTGGCGACATTGAGCAGAGGACAGCTTCAAACGCTGCTCGAACGGGCGGGGCACAAGGAAGGAGCACCGATCCAGAGCTCATCCGCGATGGAGATCGCCCGCAAGGCTGGTGTCGATACTCTGGTGATGGGCGATTTTGCGCGAATAGGCGAAAAGATCCGCGTAAACGCGACCCTGCTCGACGCTGCAAGCGGCGACCTAAAGGCCGCGGAAAGCATTTCAGTCGACAGCCCTGAACAGATATTGAGCGAGATCGACCTTCTCTCTCTAATGCTCGTCAAACGTCTCGATTCTGCTGGCGAAGATGACACTGCCAAGATCGCCTCCGCAATGACGGACAACCTTGAGGCCTATCGGTGCTACTCATTGGCCCTCGAAAAGGCGCAGGGGCTGAATAATACAGACGCTATCGAACTGCTCGAGGAGGCGATATCGCTCGACCCGAATTTCGCTATGGCCCACGCGCGGTTAGGTCATACATATGCCGTTACGTGGGGATTGGTGGAAAAGGCCCGACCCTATCTAGCAAGGGCCTTCGAACTTTCCGATAGGCTAACTGGCAAAGACCGTCTTTACATACTCGCCTGGTACTCGATCGCTAACCTCGACTATCCCGGCGCAATAACGCATTTTCAGCGGATCATAGACGAATACCCACTCGAAACAGAAGCCTATCTCAGACTAGGCAATTTGCTCAGAGGTGAACGAAAGCCGGCCGAAGCCGTCAGCGTTTTGAAACGTGGCCTGGTTATCGATCCCGAATCGCCGGTGCTTCACAATTCGCTTGGTTTGATCTACTCCGAACGGGGCAATCATAACGAAGCGATCGCTATGCATCAGAAGTACGTGGATCTGGCTCCCGGCGAGGCGAACGCTCATGACAGCCTTGGAATGAGTTATCAGTGGGCAGGGCGATACGACGAGGCGATCGCCGCATATTCCAGGTCTCTCCAATTGAACCCGAAATTTGAGATCGCCTATGCACATATAAGCGTTGCATACTTTCAGACGGGCCGGTACGAAAAGGCGTTGGAGTATGTCAACAGCTATCTCGAGACAGCTCCGTCAGACCTCGAAAAGGGCCGCGCGTTTTCATACCTTTCTCGTATTCACCAGGCGAGAGGTGAACAGCAGCGAGCGTTACATTTTGCAAAGCAAGCACTCGACAGCGGCAGGTGGTATGTAGGGGATCTCCTGTCGATCAAGGTTGCCATGAATGATCGTCGAGCTGTTTCTGAACTGCGACCCAAACTGTTGGAGATGCCGATGGTTTCGAACAGAGGTCTCCGCGTAAGCGAGCGTCCAACTCTCTATTATCAGGGCCTGGTGGCACTGTCTGAAAGCGATACAGAAAGTGCCCTCGATCTTTTTCGAAGGTCCCTTCAAAACAGCCCCTACACCTGGGATATCGACTCGTTCGAAGATTGCTTGGGCCGCGCATTCTTGCGGCTTGGCCGTTACAGCGAAGCAGTGTCTGAGTATGAGCGCATCCTTCGGCTCAATCCAAATTACCCTCTCGCGCGGTTTCATCTTGGCGAGGCATATCGTGCGATGGGAGAGACGAACCAGGCTGTGGAGAACTATCGCTCTTTCCTGGAGGTATGGAAAGATGCCGACCAAAATATACCTGAGGTGGCGGCGGCCCGACGGTATCTGCAAATGTAGCCCTTATTGCGAAGCGTTATTCCGCAGCCAGGCCAGCGCCCTGTTGGCGTCAGGAAAGAACTTGACCCTTACGCCCTTTGACGCGGCGATCACCTCATAAAGTTCACTCTGTTCCGTCGGTTTAAAACCCGGGAACGCAAACGCCAGCCACAGCCTTGGAACCACAGATGTCTATTGCCCTGCGTCGATCACGTCCGCGGTTTCGCGTTCGCCGTCGGGCAGAAATCCCTCGACGAGAACACGGCAGGTATTATGGCTTCTACACGCTTCGCTTATTACTGCCCAAAGTGCCTCTCGCCGATCAGGATCGACCTTGAAATCCTTCCCCAGTTCGATGTGAACGTGATCGTTTCGAAACTGGACGCTGAACCCATCCTGCATCACGAGCGGTGACAACCACATTGTTTTTTCAGGATCCATACCACTCGAACACACCCGTTTGACCCGTCTGCGGTACCCAGCCGCTAACTGTTGGACGAAAGCGCAAATTCGACCGCGTATTTCGCATGTATGTATGTTGTATCAAAGACCGCCATGCTGCAGTCTGATTGCTTGATCAGGAGCGGTATCTCGGTGCAGCCAAGTATCACACCCTCTGCGCCGTCGGTCCGAAGATCATCGATTATTTGTAAATATTTTTGCTTGGTCGTATCGAGAAAGATGTTCTTACCAAGTTCGTTGTAGATCGTATCGTGTACAAACGTTCTTCCTTTGTCATTTGGAACTATTGCCTCAATACCAAATTTATTTAAACGTTGGGAGAAGAAATCCCTTTCCATAGTGAACCTGGTTCCGAGCAGCCCCACTTTCTTCATATTCAACTCTTCGATCTCGGCTGCGACAGCATCGACGATGTGCAGGATCGGGATCGAGATGTTCCGCTGCACGATCTCCGCGGTAAGATGCGTCGTATTCGCGCATAATACGATCGCATCCGCACCCGCCTTTTCGAGCTTGACCGCTATTTCAGAGAGGAACTCCCCGGCCGACACCCAATCATCCGCGTTCACAAATTTCATAAATTCGCCGAAATTCAGCGAATAAAGCATCAGCCGGGCACATTCGAGCCCGCCCAACCTGTCATTGGTTATTTGATTGATGTACTTGTAGTAATCGATCGTCGATAGCCACGTGGTCCCGCCGATCAAGCCGAGTGTTTTCATAGATATTCGCTGCGTCTGACCAGCCAAAGTTAAGCGAATCCGGCGCGGCCGAGTGGGAGGTGCATGGCATCGATTTTGCCTTTACTTTCCAGGCGTGGCCGGCTTGATCACCTCACTCGGCGCTTCTAGCGTATTTCTCAAAGCAGGCATACGGCACGCAAACCCCGCCGCAATTGAAATAACCATCAGCGCACGGAGAGGCTCCTCCGACGATCTCGATCATATTCATTAGATCAGCTTCAACACCTTTCATTCGCTGGACAACGTCGTCTGCGTCTTTCCCGTCCAGGCAGTACCGAAGGGTATTAACAGTGAGTGCGTCCAATAGTGTGCGCAGCCGCATATAGGCAGCCGGCATATCGTAAGATTCGTACATAGTTATCCTCCTATCTAAAATTGTCGATCATTGATATCACTTGGGAATTCGATTGCTTACCGTAATATAGTGTTTTTCCGTCTGGTGCAAACACGAGGTTTGAAAAGTATACGCGGCTGTCGTTCCCGCTCACGAGGGTTTTGGTGGCCGGAGTCGCGATCCCGGTGATCTGAATTGAATCTCCTGTTGATAGACGGCTAACAAAAGCGAGACTTTTTCGGTCCGGCGAAAGGACAATGTTTTGAAAATACGAACTTTTAAGTGTCGAGATGGGATGCGACTGGCCTCCGACCCGATGGACCCCCAGGATGGAGATGTCCACGGGCAGACCGGTGTCATTCTTGTTTCCTACAGATCTAACGATCAATTGCTCCCCCGATGACGACCATCCGAGCAGGCGCATTACTGAATCTAATTGATACACTTGCCGTTCTTCACCGTCCGATAGCGTCCAAATGCTCCATATCCTTTTATCAGGTGTCTCTGTGGTCATTGCTGACCAAGCAATGCTTTTGCTGTCAGGCGAGAAAACGGGGTTAAAAAACAATAGTTTCTTGTCAAAATTCCGCGTCAGCTGCTTCTCACCCGCTCCATCGAGAAAGGCTTGCCAGATGTTCGATATACCGTCACGTATTGCGCTGTAGATCAACGAGCGGCCGTCGGAAGACCACTGATAATCCTGAGACTGGAGTCGATTATAGGGAAGCTGCAGGTAACCGCCGAACATTACCCCGCCCCCGGAAACCTGACGTTCATCCAACCCTTCGGACGATATCACCCACAAGCTGCGGTCCCCCGATCTACTGCGGAGAAATGAGAGATTTTTTCCGTCCGGCGACCAGCGAATGTTGAAGCCGTCCTGCGAGATCTGTGTAGTACGGCCCTCCAATTTGATCTCACCCGCAACAAGCAGACAATTTAGGAGTTTTCCACCCATACTTAGTCGCCGATCTAATTGATACGCGATATTGGCTCCATCGGGTGAAATATCGGGCCAGAACTCGACCCCGACAGACGACGTCACCTGGGACTCCCCGCGTCCGTCCGTGGAGATACTCCACAGATCCGCCTCGTCCTTAGTGGTCGTATACAGGATCCTGGTCCCATCTTTGGAGACGTCCGCAACGCGGCTGTCCATATCGCTTAAACTAAGTTGCGCCTGCCGTTTCGAATCAATATAAGCCACAAAGATCTGGGTGACGCCGGTTCGACTGGAATTGTAAATAATACGCTTCCCGTCCGGATGCCAGATCGGAACGCTGTCGTCGTGTACATCGTCTGTGACGCGTATGGGGTCCTGGCCGCCTAACCCGGATACCCAAAGGTCGGTTTGTCCGTTTTGCCTGTCGACATATGCTATGCGGCTCTCGTCAGGCGAAACGCTGAATCCGTGTTCCATGACCTGTGATTCATCGAAGCTCGTCAGTTTTTTGATCTCTTTGGCGGCAATGTCGAGCGAATACAGATTCCATGACATCTTGAAGAAGATCGTCGTGCCATCCTTTGACCAATGCACCAGACTTCCTCTTGAATCCAGCGAAACCAACAGCGTCGGAGGACCGCCGAGAGCGGGTGCGGACCAAATGCCCCTTCGTCCGCCTCGATCTGAAAAGTATGCGATCTGTGCCTGGTCGGGTGACCACAAAGGACTGAAATCGGCTGATCCTCCGGGCATTCGTGTAAACGGCTCACCGCCGTCGAGCTGCATTAGCCAAATAGTACTTTGTCCGCCCTTTGACGCGGCATACGCGAGGAGTTTTCCGTCCGGTGACAGCTTGGCACGACCCATCCCGTCGTCTCCAATTTCACTTTTCCAGCTGGTCAATTGCGTCGAGGTCAGCGACGAAAATTGGGTATCCTCTGTTTTCCCGGTGCTCGGCAAGAGATACCAGCCCGCCGACAGAGCGATCATCAGAGCCGCTGCAATGACAACTGGAATAAACCGGCGGCTGGAGCCCTTCCCTATGGTCTGATACGGTTCGACCTGGCGCGTCGAGAGCGGAAGTATAGCCGTTCTGATCAAGTGCGGAGACGAGTTTCCGTTTTCCGCATTCTTTATTTCATCCTTAAGGCCCTTCAGATCCACAATCAGGTCCTTGACCGTCTGGTAGCGAAGCTCGCGGTCCTTACGGAGAGTCTTTTCGAGCACCTGTTCAAGTTCATTTTCCGGCTCGAACGAGAGAGTGGTAAGCGGCTGGGGCTCGGATTTTAGAATTGCCGCGAGCATATCACTCATAGTCTCGCCAGGAAACGGCAATTCTCCCGAGATCATTTCATATAAGACGACTCCCAGGCTCCATATGTCCGTCCGCTCGTCAGTCGGTTTTCCTCTTGCCTGTTCGGGTGACATGTATGCGACCGTGCCGATGATAAATCCCGCGGCAGTATGCATCAATTGACCGGTGGGTGCCTCCGGGTCTATTGCATCGACGGGCGCGGGTGTCCCCAGTCGTTTCGCCAAGCCGAAATCAAGGACCTTAACGAGATTGTCCGGACGAACGATTATGTTCTCGGGCTTGATGTCCCGGTGAACAATTCCTGCCTCATGCGCTGCGGCCAAAGCAGATCCAGTCTGGATAGCTATGTCTATCGTCGTCGCAAGGTCCAACTGCCGTGCCTCAATGAGGTCGCGTAGGCTTTGGCCTTCGACAAATTCCATTGCAATGAAATCGGAGCCGTTCCATTCCCCGATCTCGTGAATTGTGATGATATTTGGATGATTTAGCGATGAAGCCGCCTTTGCCTCGCCGAGGAATCGCCAAAGGGCGTCGGACCCTTCACCTAGATCTCTGCGGAGGAACTTGATCGCCACCCGGCGATCAAGTTTAGTGTCCTTCGCAAGGTACACCGATCCCATTCCGCCTGACCCGATCGCAGAGATTATCAGATAATGCGAGACCTTTTCACCAGGGTCGATCACCATTTTTAGTAAGGTGAATCATATCACCATTAGCAAGGTGGGAAACAGATACTTTTTTGGCCTCGCGTTATCCGACTAGTCGTGTGGCAGGTGAGTATTTGGAGACGTTGCCGAGTCGGTGCACTGTCGGCTTATCTTCATCTTGAGTAATGAAATAGTGGATTGCTATTGTAAACAAACAACCATACTATGACACAACGATACAGAAGGCCGGATGAGCTTGTTGTAGAGCGATGAAACGTTGTGAACCATAGAACTCGGAGCAACACAACGGCAGTCTAAAACGCCGGTCAATCACCGGGAAAAATTCTACAGCAAAAACAGGAAGATCAAATAAAATGGTTAATGAAGAAATTGTGCTGATCGCACGTCTTAAAGTGAAAGCCGAGAGAATTGAGGAACTGAAGGCTGCGGCGCTAGCAATTGTCGCCGATTCCCGTAGTGAAGCTGGAAACATCAATTACGACATCCACCAATCGATCGAGGATGAAACTGTCTTTTTCTGGCATGAAACATGGGTCAACAAAGCAGCTATCGACGAACATTTTGCCACGCCATTTTTCGGAGAGTTTTTCAATATTGTCCAGGAACTTGCCGCCGAGCCCCCGCAGATAAATTTGACGAGAATGATCTCCCAGAGACCCTAATTACACCTCGTCCAAATAGCCGATCTCATACCTTCACGCATTCGCCGCGTTTGAGAAATTGCCCGTCGCCGGCCTTGCCTTGGTGTTCGCCGTTCTCGATGACGACCCGGCCGCGAGAGAGGACGGTCTCTACCTTGCCTTTCATTTTCCAGCCTTCGTAAGACGAATAATCGACGTTCATATGCTCTGCGTCAACGCCGAAAGTGTGTTCCGTATCAGGATTGAAAATAACAATATCCGCATCAGAGCCAACCGCGATCGTTCCCTTCTTCGGGAAAAGACCGAACATTTTTGCTGCGGCCGTCGAGGTCAACTCAACAAAGCGATTGAGCGAGATACGCTGCTCTACCACGCCTCCGTTGTAGATGAGGTTCATGCGGTTCTCGACGCCGGGTGCGCCGTTTGGGATCTTTGAGAAATCGTCCTTGCCAAGTTCCTTTTGCTCCTTCATACAGAACGGGCAATGGTCGGTTGAGATGACCTGCAGGTCGTCCATCTTTAGGCCTTTCCAAAGCTCGGCACAGTTGTGCTTTTCACGCAGCGGCGGCGTCATCACATATTTCGCTCCTTCCCATCCGTCGCCGTAGTCGTCGATCGAGTGGAAAAGATACTGCGGACAAGTCTCGGCAAATGCCGGAATGCCTCGGTCTCTCGCTTGCCGCACTTGATTCAAAGCATCTGTACACGAAAGATGAACGATATAAACCGGTGACTCTGCCATCTCGGCGATCGCGATGGCACGATGAACGCCCTCGGCCTCGGCTATGGTCGGACGCGTTAAAGCGTGATACTTCGGAGCCGTCCGTCCCTCGGCCAAAAAGCGTTTGATGATCTCGTTGATGACGATGCCATTCTCGGCATGCATGCAGATAAGGCCGCCGCGTTTGCCGGCTGCGGACATCGCACGAAAGATCGTTGCGTCATCGGCCAGGAACACTCCCGGATACGCCATGAACAGCTTGAACGAGGTAACGCCCTCGTTCATAAGCGAATACATCTCCTTCTCATCACCGTCCTCGAAATCAGTCGTGATGAGATGAAACCCGTAGTCGATCGCCGTCTTGCCCTCGGCCTTTTTGTGCCACGCATCGACGCCCGCGGTCATCGATTCGCCCTTCGTCTGCACTGCGAAATCAATGATCGTCGTCGTCCCCCCGAACGCAGCCGCCCGCGTCCCGGTAAAGAAATCGTCGCTGCTATGCGTCCCGCCAAATGGCAGTTCCATGTGCGTATGCGGATCGATCCCGCCGGGAATGACAAGTTTGCCCGCAGCGTCGAACACAACATCTGCGTCCATATCCAAGGTCTTGCCGATTGTCGTCACCGTCTCGCCGTCAATAAAAATATCCGCCCGATAGTCGTCCACGGCGGTGACCACACGTCCGTTTTTTATTAGTGTTTTCATAATTCGATTAAGGTAGGTTCAATCCATAGTCGTTTCAACGGATGCAAGCATTTTATCCAAAGCGAGCCGTGAAAAAAAACGTCCGTTAACAATAACGCCCGCAATTTTTTTCGTATTCGAAATGTCCGTAAGCGGATTCGCATCGAGCAAAACCATATCGGCCAGTTTACCTTTCGCGATCGTTCCCAAACGATCATCGATACCCAAGAATTTTGCGGGATTTATGGTTGCCGTCTGAAGAGCCTCGAGCGGGGTAAGTCCAGAATCAACAAGGAGGCCCAGTTCATCGTGTAGGCTGAACCCGGCAAAAGCATACGATGTACCAAAGTCGGTGCCGGCCAAAAGATTGACTCCAACGCGTCTCATTTTGCCAACGATCTCCATCAGCTTCGGATATCTACCACTCATCACGTCGAACTGTGCACGGCGGGCCCGTCCATCGGCGGCCCACTGCTGTCTGACTTTCGCTGCGACATACTTTAATCGAGGGTCTTCGATAAGAAGGCGATCGGTCGCGGCGAGAGATAAAACCCGATTAGACACAATTGTTGGAGTTTGCCAGGTTCCATTTTTTGCGAATTTCCGGATCAGCAAATTCGCCTTTTTATCGTCGTAATCCTTAATGACTTGTTTTCTCGCGGTAAGAACATTCTGCGAATCTTCGTCCGTTGGTTGCTCCTTGCCCATAAGTATTTTTGTGAGTTCGATCAATCGCTGCTCACTCGTTGTGGCACCTTCTAAGACTCCGGTCAGATGCTCGATACTCTTCTGTCCCAAATCAGACACCTCGCTCGCGGTGACAGTTAAGGGCACGTGACCGGCAAATGTTATCTTTTGCTTCTTGCATTCGTCCGCGATCGCAGCCAATTGCTCTTCATCAAGGCGATTGTATACTTTGATGAAATCCGCACCCTGACCCTTAAGCGAGCGAACGGCTCTATGAGCTTCGTCAAGCGTGGCTACGCTGATGACATTCGAGCCTAAAGCTCGGGCGGGACGCGGCCCGTCGATCAGCTGCCCTGATGCGTAGATTCTAGGGCCTACCAGCTTCCCGCTGGCTATCGAATCACGAATCAGGTTTATTCTACGGATAGGAAAGTCGCCATTCATATCGCGTACGCCGACCACGCCATTTGCAACGAACAAGGGGAAATAGGTCTCGGGTACGCCCTCGTAAAACATGTGTACATGCATGTCCCATAATCCCGGGATCAGGAATTTGCCAGACCCGTCTATTGTCTGCGCATATTTAGGGATCGGCGTTTTACCAGTCTTACCAATCTTCTCAATACGGTTGCCAGCGACAACAACAGTCATATTCAGCTTTGCCGAAGAACCCTTCACATCAATTATCGTTACGTGAGTGAAAGCGATCGCGCTGCCATTTGAGTGAAGAGCGATTTGCGCACCAGCGATAGCAGGCAGCATGATGGTTAGTACTAACGAGATAGCTGTTCTCATATTGTCAACCAAGAGCTCTCTGTGGCTCGTTGGTAGCCGCCGATTTCTTCGCGCTCCGATTGTCAGGCGGCGCCCCATGCCGCACGAAGCCAGTCTTTTACTTCTGCGTCAATATCCGAAGCGTTGTACAGTTCCAAGTGGTGTGTAAACCGCTCCGGACTGATTTGAACAATTCCTTTCCAGCGATCAGACCGATCTTGCTTTGGAAAAGACAGCGTCAGCACTAGCGGGGCAACCTGCCCTTTGAGGTGCCGGTCTGGAATCCAGACAGTGGCGACGTTCCGTCTCCGCCTGAACGCAATCTGGCTTTTGCTTACGCAAATCGAAGCCTCGCCGATCTCCGTAATTTGATCGGCAATTGCATCATAAAGCCTCCTCGACCTGGCACGCCCTTCAAAGAAATCGTCAACCGTCATGAATAACTCAAGAGTGCGCGATCTCACCGCGGTTCGGATTGAATACTACTCCGGCTGCAGCCCAAATCCGGCGATCTTCCCTGCTTTATCAATGACGACTACGAGCGAGAGGTTCATTTCGGTGTATTCGACCTTGTATCGAAAGCGGGTGGCCGCGGGGCTCTCGGTCTTGTCCATGAACGCGAAGCTCTTCATAGGCCCGAGCGCTTTTATGTGCGCGGCTAGCCTGTCCGAGTCCTTGATCGCCGCCTGCATTTCCGCGGTAAATCTGTTGAGATCTACCTTTTTATCGAGAACTTCCTGCAGCAGAGTCTTCATCTGAGCCGTATGGGCCGGATCCGGATCGGTCATCGGCTTGGGTTTTAGTTCGGGATCAATGATCGCCGCGATCCCGTGCGCGATGCGTCCGGGATTAGCTTGGGCGAGGTTGGCGAAGGCGATCACGGTGAGCTTCTTGTCAGGAAAACGCGCGATGTGGGCTTTGAAACCCTGCCACGCGCCGCCGTGTTCGATGATCCTATGTCCGTTGACACTCGAAAGTCCCCAGCCAAATCCGTATGGATGCTTCGAGCCGTTGTTGAGCTGAACGGGCTTCCACATTTCTTCGTAAGAAGCAGAGGACAACAGCTTTCCGGTTGAGAGGGCGGCTTCCCATTTGGCCATGTCGAAAGCGGTCAGATAGAGCGCCCCATCAGCGGTCGTATTCAACGATGGAGCGACCCACGTCTGATTCTTAAGCTCACCATTCACGAGCATGTAGCCGGCTGCACGGTTTGCGACGATATCGCGTTCGCTGATAATACGGGCGGTCGTCATGCCGAGCGGTTTGAATACGCGCTCCTGCAGAAAGTCACCGTAAAATTTCCCGCTCAGCTTTCTTATCAGAACGCCTAGAGTTACGTAACCTACGTTGCTGTAAGCCCATCGCTCGCCCGGAGCCGACGTAGGTTTCACCGCTTGAAGTTTCTTAAAGATCTCAGCCTCAGACCCGTCCCTCTGAAGATCGAAATCCTGCGGATAATCGCCGAGTCCCGATGTATGCGTCAGCAGATGCCGGATCGTGATCGAGTTCCACTCAGCGGGAATGTCGGGTAAATGTTTGACGAGCCTGTCGTCGAGTGCAGCTTTGCCTTCCTCGACAAGCAGCATTACGGCCATCGCAGTGAACTGTTTCCCCACGGACCCCGATTGAAAGATCGTCTCTGGCTTTACCGGCACAGAAAGCTCGACATTCGCCAGGCCGTAGCCCTTGATATACGATGGCTTTCCGTCACGAACGATAGCGATCGAAACACCTGGTATCTTCTGGCGTTCGATCTCGCCTTTCACTAGCAGATCTACCGTTGATTCAAACTCGTTCTGAGCAAACACCGCTACGGAAAGAAATACGATCAGGACGGGTAGTTTTAAGAGTTTCATATAAATCTGTATTTCGATCTAGTTATCGTATTTTCTCACCCGCAAAAACATATATCCGCGGCCGCCGGCAACAGTCAAAACATAAGTCATTAGCAATATGTTTCTACAAAGGGACGTCTCTCTCCAGGACGGCATCATCCTCGTCCCCCTCTTTTTTCTGCTCGGCCAGGACCGTGTTTGCTGCCTGCGCGACCCTTCCTTCGACCGTGTCGGCATCGGGTGCGCCATCGGGAGTGTCGCCCTGGTGATAAAAATGCGATGCGTGGTACAGTTCATTCCCAAATTTAAGGAATACCTTTCCAATGGCGATCCCCGGGATCGCCAGTACTATACCCAAAAGCCCAAACAGTTTGCCGCCGACAAGCAGCCCGAGGAAAACGGCCATCGGATGAAGATTGAGTCTTCCGCCAAGAATCCTGGGTGTCAAAAGATATCCCTCTAAAGTCTGCACCGCAACGAATACGCCGAGAACCCCTGCTAGGTCCCAGCCGGTTCCGCCGTTAGCCAATGTAAACCCGCCCGCCAGTATTATGCCAATGGCTGTTCCGATGTAGGGGATAGAATTGAGCAGGCCGGCGATGACCGCGATCCCGGCCCATGCCGGTACCCCGAGAAACCAAAAGCCTACCGCGTAAAAGACCGCCATGATCAATCCGATAAGCAACTGCCCACGGACGTATGACTCGAGAATTCGCCCCGCTTCATCAAAAAGCCTGGAAAACGAATTGCGAAACCGCGGCGGTATGAGGTCCTCTATTGCATCACGCCACCGGGGAAAATCCACCAGTATGTAAAATACAAAGAAGGGTACCAAGAGAAGGTCGAGCGACGAAACCACGAATGAGAATATAACTGCACCGCCCGATCGCCCCGCCCGCAAGTTCCCTTCCTTGTCAATAGTGGCGGCCGTCGGCTCGGCGATATTCTCGTTGTAGAACGTAACCGGATCGCTCAGGAACTGCTCGATCTTATCGCCGGCGACCCTTTCGAGCGCGGGTGAAAACCGACGAAGAAACAATCTCTGTCTCGCCGCATTTTCGGGCGTGAAGCTTTCGACCACTGTCCGGGACGCTCTCGTACCCTGGGCCCATAGTTCCGGCACGACGTACGAAAAGAACGCCGTCGTGGCGAGGGTGATCGTAATTATGGCGATGAATGCCGCTATGGCCCGAGACACCCCCAGTCTTTCAAATGCCCGAACGATAGGATTTAGAAGGTAAGCGAACGCTATCGAAGCCAGCACCGGGAGTATGACTACCGACCCGATCTCGAAAAGAACGTAGACCACGAAAACGGAGATAACCGCTGTGGGCACCCAGCGGAACCACCAAAATGGCGAGCGCCAGCCCGGGGAGTGCTTCTGAGGATCAGTTTGGTCCATCGTCGAAATCTTAAAGACTGGTCACCTAGATGCTCGAATAGCTCATCATCTCTTTTTGCCATCCGTCGAATTCATCTCTAAGCTGCCGAACCATAGAAGCCTGACTAGATTTGAAGTCGGCCTGCTCGCGCTCGTCAATGGACAGGTCGAAGAGAAATTCATTGCTGCCTTCGCGCAAATACTTCCATTTACCCGAGCGCATTGCACCTTGGCGTTTTGTCCGCCAAAAGAACTTTCGATCCGGCAGTCCTTGCTTACCCGACAGGACGGTCGTGAGATCAATGCCGTCGAGCGGATAATTCGCGTTCGGCTGGCTTCCGGCGGCCGCAACCAACGTCGCGGTCCAGTCCATCGTGATCACTGGCTGATCACTTACTATTCCTGAGCGTGTAACACCCGGCCACCTGACGATCGCCGGTACCCGGATCCCGCCTTCGTACAGATCCATCTTCTGCCCGCTAAAAGGCCAGTTGTATGAAAACCTTTCGCCGCCATTGTCGCTGGTGAAAACAACGAGGGTGTTCTTTTCCAGGCCCTCAGACTTAAGGGATTGCAGAACGCGTCCAATGCCCGCGTCCAAACTTTTCATCATCTCGCCGTAAACCTTGATCGACCCGCCTGCGCGGAAACCGACCGGACCGTATTTCATGGACCGGCTGAAGGCCAGGTCACCAGGCCCCTCCCAGGGCCAGTGAGGCGAGGTGTGATGTAGGCTCAGGTAGAATGGCTTTTTGTGTGGGCGGCGTATGTACTCCACCGCTCGCTCAGTCAGAAGATCCGTCATGTAGCCGATCTTCTCGACCGGCACTTCACCCTCGAAAAAGTCGAGGCTCTCGGTCATGTCTTTATGTGTGAAATGATCAACGGCCCCACTCATATTGCCAAAAAACTCGTCGAAGCCTGACTTTATCGGGCCATAATGCGGCAGATAGCCAAGATGCCATTTCCCCACGAGTGCGGTCGAGTAGCCGGCCGATTTGATCAGTGAGGAAACCGTAGGATGTTCGTGAGGAATCCCGGTGGCTTTCAGTTTTTCGGGCGATAAAGCCGTCCGCTCATGTATGGGTTCTTCAAGTCCAACCGGCAATCGTGCCGGGTATCGGCCCGTGTGAAAACCCACTCGCGTTGGCGTGCACACAGGTGCTGCGGAATACGCGTTAGTGAATTTCAGTCCTTGTGACGCGAGTTTATCGAGATTAGGCGTCCGGTAATCGGGCCGGCCGTAGCAGCTGAGGTCGCCCCATCCAAGATCGTCGGCGAGGATGAAGAGGAGGTTGGGGCGGCTGCTCGAATGTACCGGCGAACCCACTAACGTACCGACTGCCGACGATGCGGCTACTCCGGCAATAAACTGTCGACGGTCGATCTTTGCCATGCTGATCTCCACTCCGGCCGATCCGATCAAGGGCCCCGTTACCCTGCTAACAAATGCTAAGGCCCGCATCGAGCGCGGCGATCAATTCGTCGACGGTGTCATTCGAGGAATTCAGCATCAGCCCGGTGCGAATAACGTTTCCGTAAAGACCGCCTTTTCCGATCAGGACACCGCGTCGCTTAGTTTCTTCGAAGATCTTCAGCACCGATTGCGAATCCGGCTCTTTCGTTACCGGGTCTTTAACCAATTCAATCGCCTGCATGATGCCCATCCCACGGACCTCGCCGATGATCGGGTATTTTTGTTGGAGCTCGAGAAGGCGTTCATGAAAATAATCGCCGACGACTCGGCAATTAGTTCTTAGGTCGTCCTCCTCAATGACCTTAATGACCGCGAGCCCGACCGCCATCGACACGGGATTCCCGCCAAAGGTGGAAAAGGTCAGCCCCGGGAAGGCATCGGCGACCTCCGGCGTTGCGATCGTCCAGCCGATCGGAACGCCGTTTCCCATTCCCTTGGCCGAGGTAATGATGTCCGGCTCAACACCGTAGTGCTCAATCCCGAACCACTTATCTCCGGTCCGGCCCCACGCTGTCTGCACTTCATCAGAAATGAAAAGCCCGCCGTGGTTCTTTGTTATCTCGTGTACCCGTTTGAAATAATCCTTCGGTGGGACGATAAATCCTCCCACGCCAAGGATCGTCTCCGACATAAACGCTGCGATCTCTCCGGTGGTAGTTGTCTGTATGAGTTCCTCAACATCATTTGCACAGGCCAGGCCGCAATTGTCGGGAGTAGCGTTGAAAGGACACCGATAACAATACGGTGCGTGAGCGTGAACAAATCCCGCAACCTGCGACCCGATCGGCTTCCACGTCGAGTGCCCAATCGTCGAAAGCGCGGTCGCCGATCGGCCAGCGTAGCTATGCCTGAGTACCACGACCTCGCTATTGCCGGTCGCGAGCTTGGCGGCAAGAATAGCTGTATCATCAGCCTCGGTTCCGCTATTGGTAAAAAAAGATTTCTTCAGCCGGCCGGGCGATATTTCGGCTAACTTTTCAGCCAGGTCGCCCTGCGGGCCGTTAGCGTACAAGGTCGAAGTGTGAGCGATCGTATTCACCTGATCGATCCATGCCTTATTTACACGAGGCTCGGCGTGCCCGACACTCACCGTCAGCACGCCGCCGAAGCAATCGAGATACCGGTTGCCTTGGTCGTCCCAGACGTGTTCACCTTCGCCTTTTACGATAGCAAGAGGCTCCTGGTAGTAGGTGGCAACAGCGGGAAACAGAAATTCTTTGTGTTTCCGGACGGCATCCGAAACCGTCGATCTTTTTTCTTGTGGATTCATAGATTTGGTAACGAAATTGGATATTATTCTAACGCAGGATTACGCAATGTGGTTATATTTTCGAGTGGCTCTGTTTTCATCCTTTCCAGCTGACCGATCAACAGCCCGTGAGTGGCGTCCGTTGACGGCACATTGGCGAGGGCCGTTTGATAAGCACTGATCGCTTCTTCCCGACGCCCCAGCTTCAGGTATTGATTCCCCAACTCGAGCGATACAAAGAATGCCCGCGGATCGAGGTCTGCTGATTCCTTCAACATTTCAGCTGCCTTCTCGATATTGGGCTCAGGTCCATAGATCTGAAATCCCGCCCGATAGTCGAGACCTTGGGCCAACATAGGGCGAATATCAAACGTCCCGCGGAATACGAAAAGATTTCCAAATCTCTTTATCGGAACTGCTTCTCTGAAACTTCCCTTGTCCCACCTTAGCGCGGGTGCGATCTCATTCGCTCCGATAATAAACGTGCCGGTTGCGAATGGGCCGTCCCATTTGCCCTTGTCGCGTTCTTTCGAGCTGCTGATGTAGTCAATTGATTTTGCAGGGTCGTCGATCTCAGGCAGCAAGTAGAAAGTGTAAGGATGCTCTCCGGCGGGAGCCATCTCGTTGTGGTAATACCGGACCGCTTCTTTATATCGCTGATATAGGTCCACACCTTCGTCATTGAAATAGCGATGTCCGTTCGCTGTACCCCCGACAAACTCATTGTAATATTCCCACGGACGCCAGACTGGGATAGCAGAGGTCATTGCGATCGTAATTCCGACTGCCACCGCACCACGAAATAAATACGATCTGGATATCACCGCCCAATGGATCGCGATTGAAGCCAATACTGCAAATAGCGGCAGAATCGGGAGCGCGTGCCTGATCCCACCATAACTTGAACCGCGTGTAAGGAAGATCAGATAAATAAAAGAACAAAAGAGTAATCCTAGTAAAGGAGCGATCGCTTCCCGCGACCGGCGCCGCACGATCAAAATAATGGCACCGAGGATTGAAAGAAAGAGCAAGCCGATCGGAAGCTTGACTGCGATAACGCCGGGTATGTAGAACCAAGGTGCCCGGCCGTAGTAAACTTCTCCGAACGCAAGAGCGGAGCTGACCCTGCCCTCCGCCCCGGCCCTTATCGTGTCCGCCAATCCCCACGTGTATGAACGAGGAAAGAGATACGCATTCTGCATGGCTGTCAGCCCGGCACGGTAGATCGGGGATTTCACATCACTGATCTTTTCTGCCAATGGCCGATTGAATTGGTCGTCAGCGGTCATCGGGCTTTCGTGATACCTAAAAAAATAGAAGGCCCATAAAACTATTACCGCGAGCAGAAGAACTGCCGCCACGCTAACCAACCGTTTTATTAAATTGGTCACACCGGGCAAATTTTTCCAGTGCCACGCAGCCATGGCCAAGCCAATAATCGCGATTGCCATCATAGTGATAACCGCAGAATGTTTGGCTGCTAATGCTCCGCCGAGCGACACGGAAGCGAGGGCGAGATCGACGGGCCGCCACGTGCGAAATGCATTGACCGCAAGCACTACCGACGTTCCCGTTAATAGAGCAAGGGGCAGATCGGTCATAACGACCGGCAAGTGCGCGGCGACCGTCGGGTCGATAGCTAAAAATACTGCCGATCCGATCGCAAATACCGGACCGAGAACACGCCAGATCGCTAATGCAAAGATCAACATCAGCAGAGCGTTAAGCCCGAACATAGCGATTCGAGCCCTACTCTGGATCAGGTCAGGATCGTTATTGTTGTAGACATCTGCCTCGATAAACGCGCGTTCGTCAACCTTGTCGCTGAGTGGGCGAAACGGTGAAATTTGATATTCGAAAAGGGAGAGGTATGCGCCGGTCCAGAGCTTTGTTAGCGGCGGATGTTCGGGGTTAAGTCGAAAGTCACCGGTCTTGACGTAAGATACACCGGCACCGATATGATAAGCCTCGTCATACGTAAAACCGTCTAGACTCGTCGTTATCGATGACCGTACTACAGCGCCGCCGATTAATATTGCCAGCACGAACAAGATCAGGATCCTGTTTCGTATCCCTACTGTTTGGAATGTCCCTTCGCCTGATACGTCCATCCTAGGTCCTTAAATTATCCAGAATCTGATCGGAATCGATTATAGCCGGAACCCGAAAAATCACAATCCCACGCTGTGTCAGAGGCGGAACGGCACCTGATCCAAACTTTGATTAGCCTTGGTTCAACGCCACGCGCCTCGCTTCTCAAGTTTCCCTCAACCACCTTTCAACCTTTTCTCAAGCTTTCCTTAATAGATTGGACACATCAAGCGGCGGAGCATAAAAATCCCACGCAACGCGGACTTGGCAAATTCTTAAAATGAGCGAGGGGAAAATGAATAACATATCGAAAAAAGTGAATAGAACATCTTTTGCATTGGCCTGCACAGTTGTCATCCTGCTGGCGGCCGTCCTATTTTTTGACATGAGGAGCACCGCTAGTGCCTCCGGGGTAGCCAACTCGGTTATCGTCCAGCTTAAAGACGAGCCCGCAGCTGTATGGAAAGCCCGGCAGCAAAAGTCCGGGATATCTGTCAGCGACGAAAGCCTGCAGGAATATCGAAACTCGATCACCGCGAAACAAAACGCCTTCCTCGCCGATCTTCAGGCCCGGGGGGTCAACTACCAGATCGACGGCGTAGACGTTCCTAATCTCGACGGCAGCACCGCTATGCGGGCGGATTATCGATTCACATTAGTATTGAACGCTGTCACGCTGGTTGTGCCGGGGTCGGCCATCGAAACGATCAGATCGATGCCGCAGGTCAAGAGCGTCAAACCGAATGATTACCTGACGCTCAACCTCGACCACAGCGTAAAGTACATCAACGCCCCGGCAGTCTACGGCCAGTATCCCGAACTGACGCCTTTCGACGATTTTCGCGAGGGCTACGAGGGCCAGGGAATGAACGTTGCGGTACTCGATACCGGTATTGACTGGTCTCACCCGATGTTTGGTGCGGACCCGACGCCGCCGAGATTAGGGGTAGCCCCACCGACCGCCGCTGCAAACTCGAACAAAAAAGTCATTTATTACATGTCCTTCTCGGGCGGCCTTATCGATGATTTCGGCCACGGGACCGCCGCTGCTTCGAACATCGCTGGATATCTGGCTATGGCTCCGGGCGACGATATGATCCCGGGCACCGCAGATGACAAACGCGTACACGGCGTCGCTCCGCAGGCTAAATTGATGGGCTACAAAGTCTGCACGGGTACTGGAAGCTGCGTCTACGCTTCGACGATCCTGGGTATTGAAGACGCTGTTTCGCCATTTACCCTAACGCTCCAGCCAAAGCCCGTCGCACACGTCATTAATCTAAGCCTCGGCGGGGTCGGCGGCCCTGACAGCGCTACTGCTGTCGCATCCGACAATGCTGCTCTTCTCGGGACAACTGTGGTCGCGTCTGCTGGCAATTCCGGCCCTGGTGACGGAACAGTAGGTGCCCCCGCGGCGGGCAGGCACGTTATCGCAGTTGCGGCCACAACCCACCCGGGAGCGGCAAATTCCACTTGGTCGGCAGATCTGCTTCAGGCCAATACCATACCGCAGAACTTCATCGGACCGGTGATCCCGTCTAAGGATTTAGCTGCACAGGCTGGATTTGACCGCATCAAGCTCTATAAGATGGCGGGAACTCCCGATCCGGCAGCAGGTTCGATCGCTCAGCGCTATGTTTTTGTGAACCTTCCGGCTACGGGAACAACCTATCCGGCCAGTGTTGCCGGACGCATTGCACTGGTAAAGGGATCCGGTGTAGGCGCGACTTTTGCGGACCGCTGCAACCGTGCGTCGTTGGCCGGTGCAGTGGGAATGATCCTGATCTCGACAACCACTAATCCGACGGCCGTTAAAGGTAGCATCCCCTGTGCGATCGCTTCGCCTGCCGATGGCGAGGTCTTGATCGACGCCGTCTCGTCATCCGACGATAACGCGGTCGATCCGCCGAGCGGCACGCTTTCAGAACTGCCGATCCGTATGAACCCATATTTAACGAATGTTTTTGTGGGCGAGACCGCATCATTCAGTTCGAGAGGTCCGGTTCAGGGTCTCGGGCAGGTGAAGCCCGATGTCACGGCTCCTGGCGTAGCAGTTCTTAGCGCGACTGTCGCGGTTGGCGCAGCGACGACAGGCGGCGGAACGATGTTCGATCCATCGCGTTATATACCCGCAACCGGAACCAGTTTCTCGGGTCCTCACGTATCGGGTGTCGCTGCCATCGTCAAGCAGGCGCACTTGAACTGGTCCCCTGACATGGTCCGGACGGCCATTATCAATACTTCGACGAACCTGAGGCGAGCAGATGGTTCAGCCAAAGCCGACGGAAACACCGCTGACTCCGTCAACGAGCAGGGCGGCGGACTGGTCGATGTTGCTGCCGCCGTCAATACCAGGGCCCTTATGGGTATTGAGGGAGATGGTATAGAAGCTCCGGGCATTCTGGGCAGCCACTCATTCGGCGAAAAACCGATCCTCAACAATCGGATAACCAATACCTTTGACGTAACGGTGACTATACGTGACGTGTCCGGTCAGGGCGGCAGCTATAGTCTTTCGACCGCCAACAACCGTTCGACTGACATGACAGGCGTAACAACATCCGTCAGCAAGGCTAGTGTTTCTGTCCCGGCGAACGGAAGCGCCAGCTTCAATGCCAGGATCAGGGTTGATGGCAACGTTGTCCGATCGACCGATATCCGCCAGTTCCAGTGGTACGTAGTCGCCACTGGCGGCGGCAAGAAGCTTAGGATGCCGATGTACCTCCAGGCCACGCCGAGCCTGCCGTCAGACTCCATTTCATCTGCGGTCACAAATACCTATACTGGGACCGTTTTGGTAGGCGACGCGGGCACCCAGCGTGACAACGATCTCTTTGTTCTCGGCGGCGTTTCATATATTGACGTGCCATTCGAAGTCGGATCATCCACGTTGAAACTCGACGCAGCACTTACCTGGGACATTGCCGCATCGTCGCCCGAAGCCGGTGCCGGAATCCCGGATCTCGACTTTATGCTTTACGATCCGAACGGGAGCGAGATCGGCAATTCGGGAAACGGCGATACGCACGAGCGTATACAGGCCAACACTACCATCCCCGGCACGTATATCTATCGTGTCTATGGCTGGGCGAATGGTCCGACCGATTTTCAGATCGATAGCACGGAGCTGCGAGGGAGTTCCGCACCGATAGTGCAGCCAATCGCGGCGGACTTTGTTCACGACGATACTCGCTACGATTTCGACGGGAAGTATACGTTGACCTGGCGGCCTCAAGGAGAGGTCGATGCCTATGAGATCGAAACTTCCGCGGACGGCGTGAACTGGGCTGTTGCGGGTACCACAAACGGAGCGGCTACCAGTGCGAATTTTTCAGGAGCTGCCGACGGCACGTACCATTACCGTATCCGTTCGATCACTCCCGGAAAGATCGGCAAATACGTTACCGTTCCAAGCAACGTTGTCTCAATAACTGTCTCTAAGCGGGTGCAGATCGACGCTACGAATATGATCACACCTATCAATAGGAGTATCACATTCCCTGCAGGAGCGACCGAGCTTGTCACAGCCCTGAAAAATACCTCGTCGACGACGCTATACCCGCAGATCCGGTTCGAGATCGTCGGAATACAGTCGACAGGCAATAGCGTCCGGGTGTCGAATGCGGATAATGGCGGCGATGGTGTTACGAGCCCGGCTGTATTCGATTATTCGAGCCTCGTCGGTGCAGCCTTTGCTCCACAACAGGAAAGCGGTAACAGGACGATCCGGTTTACCAACTCGAATACGATCCTGTTCAACTTCACCGCTCGCGTCATGGCTCACAAGCTAGGAGTTGCAGCTCCCGCGGGAGGCGGTTCGACAGGCGGCGGCTCATCAACTGGCGACGGAACTTCGGGCTCAGGCGGCTCGTCCGGGTACTCCGGCAACCTGTTGTCGTTCACGGTCAACCCGCTGGCCAACACCGTTACCATCAAACTAGTCAACTAAGCGAGCTTAAGGTCAACCGACAGTAACGAAACGAGGGGCGATCCGCCTCTCGTTTCATTTTGATCCCTTATTGGCACTCTTCTTCGATCCGGGCTCAGGATCGCCAATCGCAAACGTAAGTTTCCAGGAGCCGTCTTCTTTCACGAGATCCATCGGCCTCCACTGGCCCTCCTCATCAAGGTATTCAATGGTCGCTTTATCCCCTTTTATGTTTTCATTTCTAACGTCGGCGACATTAGCCTGCGCCCGGTCGGCCAGCTGTCGTAACATGTCATCGACTGACCTTTTTTCTTCTTCGCCTATCAGTTCAAAGAACTCCAGGATGTCCTTCGACATCAGCGAACGCAGCTTGGGAATGTCTTTATCCTTTCGGGCGTTGTATGCCGCAATATAAGCGGCTGTGGGTGAATCGGCAGATACGGGAGGGGCGGATTCGGTTTTCCCGACGGCATTTACTGAATCTACCGCATTATTCGCCGGGACGTTGCCGGCACCCGTGCTGGTGTTAGCAGTCTGCTGGCACCCTACTGCGAACAATATAAGAGCAATCAATGCTGTTGCTAATTTATTATTGATCTTCACATTTTCTCCTTTTGCCGGCCCTCAGGCACTAAGCGCTTTAGCTCGGCCTCGGCCGCAATATACCCAAAACTCGCCCATTGATTGCCGGCTGTTATCCTTCGGTAGATATCCATCGCCTTTTCATTATCGTTGTTATACAGGTACCAGGTACCGATCCCATAGCCTAGAGACGCATTCCCAAGCGACTCCGCTTTTTCGCCTATTTCGTTGAGAAGAGCCTCGGCGCGGACCTCATCTCTGTAAAGACGCAGCAGCCTAAGATAATCCGCATTCTCAATAACCTCGAAATCTCCGTCTATCGCAACCAGTAGCCGCTCGGCATCTTTATTTCGCTCCAATCGACGCAAGGTCATGTAATACCAATGTGTTGTCGCCGCGAGCATATCCTTGTTCTTCGATACCTTCATCGCTTCCTTATAGGCCTTTTCAGCTTGCTTGAGATCACCCTTTACATAATGGGCGAGGCCGAGGTGATACCAGATATTGGATTGCAGCGTGCTTGTGGGGATATTGGCAGCGTTTGGAATGCCATCCGGCTCCACCTCATCCGGCTTCCCTTTCACCAGCTTAGCTCCAATTTCGAGATCGCGGATCGCATCATCGAAACACCGCAGCGTTATATTTCGGTGGCCGCGGTGCCGATAAAGACGAGCGTCTTTCGGATACTTCGTTATGGCGGCAGTCAGGATGTTGGCCGCTTCCTTGTAGCGTCCCAGATATCCCAGCCTGCGGGCGTGCCAGATCAGATTGTCGGCTGTCGGAGCAGCTTGGGCCTTTTGCGCGGCGGCTGACAGATCGTTAGAGTACTTTTCCTCAGATGCCTTAGAAAGCTGCGGCCGCACCTCTTTGGACGTGTCGGCACAGCTCTGCCTGGCTGGCCCCTCAGTCGCCCGCACGTCTGTAAGGGCGCCTGTAAACAGGTAAAAAGCTACAGCAGCAGCCACGATCGGTGTTTTCATACGCCGATATTACATCAAATCAAAAAATTTGACACCGCCGACTGATTTGCACAAGATGTTTCAATGCTGAATCTAATGGAATATTCGCTGCCCGCGGCTATCAGGGCCGATTTGGAGGCTGAGATCGCAGCGTGGGATGCGGCCCGGAAAACTGCTCGCATTTGGTCGAAGGACGCCTCGGTCTGGACCAACGATGACGAGGCAAAATGGCTCGGCTGGCTGGATATTGTCGGCGAGGAACTGGCGGACCTCAAGACATATAGATCTCTCCAGTCGGACATCCGGTCGGCGGGCTTCACGGACGTCCTTTTGATGGGAATGGGAGGCTCGAGTCTTTGCCCCGAGGTCCTCGCTCGCACCTTCGGCAAAGCCAGTTTCCACATACTCGATTCAACGGTGCCCGCGCAGGTGAAGGCCATCGAAGAGAGACTCGACCTGACAAAGACGCTGTTTATAGTTGCCAGCAAATCCGGCTCGACGCTCGAGCCTAATTGCTTCAAGCAATATTTTTTTCATCGTGTGTCGCAACTCGTGGGAGCCGAGTCTGCCGGACGACAATTTATCGCTATCACTGATCCGGGCTCAAAAATGGAGCAAGTCGCACGCGACGATGGCTTTAGACATATCTTCTTCGGCAAGCCCGAGATCGGCGGCCGATTTTCTGCGCTCTCGGCTTTCGGAATGACAGCTGCCGCATCGATGGGCCTAGATGTCGAGGGGTTTCTCCGCCTTACCGAACCAATGGTCAATGCATGCAGATCGGATGATGCTATGGCGAACCCCGGCGCCTTACTCGGGTTGATACTCGGGGTATGCCATCGCCACGGCCGCGACAAACTGACCATTATTACAACACCCGAAGTATCCGACGTCGGAGCCTGGCTCGAGCAATTGATCGCCGAATCCACTGGCAAGAACGGGGTCGCCATTATTCCCGTGGACGGCGAGGCAAAGTTGGCGGCGGAACAATATAGCGATGATCGGGTTTTTGTTTTTCTGTGCCTCAGCGGGCAGGGCGAAAATGCCGGCATGTCTTCTGTGATCGCAGCCGCGGGCCACCCGGTCGTGGAGATTGTACTTGAAGGCATCGCTTCGCTTGGCCAGGAGTTCTTCCGGTGGGAGTTTGCGACGGCCGTCGCTGGTGCGATCATGCAGATCAACCCCTTCAACCAGCCCGACGTTGAATCAGCCAAGATCGAGGCGAAAAAAATCACCGAGCGATATGAGCGGACTGGTTCATTGCCGCCCGACGAGCCGTTTCTCGCCAGCGACGGATTCTCTCTGTTTACTGGCGAAGAATACGCTGCGGCATTGACGACCTCAAGCTCGACCATATTCGAAGTTCTTCGGGCACACTTCGACGGACTTGAGGTTGGCGACTATTTCGCGGTACTTGCATATGTGGAAATGGATCCGAACACCCGGCAGCACCTCATGGCAATTCGTACGCATGTGCTGGAACGTTATGGCAATGCGACCTGCCTGGGCTTCGGCCCCCGCTTCCTCCACTCAACTGGCCAGGCATATAAGGGCGGTGCTAATAACGGGGTGTTTCTGCAGATCACGGCAGACGATGCCGTTGACATACCGGTGCCAGGACAGAAATATACGTTCGGCGTAGTTAAGGCGGCACAGGCGCGCGGTGATTTCCAAGTACTTCTCGACCGCGGCCGCCGTGCACTCCGGGTCCATATTGCGGGTGAAACCGTCAGTGGTCTCGAAAGGCTTTGCAAACTGCTTTGAACGGGCAATATGCTTCATATGACAATCCCGATATACTGTCATGAGCAAACTTTGCTCAGTCAGCCGCCCTATGCAGAGCGAGAATTCTCTTATTTCTCAAACCGATCCGCAGCGAACGGATGATACTGCGAAAAAATCTTCGAATAAGAAGAACCTTTTGCTTTCGGTCCACGGGATAACGCTCGTTATCGGTTTTACTATCCTGGCGGTCATCATTTATCGCATAGGATACAAGGACCTGCTTGACGCTGTGTCAAACGTCGGCTGGGGCATCCTGCTTATAATCGGGCTAAATCTGTCGCGACATTTGTTGAGGGCAGCAACTCTGTATATTGCCGTCGCGCCCGATGTCCGAACATTCAAATACCGCAGCGCCGTTGCGGCCAGATTCGGCGGCGAAGCGATGACGATCTTTTCATTCACCGGTCCGTTCTTAGGGGATGCGACAAAGGCGGTGCTGCTGAAAAAGAATCTCACGCTTACCGAGGGCGCGTCGGCCATCATCATCGATAACATTCTCTACTACGTCACCGTTATCCTGATGGTTTTGAGCGGCATCGGCGTCCTGCTGATGACATATGGCAGCAGCAGTTCGACAGAGACGCGCGTGTTGATCGGGATCGTAAGCGTTGCCATCTTGATGTTTGCCGCTATCTCGTTGGCGATCATTTTCCGGGTCACGCCGCTCACGCATCTTATCGATTTCCTGCATAAGCGCAATATCGCACCAGGATTCATTTTCCGAAGGCGGGCAAATATCTTGAATGTCGAGAATAATGTCTTCAAGTTTTATCACGATCGCCGCCGGGATTTTTACACCATCTTCAGCATCAGCCTCGGGGTACATGCGATAAGCGTCACTGAGGTCTTCTTTGCCCTCAAATTTCTGGGGCACCAATCGCCCGTTACCAATGCATTTATCATCGAAAGCCTGACAAAGGTCATCAACGCCGCATTTAGCTTTATTCCGGGTACAATCGGAGTCTACGAGGGTGGTAACGGCCTTATATTGAGCACCCTTGGCTATACAACTACCGTCGGCGTTGCTCTCGCACTAGTGCGCCGTGGAGCCATCTTGTTTGCCACTTCGATCGGTCTGACGATACTGATCTGGCGAACGGCCGCACGGGGCACCAGACACCTTGTAAAACCACGCGTTCCATAGGGTCAGCAGTAATAACCAGGACCGAGCCCCCATTATTTTGGGTCCGTCAGCTCCCGAATCACCCTTCCGGGAAACCGTCTAAACCCTTGCTGGCGTAATTCCTGCGTCGGCTCGTTGTTATCATCAACCTTCCCCATCAGCCGAAAGATCGTCGGAACGAAACTTAAACTGTCATACGGTACGTCGACGACCCGCCCTCGGGGGATCCCAGTATTATTTCCCCCTGCGATCATGAAGGTAGAATTGGTCGATACGCGGAAAAACGAGCCGTGATTGCCGCCGGGGTTGAACCCCCGAACATCAAAATTCCAGTGATCATGCGCGATCACCAGCATGTCAGCCTCGGTCAGGCTCCTCTGCCGCTGCCGAAATCGAAGTACCAGCTTCTGGTCAGCCGGGAGCCCCTTATCCTGTTTCTCATCAAACAGCGGATGCCGCTGAAGATGTTCGTTAAGGCCAACGACCGCGGTCGAGTACCGGGTCTTGTGCGTCGCCGACATCCACTCGGTTTCCGTATGCCAAGTGCCCAGCCAGGAGCCCCGTTCGGCAGGCGGGACGGCCAGGTCAGGGTCTTCAAAGTAACCTAGTGGAAAGCCATCTTTGATCTCTCCCGGTTCGAAGGAAAAAGTCCCGTTTGGTTCAGCCATCAAGCGTGAGATCGGCAGATAACGATAGCTTAGCTTCCCATCGTGATCTTTGCGTGAGAGCAGCAATGCCTGGCTTTCGGGCCCGCCGTAAAGCCAAACCGGATCCTCCAAACCGTTTCGGTCATCCAATCCCAAACCCGAGACCGGCAGACGAAGGGCAACCATGTCAACAGGACGATTGCCCACGCCGGCCTGCACATTATTTCTGACACGCTGGTCATGGAGCAGATCGAAATAATTCACGCGGACGAAGCTCTTGTTATTGTCGAGTTCTTTATTTGAATCCAGCCGGATACCGCCCGGCGACAGACCCACTATGTAGTTCTGAAGCTGATATACGGAATTTGGCTCACCCATGGATCCCGGAGCAACGATGTCTTCGATCTTGATGCGGCCAAGGTCGGCCCCCGGTTCGTTTAGCGCGATCAGATTGTTGAGCGTGCGAAGGTAGATCCTGTACTCCTTTTCGGTATCTTCCGCGATCCGAATCAGCTCAGCGGCCCTTCGTATCTTTTCCGATTCACCCCGGCTCGGGTTCTGACCAGACTTTTTCTTGCTCTGCGGTGCGAGAGCCTCCTGCTGCTTTATCCAGCGCCCGAGCGCTCCGAGTTCCTCGGTAAGCTCAGTGGCCGTTCGCCTCCAGACCGGGACGTTTTTCGACACGATCCTGAAAAACTCACGTGTAACCGCCTGCCTGACATCAGGATCCAGTTTGCCTCGGCGCAGCTGCTGATGCAGGAGCTGCATCAAATTTAGATCGCTATTCCGTAAATAGATCGACGTTCGCTCATTCCCGTCAAAATCGACAAGGGCCGTCGGATACGGATCGCCCTTGCCTTTCAGATAGTACGAATCCTGTGACACTGTACGAACTATCGGCGTCAGCGGATACAGCCCCTTTACGGAATAGTCGAGCATCAGCCTTCGTTTGGTTACGACATGATGCCCGCCGCCGGGCGCACTTGCGAGCAGCTTTACGATATTAAATCCCTGGCTGTACGCACTCTCGGCCGAGTTGAACCCATGATCCGAGACGAGTACGAGCGCTGTTTCATCCGCCCTGGACGATGTCCGGATCGCCGACCATATCCTGCCGATAAGTCCGTCTATCTGCTTTAAAGCTACTAGCCGCGATTCCTTATCGTTATTATGGTGAGAAACGTGGTCAAACTCGGTGTCGTAATAGTCGAAATAATCGATATCCGGCCTCTTTTCCAGCTTACCTATAATGTCCCGCTCCGTTTGCTTGATGGTTATCGAACGAAACTTAAGGCCGATCGACCATTCATTCAGAAAATCTGTTACGTCGCCGGGGTAAAGGCCGAGAAACCCGCTGGCCAGCACAGCCCAGTCATTTCCCCGCTGATAGAGCTGGTGGGCCGTATATCTGTTCTCATGAGGAAACGCGTCCGAAAGAATGGGGATCCCGAGCTGGTCCATTACTTCGACGGCCGGCATATCGACCTTCTTGCCCATTCCGTAGCCTATGTAATACGGGAAGAAATTTAGATAGTCATAAGGATGAAGGGTGTATCGGTCGTATTCGACATTGCCCTTGATCTGAAGATGTTGTCCCGTATCGAGCTGGCCCCAGGCGGGGCCCGAGAGGCTCATTCCGCGCGTGTAGAAGTTTGGCAATCTCGTTCCGTTGCGATAAAAGACCTCTTCGATCCAGGGCAAGGTAGACTTGCCTGTCGAAGGATCACGTTCCCTGACATACCGGTCGACGTAATACGAAGGAAGGCCATCCATCTTGATGATGACTATCCGCTTTACGCCTTGCGCGGCCGAAAACGTGAAGCCCACGGCCAACACCACACAACTAGACAATGCCCTGAATATTAAACGACGGAATGACATGAAGTTAAGTACGTTTAATTCGCGGACAGCTCAGCTATCGCCGATATAGATGTTACGTCACGTGATGAGATCCGCTTACCTTCGGCAAGAGCTCGTTTTAGGTACCGGGCACTGATGTCACGGCTTTTGTCCGTTGGCTGAGACGCCTTATAAATGGCTAGGAGCTCTTTTTTAGCGGATGAATTGTTGATCTTGTACAGGCCGGTCAAACACAGCATGCGAATGTCTTCTGTCCGGCTTGCGGCGTAGATCTTTGCAAGTGCCCGCGTCGTCTTTACCTCTGCGTCATCGCCGTTGACGGCCACAAAATCGAGAGCGTTTTTCAGCCGCTCCATGTTCGTATCTACCTCAGGTCCGGCGGAGGCGAATGCGACCTCGCGCAGAAACCTCTCGTGATACTCGAGTTGCCGCCGAGTGTCCAACTCAGCAATCAGCGCAGGACTCTCCTTTTCACGATGCGTGTAAAGTCCGAATGAGAATACATTTGCCGCTGTGAAGAAAGCGCGTTCGAATTTGGAGTGCCTCAGGGGCACCATTTCTTCCCGGCGGTCTTCCTTAACAGCTTTCGCGAGGCCATTCGGCTTTCCGGCATATGCCAGGAGGTTATCGTACTGCTTCACCGCTATCTGCATCTCGGCGTCCAACTCATTGCCCAACGGATTGGTCGAGGAAGAATCTACATGCTTGGACACTTCCCGCCTAAATTCGGGATCGAGCGAATCATCGAGGGCCAACAACAGCCTCAGTTGCGAATAAGATCGAAATCGCGAGGCCTGATTCAGGTCCATTCCCCTGCGGCCTGTGACAAAGTCATAAGTAAGGCGGCCCACAAAATATGGAATGCTGTGAAACTGCGAGAGTGACAGAACGTTATTGGTCACATCCAATAATATCCGCCGCGACAGCTCACGATATTTGGGATTTCGCGCGTCCCTGAAGTCGACGAGGATCATTGGTACCTTCGGGTGATCAAGGCCGTAAAGAGCGAGCGGTATCATGGTTTTCGCCACAGCACCGGGCGTTTCCGCGTCGACCTGACGGTCTTCAGTGTCAAACCACCTGACCTGCGTGTAACCCTTCCATTCGAGTAATCTTTTGTCGTTCCACGGGCTTTTTATATTTAAGAAACGCCGATCAAATGACTTGCCCTGATTAGACTTAATGTCAGATTCTGTGGTCCATACTATAGCGTGACGGGCAATGCCGTCTTCTGTAACCATCGGATCGAAATACAGTCCCTGGGCTTCCGTATATTGCCGTAGCAGCTCCCAATTGTGGCCGCGGTAATCACGAGTCAGCTTTTGGTCTTCATCAAAGACCCGATGCAGGTTTTCGCTCTGCATTTTCCATCCGAACGCCTTCTCGGTAAGCGAGAGCCTTGCCTGAATATCTTTTAGCTCCGGGTCGGAAAGAACCTGTTCGTGTTCGATCTCCTGGAATAATGCGAGGGCGGCCATCAGATCGGCCACTGCCGACCTGTCATGATCGACGCGGTTCTGCCGATACTGCATAGCGGACGCTTTCGGAGAAATACTAAACTCATTTACGACCATTCTCTTGAAAAGGAACCAAAAGAACTTGTGCCAGACTGCCTTATTCGACGGCTGCATGTCGATCACAGGCGGCGGCGGACCGCTGCCAACTTTTCGATTGGAAGCACCCGTATAAAGAAAAGGCACGAACGCAGCGGCCCTTTGACCGATCGACGGTCGGGTATACGAATGAAGCCAAACGTATCGCAGCTTATCGTTATCGGGGTTGGCATCTCCGAGCGTGTCTTTGAGGACGCTGATCAAAGGAAGGTCGGGCCCGATTTGAGTTTCGTCCGTGCGCGAAGGGCGGCGGGCAAGGATCGTTATCAGATCGGCCCCGACATCCATCGTGATCTTCTCCGTGCGAAAGAGCGAACCCGCGCCCCGCGACGTTCCATTAGCGACCGCGGCAGGCGTCACGTCAGCGTATGCCTTGGCCTGAGCCCTAACACCGACAAGAGGTGAAAGCAGGCCAAAGCAGAGAAATAATACAAATGGACGGAGGACCCGGACCTCTTTGGTTCGAAACAGGATCAACTTCATTTTTTACCGATCACCCGGGCCGAAACTTCCAAAGAGGAGAAATGCTGCCGCACCAGCATTTTGGCCGGATATTGCATTTTGGATGCTTGAACCACGATCCGGGTTCGATTACCCGGTGACGCGGGAACGGTACATCGTCATCAGCTCTACCGAAGCAACGCCTAATGCATTAAGAAGGAGAAGGTGTACAAAGCCCCCTTTGCCGATCAGGACAAGCACGAGCCAAACTAACAGGAGTATGCCTGTAACTATTTTGAGCATAGCGGTCCTCGCATCGTCGATAGTCTAAACGATAATATCACGGTCAAAATTCCAATTTGCCTTACTTTTGACAGGCCAAGTCTTAATCAGATAATCTGCACTTTTGTAACGTCGACTTCGGTTCTAAGTTTTGCATCAGTAAGATCATCTTGGCTACCTCGATCCTTCCTCCTCAGACCGCGGACATAACCCCGGAAGCATTCCCCGACCAGTTATCCCTCGCCCGCAATAGACGCGCTGCAATCATTCTTATTACGCTGTTTCTCGCGACCGGGTTTTTCTTAAGGGTCTGTAACCTTGGAAGCGAAAGCCTGAGCGAGGACGAACTCAATAAGCTGCAGACCGTCGAGGAATATCGCACCAACGGCCTGTCGGGAAAGAATGGCGAGCACCCGTTCCTCATGAAGGGCCTGCAGACGGTAAGCACCACGGGCGCCGAAAAATGGAACTCGGTCTCGACGGCGCCTGTGTCGACCGAGGCCGCATTGCGGTTTCCGATCGCTCTATTCGGCACATTCTCCATCCTGTTGATATTCCTGCTCGCGTCATCATTATTTGGCCGCTCGATCGGGATCATCGCCGCCGGCCTTTTAGCGGTCGAACCGATGGTGATCGGCTTCGACCGGATAGCCAAGGAAGATACTCTCGTGGTCTTCTTTTTCCTGCTCACCCAATTATTGTGGGTGCGAAGCCAGGTAAAGGCGCAGCACGGAGATTCTGGCTGGGTCTGGTATGCATGGGGCTCCGGTGTCGCGTTCGCCGGCCTGATGGCATCGAAATATTACCCTCACCTCCTTGCGATCACCGGTGCCTATTACAATGTTTTCAAACACGTACCCGCCAACCGCTGGCATATGCAAGCGAAACGATGGCTGATCTTTTTCGTCGTCATGGGCGTGACCTTCCTCATTCTCAATCCCACGATACTTCTGCCGGAAACATGGCGGGAAATGATGAAGTTCTCGAGCGAAAATCGCATCGGTCACGACAGCTACGAATTCATGGGCAGCCTCTACCGCAATCAGATGAGCGCATGGCTGGCGGGCGTTCCGTGGACATTTTATTACGTCTTTATCGCTGTAAAGACCTCGCTGCCGACCCTAGTGTTCCTTCTGATCGGCATCCCGCTCGCATTCAGGAAGAAAATGGGTGACGGTCGCTTCCTGCTCTTTTTCTGGGCGTTTATGTGGTTTCTGCCGTTCACGTTCCTCGGCGGCAAATTCACGAGATACTTCGCCTTCGTGACTCCGCTACTGTGCATAGTGGCAGCGACCGGAGCTTACTACTCGGTCAAATGGTTGATAGGCAAATTACGAGCGGAGGACAATGTTCGGCCGGTCCTTGAATATGCAATGGTCGCCGCTATACTCGCCGCTCCGCTCATCAACAGCGCTGGAGGCTCACCGCATTTCAGGCTTTTCACAAATACCCTCGGCGGCGGTGCTTCTTCGTCGGGCAGCTACTTTCCGCACGACGAATTTTACGACGCCTCAACGGAAATGGTGGTCGATGAGATCGCCAGGATCGCCGGTCCGGGAGCCGTCGTTGCCAACGAAACGCCCGGCCTCTTTGATCACTATTTTAAGCAGGCGGGGCGAACCGATCTGATATCCGTTTCTCTGTCCGATCCAAAGGCAGTATCAAAGCTGACCGCGGGCGACGTCATAGTGGCCGCCCGGGGCAGGCGATATTTTAGCAACACGCCCTTTCTGGACATATTGTCAACGATCCAGCCGACAGCCGTTGTCGACCTGGGCGGCGTCCCCGCCGCGTCGTTCTATTTGCTCGACGACGCTACAGCCGCGGCGTTGCGAAAACTCGCCAATGCTCAGTCGTAGTTTAGAGCGTCAACTGGATCGAGCCGTGCTGCGCGCAGTCCCGGATACAACGCACCGAGGGCTCCGCTGACCAATCCCACGATAATTATCGTAATGACCGTTTGCGGATCGATCACGACCGTCAGTGTCGACCATTTTGCCAGAACCATTCGCAACAGTAAGGTCCCCGCCACGCCGAAAGTGATCCCGCCGGCACTTATTAGTAAAGCTTCCTGAACGATGATCATTCCGATCCGTGTATTAGACATGCCCAGCGATTTCAGGACGCCGATCTGGCGGGTCCGTTCGGTTACGGTGGTATACATCGTCAGCAAAATGATCAGGGCACTGATCGCCGCCGCAACGCCGATGACCACGTCAAGGAAGACATTCAGGGCCGGAAAACCCTGCATGTAAAGCTCCTCAAGCTCGCTTGTCAGGATTATCTGATTATCCGGAAACGCCTGCTGCAGGTTTTCGCCGACGGTCTCGGGAGTCCAGCCGTCAGCTGCCTTGACCAAAAATGCCGACGCCTTGCCCTCCGCTCCAAGCTGTGTCTGCATGGTCGAAAGCGGGATCTTGATCCGCGCACCCGCGCTCGGCTCATACGAGCCAACGATCGTGAAATCTCGCTCGTAGATCTCAAATTTATCTCCGATCTTCAGCTTGCGTCTTTCGAGCCACGCGAGATCGGTCATCATCTCGTCCTTGCCCGGTTCGAACTGCCGACCCTGCACGACTACCAAGCCAGACACCGCTGCATATTCGTCGAACGTGATCCCATCGATGAGCCTGCCACCCGTCAGCCCATCGGTTGTGGCAACACTATTCTGTGCGATCGGCACAACAGCTTTGACCCCGGGAACACGCGCAACCTCGACTGCCATTTCGACCGGCACCCTGATCGCATCGGACCCGCTTAATCCCAAACTGCCCGGAGCACGAAACATGATCTCGGCCCCCACGTTCTGCTCCCGCTGCGCCCGCTCGCGCATCGTGCCGTTCGCGAGGCCGACGGTAAACACGATCAGCAATATCCCGATGCCGATACCCGCGATACTAACGATCGTCCGCGCGGGGCGATGGAGCATATTTGAAAAAACGAGACTGTTCATCAATAAATTGCCCTTGGCTTTAATGAATTGCCCCTGGCTTTAGCCAAGGGTCGATCTGCCGCAAATTCACGGATTTTTGCCTAAAGGGACGGTTCGGATTAAGCCTCTCAAGCTCGAAAGCAAACCCCTGGCTAAAGCCAGGGGCAATTGGAGGACAAACTGAAACACATATTAAACCCCAACCGTCTCTTCCTCTTCCACAAGGTAAGGCGATACGGCGGGTGCATCCAGATCTTCTGAAACGATCTTTGCGATCACCGGCAGGCTCAGGCTGCGTGTTTTTTGAATGCCCGGCACGTCCTTGCCCTTTGCATAAACCGCATGACGGCCATGATCTTTGTACCACTCGCTCAAAGATGCGGTTTTGTGCATTTCCTCGATGATCTGCCGCCAGCCGACGCCGGTGTTGTAGGCACAGAAGCTAACTTCACCTTCCTGCGTGCCGTACGGAATGACGCACATCTCGGTGCGGCGGAAATCGTAGTTGAACAGGTCCTGAAACCACATCCCCTCGACACACAGGACACGCCACGGATCATCGTCCTCGCGGGTAACCATGCGGTCGTTGCGGTCGGAATTGGAATTCGCCGACGACGGTCGAAACAGATTCAGTATCTGCGAGATCGGGAAGCCCTCGGGGGCCTTGCCCGCGTCGAAGTTCCGCATGATCGCCATTCCCAGCTGGGCCATCGTGAGCTTCTTGCCGCGGGCCGTGTCGGTGATGACGGACACGTCCTTCATAAATTGCTCGTAGTCAAAGAAATCAAACAGCGACGTCATCTGATTCGTGTTCTTATTGACGACGATCAGCGTGAAAATGCCGCAGTTCGGGTGGCAATTACACGACGACCACCCCCACGGAGCATCCGCACCCTGCAGCATATCCATTACTGACGTAAACGCCGAATACGACGACAGCGGGAACCAATCACGCAGCGGCTCAAGCACGCCGCCGAGCTGATCTTTCAGGTCGTGAGTCATTCCGGCAAGCGTGTAACGCTGAGCGATGCGGTCTTTGTCCGAAACGTCCTCGTCGCGGCCGGTAAACGAAACGGGCTGGAACGCGATGGTCTGCACCTTGTCGATGTTCTCGGCGGCGAATTTAACGATCGAGCCGATGCCTTCGTTGTTCCAAGAATTAACGATGGTCGTGACCAGCGTCACCTTGATACCGACCGAAGCGAGGTTCTCGATGGCTTTGAGCTTTACGTCAAACAAATTGCCGACGCCGCGATGTTTGTTGTCTTCGTCGTTGGTCCCGTCAAACTGCAAGTAAACGCCGTGCTGCCCAGCGGCCTTCGCGGCCTTGCAAAACTCGATGTCCTCGGCGTAACGAATGCCGTTTGTCGCGGCGAGGATGCGGTAAAAACCGATTTTCTTTGCGTAAGCGACAGACTCAAGAAAGTGCGGCGCAATTGTCGGTTCGCCGCCTGAAAACAGAATAATGATCTGCCGACGCGGCTTGAACGAAACGGCCCTGTCGAGGATCTCTTTCGTGTCCTCAAACGTCGGTTCGTGCACATAACCGACCTGATTTGCATCCATAAAACACGGATTGCACATCATGTTGCACCGGTTCGTCAGATCGACCGTGAGCACCGCCCCGCGTCCAAATTTAATATCCGAAGTCCCGTGATGATGAACGTGCTTGTCCTCAGCCGCCTTAAAATCGCGTCCGTAAAAGAGCGATTCGATGCGTTCGAGAAACGCCGGGTCAGTCGCCATCACATCGACGAACTCGCCGTGCGTCGGGCAGGTCTTTTTCATGACGACCTGGCCGTTTTCCTCGACGATCTGTGCCTTGATCTCGCCGGGATGCGAATTCATCAGGATCTCAAGCGGGATCGTCTTATTGATCACACCGTCGCGGACCTGCTTTACACAAGTAGGGCACAATGAATCGGTCTCACGCGGAAACCCCAGCGGCGGCGCCGTTCGCTCGTAAGACTTAAGCAACGGCTCAGCCGCCCACGAAGGCTTGATCGCTTCGCTCTCAGGCAAAGCGGTATTCACCGCCTGAAACGCCTTCCAGCCGATATCGGCCATCTTCGAAACAGCCTTCGACCCTTTTCTGCCGTTCCCTTTACCTTCGCCGCGTCTGAAATTATCGCTAAACATATGTATTCCGATCCAGCCTTTCGGGCAATAATCGTTAAAGTTTAACTGTTTTTACTGCGATTTACCAGCCGTTTTGGGCAGGTTCGAAGATCACGAATTCTGTATTCTATCGGTCAGTTTCGCTAGAGGATCTGGTGGGATTCCGGAACGAGGACCATCTCCGACATTACGCCCTCGCCGTCCTGGGTGGCTGCGAAAAAAATGCTACGGGCAGCCGCATCTACCGAAAGCAATTTTTCGCGCTGAACCTTCATCTCTATATTGTCCCAAGAATGAAGAATCGACGCCGCCGAAGTGCATCAGCGAAAAGCGAATGCCGTGTCGTTTGTATTCCTGCGAGACGCATTTAACCATGCCGGTGAGGGCATTCTTTGCGGCACAGTAGGCCGATGCCTGCATCATCGGAGCTTTTCCGAGAACGCCGGGAAGATAGTCGATCGCATCAAATGCCGCAACCGTCGCATCAACGACCCGCCGGACATCTGTTTCCACAGCCGCATCGCCGGGATCGCAAGTACGTTCCTATTGCCCTCTCCGTTTAGCTTGTACTCGACCTCGGCCATCTCCGCTTCATTTCGCGAGGTAACCACGACATTCGCTCCCGCGGCTGAGAATAGTTCGGCCGAACGCCGACCGATCCCGCGGCCGCCGCCCACATCCAGCACGGTTTTTCCGATCAGATCGATCTCTGGTTCACCCATATATTATTGAGGGCATATCGATCAGATGCCCCATTTCATCGCGCTTTGTTTTCAGATATCGGGTCAGGCTCTGATGAAATTCGATCAGGAGCGGCACCCGCTCGGCGACCTTGATACCGCGATCCTGCAGGGCGCGGATCTTATCGGGATTATTCGAGATCAGTCGCACGCTGTCGATTCCGAGATCGAGCAAGATCTCGACACACTGCTCATAGCGCCGGAGGTCGACGGCGAGGCCCAGGCGTTCATTTGCCTCGATCGTGTCAGCTCCCTCATCCTGCAGGGCATAGGCACGGATCTTATTGATGATTCCGATTCCGCGGCCCTCCTGCTGCTGGTAAATGACAGCGCCAACGCCCTTTTCAGCTATCAGCCTGAGAGCTGCGTCGAGCTGTTGGCCGCAATCGCACTTGGTCGAGCCGAAAACATCGCCGGTCAGGCACTGCGAATGGATACGTACGAGCGCGGGTTCGCCTCGCACGAAGGTGCCGCGCGTCAGCACGACGAATTCCTCATTCGATGTGAGCGAGCGGTATCCCATGATCCGAAACTCCCCGTGTGTGGTAGGCAGTGATGCCTCGGCGGCTCGCTCGACTGTCCTGGGAGACTGCGAATCAAGCCATCTCTGCGGCCGGCCGATACTTCTAAGATCAGTTACGTTTGCAAACATAATAGTTAGTCGCGGTCGTTTAACCCTTCCGGTTTGCTCCCATCTCATGGATCGTATAGGCGAAAAGGGCATAGCAAACTGCCGAGCCCACGAGCAGGCCAACGATAAATATAAAAAGCGTCATCGCGGCCGCCTCGCCTGGGTGCCCATCTTGAAAAAGAGACCTAAGCCCAATATCGAGGGCACCCAGAGACCGACGAATATGCCGGCATCGCGATTGTCCGGGCCAAACACACCGAACCATAGCGAGACCGAAAATAGGAACGAGACAAATGCCGCTCCGAGAATGATGTAGTCAGGTTTAGTAAACATTTCTTATTGAGTTCCTCTATGCAGCCTCGCCGGCTGACCGTTCCCCTCCAAAGAGCCTTCGAATTTCCGCGAGCGTGTCGGGGCGCTCGCGGTTTCGGTGATCCGCGATCCAGCCCGAAACCTTGCCGGCGATCTCACGGTGGCGGCTGCGTTCCGATCTGTTACCTTCGCCTGATGGGGCTTGAGCCCTGCTCTCCACTTGCTCCCGGGACTTCGTCGTACCTCGTTTTATGATTCGTATCGCAGTCTTATCCAGCATTTTGATTCCCCTTTTTTGTTCCCCGCTTGTTCTTCGATCCTTATCTGCTAACGCGGTCTGAGCCGCCGATCTTAACGAGCTTGTTGTACACGCCGAGTAGCAGAAACGGCGATACCCATTGGCCGACAAAGCGAGCCTTTTCGGCGTTACCTTTTATCTCGAGCAGCAGAGATATGCCGATCGATCCCAGGGCTCCCCATAGAAAAACGTCCGAGGGCAGTTTTGCCGTCTGTTCTTCGATCGTGCGGGCGACTATACCCTCTGAGTGTTCCTGTGCCTCTTTAGTAGGTGCGTTCTGTGTTGCGGTTGCGGTGTTCATATTCTTCTCCTCTAAAACCTAGCGATTATTCAAATCCACAATTTGTGCGGTTTGTGCGATTTCAACTGTAGCTTACCTTTTCGATAGCGTCAAGCTAAAAATGAGAAAAACTTTAACTGACGCTAAGTTTATAAAAGTGTTCGTTGTGCGACTTGAGCGATTTATGTAACATTAGTTATTGGAAACGTCGGTGACGCGGGTCGCCAATGGTTGAGAGGATCTGTTCATGGCTGATATAAAAGGTTTCACGACGATCGAGGTCGCACGGTTGTGCCGGGTAAGTGACGCCACCGTAAAACGGTGGGAAGAGTCGGGGGCGCTAAAGTCTGAACGGACCAGCGGCGGACATCGCCGCTTTCGAGCGGAAGAAGTGTCGCGCTTTCAGCGCGAGACAGGCCTGGGGCTAAAGCAAACCCACGGGGACGAGTCAGTCAAAAAGATCACTAATCGAACGCGCGCGTCAAGGATCAGGTCGGGTTCGACGCTTCTGCAGTCCCTGATCGCCGGCGGTGAAGAAGCTGCTGCCAATCAGCTGATCACCGCGCGCCTCGATGGAGTGCCGCTGACCGAGATCATCGACGACCGCATCTGCCCCGCCATGCGCGAAGTTGGCGAACTCTGGCATCGCGGCGATATAAGCGTCTCCCAGGAACACCTCGCCACACGTACCGCCGTAACAGCAATACACAAGCTGCGAAATTCGCTGCCCATACCGACGATGAAGGACCGACTCGCGATGTGCTGCTCGATGGAGGGCGACCTGCATGAGCTGCCGACTCTGCTTGCTCAGATCGCCATCGAGAATGAAGGTGTCGAAGTGATAAATTTTGGTGCCGCCACGCCGCTGTATTGCATGGCGGATGAGGTGGAGCGCCACTCGCCGGACTTTATTTGTATCTCGGGAACAGTTCTCAATGAACTTGATCGCTTGACCCGCGACTACAGGGAATTCACGAAAAAGATCGCCGGCATAGCAGCACCAGTCTTGTTGGGCGGAAGAGTATTTCAAGACCTTGATCTGCGCTCCCGCTTCGAACCGGCCATCTACGTGCGCAGCTTTTCGGACCTTGCACAGTTTGCGCGCGACCTCTGATTTAAGACCTCCCGCGACGTATTCGTTTCAAGACTCGTCCCCCCCAAATAAATCCTTGACGCAATAAGCGTTTCATTGCATAATGCATATGTCAGATATTGTATCACACATGATACAACTGTTTTGTACGCTGAAATGCGAGACAAGCCGTAAAAACATGGGTAACCCCAATAAACACAGACATTTTCCTGTCTCGCTCCTTAACCGAGACAACACCGAGACATAGCGAGACAAACTATAAGAATATGCTAGACGCTGCACCCACCCACACAATGATTGAACCGGACATTCGACCCATTAAAGCCAACGATTGCGTTCCGGACCCCGCGAATTATCGTCCGCCCGAGAAACTATTCGACCAATTTTGGCGCGAGGGAGAGCTCTCTCTGTTGTTTGGCCCGTCAGGTACCGGGAAGACCGTGCTCGCAGTACAGATCGCCGAGGCACTGGCTCGCGGCCGTGCAATTGACGGCTTCACTATGCCGACCAAGCGTCGCCGCGTGCTGTATGTTGATCTTGTGCACACGGGCGAACAGTTTCACGCGAGGCGAAGGGATGATACGGGGCGGTTTTACAAGTTCTCGGACAACCTGCACCGCCGCTGTCCTGACGATCCGGAGAAGTTGATCGAATGGCTGCGCGAGCTTATCAGCGAACACCGGTACAGCGTTGTCGTGATCGATGACCTGACCGCATTGCGTACCGCATCCGACGGCAGCCGCGAAACTCTCAAATTGATGCGCGACCTGAGGCGGCTGAAGAACGAGTTTGGCATCTCTATTCTGGTGATCTCGCCGTCTCGGGAGCCGCGCGCCGGCCAGCGGGTAGGAGACAGCTGCCTAATGCGAGCCCGCGTGCTGTGCGAAGTTGCGGACAGTGTTTTTGCTGTCGGCCGGCATGAGCGGCAGCCGAAATGGGTGTATGTGATGCAGATACGTTCGCGAGCCTCCGCTATCCATTGGAACCGAGATAATGCTCCTTACGCCCGGATACGGCGGTGCGATGGAGGCCTGCTGTCAATGCACTTTGACGACCGGTTCGAGCCAAAGCTCGATCCGGAAACACGCCGCCGCATCATCGAGCTAAAGGCCATGCAGGAGCGATATTCGATAAGGGAGATAGGAGCTATGACAGGCCTCGGACGCTCGCGTGTCGAGCGCCTCCTCAAGAAATGGCGCCCGTCGATGCAGGAAGAGACCGAGGTACTCATCGAGGAACACAACGAATGCGGCCCGGCGGCATTCGGTCAAAACACCGAACCGCCAGACAACGCAGAAACAGATCCCGAGAAAGACCTCCAAATTCACGAGGTGTCGGGCGTCAAATACGTCGTGAGCCGCACAGCATACACAGACGTCGGCCTGCGCCCGGAAGAAGCCTCCCGCCTCGATGCCGAAGACACCATGCGTTATGGCATAGATCTCGACGACTTGGCGTCATCCTCGGCTATCGAGACTTCCCAGACTTCCCAGACTTCCCAGACTTCCCAGACTTCCCAGACTTCCGAGACTTCCAACACTTCCAAGACTTCCCAGACTCAAGACAACGTGTTCCTCGAATGCGGCTGCAAACCCGGCGTCAATAACGATGGCGATTTCATCTGGATCGAAAAAGAAGACGCGCGCGGCCGCCCCCTCATAACCTACCAGCCGGACGGTAAGCGCTTTTCAAGATGGAAATATCACACCTTCGGACGCGGAGGCACCACCGTAGACGGCCCCGTCTGCATCCGAGGCGGCGAGTGAGGAGTCGGCGGGCGTGCCGGTGGATGATGTGATCCGTCCGCCATGACGAGATTCATCCGATTATTTGCTTTAGAATCAAATTATGAAGTTTTTCCTGTTAGCAGTTTTTTTATTCACGACGTCTGCTTTTGCCCAAAACACTGTGAGCCTTGAGGGCCAGGTTGTTTGCTGTGCTGATTGCTGGGCTGAGGCTGACCGGACGAAGGTTGAATTCGGCACGGCCGAGGACCTGATGAAGGCGAAGTCGTGCGTTGATGGCGGCGATCCAACGCTACTCGCGGTACGCGAGGGCGATAAGTTTACGCTCTATCGCCTGGAGCAGGGCAAATTCAAGCTGAAGGAGAAAAACTGGTACAGCTATGTCGGCAAAAAGGTGGCTGTTACCGGCTCAAAGAAAAAGGTCAAGAAAGAGGATGCGTTCGTGGTCGATACGCTCGAGGTCATCGCCCCGAGCATTGCCGAGCGTGAAGCCCGGGCAGCGGTCGGCAAAGACGCGACCCTCGATCTAAAGGACCTGTTCGGGGCGGACGTAAGCCTTTCGCAATACAAGGGCCGAATAGTGATACTCAATTTCTGGGCAACATACTGCATTCCTTGCCGCAAAGAGATGCCGGATCTCGCGGCGATACAGAATGAATTCGCGTCGATGGGCGTGCAGGTGATCGGTGCTTCGACCGACGAGGCCGCCGACCGCCCGAAGGTCCTGCAGTTCATCAAGGAAACGAAGGTCAACTTCCCGATATGGATGGGCGCCGGCTCCGCCGATATGATCCGTTTCGGCCTTGGCGAGGCATTGCCAGGCACCGTAGTGATCGGCCGTGATGGAAAGATCGCCCACGTTATATCAGGCGTTGTCGACCCGGCTGACCTCAGAAAGCGGATCGAAGCGATGCTGCCCACGGCCGAGGCAGGAGGGCCCAGAGATGCAACAGCCGAGGTCAAGCAAAAACCAAAACGTGTTTCATCCGTACCCAGCTGACCGCTCTGACCGGGAGAAAGTCGCGCCGTGAGCGGGACAGGACATTCACAATATAAATGGACATACGGCGCGCGGTTTATCCCGAACCTGATCGACCGCGCCAAGTGGCGCAATACGCTCGTATACCAGGTGAATCCGCGTCTCTCGCTCGGCATCGAATACAATCCGCTTGCCGGAAAGGTATCGCCGCTGGCAAATTTTGTTGCCCTGACCGAGACCGAGAATAGGCCCGCGATAATCCTGGGCACAAGCTCTGACCGGATCGGAACTCCGTCGGGGCAATCGTTCTATGTTACGGCGAGTAAAAGCCTCGAACGGGAGACCAGCTTGCCCATAGCACCGTACATCGGCGTTGCCTACGGCACTTACGAGGACAGGGCACGCATCATCGGCGGCCGCAATATCTATTTACCGCGCGGGTTCTCGTCAACGGTCCTTTTCGACGGTGTAAAGGTCCACCCGACGCTGAACTACAGCTACGGCCGCCACCAATTCGGCTTCATCCTCGTCGAGGGCAAAAAGCCGGGCGTGAGTTACAATGTTTCGTTTTGACCTGAATATGAATCAGAATCTTCTCGAATATCGATTCCTCTTTGCGGTCTTTGCGTCTTTGCGTGAATACTTTTCGCAAAGAAGCTAGGAGGAAATTGCAAGCAGAACGCAATTGCGTCAAATTAGAGTCGTACTACATCAAATGGCAAAACTACTTTCAGCTTATGGTTATTAAGGCGATGCAATGAACCTACCCGTCGCCGATGTCGATGCGTCAGTGCCATTCTATGTGGAGAAGATGGGCTTCACCGTCGTCGAGCAGACGGCGGAGCCAGTAAATAAGGCCGTGCTGGAACGCGACGGCGTGCATTTCGTCATCGCTGAAAACGGTGGCGACCCCGAACAGGACGGCTGCGCTTTTCACACCGACGATGTCTACGGGCTGCGCGATGAGCTCATCGCCAACGGCCTAACAGGCCTCGGCAATATCGCTGCGGAATCTCGCGATGACGGATCAAAATTCAACGTCTTCTTCGTCGTTGCTCCGGACGGCTTGTGTTACTGGTTTGGCGAGCGGGTGGACGAATAGAATGATATCCACTCCGAAGGAAATCGTGGAAGAATGGGTCGACGCTTTCAACGGGGTGGATCTGGAGCGGCTGATGTCACTGTATTCGCCCGAGGCCGTCAATCATCAGGTAGTGGACGACCCGGTCGAGGGCCGGGAGAATATCCGGCAGATGTTTGAGCGGGAATTCGCCAGGGCGAAAATGGTGTGCATTGTCGAGAACATATTCGAGGACGGCGAGTGGGCGATCCTCGAGTGGCGTGATCCGCGCGGCCTGCGCGGCTGCGGCTTCTTTCACGTACTGAATGGGGAGATCCTGTTCCAGCGTGGCTATTGGGATATGCTCTCGTTCCTCCGCCAGCAGGGCCTGCCGATAGAGGCAAAATAGCCCTGAACGACGGTTGAAGGACCTCTTAGTCGACCTGCTTGATATTTCACCGAACTGCATTATTAAGAAAAGCGTATAGAGCGTTATCACCAAATTGTAAGAGCGCATAACGATTCCTAAATGATAGGTACTGCTCCCGACCCGGGACCTTCAAATCTAATAGCAAGGCGTGTACACGGCGAAAGGCGGCTCGCTGATGTGTTCTATCCTGGAGGCATGCGGCAGGCCCGGCATCGTCATGGCACTGCAACGTTCAGCTTCGTTGCCTTTGGGCGCTATTCTGAGAGCATCGGTCGGCAATCGCACGATCGACGAGAATCGACCCTGATCTTTCATCCCGCCGGCGAGTGCCATTCAGTAGCGTTCGAGAGTGATGTTAGGATCCTGAGCGTTGAGTTTCGAGGCCGGGGCATTACCGGGGAAAGTGCGGCTTGTCTGGATCGCGGTTCGAGTCATTCCGGTGAACTGATCGCGTGGCTTGGCTCCAGGTTGATCCGTGAAATGGCTCGTCCGGATAGCGCCTCGGAACTCGCCATCGATGGCATCATCTCCGAGATCCTGGCTGAAGGTTCCCGCGGTAAGGCCCTTGCGGTCGAGAACGGTACGCCGAGATGGTTTGCACTTGCTAAGGACCTTCTCCACGACCGATTTAACACGAGCATTACACTCGGTGAGATCTCTGACTCTGCCGGTGTTCATTCGGCCCACCTGTCGAGGGTCTTTCGGCAGAGGATGGGATGCACTGTAGGCGAATACATCAGACGTCTTAGGTTCGAATTTGCCTGCAGACAGATTCTGTCCACTCGTACTCCGATTTGCGAGATAGCACATGAGGCCGGTTTTGCCGATCAGAGCCACCTGAATCGCATCTTCCGCGGCAAAATGGGGATCACGCCATACGCCTATCGAAGGCTGCACGCGAATTTTCGGACAGATGCTCGTTTCATTCAAGATATTGAATCTCGATAGGGTTATTCTCAGGGATAACACGGCTGAGATGCCGTTGAACACAGCCATGAAAAACATACTATTACTCATCATCGCAAGCCTAACGATCAGTCCCATGACCCTCTGCGCACAGACCGCAACGGCGGTCTCTGAAAAAGACTTAGCTGCCGAACTCGACACTTACATTCGGCAGACCATGGAAAAGATCCCTGAGTTGCCGAGTGTAGCCGTGGTGGTCGTTAAGAATGACAAGCCGATATTCATGCGTGCGTATGGCTCGGCAAACAAGGAAAACGGCACAAAAGCTGACGCCAATACCCTTTACTACATCGCTTCGTCGACCAAATCTTATATGGCTCTCGCGGCGGCCTTGCTGGACCGAGAAGGCAAGATCAAGCTGAACGACCCGGTCGTAAAATACCTTCCGGGTGTTACATTCAAAACCCCGTTTCCGGAGAAGATCGCCGTCAGGGACCTTCTGACGCATACAAGCGCTCTCAGAAACAGCGCGATAGTATGGCGGACGGCATACACCGGTGAGGTGGATGACAAAGACCTGCTGCGAGCGCTCGCGGAAGGGACCACTTTCGATGATGCAGGTTACGGCAAATATGCATACACAAATCTCGGCTACAACATCTATGGCATTCTTGTAAAACAGACATTAGGTAAGAAGTGGCAGGATGTCTTGCAGGAGAAGGTGTTCGGTCCGCTGGGTCTCAAACAGACGAGCGCATATGAGTCAAAGCCGCGTGCGGCAAGGCTGACACTGGCAGATTCGTACCTGTTTGATCCGGTTACAGAGTCCGTAATCCGCTCACCGATCGCAAAGATGGACGACAATATGCAGGCCGCAGGCGGCATATACACGAGCCTTAATGACATGGCCCGATGGCTGAGCTTCAACATGAATGACGGAAAGCTGGACGGCAAACAGGCGATGCCGGCGGAGCTCATCCAGAGCGTTCACACGGGCTACACCGATACGGCCCGCGATCAACCGCCTTTTACCGGTAACGGCAAGTACGGCCTTGGCTGGCAGATCGGCAAATACCGCGATCAGACCGTGGTCTACCATCACGGCGGCTACGCCGGGTGGAGCACACATGTCTCGTACATGCCGGACAAGAAGATCGGCATCTCTGTAATGGTAAATGAGAGCACGGCCGGCGGACGTATCTCGCACCTGCTTGCTACGTACGCCTATGACCGTCTGTTAGGAGCGGAAACGGCAGAAAGCTATGCGAAGCAGCTGCAGGACATCGGCCAGCAGTACGGCCGGATGAAGGAGCAAATGATCGGTTCGGTTGCCAGCCGTGCCAGCCGAAAGTCACAGCTCACGAAGCCCTTGGCCGATTACACCGGCAGGTATACGAATAACATTCTCGGCAAAATAGACGTGGCCGTCGAGGGGGTTACGCTCGTTGTCCGCATGGGCTATATCCGTGCCGTATCGACTCCATTTACTGAGAAAGATACGATCCGTGTTGAACTGGACCCCGGCCGCGGCGAGATCATAACATTCAATATTAACGATACGGGGCAGGTCGATTCGCTCACGTATGGGAATATGAAATTCATGAGAGCGGTCCGCTGATCACGGCCTCTCACTCAAAGGCCTCGAGGTACTTGATACCCGAGCCTGTATTGAAAATGACGACCGATTCTCCCTCATTGATAAAACGTTGCTCAATGAGCTTTCTCAGGGCAGGCAGGCACGCTGCCCCTTCCGGTGCGGCAAAGATACCCTCCGCACTCCCTATCTCGGCAACCGCGGCAATTAGCGCATCGTCGGCCACCGAAATAGCTGTACCGCCCGATGCCCTTATGGCGTCGAGGATCAGGAAATCGCCGATGGCCTTTGGTACACGCAGGCCGGAGGCTACGGTTGAGGCATTCTCGAATTCGTCGGCAAACCGCTCACCCGCGTGGAATGCACGCACGATCGGAGCGCAGGTTTCGCTTTGTACGCTGACCATGCGGGGCCGCTCGGAGTCGATCCAGCCCATCTGCTCCATCTCGTCGAATGCCTTCCACATGCCGATCAGGCCGGTGCCGCCACCGGTGGGGTAGAGAATGACGTCGGGCAGAGATCTGTTCTTTGACAATTTATTCTGACCCTTGGAAAGCTGCTCCCATAGCTCATAACCCATGGTCTTTTTGCCCTCGACGCGATAAGGCTCTTTGAGCGTCGAAACGTCGAACCAGCCCTCTGCCTCCTTTCGTTCGGCGACCATCTTGCCGCAGTCGGTGATCAGGCCGTCGACGAGCGTTACGTGGGCTCCGGTTTGCTGGCATTCGATGATGTTAGCCCGCGGCGTGTCGGAGGGCATAAAGATGAAGGCTTCCATCCCCGCTCGCGCTGCGTATGCGGCCATCGCACCGGCTGCATTGCCTGCGGACGGCACGGCAACCTTCCTGACGCCGAGTTCTTTAGCCATAGAGATCGCGGCCGTCATTCCACGTGCTTTGAAGCTCTGGGTTGGGTTTTGGCCCTCGTCCTTGATGTACAGATCGAGTGGGATAGGAAGCGTGGCGGCAAGTCGGTCAGCTTTGAGCAGCGGAGTCCATCCTTCGCCAAAAGTCACACGGTCTTCCGGGCCGTTCAGAGGCAGCACCTCCGCATATCGCCAGAGACTCGCCTCTCTGCCTGGGAGTGACTCACGGGTGAGGGCTTCGGCGGCCTTTTGTAGATCGTAGCGAACGAGCAGCGGCTTTCCGCACTCGACGCATAGGTTTTGAAGAACGCCTGCCTCGTGCCTCAGGCCGCAAAGCGCACAATCCAGATGAGTGACATTCATAGGTTTCAGACGTCCTTATTAATACTTCGGTGTTACTAGCGAAACAACTATCGCTCGGCCAACATCGGTTTCAGGGCCGCGTAAATGTTATCCGCCATGATCTTAGTGCCCTGTGGATTGGGATGAATGCCGTCCGCCTGGTTCAGTTCCCGATTCAAAGCGACATTTTCGAGCAGGAAGGGAAGAAACGCAACCTTGTGCTCGGCGGCAAGCTCGGGGAAAGTTCTCGTAAATTCACGTTGATATTCGGCCCCCATTGTAGGCGGGGCGAGCATTCCGCACAGCAGGACTCTCAGGTTCTTGGCTTTGGCCTTTCGTATTATCTGGTCCAGGTTAGACTTCATCTTCGACACGGATGTGCCCCTTAAAAGGTCATTCGCACCAAGTTCGAGGATAACGATCTTGGCGTTGTCCTGCTCTACCACCCAATCTGCCCTCTCCAGGCCGCCTAGGCTTGTATCGCCGGAAACCCCGGCATTCACGACCTCGTAATCGTAGCCGTCGGCCTTCAGTTTTTCCTGCAGCAAATATGGATAGGACTCCTTCTCCGAAAGTCCAAACCCAGCCGTCAGGCTATCGCCAAAAGCTATTATCTTCGGCCGCCCGGAGATCATTTGTGGGGTTCTCACAGGTTTCTTTACCGGAAGATCGGCCGTTTCGGTCGGCGGTCGATTGGAACAACCGGGCAAGAAAGCGGCCAGAATCATGAAACTTAGGAGTGCGGATATTCGAATAGTATATTTCATGCTGAATACTGACGTTATACGGAAAACACTAATTTAAAGATGCATTCAAGTTCAGATGCTTTGCTCGTTTATCAGCATTAAGATCTCGCCAACGATATACAATAGTAGACATTAACAATGATCACGCTAAAGAATGTAACCAAAACCGTCCGGTCCGGATCTGAACTGCTTACTATACTCGACGATGTGTCATTCGAGATACCTGATGGGGAATTCGTTGCGGTTACGGGTGCGTCGGGCAGCGGAAAGTCGACCCTTCTTGGCCTGATCGCCGGCCTCGACGCACCGTCATCCGGACAGATCTGGCTTGACGATGACGAGATCACATCAATAAATGAGGACGGTCTTGCTCGACTTCGCAGTGAAAAGATCGGGTTTATATTTCAGTCGTTTCATCTGATCCCGAGCCTGACGGCGTTCGAAAATGTACTGATCCCTATGGAGATCCTCGGCCTTCAAAACGTACGCGACCGCGCCTCCCGGCTGATCGAGGCAGTCGACCTGACAAATCGCGGGCACCACTATCCAGCCGAGTTGTCTGGCGGCGAACAACAGAGGGTCGCCATCGCAAGGGCCTTTGCTAATTCACCAAAGATACTGCTTGCCGACGAGCCAACCGGAAACCTTGATTCGAAAAACGGCCAGCATATCTTCGACCTGATGCAGGACCTGCACCGCCGTCATAATGTCACGCTTCTCCTGGTCACCCATGACGCCGCCCTCGCCGCCCAGGCACAGCGGCAGATCGTGCTCGCGGACGGACGGGTGCTGAGTGATGAGTCTAGAGAGTCTGGAGAGTCTCGGGAGTCTGGAGAGTCATGAAGTTTATCGTCAACCTGACGAGGCGTGAGATTCGGTCGTCGTGGCAGCGGCTGCTGTTCTTCTTTCTCTGCATTGCCCTCGGCGTTGGATCGGTCGTGGCATTGCGTTCGCTGATCCAGAACCTGACACAGGTCGTTGGCAATGACGCCCGTTCCCTGATGACCGCTGACGTCGAGGTCGGGTCGACGAACGACTTTTCGCCTACTGATATTGCCACGATCGAAGAAGTGGTCGCCCGGTTTCCGATTGTCGAGGAGCGCAACGAGGTCATTACAACGCTCTCGATGGCCAGGCCGTCAAATCCTTCGAATGAGAGTCTCGAGTTTGTTGAGTTGAAGGGCATCGAGCCGCCATTTCCCCTGGTCGGTACTTTTTTGATGTCTGATGGCAAGCCGTTCAATTTTGAGCTTCTCGAAGATCGCGGGGCGGTCCTGGCGAGGGTACTTCTCGAAGAGCTCAGCGTTAAAGTCGGCGATAAAGTGCGGATCGGCGAGGCTGAATTCGACGTGCGGGGCACGATCGATGACGAGCCCGGCGGCTCAACGGGTTTTCGGCTAGGCGCCCGGGTATTTGTCGAAAAAAAGGCATTCGATGAGGCGGGGATCACACGGAATTCGAGCCGCGTCCGCCGTCGTATCCTTTACCGCACGTCGGACAATCCAACGCAGTTTGTAAGCGAGCTTCGCGAAGCTCTGAAAGGCTCTACGGTGCAGATCAGGTCATACCGCGAACAGCAGGAAAATCTAAGCGAGCAATTCGAGCGTACCGAAAACTATCTAGCCTTAACCGGTCTTCTGATCCTTGTACTGGGCGGAATAGGCGTGTGGAACGTCGCTCGTGCTTTTGTTGAACAAAAACGGAAAACCGTCGCGGTCCTCAAGTGCCTCGGCGCAAGCGGAAACCGGATAATCACGGTCTACCTGCTCCAGATCCTGACTCTCGGTGCGATCGGCAGCCTCTTCGGTATTTTGCTCGCACAACTCGGACTGTGGTTAGCAGGATGGCGATTCGCCGAGGAACTTCCGGCTGAGATGAGCTATGCGATCGATCCGTCGACCGCCTCTCAGGGAGCCGTTCTCGGCATCCTGATCTCGCTCCTTTTCTCGGCCCTTCCGTTGCTTCAGATCCGCACGATCAAGCCAAAGTTGCTGCTTCGTGACGAAAACAACTCGAGCGTGTCAAAGCTCGATTGGACAAAATGGATCTTTGGGGCGGGATGTCTTGCCGCGTTGCTTGGACTTGCTGTTTGGCAGGCGGGATCTTTAAAGGTTGGTGCATTCTTCCTGGGAGGATTAGCCGTAACCGGGGCAGTTCTTTTTGTATCCGCGGCCGTTCTAACCGCGATCCTGAAAAAGATGAAGCGGCTAAATTCGTTCTCTTTTCGACAGGCCCTTAACTCCTTGCATCGGCCGGGGAACCAAACGCGGATCATTCTGCTTGCCGTTGGCCTCGGCGCTTTTGTGGTGATAACGGTACAGGCAATGCAGACCAACCTGGTCCGGGAATTTGACCTGACCCGGAATCGCCGGCTACCAAGCCTTATTTTCGTTGATGTACAGAAAAGCCAGATCGAGGACCTTTCCACAATTATCGAGAACCGAACGGGAGAAAGACCCGAGGAGGTGCCGACGGTGCGTGCCCGTATAGCCTACGTAAACGGCGAGCCGATCGATTACGAGAACCGTGAGGTTCGCCAGCAGCAGGGCCAGATCGGACGGGAGTTCGCGATCACTTACAGGCAGGCGTTGGAAGAAAATGAGTCCATTATTTCGGGTGAATGGTGGACCGGAACCGAGGGCTCTGAAACTCCCGAGGTTTCCGTCGAAGAAAGGATGGCGGGTACATTAAAGGTTTCGCCCGGAGACTCAATGACGTTCGATATTTCCGGACGAAAGATAACGGCCCTCGTAGCCAGTATCAGAAAGATAGACGTACGGAATATGCGAACCGCATTCGTGTTTGTTTTCAGACCCGGCCCCCTCGAGTTGGCCCCGCAAAGCTTTGCCGCGACCGTCGTAAACCATATTCCAACGACCGAAAGGCAGCGGCTTCAACGCGAGGTGCTGGACCGCTTTCCGAATGTTCAGGTCTTCGATATTGCGGACATTCTCGAGGCGGTCAATCGGCTCGTAAGCAATTTTGTACTCGCAATCTCGTTTGTAGGCAGCTTCGTGCTGCTAAGCGGGATACTCATCCTCATTGGTTCAGTCGCTTTAACCAAATCCCAAAGGATATATGAAAATGCTGTTTTGAAGACCCTCGGTGCTAACCGCCGAAGCCTGGCAACGATCCTCGTAACAGAATACGGCCTGTTAGGCCTCCTTGCCGGCCTCATCGCAACGGGGTTTGCTATCGTCCTCTCATTCGTTGTGGCCACCTATCTCATGGAGATCGAATGGCAGTTCGACATCTCACTTGCGATCGGTGGACTGGTAATTACCACCCTTCTTGTAACCATAGTCGGCGTTGCGGCAAGCTTTGATGTGCTATTCAGAAAACCGCTGGCGACTCTCAGGTCGCAATGATTAGCAGCTTGGCTCATGCACGACGTTATTGCAGCCGTGATCTGACGGCGTCGCTGAGGGCTTTGCCGTCGACGGAGCGGCCTGCGAGGTGAGCGTTGGCGGCCTTCATTACCGCGCCCATATCTTTCATTGACGCGGCGCCGGTCTCGGCGATAGCGGCGGTCACGGCGGACTCGATGTCTTCGGTTGAGGCGGCCTGGGGCAGGTATGCCTCGATGACTTTGATCTCGGAGGTCTCGCGCTCGGCCAGCTCGGTGCGGCCGGCCTTTTCATATTGCTCGACGGAATCGCGGCGTTGCTTTACAAGGCTCTGAAGCGCCTTTGTTATCTCTTCGTCGGTAAGGTCGCCGCCTTTTTCGATCTGGCGGTTCATAAGGTTGGCCTTTACCATCCGCAGCGTCGAGAGTTTGTCAGCGTCCTTTGCCTTCATCGCGGCGGTCAGATCCGCGATGATCGTTTCCTTTAAGCTCATGGGAAGAGTTTAATGTTCAAATCTCAAAGTTCAAAGTTTAGCTACATGTACCTGATTCGGGTTCGGGTTGAAGATCCAGGGTTCGGGGCTGTATGCTAACCTGTCTGTTCTTTAACTAAGACGTTCAACAATGAACCTTGAACCTTGATTTTCGTATGAAGCTGCGATGGCGATTCGGTTTGATAGCGGGCCTTTTCCTGGCCCTTTTTTCGCTCTACCCGCAGTTGAAGATGATCTATGTGCGCGGGGTGGACTGGAACGGGCACTACGCTTACAATGACATTGACGAAGTCGCGTATGCGGCATATCTAAAGGCCCTGATCGACGGACGCCCCAGGCGAAATGACCCTTACACCGGCCGTGACGATTCGCCCGGCGATCCGCAGCCGGAATCGCTGTTCTCGATACAATTCGCAGGCCCATATACCATTGCTATTCCGGCCCGCGTGCTCGGCATCGGGGCACCGTGGGCAATGACGCTATCGGGGGCGATCGCGGCGTTTTTAACAGCGCTCGCCATCTTTTGGCTGATCGGAATGATGACCGGAGATTCACTTTTTGCACTGGCAGGAAGCCTGACGGTCCTGGCCGGAGGTGCGCTCTTTGCCGGCGAAGGGGCGATAGGCGAGATCACTGGCTTGAGCTACGCATATCCTTATTTTCCCGGTTTTCGGAGATATGTGCCGGCAATGTCCTTTCCCGCTTTCTTTCTGCTGGTGGCGTCCGTATGGCTGTTGGTTGGAGCAAGGCGTAGCGGTAAGGAGAACATCTCGCCAACAGACAGCGGTGCAGGAACATCGATCTCGAGTTCGCCGTTGCTTCTCGTCCTTATCTCCGGGGCGGCTTTCGGTTATACCGTTTTCTCTTATTTTTACGTTTGGACGACCGCCGCGGCCTGGCTTGTATGCCTGGTACTTTGCTGGGTCGCCGCCAGGCCCGCCGGTTCGTGGAAAGACATCAGATGGCTGGCGATTTTGGGGGTTGTATGTGCGTCGATGTTGATCCCGTACGCGTACTTGTTATCGAACCGATCTCACACGATGGATGATGTTCAATTGCTCATCCGAACCCACGCTCCTGACCTAGCTCGGCCACCTGAATTGATGAGTTTTGTTGTGATCGCGGCAATTTTGCTCGGCGCTGTCTTCAAAGTTTTTTCCCTGCGAGATCGCAGGCCCCTATTCGCGATCTCACTCGCACTGACACCTATCGCGGTTTTCAATCAGCAGATAATCACGGGACAGTCCCTTCAGCCGATCCATTATCAGGTATTTATCGGCAATTACGTAGCGGGGCTTGCGGCCGTGGTCACGGCAGGACTTTTCTGGATCAATACCCACAGGAGCCTTGGAAAACCAGCACGTTCTGTGCTGGCCGTCTTAGCATCGCTTGCGGTTATCTGGGGATTTGTGGAATGCCATTATACTGTTCGCATTCTGGACGACGTGAACATTGCCCGTGACGAAGCGTATCCTGTAGGCAGACGCTTGACCGAACTTGCCGCGCGTGATCCGGACGCAAATAAGCAGGTTGTCCTTCATTTCGGTACCGCCGAGGCAGATGACCTTCCGACCATTGCACCACAATCGGTACTGTGGGCGCGGCATCAGCACGTTTTCGCCGGGGTCACCTGGGACGAGAATAAGGAGCGGTATTTCCAGCAGCTTTACTACCAGGAAGTGAGTCCCTTACAACTCGCCGACGGGATGAAGCGTGGCGGAGATTTCGTTTCTATGATCGCCATTTTCGGATGGGGGCGCCATACTGACAGGCTGAACGCCGACCATAAACCTTTAACATTCACAGAAATTGATGAAGAAGCCGCGAATTATGCAGCTTACGTCGAGAATTTCAGCTTAGACGCGGTGGGCACGGTGCCGTTGGACTACCTAGTCGTATCAAATGAGTATGAGGCTTTATTGGACAACGTTGACAGGTGGTATGAGCGGGACGAGGGCGAGACACTCGGCAAGTATGTCCTTTACCATCTGAAGCGGCGGCAATAGGCAAAAAGAAACCGCCCCAATAAGGAGCGGTCAAATAGTATTGCTAAAAAAAATATAAAAACTAGGCGGCCAAGAGATCGTTAGAGGTCTCGGCAAATACACGGCGGCCGTTAAGGGCGTCGTCGATGATCTCGCGAACTGCTGACGCGTCAGGATTTACGTCCATACGGGCGCATGCCCTTAGGTGCCGTATGATACCCTCAGCGGCGATCTCCATCGCGTCGCCCGCCAGTTTCGAAAACCGGCGTGCTTGTATATGGTCAATCTGCAGAACTCTATCCTGCAGGGTCATGGGTCTAGCTGCTGCCACTTTATGTTCTCCTTTGTTCCAAATTTTACCCTATCGGGGGATGGGTTCGTTTTAATACTTCATAAAACGATTCGGACTAGCATGAAACTTACGGCTATCCGAAATAATTAAGTTGAAATCTCCAGCGCAAAAGTTGCTGGAAAAGTTCGCTTCGCAGGCGTGATCTCAACTGTAAGGCGATGTTAACAGAAAAAATCTCAGATGTCACTATATTTTTTTGAAGTACCCCCAAATTGTAAAACCGGCAAACCACAAGATTTGCCGGTCGTAAAAATTACAGTCACATTATGATGTGACTATTTTATGCTACCGCATCTTTCATTGCCTTTCCGATGCTGAACTTAACGGTTGTCTTGGCAGGTATCTTAATAACAGCTCCGGTCGCCGGATTGCGTCCCTCCCGTGCCTTACGATCTGTCTTTTTTAGTTTGCCGAATCCCGGCAGGGTAAACTCGCCATTTTTCTTAACTTCGTTAGTTGCGAGGGTTGCAAGTGCGTCAAACATTGCTTTGACGTCGGTCTTTTTTAAGCCGGATGAGTCAGCCAAGTTGCTGATAATTTCCGTTTGTGTCATACGAGCCATATTTTTAAGTAACCTCCAGTTAGTTGAGAATATTAAGATCAGATTGCCTGAATAGAAGCCCCGGCAAAGAGGGAAAGTCGACCAATCGGCATAAATCTTGACTGGTCGGGGCGGCAAGATTCGAACTTGCGGCCTCACGGTCCCAAACCGTGCGCACTACCAGGCTGTGCTACGCCCCGTTGTTTCGATTGAGAAACGATTCCAAGTGTCGAATTCTAAGCCTGAATACCTAACAGGTCAAGTCAATTTGCAATAAAATCCCGTAAAAATGGGATTATCGAACGAAATGCACGGGAGCGGTGACTGATTTCGTGTTTTATGGCGGCATCTAGCTCCCCAAAGGTCATATCATAACCATCTGGAATAAAGATCGGATCATAACCGAAACCTCCGCTACCAGCAGGTTTCGATGCGATCTCGCCCTCACAGACGCCTTCGGCCTGATACAGGCGATCTCCTTCAGGGCTCGCAACCGCTATAGAACTAACAAAACGTGCTTGCCGGGAATTGCTGCCGGATCGGGCTATTTCTTCCAACAGAAGCGCCATTTTGGACTCAAAACTCGTTCCGATGCCACCGTACCGGGCGGATAGGACACCTGGCCGGCCATTAAGTACCTCAATCTCTAGACCGGAATCGTCTGCTATTGCGGTCAACCGGGTCTGTCGGGCGTAAGCCGCTGCTTTGAGCTGAGCGTTTTCGGCAAACGTAGAGCCGGTTTCGGCAACCTCCATTATTTCAGGAAAGTCGACGAGAGAAAGCACGCTTGCTTCGAAGTCCGCCAGCATCAACCTTAGCTCCTCGGCTTTTCCGGGGTTGCGCGTGGCAATAAGTATGCTTTCTTTGTGCTTATTGGTCATGGTCCTTTGTGTAAGCTTCTTGTTATTGTAAATCCTATCTAAGGTTATATAATAGACTTTGCGGATTTCTCCGCACTTTCCGGCCTGAATAAATGATCCCGTGGAGACATTCCAGCTTTGGAAGCCATCTTAACTGACAATCCGGTTGAGTCACCCACTGACAAGGCCGTTGTGCGCCTTGAGGCTGCTGTCGAGATCGAAATTGAAGAAAAGGCGGTCGAACTAGGTATCTGGCTTTCTGGGCTTTGCAGTTACATGGGTGCCGGAACGCGATCCTTGGATCAGACCGACGTTGCCGACAAAAACGGACTCGCAGTGACCGAATTCAAGATCGCCCACTCGGGAATTCGGCGCTGCATTTTGTTGAATTCGTACATTCTAAGTCAGAGATCCGGACTTTCGGATATAGGTAATTTTGGCGAAGCGGGATTGAACGCTGACGAGCTTGGGAATCTTTCGGACGTGCTCCGGGAGGCCCTCCTTGTTACCGAGTCGCTGATCAGTTCACCCGTGCTCAGTCCAGTGCAATGGCGTGAGTGGTCCGCTTTGCTAAGCCATCGGCTTGAGGCCACCGCGGCGTTCTACGACCTGGTCCATTTGGCAGAGAGATCGGGATCCAAGTTCCTGCCTGCAAGATTGGCTGAATTGGGGAACGATGCTAAGTCCCTCACACCGGAACATGCAGAGCTGGTTCTGGTCCTGCCAAGATTCGGCATGGTGCTAAAGTGGCTAAGCGTTGTCAAGAAGATGCTCGATGCGGACAAGCCGCTTAAGTCGTCGCTGCTGATCTTTTCACGCGTCAACGAACTGATACTGGATCTGACAGCATATATCGGCAACCGTTTGGACCGGTTCCCAAACCAGGATGCGGAGTTTTTTTCCACACTCGATGCTGCTTCGTACACGGCGTCGATCGAACTGAAAAAGGTCTACACCCAGGAGCTCGCTGGGGTGGCGTCAATGCGGCCCCCACCGTCCATCTACGCACGGATCGAGACCGCATATTCTCTTTTGAATGACGGATTTCAGCAGATCCTTGCTGGTTTTATGCGGATAGTAGAACCGGGCACGGAAGTTTTTCGCGTTTTCCCGGAGTTCGAGGTCAAGAAGGAGCAGTCGCTCGTTTTGACGTCCGATCTCTGGCCGACACTCGAGATCGTCAAGGCAGCGGAAACAACGCCGACCCGCGAAACCATCGAACGAATGAAACGTGCTCTCAACGATTTCCGTCAAGGCTCGATGAGATACCTGTTCTATAAGGACACCGAGACGGTCGAACGGTTTATCGAGGAGATCCTCGTAACCAATCAGAACAAAGACCTCATCCCGATCCTCCACCGCTTCGGCGCCTTTCTCGACACCCTCTTCGGCCAGGTAGCCCTGCGTTCCGTTCTGGAAAAGCATCCGTTTGACCGGATCGAAGGTCAGTAAATCCCACGGGATCCAACCCTGACCCGTTTTTGCTTGGGCTTTTCAAACATTTCAAGCCTGCTTTTGCTTCCATCCTTGACCGTAATATATCGTTCGTTGTATAAATCTTTCCCAGTATCAAGTTAGCAGACCGTTCTTTATTCCCAATTAGTCCGCTCCTTAGTGTGGACGGCGAGATTAAGATCTCTCTCGGGTTACGGTTTCAATACTTTGAGCTCAAAATTCCAAAATTGACAGGGCGACCAGCTCTGTATAAGACATCATGGCATTTAGCTTTCGGGGGAAAGGCTTCGTTATTGCTGCGGCTATATCCTTAGTTGCTGGACTCGTCGTTTGGGGATCCTGGGGCTTGAAGCCCAGCGTCCTCGGTTCGGTGGCTTTCGTAATGGGACTTATAGAACCTCCGTCCCCAGAACACAGTGCCAACGCCGAGCAGGGTCCGGCTGCCGCAAAATCTGTCAAGGATTCGACCAATGTACGGTCACCAAAAGGAACGCCTGATTTTCTTTCTAGTACCGATTCTACGACGGTGGTCGGGCAGAAAGTGGACATTTTGACTGCTATTTGCCTCCGCCCCTTCGGCGAGTTGCCGACAGCAGAAAGAATTGCAAAAAAGCGAAGGCGAGCGCTCGATAAAGGCCCAGTCATGATTTTTGAGAACACTGCGCCGATCGCAGCCAGTTTTTCCAACCCAACTATGGCCCGTCAGGGGGAGACGCAGGATGGGAGGCGAACGAGAAAGCTGGCCCCTTTCACGGGCCCGATCAAACCACGGCCGGAAGAGGGTCGGGCGCGGAAGTCGCGCAAGAGCTTTGACGGCGATCTTCGAAACCTTGTGAGTAAACCAAAAAAGGACAGGCTGCGGTTCGTTCATGAGAAGGTCCTGCCAAACCCGCAGGCTGTTGCGCCGAAAGAGGGTAGGGCTCGCACTTCTGAGGAAACTCAGCTCTCAAGCATAGCTCCGGGCATGACCGCCCTTGCGCCGGCTCCGATAAATACTTTTGAGGGACTCGGCAGAACGGGCGGCTGGGGCAACGGTTATCCGGCGGACCCGACGGGCGACGTCGGTCCTGAGCACTATGTCCAGGCCATAAACACCGCCCTCGCAGTCTACGACAAAAGCGGGAATATTCTGGCCGGCCCAATGAATCTCGATACTTTCATGAGTCAGGGAAATTTCGGCAATCTGTGCGATACCGACAATTTCGGAGATCCCGTCGTCCTCTACGATACTTTTGAAGATCGTTGGATCGTGTCGAATTTTGCTTTCACTATGAGCGGGCAAACGGTGGTAAATCCTCCCGGATCATTTCAGTGTATAGCGGTTTCGAAAACCGGCGATCCAGTTGCAGGCGGGTGGAACTACTATTCCATCAACCGCACTGATGCGCTGAACGATTACCCGAAACTTGCCGTTTGGCACGATGGCGTTTATATGTCTGCGAATATGTTCGACTTTTCGGCGGGTGGTTTTTACCACGGCGTCAGAGTGTGGGCAATAAACAAAGTCCAAATGTACGCCGGCTCGCCGGACGTGCAGATAGTGTCATTTGATATTGGAACTGGAGACTTTTCCCTACTTCCTTCAAACGCACGATTGCAGACCGGGACGCCGCCCCCTGGAACACCGAACTTCTTCGTTTCGACCTGGAATTTCCTCAATGCCTTATCGGTCTATAAGTTCAACGTTAATTGGAACAAAATCTCACTGTCGACGTTTACAGGGCCCGACATACCCCTCGCGGCTACGAGCCTGCCGAATAACGAGCTTTCTAACGCATCGGTGCCGTCGGGAGGTGCCACCCTTGACCCGGTCCCTATCCGAGCGATGATGCAAAATACCTACATTAACATCGGCGGGGCAGAGTCGCTGTGGGTGCCGCACACGGTCCGCCGTGCGAACACATCGGGGGCGGCCGCACCTCGTTGGTATCAGGTTAATATCACCGGGGGAAATGTGTTCCCAAATATCCCGCAAGCCTCAACATGGGACCCTGACGGGACCAACGCCATTCATCGCTATATGCCTAGCCTTTCAGTCGATCGTGCAGGCAATATGGCATTGGGTTATACCGCCTCGGGCACTTTACTGCACCCGTCGATCCGCTATGCCGGCCGACTTTTCTCGGACCCTGTTAATACGTTCAGCCTGACGGAGCAAACAATGTTCGCGGGAACCGGCAGTCAAATCGGAACCGGCCGGTGGGGCGATTACACCCACATGACACTCGACCCAGACGGCTGCACATTTTGGTACACAAATCAGTATTACACTGATACAGGCTCAACCTACCGGTCGCGAGTCGGTAGTTTCAAATTCGATCAATGCACCATTGTCGGCCGGGGCACACTTACCGGAACTGTGACCTCAAATGGCGTACCGGTTCCCGACGCTTCAGTTTCGCTCGGTGCCAGGACTTCTACGACGGACGTAAATGGGGTTTACTCGTTCCACGATCTCCCTGCAGGGACATATCCTAAATCAAACGCCATGAAAGCGGGCTTTAGTAAAGAAGCCTTAAACAGCGTTGTGGTGAACGAGGGTGCGATAACTACGCAGAACTTCTCTCTCGAAGTCGCCCCCGACAATGACTGCCTGCCCGACAGTTCTCAGTCCCATTTTCAGAATGGCGTCCCTGAGAATGTAGAACTGACCTCAGCAGGCGAAGTGGTCCTATCTGCCGCTTCGACGGTGGATCAACAGAATCTTGATCTCGTCGTGGAATCGGGGGCACCATTTACCACAGCGTGGCATGCTCAAACATTCACTCCGGGGGAAACCGGGCCGGTTAAGCGAGTCGACGTTCACCTTTTCAGCGTGGATTGCAATGAGGTTACTATGCCGGCATTGACGGTTTCGATTCGTGCGGCTTCGGGCGATCTACCGAATGGACCTGATCTTGCTGCCGCGACGACGCCTGGCTTTTGCAATGGCACCAGTCGCTTCATATCAGCAAACTTCACAGTCCCGGCCAACGTAACCGCCGGTGCCAAGTACGCTATCGTCTGGCGGACTACTTTAACAGGACCCTCCACCGATTCAAATCCACGCTATGTTTCAACGATCAGCAGTTCGAACCCATATCCGGGCGGTCGACGAGCAACCTCGACTAATAGCGGCTCGTCATGGACGGGTGCGGGTAACTCGAGCAACGATTTCGGCTTTCGGGTGTTCGTTGACACGGGGTTCTCAAGGACCGGCAGCTTCACTTCCGGCTTGAAGGACGCTAATCCAGCCGCAGGCAGCGTTCCCAAGTGGGGGAATATCATCTGGACAAATAACGTCTTGCCACCAGGCACCGGCATCTCGTTTCAGGCAGCTGCAAGCAATTCCTCGTCCGGGGCCTTTGCTTTCGTAGGGCCTGATGGTACTGCATCTACATTTTTTGTTAATGGCGGTTCGCTCGCGCAATTCGACGGAAATCGATACCTACGGTACAGGGCCATACTGAGCACAACGAACGGAACCAACTCTCCGACGCTGAATGACGTCAACGTATGCTTCGACAACCAAACCGCCGCGACGTGTATAGGAGTATCAATTTCCGATCATTCGTCCACGACAGGCAAGCCTCTGTCGGTACCGGTTAACGTCGGTGATATGTCGGGCCTGGGAGTCCGATCAGCGGATTTTACCGTCACCTTTGATCCTAACGTGATTCTGCCCGCCGGAACTTCCGCGAACAACTGGGGGGTCACGCTCGGCAGCGTGGGGATGTCGAATGGCGGAGCACGTACACTCACCGTCTCGCGGCCGACGCCCGGTTCACTTGCAGTCTCGCTCTTTGGCACCAGTGATCTCGACGGGGCCGGGGATTTGGTAAATCTGAACTTTAGTGTTGTTGGCAATCCGGCGGCATCCACGGACGTCTCCTTCGCCTCATTTATGTTCAACGAGGGTGATCACTGTGTTTCGACAACAAACGGCTCGGTGGCGGTGCTTTTAGGCTCGATCTCCGGAAAAGTGACATACGGCAATATCGGGACCCCGCCATACCCCAACCCGGTACCGAACGTAACCATTAGTGCCGCCGGAACTCTACCACTTTTGGTCACAACTGCTAACGATGGAACGTACAGTCTCTCAGGCACGGGTACAGGCCAATATACCGTAACCCCCTTGAAGAGCGCTGAGAGGGAGAGTGCCCTCTCGGGATTTGATGCGGCCGCCATCGCCTCGCACGTCGTTGGCGGCGCCCAACTAACGAATAATCAGGTCACGGTTGCCGATGTTAGCGGCAATGGTTCCGTGTCGTCCTTCGACGCCGCACTGGTCGCCACCTTTGTAGCCGGACTTCCTAATGAAGGGTCGACAGGCACTTGGCGTTTTATGCCCGCAAATAGGGTCTACCCAAATGTCAATGTTGACTACGCAGATCAGGATTATGTAGCCCTACTTATGGGCGATGTCACCGGCAACTGGACGGCCCCGTCGTCACCGGCTTCGTTGATCAGTTCGCAACTGAATGAGGAACCGAAGGGGCTTGATATCTTGGCACCCGAGCTGCGTGCTTCCCCAGGTACGTCCCTCACCGTGCCTGTTACTATCGGTGAAACTACAGGGTTAGGCATACGCTCCTGCGAATTTGAGCTGCACTTCGACGGAGACGTAGTCGAGCCAGCAACTATGGCTGCGGATATTGCCGATACGATCAGCCAGGGCCGTGTTCTGACGGTCAACGCCTTGGAAAAGGGCGTTCTTCGAGTTGTCATATTTGGCGCATTTCCACTGGAAGGCCGCGGCGACCTTATAAACCTTCACTTCAATGTCATAGGAGCGGTCGATTCAGTAACAGAGGTGCGCTGGGAAAATTTTAGGCTGAACGAAGGCGGAATCCCATTCAAAACCGATAATGGGCTCGTGAGCGTCGCTGCCTTAGCGGAGAGTGGCACGATCAACGGGCGCCTTTTGGACCCGTCGGGCGGCGGTGTACGTCGTGCTCGGGTCACAGTTACAGACTCGCAGGGAAATAGCCGTCTTATATTGACCAGCACGCTTGGATATTTTCAGATCTCCGCTCTTAAGATCGGCGAAACGTATACCGTCCGGGCCGACACGCGCCGTTACCGTTTCGCTCCGCAATCGGTCAGCATCACATCGAGCAACGCCATCGAACTTGAAATGATAGGTCTGGAATAGCGCCGGACCGCAGGCACCCTTGCCTGCAAGCGTCCAGGGGACGCTGACCATCGTGATTGAAACCTCGAGTAACGATGGGCCGAGCACTTCACGCCGGAGGAACCGGCGTTGCAGGTAGGGTGCCTGCGGTCCCAGGTCGTCGGTCGTGCAGGCATGGTGCCTGCGGTCCCGTGAAAGGCTAGAATCCTGCGGTCCATTCACCAGCGATCTCAGCCGGAGATGTTCCGGACCTTATCGATAAAGGACTCATCGGAGAAGTCCGCGTCCTCGACCTCGGCGAGTTGCTCGAGAAGTTTACGCTGCTCTTTTGTAAGTGTTTTTGGCGTAACGAGCGTTACGGCGACGAAGAGATCGCCTTTTCCGCGGCTGCCGAGGTTTGGCATGCCGTGGCCCTTTATCCGGAACACGGTGCCGGTCTGTGTGCCCGCCGGGACCTTAAGTTCTTCTTCGCCATCGAGCGTTTTTACCTTTAGGTCGGCCCCTAATGCTGCCTGTGCAAATGTTACCGGCACGGCAGAGTATAGATCGGCACCCTGGCGTTCGAATGTGTCATGAGCCGCAACATGCAAAACGATAAAAAGATCACCGGACGGCCCGCCGTTCATGCCGGACTCGCCCTCGCCGGTTACGCGAAGCCTGGAGCCTGTTTCAACACCGGCCGGGATCTTGATCTCGATCGTCTTTTCTTTTTCAATGCGGCCCTGGCCATGACATTTTTTGCAAGGCGATTTAATAAGCTGGCCCTTGCCCGAGCAGTTGGCACAAGTGCGCATGACGCTGAAGAATCCCTGCTGATACCGCGTCTGGCCGCTGCCGCCGCAGGTTATACAGGTTTCCGCGGTAGTTCCCTTTTCGGCCCCGCTGCCGCTGCATTCGTCGCAGGTCTCGAGCCTCGGGATGCGGAGCTTTTCATCCTTGCCGGTAGCAGCGTCTTCGAGCGAGATCTCCAGATCGTATCTGAGGTCCGATCCTCGCTGGACTGTCGTCCGCCGCCCGCCTCGCTGGCCAAACATATCGCCGAAGCCGAAGATGTCGAAAATATCCTCGATATTCGAGAATCCCGGATCAAAACCCTGGCCGGCTCCGGCACCCACACCGGCGTGGCCAAACCGGTCGTACGCGGCGCGTTTCTGGCTATCGGAAAGTACGGAATAAGCTTCAGCTGCCTCTTTGAATTTTTCTTCCGAATGCGGATCGTCCGGATTTTTGTCTGGATGATGCTGAACAGCCAGCGTCCGGTACGCCCTTTTGATCTCGACCTCGGTGGCCGTGCGGACAACGCCCAGCACCTCGTAATAATCTCTTTTCGCCATAACCACAAACAAAGCGCCAGCTCAATCAAAAATGAACTGACGCCTGAATATTTTGCGACATTGGCCGCATTTTCTCAAGTTCCGGAGGGAACCGAAAATAAGTCCTACGCCAACGCCAGCATCGCCGCCGTGATCCGGTTGGCCGCACTTTCGACACGCTGGAATTGGGCCTGGATCTCGGAAACGTTGGGGGACGCCAGAGCCTCTTCGGCTTCGGTCAGCGTGGAGTTGATCATCTTCTGTTCGTCGATGTCGAGCGATTTGCCTATCTCCTCCATCGCCCGCCGCGAATTCCTGATCAACGTGTCGAGGCGGTTACGCTCGACGATCAGTTCTTTTTCGCCGCGGTCTTTTTCGATCGATGTTTCGGCCTCGATGATAAGGCGTTCGATCTCGTCAGGCGACAGTCCGGACGAAGGCGTGATCTGCAAGGCCTGTTCGAGGCCTGTCATCTTGTCCTTTGCCGAAACGCTGACGATGCCGTTAGCGTCGATCTCAAATGACACGTCGATCTGCGGCAGCCCGCGAGGAGCCGGCGGGATGCCGACCAATTCGAATTTCGCAAGGCTGCGGTTCGCACTAGCTATCTCGCGCTCGCCCTGGAGAATGTGGATCTCGACCGATTGCTGGTTGTCGACGACGGTTGTAAACGTCATCGTGTTCTTAAGCGGAATGGTCGAGTTTCGTGAGATCAGCTTGACGAAAATGCCGCCGCGCGTTTCGAGGCCAAGGCTAAGCGGAAGAACGTCGAGAAGAACGATGTCTTTGATGTCACCCGTCAAAACGCCGCCCTGGATGGCTGCACCCATGGCCACGACTTCGTCAGGATTGATCTCAGCCGACGGTTCTTTCCCGAAGACTTCGGTAACTGTCCGCGTAATGATCGGCGAACGCGTCTGACCGCCGACCAGGATCACTTTGTCGACGTCGGCAGGCTGAAGTTTTGCATCCCACAGGGCTTTTTGGCAGGGCTCGACGGAAGATTCAACCAGATCTTTGACAAGACCTTCGAAAACCTCACGGCTAAGCGTAGCGTTGATATGCTTTGGTCCGGATGTGTCGGCAGCAATAAATGGAAGGCTGATGTTCGTTTCGGTAACGCTGGATAGCTCGCATTTCGCGCGTTCAGCGGCCTCTTTAAGCCTCTGGAGCGCGAGACGGTCACCTTTGAGGTCGATGGCGTGCTCTTTCTGGAAGCCCTCGACGAGCCAGTCGATGATGCGGTGGTCGAAATCTTCACCGCCGAGGAAGGTGTTGCCGGATGTGGAAAGGACCTCGAAGACTCCATCGTTGATCTCGAGGATCGAGATATCGAATGTTCCGCCGCCGAGATCGTAGACCGCGACCTTCTCTGTCTTGCTTTTGCCGAATCCATAGGCCAGAGCTGCGGCCGTCGGCTCATTTATGATCCTTTCGACCTCGAGGCCGGCGATCTTACCGGCATCGCGGGTGGCCTGCCGCTGCATATCATCGAAGTAGGCGGGGACTGTAATGATCGCCTCGGTGACCTTATCGCCGAGAAATTCTTCAGCAGCCTGCTTCAATCGCTGCAGCACGATAGCTGATATCTCAGGTGGGCTGTAGATCCGGTCGAGGACGCGAATGTGAGCATCGCCATTTGGAGCCTTGACGATCTCGAAGGGCACCGTGGTGCGCATCTTTTCGACTTCAGGCGCGTCGAACTTTCTTCCGATGAGGCGTTTTACGGCATACAGCGTGTTCGCTGAATTTGTGACCGCCTGCCGCTTGGCGATCTGACCGACCAGCTTCTCATCCTTGTCGGTGAAACCGACCACTGACGGCGTTGTACGTCCGCCCTCTTTGTTCGAAATGATCTGTACCGTTCCCCCCTCGAGGACTGACACACAGCAGTTTGTCGTGCCTAGATCGATGCCTATTACTTTGCTCATACCTGTTGCTTTCCTTTATGGACGATTCGATTGGATACCCGATCAAGAATTACTGGACCGGTTTTTAACGAGGTTCAATGTCAGCGGCTCGTGATCGGAGAGGGATGACGGATCCGACCCACTTTCATTGGCGGGAGTTTCCCGTGGCGGTAAGGCCGTGACCTTAACCATGGAATGTCTTATCACACGGTTACCGATGCGATACCCTCGAAGCATTTCGCCTGAGATGGTATTAGACGGGAGATCATCACGGGTTTCGGCGGCGACGGCTTCGTGCAGATTTGGGTCAAACTTTTCGCCTATGGAGATTATGGGCTGGACACCCATGCCGGCAAATATCTCGTTGACCTGCTGGTTCACGAGAACGATGCCCTCATAAAACTGCTGAAACTCAGCGGTCTTTTGCGACTTAGCTCCCTCAACCGACTGGAGAGCACGCTCGAGGTTGTCGAGCACCGGCAGCATTTGAGAGGCGAGCGTACAGATCTGCTCGATGAAGGACCCGCGACGCTCGCGGTCCATTCGATATTTGAAATTCTCGAAGTCCTTCAGACGCCGATCGCTCTTTTCCTGGATCTCATGCCGTTCGGCTCGCAGTTCCCGGACACGTGCCTGAAGCGAATCGATCTCGTTCTCAAGCTCGAAAACCCGAGTCTTGAGTCCAACGGAAGGGGCACCAGGGGCAGTACTGTTAACAGCAGGTCCTCGTGAAAGGTCGGGCTTCACAAAATCCGGTACCGCTTCCGGATCAAAGTCCGATTCCTCTATTTCGATCGTCAGATCGGGAGTAATGTGAAGGTCCTTTTCCTTAGCCTCAAGCTCTTTTATGAAGTCATCCACGGTTCCGGCGGGCTGGACTTCGAGCTCGTGAAGCGAATCTTCGGTTTTAGGATTGTGTTCTTGGGGTTTCATTGAGTTGCAGTTGCCGGGAGTTCATCTGCGGCGGGTTAATTTTTCGAGTCTTCGGACGACATCAGTTTTTCGAGCGTTCGGGCTACATAGGAGACTATCGATATCATTCTCGCGTACTCCATTCGGGTAGGGCCGAGTACGCTTAGTGTTCCAACCGCCGAACTGTTCCCGATCCGATAAGGTGCGGAAACGATCGTACAATGCTGGAGCGACGGCGTTCGGTTCTCGGTCCCGATCACGACCTGGACATCGCCTTTAGCTCCGGCGTCATGCTCAATGCATTCCGTCAGGATCTGCATCAAGCGAGACTTTTCGCCAATGGTCCGGAGCAGCTCACGCAGACGTTCAAGATCGGCGAAATCCCTTTTTTTAAGAATATTCGTCGTACCGTCCACGAAAACCTCTCCGAGCCGGTCGTCATCCTCGATACTTTCGGTGCAGAGGATAACGGCGGTTTGGAGTAATTTGTCAAATAAGGCCTTTTCCTCGTGCATCAAGATCATGATCTCGTTGCGGATCTCGGCCAGGCTCTTTCCGGCAAATTCCGTATTAAGGTAATTAGCTGTTCTTTCAAGCTCCTCTTTTGAAAAGGTCACATTAAGCCGAATTATCTTGTTATGGACAATGTTCGGTGACGAGACCAGCACAATAAGGATGCGATTGTCGGAAAGATTGACAAACTCAATGTGCTGCAGGCGATCACTCGCTAAAGATGGCGATACAACGATGCCTACATTATTAGAAAGAGCTGAAAGCAAGTGGGAGGTACGCTCCATCAACCGGTCAGGTGTTTCCGAGTCCTGGGAATTAAAACCGTATTCTTCGCCTATCCGGAAAAGATCGTCGTTCGAAATGCTCAGAACGCCTAACAGATTGTCAACGTAAAACCTGTAGCCTTTATCAGTCGGAACTCGTCCGGCCGAGGTATGGGGCTGCTCAAGCATTCCCCGGTCCTCAAGTTCACCCATCACGTTGCGAATAGTCGCCGAGCTCATTCCTGAAGCGTTGGCAAACTTTTCGGCAAGCACTTTAGAACCTACCGGTTCGCCCGTGACAAAGTGTTCATTGATAATGGCCGTAAGGATTATCTGTCCGCGAGAATCCAGGGGTCCGGCCTCCTTTTCAGGGTTTGAGCCACCGGCATGGACAGAATTTGGGTGAATTTGATGCATACGCTGGCGGGCTGTATGCTTTTCCCATATAAAGGGATAGCATCGACTCAGCTATAATGTCAAGGAAAATTGTTGAAACCGATTAAACATTCTTGTGATTATTCAAACCGACCAGATCCGGGAATTATATCGCGAGGCCTTTCAATGGTACGACCGGAAACGCGATGTACCGGTGATCGATATTTCATTTTACCCATATATCGGCATAAATCATACGATCCGGATACGCGAAGGCGAAATTATCGTCCGCATCAGCGAGATCTGCCGCGAAATGCCGCTTCCCTGCCACAAAGGCCTGGCGTACATCCTGGTTGGAAAGCTGCTGAGAAAAAAGATCCCGGCCGGTGCGAGAGAAGTGTATTCAGCCTACGTGAAATCCACTTCGGTTCGTGAACGGGCAACCGCTAACAAACGCGAACGCGGGCGTAAGGTCGTAACAACATCGAAGGGAACGGTTTACGACCTCGACGAGATCTTCTCGGCCGTGAACAAACTCTACTTCGCCGATACGATCCCAAGGCCGGTTTTAACTTGGTCAGCACGAAAAACTTTCCGGATCCTCGGTCATCACGACGCAACCCATGAACATGTGGCGATCAGCCGCTCGCTTGATTCGGCGGATGTTCCACGTTATGTCGTCGAGTATGTGGTGTTTCATGAGATGCTTCACATCGCCCACCCTACCAAACACTTGAACGGCCGACGATACAATCACACTCCCGCCTTTAAGCGGGACGAACGTAAGTTCGCCCATTACGAGAAGGCCGAAAGTTGGATCGAGAGAAATATCAGGCGGCTGAAAAAAGAAGCTAAGAGTGCAAATCGCCGGTAGTCCTTTTACGCTCTCGCCCTCCAGAAATGTCCAAAACTGTCCCAGCCCGGGACACGAAATCTCCTTCTAAATTGTTGATACCGTTGAACTTCCGATTTTGTGAGAATGTCCCACATTTTTTTTACGCAAAGTTTTTTCCCTAAATTTATCCAGTTGTCAAAGAACAGGCCGGAGGCCAGCCACAGAATAAATATACGCCGTGTAGCATCAACAATTCAATATTTTATTTGTGCAACTGCTCTTATCTTGAATTCATACAATAAGTGCAACTTTTGAAAAATGCAGAAAGGGGTAAGTTGAAGTAGATTTGACGCATCTTCTAACTGCAATCAAAAGGAGCATCAGATGAGCTATCGACAACTTACCTGGGAGCAAAGATATCAGA
>JBGSWW010000113.1:0-5686 GCA_041751735.1 Pyrinomonadaceae bacterium | reverse complement strand
ATCAAGGTCCCTGAGACGATTAAGAAAGGTTCGCAGCCCTGCTTCACCTTCGGCGTTAACGATTTGAGATGCGGTGCCGCTGTAAACCGTCAACTGGTTCCGCGTCGACCGCTCGAACCGGCTGACCATTGGCTCCGTCTGAAAAGTCCGAGTGACGAATATGATCACACCGACCATCAAGGCGATCGCCGCGAGAAACCAAAGGAAGATCTTAATAAACAACTTCATACTAGGGTGTATATATAACCAACAGACCGGATTGTCTTGATCCGCTCACTTCCGTCTGCACGAACACCGAGCTTTTTTCGCAGATTGCTTATATGCATATCCAGGCTTCGGTCAAATGGCGACAACTTTCTCTCCAACACACTTTCGCTTAGGTCCTCTTTTTTTACGACCTTTCCTGCTTCACGCAGCAGTTCATGCAAAAGCCCAAACTCAACCGACGTCAGGTTAATCTCGACACCATCAACCGTGGCCACCCGTGACGAAGGGGAGACTTTTACACCATCCACCTCGATCGCCTCATTTCCATCAAGCTCTTCATCCGACACGACGGTTCGCCTCAGGATCGCCCTAAGCCGAGCGGCCAACTCACGCGGGTTAAATGGCTTGGGCAAATAATCGTCCGCTCCGATCTCGAGCCCGACTATCCGCTCCATATCGTCGCCGCGAGCGGTCAACATTATCACTGGTAATTTCGACTGCTCTCTAAGACTTCGAAGGACATCGAAACCATTCATCTTCGGCAGCATGACGTCCAATATCGCCATATCGTATTCGCCAGTCAGCGCCTGTTCCAATCCCGATTCGCCGTCATTAACACACGAGATCTCAAACCCTTCAACCGTCAGATATTCCGAAACTAACTCGCAAAGTTCTTCGTCGTCATCGATGATGAGTACCTTATCCATCCATCTGCATTCTACGTTATAAAACTGACGAAATGGGCGGTTTTACAATTCTTTACACAAACTCACAGATGTCGACAAATGGGCTCGTCGCTAAGGGAAATGAGATTCGGACGTTCTAGAAATGAAAGTGTAGGAACAGATCTATGCAGCAACGGGCACGGGACATCAAGTTGTTTAGTCCCCCACCATTTTTCCACCGATCATTGTAAACGCGAGATTTCCATTCTCGTCAAGCCCGACAAGGTCGGCTCGCTTCCCAACCTCTATCGAACCGCGATCATCAAGCCCGAGTAACCTCGCCGGATTTGTCGAAGCCATTTTAACAATGTCAGCATCCGAAAACCCGATGGATCTCATGGTCTTGACACAATCAAGCATCGTGCAAACCGAACCGGCGATACTGCCGCGCTCGTTACGAGTATTGCCGCCCTCGACCGAGATCGTTCCGCCCCACAACTGGTATTCTCCATCGCCGAGACCGGTAGGTGCCACCGAATCGCTAATGAGTGTCACGAGTCGCGGTGATTTTGCTCGGCACGCCAGTTCTAAGACCCTTGGATCGACATGGACTCCGTCAGCAATGATGTCGAATGTGACATCGTCATTGGAAAGACCCCAACCTACGGCCCCAACACTGCGATGATGCAATCCTGTCATCGCATTAAAGAAGTGAGTCATGTGGCGGGCACCTGCATCTAAGGCCTGGTCAAGCATTTCGGGGCCTGCATTAGTGTGCCCGATAGATACTACCCAACCACGTCTGACAAGCTCACGGATCACCTCGATCCCGCCCTCAACCTCGGGTGCGAGCGTGATCATATGCACGCCGGACTGCAATTGAGGCAGCTCGTCGATTTCAGGCCCCGTGTAGCTCTTGAAAAACTCAGGCCGCAGCGCACCGCACATTCTTTCATTCGCAAAAACGCCCTCGTAATGAATTCCGACGGCCTGCGCAACCGGCATCTCGGCCTGACAAACCATCAATTCGTCTATCGCGCCGATCGCCCTCCTGTAATTTTCACCCGAATCCGGCACAAGAGTTGGCACCCACGACGTCACCCCGTTCTTCGCAAGAAAGCCCGCGACCCGGATCAACCCGTCAACATCGGCGTCATTCGCATCGACACCCTTCGCTCCGTGTATATGTACATCGATAAATCCGGGAAAGGCGGTGACGTCTGAACGATCATGTTCGTGTGCAGCAATCGATTCGGCCGGGTGCTTTCCGACGATGATCCCGTTCTCGAATTCTAGTATCGAATCTGAATCTTCCCCTGCTATACGACACCTGTATTCCATAGATCTCAGGATACTATTTCGAATCGAAGAAAAACTAAAAATGCGCCGCCTTTAAGAACAGCGACGCATCAAGCGGTGGTTAATGGTCCTCAGAATGTATATCGTAGCGAAAATTGAACGTTCCTGGGAGCATAGCTAGTCGCAAGCGAAGTCAGTGTCCCCAATGCCGGGTTGATTCTCGGCCGGGTTGTTCCGTCTGCGACGACATTGGCCGTGTACGTCGTGTTGGGAAATCCAAACTGGACGCTATTGAATGCGTTAAACATGTCTGCCCTGAATGCAAGACTGTGACCTTCCCACGGCATACGAAATCGTTTAGTAAAATTAAAATCGACATTTCTCAGATCGTCAATGAAGAAGGTATTTCGGCCAAGAATACAGCATTCGAAATCCGCAATAGACGTTGGAATGCGAAATGCTCCCGCAAGGATCTGCTGAGAAGTTGCCGGATTGTCCAGAGTCCTGCCAAGCACTGACGGATCGACCAGAACGGGCCTCGTTTCACTAAATCCATCTAGATTCAGGTCAAAAGCTGCGCCAGTCACTGTGAATGGCGTTCCATGGGCCAGTTTGACAACGGACGAGATTTCCCAACCGCCTAACACCTGGCCCAGGATACCTCGATCGTTCTTGAAGAACGGAAGCCGGTAAGTGCCAAAGAAGGTAAATCGATGTGGTGTATGGAATCGCGATAAAGCCTTTGAGATCCGTTCGTCAGGACCATTTATATTACTATCGCCTGTCCCGACAAACGATGCTTCGGACGTAGTGTCAATCGATTTGCTCCAGGTATAAGCGGCCTGAAAATTCAGCGCCCGGGTGAGTCTCTTAGTAAGTTCGACCTGAAGCCCATGATAATAGCTCCACGCCCCGTTGCTTATCAAAAGGTTCGTAGTGTGACGGGGATCAGGCCTTCTTTCATTAACGCGGGGTACGCGTACACTGTATTCGTTCGCGGCGATCGGCACGACTTCCGGACATTGATCGGTTCTATTTGTTGCGGTTGTTCCGGCACAAAATATGTTTGCCGCCGGTCGGATAGTCTGTCCGCGCAGGTTCGCTGGGTTGTTAGGATGGTCAGCGACAAGCACGCCGTTCGGATCATGTATCGGAAGATTGCCAAGTCCAAACTTTAATAGTCCTATGCCTCGATTTCCCGTATAGCTGAGGCGGATCGCGGATGTCCATGGAAGTTGCCTCTCGAATGTGAGGTTCCATTGCAGAGTATACGGCATCTCAAGTTCCGGATCTGGGATGGCTATGGCGTGGCGAGTGGCCTGTGGGCCTGGCACGAACGTGAACCCATCCGAAGGATCTTGAAGATTGGTCGGGTTGAAAATTCCGGGAGCCGGGATGGTCTCGCTCGAGAACAATGCATGCGGCGGGTTAAAACGGACCGTCGCTCCGGATTGAGAGAAAACAGACTGGAAGAGTCTGCCGTGGTATATGCCGTATCCTCCTCGGATCGAACTCTCTCCCACATTTCCAAATAATCGGCGCCAAAAGCCGCTGGGGACATCCGGACTGTAGGCGAAACCTACACGAGGCTGAATATTGTTATTATCATCATCAAACCCGTAATCTATCAGATCACTGGCTTCTCGCGGGGCCTTTACATATTCATAACGGACGCCAAGGTTCAATGTGAGGTTCGGGCGCACTTTCCAACTATCTTCGAGGTATAGATTCGTTTCGCCGATACGATTCTCAAGGAAGAATGGTCCGTAACCTCTCTGATAGTTCGAGATACAGCCATTGATAAGTGCCTGGAAACCAGTCGTGTAGTTGGCACTTACGATGGGTGAAACCCCAGCCGGGGACAGACGGCACGAGGTGCCAAAATTATAGAATCCGCGAGAAAAATTATCGGCCAGATCGTCGAGTTTCTGCGAGCGATGGTCGATGCCCGTTTTCAGAAAATGATTCCCGCCGATCATGGCTGAGACATTATATACAAACTGGTTATCGGTCTGGTATCTCTGAATCGGAAAGGCACCGGCATTCCCTATTATCGAGCCTCCGCCAATGATTGTCGGGTTAGTAAACCGGATCACCGGGGTGTCATTGCCTGCGGCGATGTTTACCAAAGTAGTCCGAAGTCCTAAACCATACCTGAATTCACCGACGACCTTTGGGGTGAAAATATGGGTCCATGTAACACCGTAGTTTTGCTGCTTATTGTTTTGGTCGGCCCGTTCGCCAATGATCAGATCGTCTGCCACACGCCGCTGTCTCGTGTACTGCCAGCGGGCAAATACTGTGTCTTTACTCGAAGCGTTCCAATCGAACCGGGCCGAATAATCACGATCGGGAAAATCGAATCCGATCTGCCCTTCAAATACCCTCGGGCCGCGGGCACTATTAGGTACCGCATTGACAAATCTGTCCATCACCGACTGGATAAAAGCCCTATTGCCGGCGGTATTATGTGCGGGCGACTGGGCAAACCAGTTGGCCGGATCACGCTCACTGGCCAAAAACACGTCCCTCGAATAGTTAAGACCGCCACTGTTCTCCAGGTGGTCCACACTAAGAAATCCAAAAAGCTTATTTCTCCAAATAGGAAATCCGACAACCCCGCCAATCTGGTTCCTCCGATTTACTGGTTTTTTCCCGTGCGAGAAAAATGAGTTTGCATTTAACGCACTGTTATTATGAAACCAGTATGCGCTGCCTTTGACTTTGTTCGTGCCCGACAACGTCTGCACGAGAACAACGGCACCGTAACCCCGGCCAAACTCGGCGGTAAAACTGTTCGAGATCACCTGAAATGCTTTAATAGTGGCGACTGCCGCTCCCTGACGGTTCTGGTTTTCCGATGAGTCATCGTTATTCACGCCGTTGATCTGGAACGTCGCACCGCGAGTGCCGGTTCCATTAAAATTTATGGACGAACCCGACGATAGAGTAGGATTGTTTTGACCTGCTGTCGGGTTTTCCTGATACCCCGTAAAGGTTTCCGCGAGAGTGAGAAAATTGGTCTGGTTCGCTATGGGCCGTTCGAGTATCTCGGCACTCGAGAGGGTACTTGTGATCTGTTGACTGGTCGTGTTTATCGCCTCTGATTCATCAGTTACTGTGACCTCGCCAGTGACTCCTGGGGCGAGTTGAATGTTAACGACCGCCGTTTCATTTAGATTGATAGTGACATTCTGGCGTATGACCCTGTTAAAGTCAGTACGTGTTGCTTCAACAACATAGTTCCCTATCGGCAGAAACGGTATATTATAAAGCCCGTCGTTGGAACTGCCGACTGAGCGTTCGAGGCCGGTTTCGGTACTCCTGACGGTGACCGTGGCGTTAGGTATAACAGCCCCGCTCGAATCGGTGATCGTGCCTCGAAGAGTTCCGCTCACTGTCTGGGCCCCGGTGAACAGGGCTCCACAGAAGATAATGGCAAATAGAGGTAAAATCGAAAAACACCCTCGTCGAAAGTTGATAATCATGTTGTGTCCTCGCTTCAGTAATCTAAG
>JBGSWW010000112.1:0-62975 GCA_041751735.1 Pyrinomonadaceae bacterium | reverse complement strand
GCGGCTACGGCGGCGGCGGACGCTACTAATCGATCTGCAAATTCAAAACTTGCAAAGGAATGCCCCGGCCAAAAGCCGGGGCATTTTCATTTCAAATCCGAGCAAGTTACTGCAGTTCGTCAAGAGCTTTTCGAGCAACCGGCGCCTGGATCAGATCGAAGGCAGGGTTGATCGACAAAGCCGAACTTATTAGCTTAGCCGCCGCTCTATTATTATTGAGCGCCCTTTCGATCATCCCGGCGTGATAAAGAATCTTCGAGTCCCCCGTATTCAGTCTCATCGCTTCGCCGATCATTGTTTTTGCTTCAGCAAAACGTCCTTTTTTATAGAGACACCAGGCATATGTATCTGCCGCGTAGATGTCCTTCACTTCCGCGTAATCTTTTTCGGCGATATCGAGCGCTTGGTCCAGGTTCATGTCGTGATCGGCCCAAAACAGCGCGAGCCGGTGAGCGTCGTGTAGTTCACCTAGTTTCTCTTCGCCGGCCTGCGCGAGATCATACTGCTTGCGGGCCTCCTCGACATTTCCCTGCGCCAAATAAACGTCGCCAAGTAGAATGATAGTATCGGGATTTTTGACACGATTCTGAGCATCGGTTAGGAACTTCACGGCACCATCGAAATCTCTTTGAGCCGCACGGATGCGCCCTTTACCGGCGACCGCTAAGTGGTATTCGGGAAAATTCTGTAATGCCTCGTCATAAACCTTTTCCGCTTCCGGGTATTTGCCATTCTTCCAAAGTTCGTTGCCAAGCTGTACTAGACACCAACTCTGGGCCTCTTTATCCTGCGGGTCGGTCATACGCGCAGCTTTTTTGTAGGCTTCCATGGCCCCGGAATGATCTCCATGGAGCGAGCGCAGATGCGCGACCCGAGCGTAAGAAACGCTATTAGGCCTTAGATCGACCATTTTCTGAGCAGCGGCGACTGCGTCACCGTAATTGCCTAATTCCGCATTCGCGTCGGTTAGCACGCCATAAACAAAAGAGTCATTCGGAAACTCTTTCTGTAACTGTTTGCCGAGGTCGAGAGCTGCGGTGAACCGGTGAAAAGTTAAATGCAGAGAAGCCTGCAGCTTCCGCGTTGGAACATCGCCGGGGGCCAGCACTAAAGCCCGTTCGATCGCCGATTCAGCCTTCGAATTGTATCCAAAATCACCAGTTTCCCGCGCTCTTTTAATATAGACGATCGCAAGGTTGTTAAGAGCGAGGGGCGACTCAGGCATTCTGTCAACGGCCGACAGAGCCGAAGCAATCTCCGCGTCCGTCTCGAAGTGATCAGCAGCTTGCGCAGACCCGACGTCCGACGATCCGTTCGTACAAGCACTACCTGCAACGGTCAGAAAAACCGCCAGAATTAAATATGAAATGTTTACCATTTTGAGCTTCATGGAGATCCTCCGCGACAGTCAATTCTATTCAAAAAGCCTGCGCCCGGGAAACGGAAGTTCCCCGGGTACAAGCAGTCAAAAACCCCACAACTCTAGGGGTTAGCCTCTCCCGGAGGCAATTGCATCGCCGGGAAATTTGCCGGACGCGGTGTATTGCCCGGATTCGGTGTTTGAAGATACGGAAACCGTGCCAGATAGCCTTCAAAGTTCGTGCTGACGCCGTCATTAAAAGCGTTATTCGGTGCGACATTAAATGCCGGTGTAAACGGCGTTCCACCTAACGCTGCTCGCACCGCGATGTCAACTACGTCGTCGCCCACTCTCCGTCCGTTTGGAAATCCGCCGATGTCGCCGCCAAGCAGACCCAAACGACTGAACCCCTGGGCGCCAAATCCGACCGGAGCGATCGCTACGTTCAAACGCAGATACTCGTGCGGTCGGCCGTCGGACAAAAACGTCGTATAATTCGGCAGTCCCGGAACTGCTCCAGCGGGAATACCGGTTGCGAAGATCGCCACCAGGTCGTTACGCGGCGCAGGCGGAACGTTAAAGTTTGGAAGTGGCGGACCGCCTAACGGACCGTAAGTTTCCAACGCAAGTTCAATAATCTTCGGAATTTCCGGGTCGAGAATAAACGGAGCGGCAACCGCGTCATCAACCGGTGAAAGCCCGTTGAATGCATCCTTCAGACGAAGTGGAATGACAACTTCGTTTACCAGCGGATTGCCGAGCCGCGAAATCTGTTGAAACTCCGTGACAACTGTCGGAACACTTGGACCACTCGGAGGTCGTGGTGGTAAAAGTTGTCCCGGAAACCTGGGAAATGACGGCGGGCCTGCCGGGGATTGGATAACACGGGTCGTCTCGCGGCTTGCGGTTGACCACACGCCGATAACGGCATTCGGGTCAAGCGGATTTGTCGGCGCGCTTCCGTTCCGGGTCAGATTTTGAATCGGGACTTCAAGCGCGATAGAACTGACGTTGTAGGTTCTAAGCGTGTCAACGCCGCCGGTCGGAGCGAGCGAACGATAACCGATGGCGTCAAAAACGCCGAGGTCAAGAAAGAAACCTTCGTCGCGCTGTCCGGCAAAAACTTTTCCGCCGCCCGGCAGATTATAGACCGCCGGCTGCCCGAGATTGGCTTCATAATTTGGCGTTACCCGCGGCCCCACGTTCGAAGGCGGCGTTCTAAGTCCGCTGGCAATCAGCGTATTCGTGGAACTATCGATCCTTCGCACCGTGTACGTCTGCGGCATATTGTAGTCTGGATCGTTCAGGCTGGAAACTATCGCATCCTGATTGACCGCCGTGTGTCCCAGGACCGTATCGTCATTGACGATCTGCGTGGTAAACCGAAATTGATAAGTGATGTCTTCGCGTCCGTCACCAGTGTTGTCGATTTTGATCTCATACAAAACTGAATCGTCGAACCGGAAAAATTGCGGTCCAGCCGACGGCTCCTGCATCGGGATAAAGTTGCTTATCAATGTAACAAACCCGGAACGTCCCGGTTCGCTGCTCCGAAAAGCATAGACGTCCGTATTATCGGCATATCGATCCATGCTGATCATCGGTGCTTCGGCATGACTTGACGCGATCAATTGAACCGCCGTCATTGAAAAAATTAGGGTAAGAACGACAACATAGTTGCCGATCATTTTCGTTAGCTTCATACACTTCCTCCTTGATCTATCTGCTATTGGTAATACTGTGCTTCGAGCTTCGCGACTATCCGAACACTCAACACGACACAGCCTTTTTTGTTCGAACGCGATGCGGCCATTCATATGCCCTTACGGCCTGAATCTCGATATGGCCAAATTTAGCCATTCTCGAGTCGAGTCACAGTCGCCAAAGTTTTGCCATTCACTAGGCCGATATGTTCCCTCTCAGGATTGTATCGACACAAACGAGCGCAAGTCCTTTTAAGTACATATCGAGGCTAAACGGATTTCAGATTCAAAACTATCGGGATTTGTGAAAAATCGCGCGGGGGTTTAGCGTAGGATCGAAAGGGTTTTCGCGTAAAGTTCGGAGAAACGCCGATGTTATGTCACTTATTTTCTTCAAACCAGCCTTGAAGGATTGCGAAGTCAACTATCTGGCTGCGTCCCCTTATGTCAAGCTTTTTCAGAGCGCTGGCCTTTTGCATCTCGATCGTTTTAAGACTTGTGTCCAGTTGATTGGCGATCTCTTTATTGCTATAGCCGCGGGCCACCCGGCGAAGTACATCCAATTCTCTCTCAGTTAATAAGATTGCGGGTGTGCCGGTACTATTATCTTGACCAGCCGAAATGATGCTAAAGATAGAATCGGAAATACCTGGATCCAGAAATTGCCCTCCATTCGCGACTGTTCGAATTGCCTGCAGCATCACGTCTGATTCGCTCTGTTTTAGGACATAGCCGGATATTCCCGCCTGTAGGAGTTCCTGTAAGTATGCCTTGTCCGTATGCCGAGTCAACGCCAGAATAGAGACCTCGGGCACCGTCCTTTTTATTGTCCCTGCCGCGACAAGGCCGCTTACTTTCGGCATCGAAATGTCCAGCACTATCACGTGCGGTTCGAGTTCCCTGGCGAGTAATATGGCTTCGCGTCCATCATTACCCTCCCCGACTACCGTCATATCGATCTCTGAGTCAATGATCTTTTTAATTCCCGAACGCACGATTTTATGGTCGTCGGCCAACACGATCCTAATCTGAGTCATCTTCATTCCTCCTCAGGGCTGAGGCTTTTGGAACCGTCACAAACACTGTTGCTCCAGCTTCGTGAGCCGATTCGATTTCAAGAGTGCCTCCGATCTGCAGTACGCGTTCACGGATGCCAGTTAACCCCAAACCGCCATCGGCCAGCATTTGGGGTTCTGCTTCGAACCCGACTCCGTCGTCCTCAATGATCAGCACTATTTCACCATCTCGCGACTCAAGCAAAACATTTACGTTCTTTGCATAGGCATGCTTAGAGACATTATTCAGCGCCTCCTGGGTTATTCGATAAAAATTTGTTTCCGTTTCAGAGTTGAGGCGCGAATCGAGAAAACGCTTTGCACTGAATTCGGAAACAATACCGTAGTGCTGCGACCACGTTCTAACATATTTATCGAGCGCAGCTACAATGCCAATGTCGTCAAGAACAGCAGGACGAAACTGCCACGCCAGGAAATCAACTTCCGAACTCAGTTTACGTGCGAACGTTCGTAACTCCTCGATGGCACGGTTGTTGGCGTCACTCTGCGTTGGGTTTTTCCCGATATCTTCAACTTTAAGGCGCAGAAGGGTCATTTGCTGTCCTAAGTGATCGTGCAGATCACGTGCGATGCGGCGCCTTTCGTCTTCCTGGATCGAAACAAGCATTTTCACCAGGCCCCGCAGCTCGTGCGTGCGTTCCTGGACCCGGACTTCGAGTTCCTTGCCCAGTTGGACTTGAGCTTCGTCCGCCTGTTTTCGCTCAATAGCCAGAGCGGCGGTAGGGATAAGACTCTCCACCACCTTCCGTTCAAATGCCTGGGGCTCGCGCCGTTCGCGAAAATACGTTCCGATCGTTCCAAGAATCGCGCCGTTCCGGGACATAATGGGCATCGACCAAGCGGCCGGAAAACCTAGATCCAGCGGCAAATGTTTGATCGCGGCCCATTTTGTGTCGGCTGCGATATCAGGGGTTATCACAGTCTGCCCCAATGCAGCCGCAGCACTGCAGGTGCCAATTTCTTTATCGGCAGTTAATCCGTCGATGGCACTGAGATATTCTTCCGGTAAGTTTGGCGACGCACCATTGCGGAGTTTTCCGTGCGAATCCAGCAAGAGAATGGAGCTAACGGAGGTGCCGCCGCTTTGATCCTCCACGACATATGCCAAATAGGTTAGAATTTCGTCAAGCGGGGCCCCATTTACCACCATTTCCAGCGCCTGTTTTTGGGCTGTGATCAGGCTTTCGTATCGCCTCCGCTCGCTGATATTCCGGATAAAGGTAATTATATAATTTCGATCGGCGTGTTTTAGCAGCGAGACCGAAGCTTCGATTTCGATCGTACTGCCGTTCCTGCGTTTGCCGTTAAATTCATATTTAGTAGGAGCCCGACCACTAGTCAGCCTGGATTTCCCGTATGTCACCAGCCGCTCTTTGTCGTCGGCTGCGATTATCGTAGAAATATGCCGTCCGATCAGCTCCGCCGGATCGCTGTATCCGAATAATTCCAAATACGATGAATTGACGTAGATTATTATTTCATTTTCTTCGACAAGAATGCCGTCCTGCGATACGGCAAGAATTGCGTTTAGATGTTCTTCGCCCATCCTTAACGCTATTCCATCCCGTTCCACGGCATTGGATCGACTTGTGGATTGCGTGTGATTTTCTTGCACTCGATTCAAGTGTTGATTGGATGCTGTTTAAGCACCCGTCTACCTCCAAGCCTGCATCTAGTTATACTTTATTTCGACTCCACTGAGAACACTTAACAGGCCCGCACATAGCTCTTTTGAAACCACGTTAATTAGATAGTACGCAAAAACCCTTTTATTTCTACGTTAAAACCCTGAACACTTTTTAACAATTCCCGATAGCCGTGAATCCAAATTGTTTCTAACATCGAACCATACTCAAAGGACTCAGCGTTTTTGTCGTCGATCTACGACCTCGTTGGAGAGTAGGTTTCGCCGGTCGAATGCGAAGCTAATTGTTAGATGGATTTTTAACGGTGGAACTTCGGCAAAAGCAGAGAGGGGAAATTTGGTCCATATTTATTTCCCGTCTCCTTCAAATGCCTAGATATGATTTTGCAATTCCGTTCAATTTTGATTTCGCTTCTCGGTCTCTTTTTGCTCGCATCTGGTGTCGCCGCTCAGAAAGTTCAACGGGTTTCAGGCCGCGTTTTGGCTCCGGGATTCGAAGCCGTAATTGGCGCCCGAATTGAGATCGACACCGCTGCAGGGACCAGTGAATCAATCTCGGACGAAGACGGGCAATTCTCGATACCTGTTACGGGAGAGGTCCGGTCAGTCCGTGTTTACGGGGACAACCTGGTTGAAACTACTAAGCGTTTCGATCGCGGGGAATCAATTGAGAACCTAATCGTAAGTATCAATTATATTGTCCCGCCATTTGCGGAATCGGTGACGATTCAAGCGGGAGCTTTAGAACCATCCCTGGAATTTCGAAATGGGGCCATTTACTCGGGATCACTTTTCAGTCGCGACGACCAGTTGATACAGACCCTCAACGCTGGAATAAACGCCGGGCAGCACGAGGGTGGTGGAAAATCGTTGGAGATCAGACGATACGGGTTCAACCTAGACCATGGGGGTGTCAACGGAGGTCTGAAGATATTGGTCGACAATATCCAACAGAATCAAGGCACGCAGGGCCACGGTCAGGGCTATTTGGGCTCTCTCAAATCGCTGTCGCCCGAGCTGGTCGAAAATATCTCGATCATCAACGGGCCTTTCTCCGCCGCATATGGCGACTTTTCTGGGCTCGGCGTCGTGCAGATCAGACAGCGAGAAGATCTCGATCAAACTTTCACCGCCCGTGTACAGGCCGGCTCGTTCAGATCGGTCAGGGGTTTCTTCGCCCTTTCGCCTAAATGGAAGAAGGTCAGCTCCTTCATCGCTTACGAGCCAAGCTATACGGACGGTCCTTTCGACAGCCCTCTAAGGTATCGTCGGCATAACGTGACAGGGAATGTCACGCATAGAACGAGCGATAAACAGGCGTTTGGCCTGAAGTTCAATGCCGGGTCTAATAGTTTCTTTTCTTCAGGCCAGATCCCGCTCGACTTGGTCGCGAGCGGCGAGCTTGATCGCTTCGGGTCGATAGATCCCGAGAACGGCGGCACGGCTCAGTCTGGAACGGTCGCCGGTTATTACCGCAGGGAGTTCGGCGGCGGAGCGACATTGCGTGCGGATGCTTTTGTCGGGCGATCGCTCCTGGATCTTTACTCGAACTTTACTTTTTTTCAGACCGATCCGCTCTACGGCGATGAGGTTCAGCAGCACGATTCGCGGCTGCAGCACGGCGGGAATCTTCAGTACTTCCGGCCTTACACAGCTTTCGGTCTGCCTTCGCTCGTCACTGCGGGTATCAACGTTCACGCCACCCGGGTCAACGTAGGGCTTAATCCGACAGTTTCGCGAGCCCCGAACCGCAAGTTTCTCGCTGGCAATCTGGCTGACCCGGAAATTCTTCTAACCGCCGCCAAGGCAAGCATCAGTAATTACGCCGGGTACCTGCAGAACGAGATCAATTTTTTTGACGGACACCTTCGGATCGAGGGCGGTCTCCGGTTCGATTACTTCAATTTCGATCTGGACGGCTTCGAACTGCGCGACACGCGGACGGACATTTTCGCGAATGAGGGTATTGGCATCTTTCAGCCGAAGCTGGCCGTCGCCTTGTCGCCGTTCGACGCGGCCCCGGTCAGCTTTTATTTAAACTACGGCCGAGGCATTGTGTCGCAGGACGCCCGCGGCATCGCCCGTCAGCCCGATGGCCCTAAGGTCGCCACGACTGATTTTTATCAGGCCGGGGCTTCCTACAGTTCGCGGCGGGTGTCGGCCGTATTCAGTTCCTTTTTGATCGACCGCTCGAACGAGCAGGTTTATATACCCGACGACGGAAGCGTCGAGTTGGCGGGCCGCTCGCGTTCATACGGTATCGAGGGACGCACTACCATTAAGATCACTCGGCACCTGAGTTTTAACGGCGGTATCACCCGCGTACTGCGAGCGTATTTTCCGGGCGAGTTCACGCCCGACGGGCGACGCGTGATCGTCGACAGCGCGCCGCACCTGGTCGCGAATGGCGGACTGGTCCTCTCTGATATTAAAGGTTTCGCCGGCTCGCTTACGTGGAGCCACGCCTCGCATTACCGCTTAGACGGCGAAGATCCGAGGATCACGGCAAGCGGGCACGACGTGGTTGACTTTGCTTTATCCAAGCAAATGAACAGGCGGCTGAAACTGAATTTCGCTGTCGACAATTTGCTTAACAAGAGATACTTCGAAACGCAGAATTTCTTTGAATCCCGATCTTGCCCCAGCTGCGAAGTGATATCACGAATTCACGCCACGCCGGGCTACCCGATCACGATCAGTCTTGGAGCCACTCTTACTTTGGGAAGAAGAAATTAAGATCAGCATCGTACTTCAACTGTTCGATCAACGAATGTAATGTTGCTCGCGTCGATTGGTGGCTACTCCTGTCCCACGAAGTTAATGTCGTTCAAATTGTCCGTGATCAGCATGCTTCGCATTTCGAACCGAAAACGTTTGGATTGAACAGCGATGTTGTAATTCTCTCCTGACGGTACATTATCGAACGTGTAATAGCCTAATGAACTCGTGAAGACCCTACGACGGGTGCCAACGGAGTCCATCAGGATAACAACTGAATTTTTTAGTCCTGCCCCGGACGGAGAAACGACACGCCCCGAGATCGATATTTTCGAATCGAGAAGGAAGCGAGCGATCGCGAACCTCTGATTCGGGTATTGCGCGGGGACATTAGCCTCACCGGACAACCCGACGAGGACAGCACGGCCTTGGCTATCCAATACCATCCCATAGGCCTGGTCGTAAGAGTTTTCGAAGTCAGCTGACGCTACACCTTCCGCGCCAAATGTCGTATCAAGCGAGCCGTCTGGAGTGAAGCGGACGAGAGCGAAATCATTGCTGAACAACAAACCCTGGCGATTCGCACTGTATCCAGCCGCCAAGATCTTTCCATCGGGTTGTAAGGCGACAGCATGGGCTACCGAGTCAGAACCCCCTACTTCCTGTGTTATCAGGCCTCCCGCACCGAATGTCGAATCAAGTGACCCGTTCGAATTGTAGCGAACGAGCGCAAAATCGATCGAATCAAAGGCACTCCATCTAGAGCCTGCGACGATGATCTTTCCATCGGGCTGCAGGACGGAGGAGTGGACCCTATCGATATCCGATAAGAAATTGGCAGCGATGCCGTCAGCGTCAAATGTCGGATCCAGCGAGCCATTTGGATCGTAGCGGACCACAGTAAAACCCTCCGAACTACGTCCGGAAGCGACGATTTTTCCATCGGGCTGCAAGATGACGGAGGATGCATGAGCGCCAATACCGTTATTACCTACCGGTGTTGTTACAATTCCGTCTCCGCCGAAGGACGTGTCGAGCAAGCCGTCGATGCCGTACCGGACGACCGCGAAGGAACCGTCTGCCGAGCCGGCAACCACGATCTTTCCGTCTGCTTGAAGAGCAATAGCACCGACACTGCTGCTATCGCTGCTGCCGACTGCCGTGGACACAAAGCCGTCATTATGAAAGGACAGATCTGGTGAACCGTTCGCGTTGTACCGCGTTAGGGCGAAGTAATCCAGGACCACATCATCCCCGTCGCGAAATGCTCCTGCAGCTACAATCTTTCCGTCTATCTGGATCGCAACGGCCTTAGCCGCGGGAATGGGTTCGTGCACAATTCCGCTTCCGCCGAATGTTAAGTCACGCGAGCCGGCCGTGTCGTACCGAGCGACTGCGAACATTCCGCCGCCGCCAGCGCCCGCCGTTACGAGTTTCCCGTCGGGCTGAATAGCCACATCGTGCAGAGCATTGCCGTCAAAGAAAAGAAAAAGCGTCGTTACAATGCCGTCGCCGTCAAACGTCGTATCGAGCGAACCGCTCGGATCGTAACGGACGATTATCGAATCACCGCCGTCGACGCGACTCCCGCCCACGCCGATGATCTTGCCGTTGGGCTGAATAGCTATGGAGTTAAAACTTTCTAGGTCGCCTACAGTTGAATCTATCGGCGTCGTCAGCATGCCGTCGAAATCGAAAGTCGCATCGAGCGACCCATTCGCATTATAACGGACAGCGGCTAAATCAGAATTGGTAAGCAAAGCATTATAACTGTAACCGGCCGCTACGATCTTGCAATCCGGTTGAACTGCAACGGAATTGGCTCCATCCGCTCTTGGCCCGATCGCTGTGGTCACCATACCGTCGGAGTCAAACGTAGTATCCGGCGAACCATTTGAGTTATAACGAGCCAGAGCAAATTCACTGCCCCCATTCGTTCCAGTGTAGCTGAAACCGGCGGCCACGATCTTTCCGTCGGGTTGAATCGAAATTGAGGTCGCTATGGCTAAGCCGTTGGAGAAGGCGGTTGTCGCTATGCCGTCCGAGTCAAACGAAGTATCAAGCGAACCATCCAAGTTGTACCGAGTGAGGGCAGAGCCCCATCCGAATCCAATAGTGTATGCCTGGCCTGCGGCCACGACCTTCCCATCCGGCTGAATCGCGAGAGAATAAGCTATACTCTCGGTGATTGCTCTGCCTGGCAACGGATCACCTACGGCCGTGATAACCTTGCCGTCCAGGTCGAATGTTGTATCGAGCGAACCGTTCGGGTTGTAACGAGCGAGCGCGAATGCATTTTGAGAATTCGATATGTAACCGGCGGCTACGATCTTTCCGTCAGAATGAATAGCGATGGAGCGAAGATAAGCACTGCCCGTCCCTATAGCGGTGGTCACCGTGCCGTCGGCATCAAACGTGGCATCGGTTGATCCATCGGAATTGTAGCGGGTCAGGGCGAAGCGTATTGGGTTTGGGTGGTGTTGTCCGGAAATGGTACCGCCGACAACGATCTTTCCGTCGGACTGAATGGCAACAGCCTGTGCGAAACCGGGAGTAATAACCCTGCCTTCATCTCCGAACGAAAGGTCCAGAGTGCCGTTCGGGTTGTAGCGAGCAAGCGCAAAACGATGACCATAGCCTCCGACCACTATGATCTTGCCGTCCGGCTGAACCGCGACTGGACCTCAACACTTTTGGCGTGCGAGCCCCAACTTCCGGCCTGTCCCACTGCAGTCAGGACTCTGCCCCCAGTACCAAACAAAGCGTCAAGTACACCGTTGGAATTGTATCGATCACAGCAAAGTAGAGATTACCCCCAATAAAACGAGCACCCACGGCGACGATCTTTCCGTCTCGTTGCAAAGCGATTTCTTCTCCGACAAGTTCCCCGCCCGTATAGGGGGGAGCGATAGGAGCCATGATCTTGCCGTTTGTTCCGAACGAGCTGTCGAGAACGCCCGAGGGGAGATATCTGGCTACAAAAAATGAAACAGTACGAAGTCCGTCATCGGTATCTTGAAGAATTTCGCCGCTTACGACGATCTTGCCGTCGGGCTGGAGTTGGATCGAACGAGGTTCATCCCAATAAGGCTGATCAGCAACGGACGTCACGACAATGCCGCCGTTGCCGAACGTCGGATCCAAATCACCTGGCGCCGCCGATAACGTGATCGCTCCCAAAAGGTAGAAACCACAGAGGATCAAATTTAAGATCGGATAATTCTGAATTGCCATAAGTCTCCTGCCAGATATTTTGCTATTCCTGACCCACAAAGTTGATCTCAGTCAAGTTGTCATTGATCAGTATGTTTTTCGGTTCGAACCGAAAGCGTTTTGACTGGACGGAGATGGTGTAATTCTCTTCAGCCGGGACATCGTTGAAGATGTAGTAGCCTAGTGAGCTACTGAGTACAGTGCGACGGTTGCCGGCAGAGTCGATGACCGTAACTAAGGCATTTCGCAATCCTAGACCGCCGGGGGTTGTGACTCGGCCGGAGATCGAAACCTTAGTAGCAAGAAGGAAGCGAGCGATCGCAAATTTTCCGTCCGACCCACCTACCACTACGGCACGACCGCTGCCGTCGAGAGTCGCGTCCGCGATGTAGTCGCTTGAATTGTTGAAATCAAGAGTCCTGACACCGCCACTGCCAAACGTAGAATCGAGCGATCCGTTGGAGTTATAACGAGCAAGCGCAAAGTTATAGTTCGGGAAGCTATTAGCCGAGCCCGCGACAATGATCTTTCCATTGGACTGAATCACGATCGCCCCCACACCGCGTAGGCTTGGAATTGTTACGATGCCGTCGCCGTCGAATGATGAATCCGGAGACCCATTAGAGGAGAATCGGAAAAGAGCGACTGGATAGGTTGAGCCGTTGTAATAGTAACCACCGGCAACGATCTTTCCGGCAGTATCAAAAGCCATGGGGCCCGCCAAACTGAAGTTTGGAGGCAATGTCAATATACCGGCTGAGCCGAAATCGGTGTCAAAGGAGCCGTCCGAATCGAAGCGTTTGAATCGCTGAAACCATTCGCTCGTAACGATCTTTCCATCTGACGGTTGGATCAATACGGACAACATAGCTCTTTCGGCGGAAACGATGCCCATTGAGGCATCTGGCGAGCCGTCCTGATGATAGCGGAATAAAAATCCCTCAGTTTCGCAATCTTCGTCATAGTCAGTGGATCCGACGACAGCAACGATCTTCCCGTTTGGCTGGATCGCGATATCTACGCCGCCTCCCCGAGCACTTCGCCAGCATGGGGCTATCGTCAGAACCTTTCCTGAGCCGCCCCCAAATGCCGTATCCAGCGAACCGTCCGGATTGTAACGTGCCATCGCAAGGCCGCCCATGAAGACCGAATTTTGCGATGCACCAGCGACCAGGATCTTCCCATCCGGCTGGATCACAACACGGGAAGAGATCTCATAATTTCCCCCAAAATCAGTTGTAACTCTTCCCGTTCCGACGCCAAACGTTGTGTCGGGAGTTCCGTCAGGATTGTATCGGGAGATCTGAAAGTCGTCTGCATTATCCCAGCTAGTCGACCCGCCCACTACCACGATCTTTCCATCCGGCTGGATCGCGACTCCATAGGCCGATCCGACCCGATCGGTCAACTTCCCGTCGCCTGAAAATGTCAGGTCAAGCTCACCCGGCGCCGCGAAGGACGTGGACGGCATGCTGAAAAAAAATAATGCCGCGGCGAGTGCAAAAGCAGTGATGTTACAGCTCGTATCTTTACCTTTGGTCTTATTCTTCATAATTCTCCGGTGCGGGACCATCTAAGGACCACAATCCGACTCGCCGGTGCAAAATCTTGTTTCGATAGCCGAACGGTGTTAGAATCCACGGCGTCCTTCTCTGAGAGTCTCGGAGAACGATTTCTGTGCATTTGCCAAAATAGCGAAAACGAATGCTTCCCGTCCTTCGCTAATGCTGAAAATTAGCTTCTGTTTGGCTTCCGTTGCCGTTGCAAGCGACTATGTCATTTAAAAAGAAAGAGATATTCGAATTTGGCGATTTTCGGCTGGACGTCAGTGAGCGAACGATCGAACGCATCGACGGTGCGAAAAACGGGACTTTGACTGAAAAAGCCTTTCAGGCTCTCGTGCTCTTGGTTCGGCGGCGAGGACATCTGATTTCGAAACACGAGCTCATCGATTTCGTCTGGCCCGACACTATCGTCGAAGACAACAATCTGGAAAAGTGCGTTCATCAGCTCCGAAGTTTTCTCGGCAACATGCCCGACGGCGGCAGCTACATAGAAACTGTAAGAAAGCACGGGTACCGGTTCGTCGGGAAAGTGAAGGCAGAACAGGTGAGCGGTTCCTGGCTCCCGGAAACGTTCAGGACATTTGACGTTAGCGGACCGGCTGGTGCAATCGCGGTTCCCGTCGCCGGGCCGGAAGCTGATCTCAAAGCTGTCGTAAAGAGCGGAGCCGCCGATGAGTTGGTGGGCGGCAGCTTTCGCAACGTAGTTATAGCGACTTCGCTCGTCGTGGTCTTGATAGGGGCCGCAGTCGTTCTGGGTTACAACCAATTATTCCGGCCCGATGTTGAGGCGAGCCGGGTCGATAATCGAGCGAAAAAAGGAACTAGTGACAACGAAGCTTATAGCCTTTACCTCCAGGGAATGAATCTGAGCGACGAGCGGGGCCGGGATAACGCTGTCAAGGCCCTCGGTTACTTGGAAAATGCTGTCGCTCTGGATCCCAACTATGCACATGCCTGGGCGGGCATAGCGCTTCTCCACAGAGACCTCTCGAACTCGGAAGTCGGAGCCCACGAACATTACCAGAAGTCGATGTATGCGATAAAAAAGGCACTTGCCATTGATCCGAATATAGCTGACGCGTATAGCGCACTTTGCCATTGCAAAAACCGATACGAATACGATGCAGCGGGAGCCGAAGCAGCCTGTCGACGGGCCATAGAGCTTGATCCCGTGTCGCCGCAGGCACGCAAAACCTACTCGAATTTCCTCTATTCGCGGGGACGTTTTGAAGAATCTATAGTTGAGATTCAAGTCGCGATGGAAATTCAGCCGGTTTCTTATCGAAATCAGCAGGTGTACGCTCTTGCTCTCTATTATGCCCGCCAATATGAGGCGTCTGAAAAGCAATTTATACGGCTGTTGGAATTAAGTCCTAACCGGGGCTTCATTTACGGATGGCTCTCCGAAGTTTTAGAAGCTCAGGGCCGCCACCCCGAGGCCTTTACCTATTTAGTGGATAAACTCGCTTTGGAGAAAGTGGATGGTGAGACGATCGGCCGCTTCAATAATGCCTACGCTTCGTCCGGCTGGCACGGAGTTCTGTTGGAACGGATCAGAACGCCAAAGGCCTTGCTGATTCCGGATTCTTTCCAGCTTGCGTGTCTTTACGCCAAAGTCGGAGACAAAGATCGGGCGTTCGAATATTTGGAGAGTGCCTATCAGGCACGGAGTTTTTGGATAGCGGTACTCGAAGTAACACCTCAGCTCGATGGGCTGCGGGATGACCCAAGATATGCTGAACTTGTAAAGCGAGTAGGAGGGAAGTCATAGCGGACTCGGACCGAGGTTCGTGCGGTTAGCTGTCTAAACTGCCAAAACCGTGTAACTCTGCCTCGCTAGAATCAAACTTACATTAATCATTATTACGTTACGCCAATTGGCACACAGTGCGACAAATGCCACAAAACGCGACATTTGGTATTTCGCCCGGCTGCTGACAACTGACCGCTGCCTTGCTGAAGCTCGTTGCTCTTTTAGTGTTTCAGACAGATTATTAAAATCCGTAACAAAAAGCGTGTTAAAATAATTTTATGTCTTATAGCCCCCTTGCAATTAAACGCCGCCAGGTGCTTGGCGATCTTTACGCCGTATGTGATCCGATCGAGATGGTGCCTGTTCATCTGGAAAACGCCGAGGGCGAAAAGATCGGATACGTCGATCAGAGCCTTGGGCATTACGCTGACGCGTATCTGTTTCATCTGCCTGAAGATATCTGCAAGAAACTCTCGACCGGGCACTATATTTATTCGTTCGATTACGATTATTCGGATCCAGATTCGACTGGGCGCAATCGGCGGATCAAGCTCAATTACATCTTTCTCACCGGGCGCAAGGCCCCGAACGCTGTGAGCCGCAGTTCGAAAAAGGCCGCCGCCGCCCTTGAAGCACTTGGGGCCGAGGCCGTAACGGAAACTGCCTAGCCATTCCGGTTTAAAATTTATGTACGGGGCGGGAACCTTTTATGCCGAGGCGGTGTCTAATAGTTCGGGTGTAAAAAAATAGCGATCTAAGGAGGATCTAAAGTTATGAACGTCTCGATGTATGCGAAGGTTGGCATATTCGTCGGTTTTGCCGCGCTCGGACTGCAGGCCCAAGAGCCAGCGAAAGAAAGAATTGTTAATGGCGGAGTTTTAAACGGGAAGGCTATCGCGTTGCCTAAGCCGGAGTTTCCCTCCCATCTGCGCGAACAGGGCAAAGGGGGAACGGTAACCGTCGATGTCCTTATTGACGAAACAGGAATGGTCGTTTCGGCTGAAGCCAATCCGGCGGCGATAAAAATACGTGCCGGAGCTGAGGGGATGATTGCCGAGAAAGAAGATGTTGACCCAGCCCTTGTTGAGGCTGCGGAACAGGCCGCTTTGAATGCACGTTTCGCACCTACATTTCTTAGCGGTGTACCGGTCAAAGTACGGGGTTCGATCACGTACAATTTTATGACGGGAGAAAGGGTTGGAGAAGATGATCCTTCAGCCGTCAAAGGTGGCGTCTTGAATGGAAAGGCCTTGTCGCTACCTATACCGGGATACCCTCCGGCTGCCAGAGCTGTCAAAGCTGAAGGGGCCGTCAACGTTATGGTCAAGGTAAACGAGGCAGGGGAAGTAATCGAAGCTCAGGCCGTAAGTGGACATCCTCTCTTGCGTGCCGCGGCTGTCACGGCGGCCCGTGAAGCACGATTTAGTCCGACGTCCAGAGACGGCCAGCCGGTCCAGATCGCCGGCGTCCTTGTGTACAATTTTGTCGCAGGGGAGAAGGACGATCAGTAAAAGACAGTTCTTCACCGAGGATTGTGATGCTGGTCACATCTCATTTGCCGATATGCATCGATGATCGAACCGGAGGCCGGGCCACCCCGGTTTCGGCTCTCCAAAATGGCAGTCAAAGTAGGCAGCGGTGTGGGAGACGCGGCCAGCGCTTTGGCTGCCGCTTTTCCCTTATTTCTTTAGCTCATCGTCGATCAACACCTTCAGGCTCGCTTCCGTTAGTCTCGGAAGCCGTTTGCCATTTACGAAAATCGTAGGCGTTTGCCTGACTCCGAGGGTTTGGCCGTCACGCCTGTCCCGCTCGAATTTAGCGCCGAACTTGTTTTGGCTGATGGCCGCTTTCACAGCGGAAACGTCGAGCCCCAGATCAGTGGCATATTTCTCGAAAAGTTTGGGGACGTCAGGTTTCGGTGCTGAGGTCGGAGCCCCGTGCCGCTCGCCCCACTCGCCTTGCCGCGAAAAAAGCATTTCCTGAGCCTCCCAGAATTTGCCCTGCTCGCCGGCAGCCTCCATGAAATTTCCGGCCGGAACTGAATTCGGGTGGAGCGGCATGTATCGCAGTACGAACCGGACATTTCCTTCATACTCGCTTAAAACCTTTTTGATGACCGGCCCAAAGGCAGCACACGATTCACACTCAGGATCGACGAATTCCACGATCGTAACCTTGGCATCCGCTGAGCCTATTGTCGGGCTGTCATCCCGCACAAGTGAGCTGTTCAAGGCCGGGGTCGGTTCCCGCTGTTTTTCCAGCGAGCGATTGTAGTAATTCGAACCGACCAACGCAGCGATGATCACAAGACCTGCGACCGTCAAAAGGATAAGAACATCTTTTCGCATAAGAATTATTTAACAGGACGATATCCCAACAGACAAATTATCAGCAAGGAAAATGACGCCAATCCCATCAACGGTATCGTGATGAAACCGAGCAGTTCCAGTTGAACGGCATTACAGGAAACGCCTTCGGTACAGGGTGTGATCGCTTCGGGAATTATGCCGTAATAAAGCAGGTTATGATATACCGATATCGTCAAACCTGTAAGGGCAAATGGCATCGCATACGTTTTCATTTGAGGGTCCCGGAGAATGATGCCTATGCCGATGATAAACACTAAGGGATAAACCGCTATTCGTTGATACCAGCATAAAACACAGGGCGGCAATTCCATGACCTCACTGAAGAAGAGGCTGCCGACCATTGACAAAAGAGCAATGCTCCACGCAATGTACGGCAGTGCGTCGTTAAGGCTCTTTTTGTAGTCAGTTACGGTATCCACGTTTATTAAGACGTATTCGACGGGAATGTCTGAGATTGAATCGATCGATCTCTCAATTCTAACATCCAACATTAGGAGTGTCACAGTGGGGATTTACCCGTAAAAACTAAGTAACGGAATGTCGAAGCATGATCCCGACATTGTTGAAATGCAGACTGGGAGATCATAAGGATTCGGGCGAGAAAACATGGTTATATACGAAGTCACAGCAGAAGTTGACATCGCCTATAGAGCGGAGTTCGAAGAGTTCATGACGAAACATCATATTTCCGATGTTCTTTCCACAGGCTATTTTGCCCATGCGACGTTCTCTCGGGCCGCTGGCCGTTATAGGGTGCAATACATGGCTGACAGTATTTTACAGGTCGAAGAATACATTCAAGTTGCGGCTCCTGCTTTGAGAAACGATTTCTTAAGCCGCTTTCCAAACGGCGTGATGCTGTCACGCGAAAATTGGGACGTCATCTCAACACATGATGGTCCGATCAATAAGTAGATCTGCGTTCTGTTAATCTGGTTACATGCTTATCCTGGGAATTGAGAGTTCGTGTGACGAAACTGCTGCAGCCGTGGTGCGTGACGGGCGGGAAATACTGTCATCCGTCATCGCATCGCAAATAGATCTCCACCGGCCCTGGGGCGGCGTTGTTCCCGAACTCGCTTCGCGCGAACATTTAGAAAAGATCGACCCAGTAGTCCGCGAAGCGGTCCAAAAGGCCCAAATTGATTTCTCGGACCTAGATGCGGTGGCTGTAACACAGGGCCCGGGCTTGATCGGCTCGCTGCTAGTAGGGGTTTGCTACGCTAAGGCGCTCAGTTATGGACTGCGCATCCCCTTTGTTGGGATCAACCACATCGAGGGGCACGTATATTCGGTGGCTTTCGACCATCCTCCGGTGCAATACCCGGCCCTTGCGTTGATCGTTTCCGGGGGGCATACGAATATCTTCTATATTCCGGCCGAAGGGAGCTACAAAGTTGTGTCTCGGACACGCGACGACGCTGCTGGGGAGGCGTTTGATAAAGTAGCGAAAATGCTTGGCCTGGGGTATCCGGGAGGACCCGAAATCGAAAAGCTTTCGTTGACCGGCGATCCGCAAAAAGTACGATTTACACAAGCCAAGATCTCTGACGGGAGACCTGACCTTAGTTTCAGCGGCTTAAAGACCGCCGTTGCCCGTTACATACGGGAAAACGACATTCAGCGCCTAGCCGAAGGGGAGCCTCCAACGCAGGCAATCCACGACCTTGCAGCGAGCTTTCAGAGTGCCGTCGTTTGGGCTCTCATAAGCACCTTTGAACGGCTGGCTGTCGAGCTTAAGCCAAAGACACTCATCGTGGCCGGCGGAGTAGCGTGTAATCTCAGTCTCCAAGCCGCGGCCGCCGAAGCCGCCGGCCGGTTAGGGCGGCCCGTATATTTTCCATCCAAACATTTATCAACCGATAATGCCGCCATGATCGCTGCGGCAGGGCATTTCCACCTGCTGAATGGCCAGTCCTCAGACCTTCAAATGACGGCCGATGTTTCTATGCGACTTCAAAATTTCGAAAATGAAGATGCTGACCTTCGACGCCGCAAGGTCAAGTACAGGCTGTAATTACATATTGCGGTAATTCCCAATCAAAAGTTATAATCATTCTTGTTTAAACATGTTATGCAGGCACTGTATTTAGACATACATTCTTCGGCCAACTTATTAAATAGTCTAAGAAAATCCGGCGGCTAGTGAGCATGTGCGGTCGACAGAGCAGCCGGCCCACAGATCATGCAGTGTCTTGTCGAGGTGGAAATCATGAAAAAGATCAAGGTGTATTTGTTCGCCAGCTTACTATTCGTACTGTCGGGTCTATCGCTATTTGGCCAGCCGATCCCGCCGATCCGGCTGCTTCCATTTGTTACATCAGGCCTTGCAACGCCGCTTTTCATGACCCATGCCGATGACGGCTCGGGCCGATTGTTCATCGTTCAACAAGGCGGAAAGATCCGCGTCCTGCAGCCGGGTTCTACGACACCGACCGATTTCCTTGATATCTCGACTCGAACCTCGCCTTTTCCTTATGGTGAGCGTGGCCTGTTAGGGCTGGCTTTCCATCCGAATTATGAGAACAACCGCCGCTTTTTCGTGTACTACACGCGAGTGGGCGATGGTGCGATACAGATCGCTGAATACCAGGCCTCGGCTTTCAACCCAGATGTTGCCGACACAACGGAAAAGATAATAATAACTATCCCTCATCCGAATAACTCTAATCACAACGGAGGTACGGTCGCTTTCGGTCCTGACGGCTATCTGTATGCCGGGCCGGGCGATGGCGGCAGCGGAAATGACCCGCCTAGTAATGCGCAAAATATTAATCAACTGTTAGGCAAGATCATCCGGCTCGATATTGATAACATGCCGTCGGGACAGAATCCTCAGTACAATATACCTCCAGACAATCCATACGTAGGCATCGCCGGTGCTGATGAGATTTACGCGATCGGCATGCGAAATCCATACCGATTCTCGTTCGACAGGGAAGGAACAGGACAGCTCTGGGCTGCGGACGTCGGTCAGGGAAGCATCGAGGAAGTAGACATCATAACGCTCGGCGGCAACTACGGCTGGCGTGTCTACGAGGGCACAAGCTGTACAAATCTGGAGGCCGCGAAATGCGCAAACGGTAGCGAGCCCATTCAGCACATACCGCCTATCTTCCAGTATGGCCATACAAACGGCAGATGCTCGGTTACCGGAGGCTACGTTTACCGCGGAGTCCAGAACAATCTACCGGTAGGAAGCTACGTTTACGGCGATTATTGCTCGGGCGAGATCTTCCTTTGGCACAATAACACTCAAAATCTGCTAATGGATACATCGCGCAATATCGTTGGATTCGGCGAGGACGAGACCGGCGAACTCTATCTGATCGGCCAGGGTGGAACGATCGAAAGGATCGTTCGAGCGTCAGCTACAGTTTCAGGCCAAGTGTTTAGCGCTAGCGGCCAGGGGCTGCGAAATGCTGTCGTGTCTATTGTCGACGCCAGCGGGGTGATACGACGCACTCCTACGTCATCATTGGGGTATTACGCGTTTGAAAATGTGCAAACCGGACAGACTTATACGATAGGAGTCAGTTCGAGGCGTTACAGGTTTGAGCCAATAAGCCTGAATATTTCTAACGAGCTTACAAATGTTACTTTTACCGGCCTTGAGTAGTGGGGAGCGGTTATCGGAGCACCGCACGGGCGATCGTGAATACGTTTACCTCCGTGGCTCCATTTTTCTTTAGTTCCCTGGCGCATGCCGAGGCCGTCGAGCCAGACGTGAATACATCGTCGACGATGAGTATTCGTTTTCCGCAAATAAGTCGAGGTCGTCTTACCTCAAATGCATTCTTGACGGTGAACTCCCGGCCTTTTTGATCCATACCGACTCTGTGCATTGGCGTGTGAATCCTTCGCGAAAGGCTTGCTCCGTCGACAGGTAAGCCCGACAACCGAGCTACTGCGGCGGCGATCACTTCTGCCTGGTTGAAACCTCGTTCCTTATGACGTTGGACGGAAAGCGGGACAGGAATTAAGAGGTCGGCGTTAAAAACGCCAGATTCTCCGACGATCGAAGATATTTTTTCTCGAATTCGGTCGGGAAGATTTGGCCGCGTCTTCAGATCGATAACCGTGGCCGCGAGTGCCTTCTCATATATACCTAGAGCGACCGCTTTGTCGTAATGATGGTCGTCGCACTGATGACAATGAACCGGTTTGGGTGCCGCCTTGTCGCCGAAAAATGCTCCACACTTTTCGCAGAGCATTTCGGAGCCGTCGAATAAACGCGTGGAGTCCCAGCATTCAGAGCAAGCGGCACCGTCGGCCAGCCGAAAGGCCTGGCCCGAACATGTTTGACACTTTTGAGGGAAGAGCAGGGAGAGGAGAGAGTCTTGGACATTCCCTGGCATTTAGGTCGCTGATCTATTCTTCGTCTAGGAGCCCTTTTTCGAGCAGTTCCTGGCAGTCAAGACAGTAGCGTGCCCACGGAATTGCGGCTAGACGCTTCTGATTGATCTCTTTTTCGCAATTTTGGCATTCACCGTATTCGTCATCTTCAATACGCAGCAGAGCCTCGTCGATAAGTGTCAGCTGCCGGCTCTCGTTCTCGGAAACCGCCAACTGGACATTTTTCGAATAGTTCCTAACCGCCAGGTCCACCGGATCCGGAGTTTCCGAATCATCGATCGACAGGTCATTACCCTTCAGTTTCTGTATCAAAAGTTCGCGTTCGACCAGAAGCTTTTCCTTGGTATCTTTCAAATTTGATTTGCTCATCTTTGGTACGGAAAACCCTTTATAATTGTATATGCCCGGTAAAGTTGCTCCAACATTACGACACGAGCCATTTCGTGCGTAAAAGTCAGAAACGATAAGGATAACCTATGATTGGCCCTCTCGGCAACCCTCCGCGATGTTCCGTTGGCCCCGCCAATTATAAAGGCGACCTCCTTATGTGCCGCATTCTGCCATCTCACCACTTCGTCAGCTAACTGAGGAGATGAAAGTGTATTGCCGGCGACGTCGAGGAGACAGACGAAGGAGCTATGATTCACTTTATCGAGAATTCGTTTGCCTTCCGTTTCAGGATCGGGCACCCCATTATCTCGAATCTCGGTGATCTCGCATTTTATAACGTGGGAAAGGCGCCGCAGGTATTCGTCCTGAAGCGCCTTGTAATGTTTATCTCTGGTCTTTCCGATCCAGATAAAATTAAACTTCATCTATATAAGATCAAAGATCCGCGGGTAGTTCCACCCTTCGAGCGTCCCTCCATAGCCGGGCAAGGTCATAAAAATCACGTGATTCTGTATTGAAGACATGCACGATGAAATCGCCGTAATCCAACAGGACCCATTCAGCGGAATTATAGCCTTCGGTCCGCACCGGGCGTTTATTCATTTGGGTTTTTAGCTGTTCATTGACGCCATCGGCAATCGCCTGTACCTGTCGTTGATTAGCACCGGAAGCAATTATGAAGAACTCCGTAAAACTCGCTATATCGCGGAGATCAAGCGCGATCATATCAAAGGCTTTTTTCTCGCTCGCGCTGCGAATGGCCATTTGTACATCGGTATCCAACTCTGCAAACTGGGTGGGCGTTTCGGCAATTTCAATCTTGACCGCATCTCGGTGAAGCGACCTTTCCTGAGTTTCTTCCATTAGTTATAAATCTGATATTTTTCGATGTAAATTGCAACCTCGGGCGGAACATCCCGTTTCCACGAGGGATCTCGCAAACGGACTTTCTTTCGAATTTCAGTAGCGGAAATGTCGACGTTGACGAGATCGCCGAGATATATATGTTTTGCGTCGGATTGGGCATCACCAGCCTCTGATGATCGAATATCGACGATGCGGCTTCGGATCTCGTCGGATACGTGCGAAGTTTCGATCTGGATACCCGGCCGCGTTACGACAATATGATTGACAAGCTTCAGAACCGTTTCCCATTCCCGCCACGTCCTAATGTCCATCCAAGAGTCAGCACCCATGACAAAAAACAGTTTGTCGTCAGGGAACATCTCGTTCAGCCTCGAAAGGGTCTCGACGGAGAAAGGTTTTTCGGGCAGTTCGATCTCTATCCTCGACACGTCCATACGCGGTTCGTTCTGGGTAACGAGGCAAAGCATTGCAAAACGGTCGTAAGCCGACGTTGGCTTCAGACGAATTTTATGCGGAGCGTGAAACGCGGGAATGAAAACGAACCGGTCGAGCTCAAAATGTTCGGTGACAGCGTAGGCAACCGCCATGTGGCCGTTATGAACAGGGTCAAAGCTGCCTCCGTAAAAAGCGATCCTCTTCATACGCCCCGCTGCGTTGAGAGGGTTGTGCCGCCTTCCGGTTCTTCCATTTCTATCAGATGTTTAGCAACGGCATTGACGAGATCGCGGACTCCCTCATTCGTAACCGACGAGATCGCGAAAAAACGCTTTCGATCTTTTTGTGCCCGCTCTCGCAAGCCATCGAGACGTTCGTGATCATCGAGCGCGTCTATCTTAGTGGCAACCACGATCTGGGGGCGCGACGCAATGTTTTCGTCATAGTTTGCGAGCTCGCGGTTGATGATCTCGTAATCGGAGATCGGGTCACGCCCTTCCAGAGACGACACATCGACCAAATGTAGGATCAGCTTCGTCCTTTCCACGTGGCGAAGAAACTGGTGTCCGAGGCCCGCACCTGTGGAGGCCCCTTCGATCAGGCCCGGAATGTCGGCGACTACGAACGTGCGGAAATCGCCCATATCCACGACGCCGAGGTTTGGCTCAAGTGTCGTGAAAGGATAGTCCGCGATCTTCGGCTTTGCAGCAGAAATGACGCTAATGAGCGTGGATTTGCCTGCGTTCGGAAACCCCACAAGGCCAACGTCAGCGATGAGCTTTAGTTCGAGCTGAAGTTCTTTTTCTTCGCCCGGCCTGCCGGTATAATGATATTTGGGAGCGCGTCGGGTCGGTGTTGCAAAGTGGGCATTGCCCCAACCGCCCTTCCCGCCCTTGGCCGCAAGGTATCGCTGCCCCGGCTCAGTGAAATCAAAAAGCAGCTCATTCGTCTCGGGGTCAAAAACCTGCGTGCCGACCGGTACCCTGACGAGAGCATCCTCTCCGTCCTTTCCGAAACGGTTGGAGCCTTCACCATGCCGCCCGCGTTCGGCCTTGTGCTCGGGATTGTAACGCAGGTGCAGCAGCGTATTCAGCCCTTCGGTCGCTTCCATCCAAACACTGCCCCCGACACCGCCGTCGCCGCCGGACGGACCGCCTCGAGGCACGAATTTCTCTCGTCTGAATGCCGTAACACCGTCACCGCCATTTCCCGCTTTGACCCTTATTTTTACACGGTCTAGAAACATTAGTGTTCAATTGTAAGATATTGGGACGGTCCGAACCACCTGAGGAAAGCGGCGTCGAACGCCGAGTCGTCCGAACATGGTACGGAACGCCAAAAAGCAAGGCGCACAAAAGCGCCGCTTTGATCGCTCAAAAACGACGCTTTTGTAAACCTTTGGGATCACCGAAGTGGTCAAAGGGTTGCGATTCGCCCATGTACACGGCCGAACCGCGAGTTTTGTATCCCGAGTGATCTCTGCGGAGAGTATCTCCCGGTCAGCACCCAAATCGAATAAATTCAACCTGTTTGTACCCGAAGGTACTGATGCCATTAGGTTTTTGTTGTGGTGGCTTTTCCTCCACCGCCGGTTACGTTCCCGGCAACGAGGCTCGACATGGTCCCGAAGAACCGCGAGCGGCGTAGCACCGTTTGGATGATCATTTCCAAATGGCGTTACTCGTTTTTATCCGAGTAACTCGATCAGCCTTTCGGCAGATCTAGCAAGCCTTTCGGCTTCGGCTCGTGACGTTTTGGTCAGCGGCTTTCCGCTCCTACTGACCGCGAACGGTGTGTCGCCACGTCCGTTCCACTTTCAAGTGCCGGTCAAAATGCCCGTAAGCAATCTCGACTGTGAAGCTATCTTACACCCGAAAAAACCAATGTCAAGTAGAAAATACATTAACTATGGCCCTTTGTTTATGGGCCTTTTGTGGAAATTCTGTGGATAACTCGCCCGTTTGATTGTGGATAAAAATGTGGAAAATCAGCCAAGTGTTTTATGCGGCAAAGTTAATCAAAGTTGAACTCGCGAACTGACTTTTTCCACCGTGCGGTTAACGGCGCCGCAAAACGAAAAAAATATTTTTTATATTTGATCATTCAAATGAAAGAACACCTCGATTCACCCCTTTCGACGCGCTAAGAGGCCCCGGAAAGATCCGAGGCCCAGAACTATCAATTACGCTCGGACGTGATCAGGCAGCTGCTTCAGTCGTTTCTTTCGGAGCCAGTTCGGCTGCACCTTCGGCGTACACGCTGATAAATTTACCCTTTTGACCCTTATTCTCAAATTTAACGAATCCCTCGATCAGAGCGAAGAGCGTATCGTCTTTGCCGCGGCCGACATTATTGCCCGGCTTCCACTTTGTGCCTCGCTGGCGTGCAAGGATATTACCGCCGAGCACATGCTCGCCGCCGAATTTTTTTAATCCAAGCCGCTGAGCATTCGAATCGCGGCCGTTTCTGGAAGAACCTACACCTTTCTTATGTGCCATTGTTTTGAGTGGCGAGTTGCGATCGAAAAGTACTAGAACGGGTGTCGCTCTTTCGCTTACCGAACGCTGCTCGGCTTAATCTATCGTTATTTCTGTAAAACCTTGACGGTGCCCCTGTTTACGTTTGTATTGCTTCCGGCGTTTCTTTTTGAAAACGATGATCTTGTCACCTTTGCCATGCTTGACGATCTTCGCCTTAAGCGTGCCGGCACCTGCGGTTCCGTCGGCAAGAAGCGTATCGATATCGACGGAAGCACCCGCATCAGCCGCGATCGTCGGCACGCGGATCGTTTGTCCGCTCTCCACCGCAAACTGCTTTCCGCCTGTTCTGATAATTGCGTAACTCATTATTGTGTTAGCTCCTGTACGACCGCGCCACGGTCCGCGCCAGTCGAAAAACCTAGATTATACGGAAAACGACGGCCATGGTCAATATCGAAGCAGGTGTTTGTATACGAAATGTCTCGAATCAAAAGTATCCGAATTTCAATAGCCGTTAAACCCAGGGATTCTCACACGACCGTAGGGTCTTTCACGACCGCAATAAATGGCAGGTTCCGGTAGCGTCCCGCCGCATCCAGCCCATATCCGACCACGAACTTATTCGGAACAACAAAACCCGTATAGTCAATTTTCAACTCGGTCTTTATCCTCGGTTCGGGCTTATCGAGAAAGCTGGCTAATTTGATCGAGCTTGCTCCTCGCGAGCCGAGAATGTCGAGCAAACGCGAAAGCGTCAGGCCGGTGTCGATAATATCTTCGACTACCACTACGTCTTTTTCGCGTATCGGATTGCTAAGGTCCTTTAATATCTCGACATCGCCTGTCGAAACAATTCCGTCCTTGTAGCTTGAGACCGCCATAAAATCTATGGTTAATGGCAGGTCGATCGCACGCATGAGGTCGGCGAGGAAAACGCACGAGCCCTTTAGGACGCTGACCAGGACGAGGTCTTTGTCAGCATAATCAGCAGTTATCCGGGCCCCCAGTTCAGCGACCCGATCGCTAATCGCCTCGGCCGAATAAAGGACCTCCAGATTTGGGTTGGTAAACTCTGACAATGCCATTTCCGGTGCTAAGGCCATATTTTTTTCGCTCGTTTGATAGAATCGGTAATTAGAAATACTATTCAAACATAAGCTGCGTTTCAAGGCGAAAGGTACAAGACCCTTTCTCGAACGGGTTCTTCGATGCTGACATGGTAATGGCTGACGACAACAGAGAAAAACGTGATCGCGTCAGGGAACTGGTCAAACAGGTGCTCGCCACCGTTCCGACCGAGGGCGAACAGATCCGCGAGAGCAGATTGAGCGGATCGTCTGTCGAGCATGTCATCGTCAACTCATTGAAAGACAAGATCGGCAAAGAATTTGATCGTGACGAATCATCCAAAACCCTTTTGACCGAGGACGATCTCCGCGGGCTTGAGCCGGGATCGAAGCTTCGAGTAGCTGATAACGTTCGTTTCACTTCTCTTGCGCAGGACATCATAAATGATAAGCAGATCGGACTCGTTAGAAAGCAGCAGCGGAAGAGCACGGCTAAGGTGCGTTCAGTTGCCGTCGGCGCTGACCATGGCGGTTTCAAGTTCAAAGAGCAGCTAAAGGGTTACCTCACAGACATCGGCCTGCAGGTCCGCGATTTCGGCACCGAAAGTGAAAATGCTGTCGACTATCCCGATTTCGCCCATGCGGTTGCCCGATCGGTGAGCGGAAAGCAGGTCGATATCGGCATTATCATCGACGGTGCCGGAATCGGGAGCGCGATGACCGCCAACAAGGTGCCGAACGTCAGGGCCGCCGCGTGTTATTCCCCTCAGCTTGCAATTAATTCGCGAGAGCACAATGGTGCCAACGTTCTCACGCTCGGTGCGGGCCAGAATACCTTTGACGAGATCACTAAAATAGTCGACGCCTTTGTGTCGACCGACATTTCCGAAGAGCGGCACAAAAAACGTGTCAGCAAGATCGACAATATCGAAAGGCAGTATCGAAAGTGATAACATAGCGATTCTCAAATGCAGCAGAACGGCAACTACGACAAACTGGTCGACCAGATCACCGACATGGTGCTCGCCAAACTGGGTGGCGATGAATATTGCCCGACGTTTTGCCATGCCGATGTTCAGCGGATCGTAGATGCCGGTGCCGAAAGGATCGGGATCGTACTTGGCGAAACGGCAACGGCTCATGACTGGGCCAGCTTGATCGATCACACACTTCTAAAACCGGAGGCTGCCGAGTCGGATATTCGCAAACTCTGCGAGGAAGCCGCGCAGTTTGGCTTTGCTTCGGTTTGCGTAAATCCGGGTTGGGTGAAAAAGGCATCGGAGTTTCTAAAGGGAAGCGGGGTTCCCGTTTGCACAGTTATCGGCTTTCCGCTCGGGGCAACCTTGCCTGACGTGAAGGCCTATGAAGCACGGCGATCCATATTTAACGGTGCCCGCGAAGTCGATATGGTCATCAATATCGGGGCACTGAAATCCGGCGATGATTGCCTTGTCGAAGACGATATCCGTGCCGTCGTGGAAGCCGCCCATGAGAACCACATCCTTTGTAAGGTGATCATCGAGACCGCCCTTTTGACCGACGAAGAAAAGGTCCGCGCATGCTTGGCTGCCAAAAATGCGGGCGCCGATTTCGTGAAAACCTCGACCGGGTTTGCAAAGGGCGGTGCGACTGCTAATGATGTCGCCCTGATGCGTCACACGGTCGGCAAGGCTCTCGGGGTCAAGGCCTCTGGTGGGGTCAAGGGGATCGAGGATGCTCGCGCGATGTTCGAGGCAGGTGCAACTCGCATTGGGGCCTCGGTCGGTGTCAAGATCGCCCAGGAAGCCAGCGGGATGAAATCGACGATCATTGCCGGGAATTATTAAGCCGGCCGCCTAAAGGCGGAACTTCCAGACCTATTTCTTAGCCGCTATCGATCGGTCAAAGGTCCGCCGATAATCCTTTCCTTCCATCGTCACCGTTTTGCACATTTCGTACAGCCTTGACCGAAGCCGTGTGCCAATCCGGTCCTCGAGTATCTCATCCCTCTCGCTCTTCCGTTCGTCCGGATAATTGGTCGTAAAGATGGTCAGCTTCTTATCGTTGTACCGCGTGTTGATGACATGGGCCATCGTGTCGCGGACCCAGTCGGTCGGCTTCGAAGCGCCGAGTTCATCGAGGACGAGAATGTCGATATTAAGCACGGGAGCGAGAACGGCCAACTCGGATGACTTGGTATTAGAGTTGTACGAATCCTGGATCTCCTTTAGAAGCGATGCGAAATCGTAGAAAAGGCACTTAAATCCCCGCTCGGTCAGCCCTTTAAGTATCGAAACCGCCAAATGGGTTTTCCCGACTCCGACGCTTCCCATAAACAGTAGGCCCTGATTTACGGCCGGATACTCGTGGTTGAGAGTGAGGGCAAGGTTCTGAGCTGAAACCTGCGTTGGGTGTTGCGGCTTATAATTCCCAAAGTGAAATCCGTCATAACGCCGGGGCAGCCGAACGCTGTTAAACTGCAGATCACGCGAACGCACCTTTCTGCACGGGCAGATCCGGGCGCCTTTGCCGGGAACGACCTCCATGCCTGTTCCGAAACATTTTGGACATTCGTCGATCGTTGTCTGGTCGTCAACGGTTTTCACGTGCTTCGGAACAGCCGTGAGTTTATGGTTTCGAACTTTATCCTGGGGCATTTTGTCTCCGGCCGGAACCGCCGGTGTTAAGGATTATATCACTCGCAAAACCGAATACAAGGCAACGTCTGCACCACCCGTTTTGATGTGGTATATTGGCTCCGGACATCACATTTATGGGTTTATTTCGCAGCATAATGATCCGCTTCGGATTAGCGGACCTTAATTCCGAACGCGGTTCTATTTCGGTCATGCTATTGGATGATGACCGGCGCCGGCACCGATGGTTCCAGAAACGATTCAGCGGCGACGACCTTGATATTGCCGAAAACGTCGACGAAGCTAAAGAACTGCTGGCCGGGAACAGCTACGACGCTATCTTCCTCGATCATGACCTGCTGCCTCACCATTACGAGTCGAATAACCATGACGATTTCGCGAGCACGGGCTACGCGATCGCCGAGTGGCTGCACGAAAAAGCCGAGCTTCAACGTGCCGCAACAATAATTGTCCACACCCGCAACGCCGACGCCGCCATCCCGATGGTCCAGAAACTCCGCGAATCCGGCCGCAATGTCGAATACTGCGCCTTTCCCATGCTCGACCTGAAGATCAAGAATTATTGGAAAAGGTGAAATGCAGTGGTCAGTGGTCAGTGGTCGGTGATCGGTAGTCGGTAGTCAGTAATCAGTAAGTGTCGACCGCCCGATTTGCCATTTGCGATTCCCGATTCGCAATTTCCTACCGTCTACCGTTTACCGTCTACCGTCCACCGCCTGCCGTCTCCTGCTTTCGCTGACCACCGACCACTGACCACTGTTCGATACGTGTCCTACGTGGGACGGCTAATGGGACAGATAAACAGTTGCGTCTCAACGAGTTAACGCCATTTGTCCCATTTTTCGAAAAATGCGTAACGTGTTTCGCCAAACCCAAAACCGGTATCGAAATTCGCGTTTTTGTCCCAGCCCGGGACAGCAAAATCGCCGTAAACCATCTATCTGGTTATATATACAGAAGTGTACCGTGTACCACGCTCTTTTTGAGATCGCGATTTTCCTTCGATCGGACGGTGAGGAGCGAACCACGATCAACGATTAAATTCGATTGTCAAAGAACAGTCCGGAACTAACCCGGAACGTTGCAAGTATAGCACAAAATTGCGGTGATGGCGAACCATCAATCGAATAACGATAACGAATAGGGATTAGCGAACGTGAGTTATCTTGTTTGGCGTATGCGATCCGTGGATCAATCGCAGTTCGGGACCCCGGTCCAACAGGGATATTGGTCCGATATAAACTCAATGACGAAAACTGTGATGACAAGGATCAGGATCACGGATAGTGAAAGGTTGAAGGTTAATCCCGTTACATCCTCGCTATCTTTGCGGCGTTTCAGGATGGCTAAAACGTTTACAGTCAACGCCAGCGGAAGCAGCAGCAAAGATGTTCCCAAAAGCACTACTGGCAAGGCTCTCAAGATGCCGCCCGAGGCGAAATACGGGTCGAGCATGCCGTTGAAAGGCGGGATATTATTGATGACCCCGAAAAAGAGAATGCCAAAGGGCATCGTCAGCATAATACCGGTTGCCGCGGCATTTCTCGATTCCAAAATGTAATCGAGCCGGCCGCTCTTTTTTCCCATGCCAACAAAATAAACCTATCTCGCCACTGAGTCAATAGGATATTTGCCCCAGGGCCACCTAACTACAAAACGGAGAGCAAGCAGTGCCAGTTCGTTTCATTACGCCAATTGTCTATACTGAATTGTTCCCATATGAAACGTGTCACGACGCCAATTGAGGATCCAGTCGGATCAAGCGAGTCCTTGGTGAAAGACCACGACTCATCAGGCCAACAGCCTTCTAATGAGGGTCTTGTCGACATGGATAAGTCGTACGGTGTTCTCGCCGAGGCGGCATCCGACGCGGTCATTCGGATAAACGATAAAAGCGTGATCGAATTCGTAAACTCTGCGGCTACGCGTGTGTTTGGTCACGCGCTTGAAGATATGCTGGGGAAGCCCCTTGCCATCTTGATGCCTGAGGAACTTCGGCACCGCCATATGGCCGGGTTCGAGCGGTACCTGACGACCGGAGAGCGGCATCTTAACTGGGAGTGTATCGAGATCGTCGGGCTTCACAAAGCCGGACACACCTTTCCGCTGGAGATCTCGTTCGGTGAATACAACAGCAACTCCAACCGCTTCTTTGTCGGGATCGCTCGTGACATATCGCGTCGAAAGGCTACCGAAAAAGCGCTCAAAGAGTCAGAGGATAACTTCCGCAGTCTTGCTAATTCGATCTCTCAATTGGCCTGGATGGCTGATCCCGAAAGAGCCATTTTCTGGTATAATGATCGCTGGTTCGAATACACCGGAACCACCCTCGACGAGATGAAAGGATGGGGCTGGCAGGCGGTTCATCACCCCAGTTCAGTTGGGCCGGTTACCGAAAAATTTAAGAGCCATGTCGCCACTGGCGAAGAATGGGAGGACACTTTTCTACTTCGATCAAGTACCGGCGAATATCGCTGGTTCCTGTCGCGGGCTGCACCGATCCGCGATGCGGAAGGCCGCATTATGCGATGGTTCGGCACAAATACCGACATCGACGAAGTACGACGCGCAGAAGAGATCCTCAACCTGGCCCGTCAGGAATTGCAGATGCGGGTCGCGGAGCGAACGTCTGAATTAGCAGCGGCGAACGAATCACTTGTGCGTGAATCTGCCGAGCGGCAAAGGGCCCAGGACGAACGCCTCGAGCTTTTACGGCGGCTTCTGACTTCTCAAGAGGATGAGCGGCGCCGCATCGCTCGAGATATGCACGATCATTTCGGACAGCAGCTTACCGCCCTACGCCTGCAGCTGGAGGCGCTGGGAAAGCTGTGCAACGAAGAGTATCTATGCGACAAGGTTGCCGAATCGAAAAAAATCGCCGAACAGCTCGATTCGGACGTAAGTTTTCTTGTTTGGGAACTGCGTCCGACGGCCCTAGACGACCTTGGCCTCAAGGTCGCACTGGCGCACTACATCGAAAAGTGGTCGCTCCAATTCGAGGTCCCGGTTGGGCTTCATTTCGGTGAGTACGAGGACACGAGAATTTCGCCAGAGGCCCAGTCCTCCCTCTATCGGATCGCGCAGGAAGCCCTCAATAATGTTCACAAATACGCATCCGCCAAAAATGTCAGCGTTCTGCTCGAAACGCGAGGCGCCGAAGTAGCGATGATCATCGAAGACGACGGCGGCGGCTTCAATGTTAAAGATAAAATGGCTTCCAATCTTGGCTTTGGCCTGATCGGAATGTCTGAAAGGGCAGCCCTCGTCGGGGGTTCGCTAGAGATAGAATCTGCGCCGGGAATAGGCACAACTCTTTTCGTGCGTATACCGGCCAATTCGTGAACCCGGTTCGGAAGGTCAGGGCGAAGAAAAAGGGGCTGTATTTGTCAGGAACCGGACAGTCTGAGTTTTGGATCAGTGTCAAATTGGAGTCCGATCGAGGTGGGCCCAGGGCTTCTTGCGAGCTTTTGAACCGATTGTCACTTTTCGGATAACGCTCGACCGGAGCCCAGGCCCCGCCTTTATCGGCAGAAGAGGCCTTTCAGAAAGGCCATTACGACGCATGAAGTGCCAAGTACGGGCTTGTGCCAGAAGCGGAACCAAAACCAACAGCAGGCAGCTAAACTGAACGATCCAGCCCCAGGCCGCGGGCGCGGAGGGATTCGAGGTGGGCGTTGATCTTTTCGTCCATGATGGCATAGATCTCGCTCATGCGGCGGCCTTTGATCTCGGACAGCCGGACGCCGACGGGAACGGCCTTTTTCTCGCCGTCGAATTCGACCTCGGCTTTGCCCGAGATAAGCGAATCCTCGTTTCGCAGCGCCGCGATCCACAATGCATCGCGGAGCGACCGGCTGGTTACGGCAAATGAGTAGTCGTATCTATAGCTGACGGTCCATTCTTCGTGATATTTGTAAGCCGGCATCAACTAAGATTGTGCCGGAGATAGGACAAAGTTGCAAAGACGATAATGCATTCGATCGGGCGCTCGCCGCTGTAGTAGAACGTCAATCTTATCAATATTCGGGAATGTTAAGGAGGAACATTTTAGGTGACGGCGAAGCTTCGTACATGCGAAAATGAAGTTGTTAGTCGATAAAATTGACGCCATATAATCTCCTTCGTATATGAAATATATTTCACTCTTAGGTTTGGTACTTTTTAGCTGTGCGGCCGCTTTTGGGCAGACGCTCTCGCCCGACGAGGCTAAGAAAAAGATCGCCGAGGCCACCCCGACCGCACTTCCACAGACGACGCGGACCAAGGCTATCCAGTCGGATGCCATCATGCTGCGTCTGAAGGGCAAGGTGAAGTCTGTCACTAGATGGATAAACGATGCCGAGACTGGTGGTTCATGGCAGTTCCGAAATCTCGACGAATACGAAGAGAACGGTCAACTGATCAGATCGATTTCATTCGACCATTTCGGAAACCCGTTCATGGTTCGCGTATATGGTTACATTGATGACAAGCGCGTCAGCAGCGCTGGCTACATTACCTATCCGTATGATCCACCGGCACCGCCGGCTCCCCGGGAGAAGGGGGCACCCGATCCCCGCGACTACCGGTACACGAACAGCTATGCATACAAGTACGGCCATAAAGATCGGCTCATTGAGCAAGTGGTGCGCGCCAATAACGGCAAAGTGATCGTCCAAACTAAATTCGTTTATGAGGGAGACCAGGTGAAGCGGTTGAGGGTGGACTACGCCGGCAAGGACGTTATCGACGGCATTGATATGTATGACCCTAATGGCGAGCTCATCCGCACGATCCTGCCCGCTATGGGCCGCTACGCCGAGAGCTCTCACGAATATAAGTACGACACCTTTGACGCCAACGGTAACTGGGTCGAGCGGACTGTGACCAGGCAAACCGGGCTGTTAGACGGCAAGCAAAAGACTTCTAGCTGGACCGAAAAGCGCGAAATAACCTACTACTGATTTTGTCGGACGATGAACGGCTTGGCCGAGCCCTGCCCCCAACGCGGACACCAGAGTCAGTAGGTCGCGTGGGATTCCTCCCTTTGCTGGCCGTTTGAGGTGATCTTCGAAACTCAGAGCCCCATCAAAAGCCAAGTTTCTCTTTCACTAACTCGATCGTATGCTCCGACACGACTCCCAGCCTTCTTCGCAGCCGCTGTTTTGAGATATAGCGAAGCTTTGCAAACAGAGGACGCAAAACAGAAATCTTAGCATATATGAGGTAACTCAAGTTCTGACCGTATCATGTCTGAGATGCGCTATACCCTCCAATAGTTTCGCAGCCGTGGTTCAAAAAAAGAGGCGGCCTGATCAATGATCAGACAGCCTCTCAGGGGGACCAGGGGGAAATGGAGTCAGTTTGCTTTGGCGATGGTTTTCATTTCATCGAGCTCTTTTTGAGTCTGGTCGATGAGGCCTTTTACGCCGTTGCGGACATCTTCGACCTTTATCCCGTCGAGCGACTTCTTAAGTGCCATCAGGTACGCGAGTTTTAGGGCCTGTTCCTTTGGCACCTTGATGTCGGGCTCGACGCCGGTGCCTTCCCAGTTGGTTTTGGAGATCGGGTTGATCGCCCGGCCGCCGGGGATGAAGGCGCTGAAATGGTCATGCAGCCTGACGGTACCGCCCGGGTGTGCCCCGCCGCCTGTGGTCTCGCCGATGATGGTCGCACGCTTGAGGTTCTTGAGATTGAACGAGAATTCCTCGGCTCCCGAGAAGGTGTAATTGCTCGTCAGGACATAAATGTCCTTATTAGGAAATTTTATTTTCGCCGACTCCGGCTTTGTCCAGAATTCATCGGTCTTGTTCTCTTTTCGCCAGTAGAGGTCGTTCAGGTGAACGGGCTTGTCGCCGAACAAATACGAGCTGATAAGCGCGATCATCCCGGGATTTCCGCCACCGTTTTGGCGCAGGTCGAAGATCAATGCCTCGGTATTCTGCAGAAATTTCATTGCCGCAGCGACGGTCTCGGCCCCTTCCTCGTGATCGTTAAAGCCGCGGAGGTCGATGTATCCGATGTTTCCGTTGAGTCGTTCGATCTTTTCGAAACCGTAGTTGACGCGACGATTGAACCACTTAGCCTGCTCGATCTCAGAAGCCGTGGGTTCACGGCGTTGGGTACGCACCGGCAGCGGGTTTGCCGAGAACCGTACGCGCAGGTGCTTGTCTTTACTGACAGACTGCAGATCGTCGGTAAGTTTCTTTGCGAAAGCCTGTCCGCTGGTTATTGAGTCGTATTCGTTTTTGCTGAGCCGCCCGCGAATATCGGTCTCCATTTTTTTCGCCACGTCAGGGAAGACATACGTTTCGTTCAGTTTCTTAAGCAGAACGTCGACGACGGCCGAACGCATCGACGCATCGACAGCCTTATCGGGCTGGGCAGGCTGCTGGGCCGATGCAACGAAACGTAGAATGAAAAGCGCCACGATGGCGATGACCAGGACTCGGGCAATAAGTGCGATGGATCTCATAACTATACTCCTAATAACTTTCTAGGGACGGAGGCCGCGGATCAATAGACGGGCTGTGTCACGGGTCCTCGCGGCGATATCCGAACGATCCCCAAGCTCATACGCGCTTAAGCTGTAGGGCAGAAGAGAATTGGTTGCGTTTACCAGCGAACGAGCAAGGTCGAGATGGTCGCCTTTCTCGAAAACGCCCGAATCCTGACCTTCCTTGAGCAGCTCGGCAAGAATTCGAGCTTCTTCTTCGAAATGCCGTTTTCGGTGTTCGAGCAATTTCGGCCTAAGCTGCGAAAGCATATCGTTAAGGCCCTGAGAATAGTGCTGAACGCCATCGAAGCGAAAGAGGACCCGTTCGCAAAGCATATCGGCGAGGCGTTTCTCGACCTTCTCGGCCCCGCCGGCAATCATGCGGAGCCGCGACTTAAGCCGCTCAATGATGCGATCGATATGCGACAATGCGATCTCTTCTTTACTGGAAAAATGTAAATAAATACTGCCCTTGCCAATGCCGACCTCGCGGGCGAGATCCTCGATCGTCATCTTTCGATAGCCGAACCGGGCCAACAAACGATCGGTGGCATCGAGTATCGCGTCGCGGGTATTTTCAGCAGGTATTCCGTCTCTCATAATGACCAGTGACCAAAAGCGTCTTATGGTCATAATAGAATAACGACCGTAAAGATGTAAAGTTGCAGAAAAATTTGTTTTGGTTCATCTGAGGCCGGCCATGTTCCACTTCTTTACGGTGTCGATGATCAAGGCAGCAACTTTATCGGTCACCTTGCGGTAATAGAGATCGGCTTTTGCCTTGTCGAATTGAGGATATCCCTGGCCTTTCTGGTACAGCCCGATCGACGAAGGAAACGGAACAGCGGAGTATGTGCCTGGGGCGGGGTAAGGCATGGCCATTTCGGGTTTATATTTCTCAGGATGGACCAGCGTCGGATCGATAGCCTGGATAAAAGCGGTTTCGTTCCATCCGGCGTGCCCGCCGTCTTCACCGAAAACCTCTTTGGTTTCTTCGGAGGCGAACGACCACCAGTTGATAACGAGCGTACGTACGCGCTTTTCGGTGGCGACCTCGGCGGCGACCGACTGTAGAACAGCGGTCTGCCCTCCGCCATGCCCATTTACAATGATGATATTGCGAAAGCCGTTCTTGACCAGGCCTTCGAGGACCTGTTTGATGAATGGACGATATGCTGCCTCGCTTATCTGGAATGCCCCCGGATAAGCCTCCATCGAACCGGTTATGCCATACGGCAGCGTCGGTGCGACCATCGCATTAGTTCGCCGGGCGATCGTCTTTGACATCTCGAACGGTGCCGTATTATCAGCGCCATTATTAATGACGCCGTGGGGTTCGAGAGTTCCCGTGGGTAAGAGGACGGTGTCGATCTTCGAAGGGACAACGTCACGAAATTCCATCCAATTGATGCGGTCCATTTCGCGGGTCGAGACGAAATCTTTGTCGGTTTGAGCGAATATCATGTGAGCAAAAACTAACGCCAGGACCAACGTCACGGTGAAACGGATCATTTCTTAAACTCCTTCTTCCTCGATGTGCTCTGCCGGATCTGCGTTATTACCTTTCTAGCGCGGAGCGGCAGAGAATGTCTTAATTTGGATCAAAGTACTTTCGGCCGCGCAGCTTACTAGGCATCAGGTCGCCATCCGGATCGTTGCCTTCGTCTTTGCCATACCCGAGATTCTTCATCAACTTTGTCGGGGCGTTGCGTATCTTCATCGGAACCGGCAGATTGCCGAACTTTTTGGCGTCGTCCATTGCGGCGCCGATCGCGTCGGTCGTCGAACGGTCCTTGGCCGCATTTGCAAGGTAGGCGACTCCGTGAGCGAGATTAAGCGTGCACTCGGGGTAGCCGATCGTCTCCACCGCACGGAATACCGCGTTTGCGACAACGATGGCAGTCGGTTGGGCGAGGCCGATGTCTTCGGACGCGAAAATCACCATCCGGCGGGCGATGAACTTCGGGTCCTCGCCGGATTCGATCATGCGGGCGAGGTAATACATCGCGGCGTCCGGACGGCTCGCGCGCATAGACTTGATGAACGCACTGATGACGTTGTAGTGCTCCTCGCCCTTTTTGTCGTACCTGAGGAACTTGGATTGAAGCGTTTCCTTTAGCGTTTCGAGCGTGATCCTGTCGTACAAGCGAGATGTATTCTCGATCATCGTGATCGCCTGGCGGGCATCGCCGTTCGCCATCTCGATCAGCCATTCCTTCGCGGGCGGATCCAGTTCAAAACCGGTCCGGTCGATGATCGCGGCCATGTCATTGTCCGACAACTCGTCAAGGACGAAAACTCGCATCCGGGAGAGCAGTGCCGGAATGACCTCAAAGCTGGGGTTTTCGGTCGTAGCCCCGATAAGCACCAGCTCGCCATTTTCGACGAAAGGCAGCAAAAAATCCTGCTGGGCCTTGTTGAAACGGTGGATCTCGTCGAGGAACAGCACTCGCGGCCGTTCGTTGATAGTAGGTGTCTTAACAATCTTGCGGATGTCGTCCTTGCCCGCGGAAACAGCTGATAGCTCGTAGAACTGAGCATTGATAGCGTTCGCGTAAATCCGGGCCAGCGTGGTCTTGCCAGTCCCCGGCGTTCCCCATAAGACGAATGAAAATACATGCGCCTGCTCGATGGCGAGCCTCAGAGGCTTGCCTTCGCCGACGAGGTGAATCTGCCCGACAAATTCATCGAGGTTGGCCGGCCGGATCTGATTAGCAAGCGGCTCCATACAAAAAGCGAACACCCAAGTATATCGCACCCAAGTGTTACTACAGCGAACTGACTGTGGCTGTTACGGTAATGGGCTGTGGTACCTGACATTAACCTGGCTCCGGTAAAGACATACGATCGTGGTGGTTTACGAACCAGCTTTTGAGATTGGATGTTCCGGAGTCGTGAAAATGAAAACATATTTAGTCATTACATTACGTTTTTTTGTGCTGCTTGTTGTCGCGGCATCGCTGCCATTTATCGTTGCTGCCCAAACGAAAGATGAAGATAAAACCCTTTCGCCGTACTTCCTGGTAGAGGGAGATCCCAAGGTTGACCAGCTGCCGCTGAAAGATACGCGGGTCGAGATCGCCGTGACCGGCATTATTGCCGACGTGAGGGTCGTTCAGACCTATCGAAATGAGGGTTCGCGGCCGATCAATGCTACATATCTATTTCCTGCCTCGACGCGGGCTGCCGTTTACTCAATGCGAATGAAGATCGGCAACCAGGTGATCGTCGCAAAGATCAAAGAGCGTGAGGCAGCGAAGAAAGATTTTGAGAAGGCAAAAGAAGAGGGAAAAAGCGCTTCGCTGCTCGAGGAGAACCGGCCGAATGTGTTCTCGATGAAACTCGCGAACGTGATGCCCCAGGACCAGATCGAGATCGAGCTTCGGTATACAGAGCTTCTCGTGCCGACCGCGGGAGTCTATGAGGTGGTATATCCCACCGTGGTCGGGCCGCGATACGCTTCAAAAGATGATACGCAGCCCGGCAAACGTGTGAGCACGGCTTATCTCCATGAGGGGGAACAGCCGACCAGCACACTTAGCATCTCAGCCAGAATCTCGGCAGGCGTGCCGATCGAAGACTTGAGCTGTCTGTCCCATCAGATCGTTCCCGAATGGCAAAACCGGACAGTCGCCCAGTTAAGGCTGAACGAAGCCGATGCATTTCAGGGCAATCGGGATTTTGTGCTGCGCTATCGCCTGAAAGGCAAAGAGATCACGTCGGGCCTGATCCTATATGAGGGAATGGACGAGAACTTTTTCTTATACATGGCCCAGCCGCCGCAGCGTGTTTTGGCTCAGGACACGCCGCGTCGCGAATACATTTTCGTAGTAGACGTGTCGGGATCGATGGAGGGATTTCCGCTCGATACATCCAAAAAGCTGCTCGAAGATCTGATCGGTGGGCTGAGGCCGACGGACAAGTTCAACGTAATACTCTTTGCGGGCGATTCAACCATTCTTTCTGAAACCTCGCTTACCGCAAATCAGGAAAATATTTCCAGGGCTCTGCAGCTGCTGCAGGAACAGCGGGGCAGCGGCGGGACCGAACTCCTGCCGGCCGTAAAACAGGCAATGGCAATCCCGAAAGACGGCGGTTTCTCGAGGAGTATCGTGCTGATCACCGACGGATACATTTCCGGTGAGGAAGGCGTGTTTGAGCACATCCGACAGAACCTGGATACGACCAATATCTTTGCCTTCGGGATAGGCTCATCGGTAAATCGCTATCTTATAGAGGGCGTCGCCCGGGCAGGCATGGGCGAGCCGTTTATCGTCACCGAGCCAGCCGAGGCAGGCGCAATGGCAGACAAACTGAGGGAATATATTCAGTTCCCGATCTTGACCGACATTCGCGTCAGGGCGAACGGCTTCGATGTATATGACGTGTTTCCTGAACGATTCCCGGACCTTCTGGCGAACCGCCCGATCGTAGTATTCGGCAAATGGCGGGGACCTGTTGGCGGAACGATCGAGATGACCGGGATGTCTGGGGCGGGACAATACTCGGCGAGCTTTGATGTGGCATCGATAGTTCCCGATGAGGGTAATGTCGCTCTGCGATACCTATGGGCCCGGTCGCGGATCGCTGAATTGTCAGATTACGGCGGGGACATCAAGGACGAAAAAGTCCGGGCTATCACCGATCTCGGACTGAAATACAATTTGCTCACTCAATACACGTCGTTCATAGCAGTTCGTGAGGAAGTGCGGAACCCGGACGGGTCTGCCGCAGACGTCGACCAGCCACTGCCGCTGCCAATTGGCGTTAGCGATCTGGCGGTCGGAAGCGAGCCTGAACTTATATGGCTGCTCGTCGGCCTTGGGGTTGTCGGACTTCTGCTAACGGCGAGACGGTTTCGCGGCCATATGCTGCTCAGAATAGCAGGGAATTGAGCCCGATATTTCAAGGGGGGACCGGAGGGCGGCTCGAAAGGGCCGCCTATCTGGTCAAGATGGTCGAGAAATAAAATGAAGCCGAACTATACCAAGGTCATTCAACTTTCAGTTGTGTTGGCGATCGCAGTATCGCTGAAGGCATTTTATTCATTGGCGAATGTTAACGAACTGCGATGGATCCTCGCTCCCACCACCTTTCTTGTCGAGCTTGTCACGGGCCAAATTTTCACATTCGAAGCGTATTCGGGCTATATGAACGGCGAACGGTCGTTCCTGATCGCCGGTTCATGCTCAGGCGTGAACTTCCTGATCACCGCGTTTCTCGTGCCGGCCCTCGATACGCTGCTGAGAGACCGATCGGAGAAAGTGGGATGGATGTTTATCGTATATGCGGCATTGGCCGCGTTTGTAACAACAATCGTGGCAAACACCCTTCGCATTTGCATCGCCTTACAGATGCGACAGGCAGATCCCGATCTGCTCTGGTTAAACCCTGATCAGCTTCACCGGTTCGAAGGGATTGTAATTTATTTCGGATTCTTGCTTTTGCTATTTGTCGCGAGTGAAAGCCTGAGAAAACGATCGGTTCGAGAATCGGGTTGGCAGTTACGCGGCTTGCTGCTGCCACTCGTCATCTACTACTCGACAGCTCTTGCGATCCCAGTTGCGACCGCAGTCTACCGGCGGACACCTTTGACCGCGGATTTTCGAGAACACCTCTTCTTTGTTTTCCTCATTCCTCTCGTGCTCGTAGGAATTTTCCTGGCGGTAAGATCTCTCGCAAATCGCGATGACGGCTCGCTACACCGATTGGCCTAACCGGTCCTCAGGGCTAGGAATCCAGGCGAAGCGAAAAGAGGTTACCGCCATCTCGGTGGGACGTCCAGCCGATCTTTGCATTGATCAGGTTGGCGCGTGATCTGATGTTCGAAATCCCTCGCCCAGAACCGGCTGATTTCTTCCCCGGATGAGAAAGTTGACCATTGTCATCGATGGTCAGTGAAAATCCTTTCTCGGCCGACACATCTACATTCATCTCGACCAGGTCAGCAGTGGAATGTTGGACGATATTCGCCAGTATCTCCTGGGCGATTCTATAGACGTGAAGCTGGACGGTGACCGGAAAAGTCACCATCTCATCGGAGTTTTCGCTGGTCGTAAATCGATGTCTCTCGATCCCGGAGCCGGTGAGCAGGAATTCGAGTGCCGCGACGAGGCCGACATTTTCAAGGACCGACGGGCTGAGGTCTTCGCAAATACGGCGGATGTCGGTCGAGACGGCTTCGATCTCGTTTCGGAATTCGCCCTTGTCATAGCCAAACTTATCGCTCTTGATCATCAGGTTCCGCAGGTCCGCAAGGGTCTGATCATGAAGATCGCGGGCTATGCGGCGGCGTTCGCGTTCGGCCTCGTTAGCGAGATCGAGCCTTGCGGCGGCAAGTTCACGGTTGCGCTGCCTGATGCGGCGATGCTCGAAAATCGCCCATGCGAGTGCAACGAGAGCCATCATGAGGAGAACTCCGAGTGCCGTTTCGGTCCAGGGAAACGGGGCCTGTGCAACGGAAAACCTGATTAACAAGGGCTCGGACGGAAGCAGGTCACGGTTGAATGCGATCGCCTCGATCGTGTACTCGCCCGGTGGCAGATCCGAGGGCGAAAATTGGGAGTCGTTCGAAAGACGTCGATCGACCTCATTGCCCTTGGAATTGGTTAATAGGAACCCGTACTGAAACTCCTCGGGAAACGTTCGGCTGCTCTGACCGGCTACATCAACGAGGAGCGACTTCTGCGGATGCTCCAGCTCGATCGCCGAACGAAGCTCCGCCAGATCATGAGCACGCTGGCTCAGGACACGCGTGGCAATGAGCTTCGGGGCGACGGTTCCGGCCTCGTATGTGACAACACCGCGATTGGTCGCAACGATAAGCGTGTCACCCGACGGCTGGATCGAGAATGCCTTTTCCGACGGGAGCCCCTGCTCGAATGCAATGCTGGAAACCAGCCAACCGAATCGATCGTCGCGACGCGCGTGCAGGAGTCCTCGCGTCGTTGAGGCCGCCCATATGTGACCGTCCCTTTCGATGACATCGCGCACATCTTCGGCGGCGATGATCTGCTCTATTGCTCCATCGTCTCTTACGACGGAAACGCCATGCTGTCCAGCAATATAGGCCGGACCGCTTGCCGATCCGTTAGAAATGTTTCGGACTTTCCAGATAGTTCCGCTCTTAAGTTTGTCCGCATCAGCTTCGCTTGCCATTGTCTTGCCCGCGAAACTAAAGAGGCCACGATCCAACGTCCCGATCCAGAGTTTGTTCCACCGTTCACCAATCGTTGTGATCGTCGGGTCGGCAACCACGAGTTTCGGCACGTCGTTGGCGATATCAAAGATCCCCCTTCCAAAGACAACGGCATAGTCCCGCTGGTTGAAACCGGCGAGACCGCGAACGTCGCCATCCAGAAGTTTCCTTCCCGAAATATCAAACAAACCGTCGGGCCCGCCTACCACGATCGAAGACTCGTATCTCTTACGGACAGCGTAGATGACTTTGTTATTGAACGCGGGCAGTTGATTCCATGTTTCCTTGACCCGATCGAACGTGAACAGCCCCCGGTTAGATCCTGCGTATAGCAAACCTCTTTCTCCGGGCGCCTGATAAAGTGTTCGTATGAAATTGCTGTTCGGTACATCGGATACGGTCTCCTGAACCGCTCCCAGTCGGTCGAATCTGCTTACGCCGCGATTTGTTCCTATCCAGAGGACGCCTTCGCGGTCGGTGAAGAGTGTAAAGACGGTGTTCGATCTTAGGCCGCCGGATGTGTTCTCGAAGGTGTAAGTCTTCTTCAGCTTACCGTTCACAAAATGGAAAAGACCGTATCTCTCAGTTCCTGCCCACACGCCGCTTTCGCTCGCTTCGAGCGAAAGTACGTCGGCTGTTGGAGCTGGTATGCGGACCGCTTGTGCCCCGCTGCTGCCAAAGTAAACACCGCTTGCGCCTTTGGCCGCTTCGGTCCCCAACCAGACGGCGCCGTCGTCACCGGCGGACATCGCGTGCACGAATGGAGTTCGGGATCTAATGTCTGATTCGGCGACTTGTCCATCCGTAATTTCGACCACTGCATAACCCGAACTACTTGCGATCAGTTTCCCACCACGCTGGATCAGGCCGGTGATACTAACGATGGAACCGTCTGCGGCTTTGATCGGTTCGGAGGACATCGGCGTCGCCACAAGGAAATCTGAATGATCTCGGCTGGCAAGAAGTACGAGACCGGCATCGGTACCGAGTACGATCGGATCACCCAATAGGATCTTCGTGATCCCGTAGTCAAGGGTGCCCGCGACCGGATGGAATTGGTTTTCAGAGTAGACGAACGCACCCGCGCGCGTTCCTATCCAAAGCTCACCATTCGCCGAAACGCCGAGGGCGAGCACTCCGTTAGTTTCTGCCCCGCCTGGCACGAATTTTTGGATCTGTCTTCCGTCAAACCGAGCCAAGCCATTGTCGGTCCCGAACCACATGACGCCGTCAAGTGTCTGGGCGACCGCTCGAACGCTGTCGGAAGGCAGACCGTTGAAAACAGTGACGGAGCCCCATTGATGAAAATTCTGGGCCCCGGGCAGCGGCGTTGGCGAAGGAGCTCGGGCGGGCGAGGGCGTTGGCGTTGGTGAAACTGTAGGAGTCGCATCAGGAGAGGGCGAAGGCACCGGCGTGGGGGATTGGGAGAAAAGCACCGACAGGAAAACAAAAACGGCAATTCCGGCGGTTGCGAATATTCGTTTAGAGTTAAATGGCAGCATCAAAGATTCGATCATCCAGATCTTGAACTGGCCAAATACCGCGCGAGAGCGAAACAAGCCTAATCCTTTTCCGCAAATCGCAGTTGATCACGTTCGATCCACACGGCAAGTTCCGACTCGGCCTTTTCAAGTTCGTCGCTATTAATGAGCCCACGCTTTAAGGCCTGAAAAAAGGCCCTGGTCCGCATGTTATACGCCAGTTTCTCGTATTCCTCCGTGTCGGTCCCGTCGGAGCTGACGGGGAAGAGCTTTTCGTAGAGTGTGGCCAAACGGCTCTCAACGCCACGCAGGCTTAGACTGCATTTACGGGCGATCGCCCAGTTTGACAGGCCGAGGGCGAGATACCGAAGCGCCTCGGATTCGAATTCGGTCAGGAGTGGCCGGTGAAACGAGTCCTTAAAAGCGGGGTCGATCATATCGGCTCCGTCTTCCAGGACCGCCGCGACAAAACGTATAAACCGTTCTTCCGGATTGTTCTTATGTATAAATCCGTAAGTTGGCTGCGGGTCGATCGATCGAACGATCTTGCGTATCTCGTTTATATAGATCTCGTGAGGGAACTGGGTCCAGAAGATGACCCGCGATTCGGGGGCCTCACGCCAGATCGCACGCGCTGCTTTTACACCGGAGAGCTTAGGCATCTGGATGTCAAGAATACAAAGTGCCGGCCTCGACCCGATCGCGAGCTCTACCGCTTTTTCACCGTCTTCCGCATCGATTATCGGCAAGTATGACGGAAATTCCCTGGTCAGAAGCTCGATAAGGTATCGACGCTGGGCATTGTTATCTTCCGCGATCAGGATAGGCATTCTATGTGAGCGAATATTACCATTTAAGTCCGCTTCGAAGATATCTTACGAGAATACTCACCGGGGAAGAACCGTTACATCCGCCTTCCGGCGGTGTGGAAGTCCACACCCTTTCAACGATGGCAACGCCCTCGTACCACGAATTCCGACGAATATACTTGATACGAGATTCTGATTCGCGAGGTCTAAAAAATGCGTCTACGAAAATATGTCCTTCTATTTATGGCAGCGAGCGTCACATTTCTCATCGGCTGGTCGGCGAACGCGGGGTATCGTTATGTAGGATCGCTTTTGTTTCCGGTAACAGTCGAAAGACCGGTGGCATTGGCGACAGAATTTGCGACCGAGGCGAAAATTGGGGCGGAGTTTTCGAGTGATCCTCAATATCTACCCACGGAACTAAATCTTACCGGCGAGTACTATATTCTTGCGGAAACACTACCCAGGGGATTTCATGATTTCGACTACATTGAGATAATAACGCACGAATATGTTCCAAATGACGAAACAGAGCTATGGGTCCCGATCCCACCGAAAGGATCCTTGCAGACGAAACGAAATCATAAATTCAATTCGGTGTCAGTAAGCCCGGATTTCGTCACATTTGAAACTGAGTCGAAATCGGGAGTGCAATATCGTTTTGTCGGGAAATACCTTCCGTACGAAAACGGCGAAGTGAGCAACACTATACGGGGCAAGCTTATCAAGCTGGAGAAAGGGAAAGAGGCGTCTGAAATGAAGGTAAATCTCATTCCCGGCGGATGTTAGGGATAGGCAAAGAAAGATGGTGGCCAGGGACGGGGTCGAACCGCCGACACGCGGATTTTCAGTCCGCTGCTCTACCAACTGAGCTACCTGGCCGATCGCGTGTGATTATTACCGCGACGCGAATTTGTTAGTGTAAATAAGCGAATTAGGTATGTCAAATCTTTGGCCGGAATCCCTGCGAGTTGGCGTGCGACGAGCAAAATATTGTTGACAAAACATGGAAGACGGATAATAATGCTGGTGTTGTCGGTCAGCCACCCTATGCTTTGGCCCCGGCAAAAAATGCCTGCCCGTGCCGGTTTGTTCGCCGTCGCTGACCCCCGGAGACGCAACACTCAAACCGGCACAGCTTTTTTAAATTCCTCTTGTTTTGGCAGATATCAGGCTGCAGCCGTTTCCGTTTTTGCGAATCCGAGTACTTCCTTAACATCAGTTTCTATCCGTGCCAGCAGATCTTCATTTGTTTTCAGCATGTTTTTGACATTATCGCGCCCCTGACCGAGTCGTTCGCCCTTATACGAAAACCAGGCACCGCTTTTTTCGACAATGTTGTGATTTACTGCCAGGTCCAGAAGATCGCCTTCTTTTGAAATGCCCTCACCGTACATAATGTCGAACTCAGATTCGCGAAACGGGGGGGCACATTTGTTTTTAACAACCTTGACCCTGGTGCGGTTTCCGACGACCCGGTCGCCATCCTTGATCGCCCCGATACGTCGAATGTCGAGACGGAGGCTGGCATAGAACTTTAATGCCTTACCACCGGTTGTGGTCTCCGGCGATCCAAAGAAAACACCGATCTTCTCGCGAAGCTGGTTGATAAAGATGAAACAGGTATGTGAACTCGAAACGATCGCAGTGATCTTTCGAAGTGCCTGCGACATCAGCCGCGCCTGAAGGCCCGGGAGAGAATCTCCCATTTCACCATCTAACTCGGCCCTTGGTACCAACGCTGCGACCGAATCGATGACAATGACGTCGACACTGTTGGAACGAATAAGGGTCTCAGCGATCTCCAAAGCCTGTTCACCAGAATCCGGTTGCGAGATCAGCATATCGTCGATATTTACACCAAGCTTTTGTGCGTATTCCGGGTCCATCGCGTGCTCGGCGTCGATATATGCGCAAATGCCCCCTGTTTTCTGTGCAGAGGCAACCACCGTTAAGGCCAGCGTCGTTTTTCCCGAGCTCTCCGGGCCATAAACCTCGACTATTCGCCCTCTAGGAAAGCCGCCTACCCCGATCGCCGCGTCCAAACTAAGGCAATGTGTGGAAATCGCACCAGCGTCTTCATGGGGACGCTCGCCTAGCCGCATGATGGAACCCTTGCCAAATTTCTTCTCGATCTGCAGCAAAGCAGATTCGATCGCTTTTCCCTTATCCAAGCTCATATAAAGTCTCCCATTAGAGTAACGTCGACATACCGGCCACGTAGACATTGATCGACCGTGATGCGATCATATCAGGGTGACAGCGTAAATGCAATCATGTTGCAGATGTGCAACAAACTATGTTTCTTTTTGTGCGGAAGGCACTTTCCGACAATGCGATTTCGGGCAAGTGTAAACCAGTTCTTATCAGCTTTCAAGTTCGATTTTACGTCACGAAGCATTTGTTCGACGTCGACGAAACACAAATCGCTCCGGCCATCGGTTTTTGAGCAGAGTTATTTTAAGTACTCGACGTTAATTGAGGATACAGACGAACATACATCTGTACTTCCTCGTAAATACTTGCAAGTGACAGCCGAAAACCGTTAGAGTTTGCACATCGGGTAAGGAATGAAATGGATTTTTCAGGGCAAACATTAGATGGAAAATATCGGATCGACCGCGAACTCGGCCGCGGCGGTATGGGCACGGTGTACCTCGCCACCCACCTCGGTACGGAACGTCCTGTTGCTGTTAAGATCATATCGCCCCAATTCATGGAGAGGGCGGAGTTTGTCGAGCGATTCAGGCGAGAAGCGAGGGCGGCGGGCCGGCTTCGGCACCCTAATGTAGTGAACGTCACTGACTTCGGGTTCTCGGATTCGAAGGATGGCCAGGTTGCCTACCTGGTGATGGAGTACCTCGATGGGTGTACGTTGGGAGAGATACTGGACGAGGAACAAAACCTGCCGGTGGGCTGGACGCTCGATATAATCGACCAGGTGTGTTCGGCGGTGCACGAAGCACATGAACAGGGCATCATTCATCGCGATCTAAAACCCGATAATATTTGGCTTGAACCAAACCAGCGGGGAGGTTACACGGTAAAGGTCCTTGACTTCGGGATCGCGAAATTGGAGGAGCACGTTGATATCACAAATGGGGAAACGCCTCAGTTGTTTCGGCGGTCTACTCATACGGTTCTATCCGAAGGCAACTCTACCTTCGCCGGTGCAGCTCCGGAGGCGACGTTTATCTTCGAGGGTTCAGGGACACAGGCATCTGACGCGAAAACCGTCGCTCAGGTTCCGAAAGACCGCGTCATTACGGTCACACCGGCGGCAAAATTCGATGACGAAGCGAAAAAGACGGCTATTCATGATGCGAGTTTATCGGATGGCGACCAGGACACGATCGGTACGAAATTGATCTCCGCGACGGATGATCGTGCCGGGCGGAGCACCGCGCATTCCCTTTATGAGTCACACGGCTCTGCCGATCTCACAAGAGTCGGAGCGGTTCTCGGGACACCGCTTTACATGTCACCCGAGCAGTGCCGCGGCGAACATCTCGACGCCAGGTCCGATGTTTACAGCTTAGGCGTAATTTCGTATCAGATGCTCTCGGGCCGGACGCCGTTCGAAGGTGATTTCAAAGATGTAATGGAGGCACATAAGAATTTGCCGCCGCCTCCTTTGAAAGCTAAGAAGGTCCGGCGAAAAATGGAATCGGCAATTCTAGCCGCCTTGAGTAAGGACCCGGAATGCCGCCCTCAAACCGCGGAGGCATTTGCGAGCAACCTTCGGTCCCGTTCCGAGGGCATTTTCGGACTACTCAGCCGCTCTCTGGTGATCTATAGTGAGCATTTGCCTAAATATCTGCTGTTAGCAGGTTTCTTTTCGATCCCTATTATTTTCTTGACCCTGACTCTTTTGGGATTGCAGTTTCTCAAGGCGGGTGATGCCATTCCTTCGTCCTTGGCTAACATTGGGATCGGATTGGACGGATTTGCACTCACTATTGCGAGTGCTTTTTGCACAAATCTAATTGTGGGTACGATCTCCTGGATCGTTATCCAGTATCTCGCCGTTCCGCTGCGGCCGGTCCGGCTGAGGCCCGCTCTTAAAGAAGCCCGCCGCAAATGGAAGCGCGTTGCAGGTGCGGGTTTTCTGACTGCGCTTTTGCCGTTTGTTCTCGCGGGCATCGGCGGTATAGCAGGGTTTGGTTCAGTCGCGGCCTTGATGGGCATCCTTTATCCCGTCACAAATTCCGTCGCCGCTATCCTGATCGGCGGGGCGGTGGGCGCGTTGGTTTTGGGGTTTGTCGGTTTTTTTGTCGCGTATATCCTGTTCATCCTCGTGCCGCCCGTAGTGATGCTGGAGAATGTCGGCGTTATAGCCGCGTTGAAACGCTCTGCACACCTGGTACAGAGGTCATTTATGACAGCGGCGGGAGCCGTATTCATTATGCTGCTGATCCCGGCTATAATTGCCGGAACGATCTCATTTGTTGTTAACATCACCGCGAAGGCGTTTGAACGCAAAACCGAGGCCCAGATCGAAACCACTGATACTCAGCGGCCAGTTCCGGAGGGGGCAACAGCACAATCAACAACCGATCCTATCGAGAGTCCAAAGGAGAACGAGAGTAACTGGAACTGGACGTTTGGACGCCAAAACGGGGCAATCGAGAAAAAAGCAGACCAGGACGTAGGAACGCGATTGCGCACCACGTTCTTCGAATCAATGATCCAGATCCTCTGGCTCCCGATGCAGATCCTAGTGTTTTCCTTTTCTGCGATCATTGTTGCCCTTCTCTATTTAAAGACCCGTTTAGCCGGTGGCGAATCAAAGAACGAACTTATCGAACGTTTCGAGGATGATGGGCGTCCAAGAAAGAAGTGGCAAGAACGTGTTCGCCAGAGGTTGATACAGTCCGGCCGAATTCCCAGCAGATCCTAGGTAATGCAGTTGTTCCAATTAAAGAAAATATTTCCCCTAATATTCTTGATGTTCGCAGCGGCCCTGACAGGCTTGACGCAGGAATCTACGCGCGAGATAAAGATCGATGGCGCCAGTTCGATCGAGATCGTGAACCATTTTGGCCGGGTTGCGATCATGGCCGTACCGACCGTGGCGAAAGAGACGCTTCCCTGGGACTTGACGGCCACCGGGCCCGGAGGCGTCAGCGAATCAGAAGTTAGGATCACGGCATCAAAGGGCCGTGTTGTCATCGTTGTCACCCCAGCATCGAGGGAAAAGCGTATCGATCTAACTCTAAAGGTGCCCGAGCGAGCAAAAATAAAGATCGAAACTAAGGCGGGTGCTATAGAAGCGTCCGGAAATTTCTTGTCTATCGATGCCAGGACGGACACCGGCACTATTGTAACGGACACTCCTACTGACGATGTGACATATCATCTGCTTTGGATCGAATCGCGTCCGCGTTATCTGGCTGATTTTGCCGTGAGCGACGTCAAGGAACGCTCCGGGGGCCGTTTTGAGATCAAAGGCCGGCACGGAGAACTTGTAAAGGGTAATGATTCTAAAGCCGTTGACGGTGACACTCACACTCCTTCGGCGGATCCCGAGGAAAAATCGAAGTCGGTATCGCTGAGATTAACTACGTCCAGAGGGATCATCCTACTCAATGTGCCTCCAAATGAGGTTGTCAACGATCTTCGACAGCGCCCGCTTACCAATGCGGCAAAAGCGATCATTCGGAGTGGTGATTCGTTGCTTACTGAAGCCATTCGTCGGGCAAGTCCAAAATATTTCGGTGATTATTCTCGCACCTTGCCACCCATTATCACGCAGCCGAATTTCGCAACCAGGTCAAAAGGCATGGTTGTTCCGGTCGCCGCTGTTAAGACGGCTTTCGTAAGGGTGACTGATCTGAAGAATCGGGCGATCTCCGGTTTAGATCGAGTGGATTTCGAAGTCACCGAGAACGGCATTGAACGCGAGGTGATGTCCGTCAAGCGGTCGACCGCCCCGTTTAATTTGGTCCTCCTTTTGGATGTTTCGGGCAGTGTCGAGAATTATGTCAATTTCATTAGGAAAGCCGCCAGGAATTTCGTCGAAACCGTGGGCGCTGACGACCGCGTCTCGATAATAATTTTCAATGAGGATGTTAAAGTGCTCTCCGGTTTTACGAAAGATAAGGGTGAATTGTCGACAAGCCTCGATTCATTTGATGCCGGCGGCGGAACTGCCTATTATGACGCGCTCGCTTACACAATAAGCGAATCGCTGAGACCGCTCAGGGGCGAGAGAACGGCGATCGTTGTCCTTACCGATGGAGATGATAACCGCTCTTTTCTGCCGTTCGACTCCCTGGCTGGTTCCATTCAGGAAAGCGGCTCACTGATATACCCGCTATACGTACCGTCCGGCTTGATCGCGTTAGCCGCGCAGAATCCCGGCTCTGATATTGATCCAATGAGGAAAAAATACATGTCACTAACAGCCAAGAGTGAGGGTGAAGGTGAGAAACTTGCGAAGCTTTCCGGCGGAGTTTACTATCCCATTACGGAAGTGCGACACATCCAGGAAGCCTACGAGGATATCGTGCTGCAGATGCGTTCAGCATATATGGTGACCTTTCGATCTGACGTCACCGGCCCTGAGGGAATTTCACCCCGCCTGAGGATCAAGGCGAAACCCGCGAATACTTTTACAACGGTCACTTCTGTGGTGGCATCCGGAGATTAATTCTGGCCGAAACTCCACTTTTCGCACACCTCTTCGAGGACATAGAGCCGAGACCTCTCACTGTTTCCGAACTTAACGTCGAAGTCCGCACGGTTCTCGAACGACGCTTTGCGAGCGTATGGGTTGAGGGCGAGATCGTAAACTTCATTTCGGCTGGTTCCGGCCACTGGTACTTCAACCTCAACGATGGCTCTGCCCAGATCAAGGCCGTGTGTTTCAGAGGCTCTAATTACCGGATAAGATTTCGGCCTCAGAATGGGATCTGTGTGCGCGTCCGAGGGCGTCTAGCCGTTTATGAGCCCCGCGGCGAACTGCAGCTGATCGTAGAGTCCCTCGAACCGTCAGGCGAGGGAGCCCTGCGTGCGGCCTTTGAGCAGATCAAGGCGAAGCTCGATGCAGAGGGGCTTTTTCGGCCCGAACATAAACGCCCTATACCCTTTTTCCCCAGACGCGTAGCGGTTATCACAAGCCCGAGCGGGGCTGCCTATCACGATATCCACAACGTGCTTACACGGCGTGCTCGTTCGGTGAGCATACTGCTGATCCCGGCCCTTGTTCAGGGGGAAGGTGCGGCCGACAATATTCGCCGGGCGGTTCGTAATGTGAATATCTATAATCTTGGACGGCCGCCGCTTGATCGCATTGATGTCCTGATAATTGGACGTGGAGGCGGTTCGGCGGAAGACCTTTGGGCGTTTAACGACGAGGCACTTGCGAGAGCGGTGCGAAACAGCGAGATCCCTGTCATTTCCGCGGTGGGCCACGAGATAGACTGGACGATCTGCGATTGGGTCGCTGACCTCCGTGCCGCCACGCCATCCGCCGCCGCCGAACTTGTGGCCCAGCGTGAGGACGAGATCGATCGAGCGTTCGAGGCTCGTCACGGACAACTGCACAGCATCATGTCTTTCCAAATGCTCGAAGCCGCCACGCGAATGGAACAAGCTGTCGAGGGCCTAAAGCAAGGGTTTGCAGACAAGGTCCTCGACGCCAAAACGCGATTTGACGGATTGGCAGCGAGGATGTCGCCGTCTGCTCTGTCCGCGAAACGTGCTGCCGTCGAGGGCCGGCTTGATATGTTTGATCAACGCCGAATGGCCGCGATCGAAAGGTCGATGAATAGCAAGAGTGAACGCCTTAACCTGGACATGGCGAAACTCGATGCTCTATCGCCGCTGGCGGTGCTGACACGTGGTTATTCGATAACCCAAACCGAAGACGGCTCCGTTCTTCGTGACCCGGCCAATGTTAAGCCCGGCGATAAATTGAATATACGTCTAGAGCGTGGGAAACTGGACGTCGATGTTTCGGCGTCTTAGTACCGCCTATGTCTGATCTCAGATTTGAATTGAACGATACCGCAGCCGCTCATCAGAAGTTTGAAAACACTCGCAGGCCGCCCGTGTTTGAGAATTTCGAGATCGATAAAGCTCGGTCGAAGAAGCCTTTCGTCATTACAGGCCTCATACTGATATCGATCCCGCTGTTATTGGGCATGATTGCTGCAGTTTATTACCAGGGGCTGAAGGACACGCCCCAGTACTCACTGGCACTACTCATCGACGCGGCAAAACGGAACGATGAGCGTCAAGTGTCCGCGTTGATCGATGTTGACGGAGTTGTCGATGATTTCGTGCCCCAGATCACAAGCAAGGCTATGGAACTATATGGTCGCGGACAACGACCTGAAGTGCTGGCAAAGGTGCAGGATATTGCCAGACCCTTGTTGCCTGCTGTCAAAGATCGAGCCCGCGAGGAGCTTCCCCGCGTAATTCGGGATCGTACGGAGCGGTTTGGATATGTTCCGTTCTCGGCGATGGTCATGGGTGCCGACCGTTATCTTGACATAACCGTTAACGGTGATACGGCTATCGTCGTCAGTAAACTCCGCGACCATCCGCTTCAGCTGACGATGCGGAGCGACGGCCAGCGATGGCGGATCGTCGGGGTCACCGACGAACAACTTGCCACCGACATTGCCCGAAAGATCGGCCAGGAGATAATCTCGATAGCGACCGACGGCCGCCGGGAAACCGCTAACAAATATGGTGGAATGGGTAACCTTGCCGATATTCTGAGGCAGGCGGAGGAATTGGTGCGCTAGCTATGGAAAAAACGTTCGAAACCTCGCTCGCTGAACTCGAGGATATCGTTAATCAGCTCGAGACGGGTGACCTCCCGCTCGAGTCGAGTCTTGAGCTGTTTGAAACCGGGATTCGCCTATCTCGTGAATGCCGCGAACGCCTTGCAAAGGCCGAGCGGCGTATCGAAATATTGACTAGGGAGGCGGATGGCACATTTAGAGCCAAGCCAATTGATCCCGACGACCTCCGATCGGGGTAAGCTACGGTTTCTTAGCGTCGGCCTTTCTCTTCTGCAATAGGTCGCAGACTTGGTAGGCACCCGTCGGGTCGATGGCTGTTCGGCCGACCTCGACGTGCTGTATCTTGCCGTCCTTATCGACGACGAATGTCGCCCTGGCTCCATAGCCGGACGTTTCGTTATAAAGCCCGTAATCTTTTGTAGTATTTCGCTTCCAATCGCTTAGTAGCGGGAAGTTGACCTTGATATCTTCAGCAAAGCGTTTGTTGGCCGCGAAGCTGTCCATGCTGATCCCTAAAACCTGAGTTTCCGTTGCGTCGAATTTTGCGATATCAGACTGATACGCTTGAAGTTCCTTCGTTCAGCCGCCTGTGAAGGCAAGAACGTAGAAGGCAAGTACTACGTTCTTTTTGCCGCGGAAATCGCTCAACTTAACAGGACTGCCCGTGGTATCCATCAACGTAAAATCAGGGGCTACATCACCGACTTTCAATTTGCCGACCGGCGCCTGTGGAGTTTGAGCTATGGCCGCGACCGCGAGCATTAAGGCCATGGCGGTGATCGCGAAAATTCCTTTCATATTGCTCTCCTAATCTAAGATGCCGCCGCCATATATGTACGACGGCGACATAAGCTTATCTCATTTCCCTAATCTCGTGAACTAAAGATCGTCAGTATATACCAGAAAAGCAGAGCCACGCTCGCGAATAGCGTTAACGATGCCGCGACGTGCTGCTTCGTATTGAACTGGTGGAGCACATTCGACGTCTGATATAGAATGGACGATGCGGCGAACGCCACCATAATAAAGGCAAAAACGCTGCCGAGCGAAAATCCAAATATCGCGCTCGCGACGATAAATCCAAGTGCCATGAAGCCGCCGATCGCAAGGATTGGGCCCAAAAAGCTGAAATCGGCACGGGTAATAAAAACTGTCAGTGAAAGGCCGGCAAATAATCCCAGTGTAACGATACCCGCCTTAGCCAGTACCGAACCGTCGCCTGCGTAATATATCGAGATCATGATCAGCGGCACGAAAATGATCGCTTCGGCGATGATGAAGATCCCAAGGCCCATGTACTGCGTAGCCTGCGAGGTCTCGGACGTCGCCCACCGGTTCGCCAAATACGAGATCCCCATAAACATTCCCAAAACCAACAGCCAGCCCATAATACCGCCGCTGAAGATAAGGGAGGCTATTACATTTGCCGCTCCGGAGATGAATAGGAATCCCTCGACGCCTATGAAGGCGAGTATCGCCAGGGCGAGCAGCGTGTACGTTTTTCGGATGAACGCCGCACGCTCAACCGGCGCAGCTTGTGCCGCAGTATTGCCAAATGTGGTGGTGAAGTTTTCCATAGTATTTCCTGTGTGGTTAGATGCCCTGCACTGTAATTAGTTTACCAATATCAGACAGACTCTGACGCCTTCGGCCCTCTGAACATCGACTCAACGCTCCACACTCCAGAGCCGCGTGATGCAATGTACAGAAAGACGAAACAATAGAGAACGGCTAGCTCCCCACGGTTAACTATCGGAAGGAAGGCCGCAAGACTGAAGTGGGCAATAAAATAGGCTGCAGCCATAAGACCGCTTGCCAAAAAAGCGGCAATGCTTGTAAACAGCCCGACCATGATCAGAAGGCCGCCGATGAGCTCGATGGAGCCGGCGACGGCGCTTTGGGCAGTAATTCCACCGCCTCCGCCACCCTGTGACGTCGGGTAGCCGAGCAGCTTTTGGGTCCCATGCCAAAAGAAAAGAAACCCCGATACTATTCGGAGTAACGCGTAAAAATAGGTCGAGTATCGCCCAAGAAAACTTTCCATTAACCATCCTCCACTAGATTAGCGTGGATTATACATTAGAAACTGTTTCGGACGATAATCCAGCGTAGAGGCGTGGATATGTCTCACGAGCCGGGCTTACCGATCATCGGGACGAATCGGACGGGCATGGTACGTTTTTGGGTAACACCCTTCTTTGTATTCGTGATCAAAATCATTTCCTGGTAGCCGGCGCCGACAGGAATGACCATCGTTCCGCCCACCGCAAGCTGGTCGATCAAAGGCTTAGGCACCTCGTCGGGGGCGGCCGTGACTATGATCGCGTCGAACGGAGCGTGTTCGAGCCATCCGAGATAACCGTTGCCCTCCTTAGCGAAGACATTCGAATACTTTAATTTCTTTAGCAGGCTATCGGACCTCCGGGCAAGCTCGGGTACGATCTCGATAGTGTAGACCTCGCGCGCGATCTCACCGAGTACTGCAGCCTGGTAGCCGGATCCTGTGCCAATTTCGAGCACCTGGTCCTTAGAAGAAATATTGGCTGCCTCGGTCATGTAGGCCACTATGAAAGGCTGTGAGATCGTTTGGTTGAGTCCGATCGGAAGCGGAGTGTCTGCATAAGCGTATTTTCGCTGCGCATCCGGTACGAACAAGTGACGCGGAACTTTCCGCATGGCCTTTAATACCTTGTCGTCCGTAACACCACGAGCCCGGATCTGTTTTTCGACCATGTCACGGCGCTCTTTGCTGTATTCGTCTTGATTCAGCTCAACTTGCTGCTCACCGACAGAAATAGCGTTCTCCGAACTCGCAAGGTCCTGACAAGGAAGCACCGTGAGGAGCAGAAAGGAAAGTACAAGCAACGATCGCCTCATACGTGTCTAAAATAGTGATGCTTTAAAGACGGCGACTGGATGCTATTCCAGCCGTAAGTAAACAAAATAGGCCATTGCAGCCATGATAACGGCACATCCGAGGGCTCCCCAAACGATAAATCTGTTCCGCCGTCCGAATATCATCTGCCAAGATCCAGCCAGCGCAGTCGCGAACCCAAAGACGATCAGTAAGGCAAACAGACCCATAATGGCTATCAGCTGATCATCGGAACCAGTAAACGAAGCCCCGCCGGGTGCCTGCGGGTTAGCGGCATCGATCACCAACATCGTCAGATACGACATGAAGACAACGAGGAAACCGCCGAGGCCGATCATCAATGCACCCCCGCGAATCCGTACACTGCTGCTGCTTTGCAATGGAGAATGACATTGCGGGCATAGCGTTTCCACGGTCGCCGCCTGAAACCCACACTTTTGGCAATATTTGAGCTTCGCGACCGGCGTCTGCATTAGCTGGTTAAGTTAATTAGTAAATGGTTGCGTTCAGAGAAGATTGCTGCAAATGACGGTCGGATCCAACGGCCGCCATTTGCATACACAAAGGAACTATTCCGCTTTGCCGACAGCTTTCAGCGGTTCTGCCTCAGGCCGTGGAGCGGCGAGTCCGAGTTCGGGCGATCGCCATAGGTTCGAGACGAGCAGCTCGCGGATGAAGGTCATTTCCTTCGGCAAACGGTCGTAAAGCTTGAAGAAGAGGTCGTCGTGCATCGCGATCTCCTTTAGCCACATATCGCGATCAAGTTTCATCACTTTTTTGAACTGCTCCTCGGTAAAATCGAGTCCGCGCCAGTCCATATCCGCGTATCGGGGCATCCAGCCGAGCGGGGTTTCCGTGCCCTTGGACAGGCCCCGTGAACGCTCGACGACCCATTTGAGTACACGCATGTTCTCGCCATAGCCGGGCCAGGCAAATTTGCCGTTCTCGTCCTTGAGGAACCAATTGACCGAGAATATCCGCGGCGGATCGGGTATCTGGCGGCCGAAATTTAGCCAGTGGCCGAAGTAATCACCCATGTGATAACCGGCGAAGGGGAGCATCGCGAAAGGATCGCGGCGGACCTCGCCGATATTGCCGAAGGCAGCGGCTGTCATTTCCGAGCCCATTGTTGCTGCCATGTAAACACCGAAAGCCCAGTTGAACGACTGCTGAACGAGCGGCACGACAGAATTACGACGTCCGCCGAAGATAAATGCGGAAACGGGAACGCCGGTCGGGTCGTTGAAATTTTCGTCGACGACCGGGCACTGCGTGATCGGGGCAGTAAATCGCGCGTTAGCATGCGCAGCCTTCGCCTCGGTGCCCGGCGTCCAGTCATTGCCCTGCCAGTCTATGGCGTGTGCGGGCGGTTCGCCGTCCATGCCTTCCCACCATATGTCGCCGTCATCGGTTAAGGCCACGTTCGTGAAGATCGTGTTCTCCTTGATCGACTCCATCGCGTTGGGGTTGGTCGAGTAGTTCGTGCCGGGCGCGACACCGAAGAATCCGTTCTCCGGATTGATCGCACGCAGCTTGCCGTTCTCGTCCGGTTTGATCCAGGCGATATCGTCGCCCACCGTGGTGATCTCCCAACCCTCTTCCTGAAACGGTTTGGGCGGGATAAGCATCGCAAAATTTGTCTTGCCGCATGCCGATGGGAATGCAGCACAAACATAGTCCTTACGGCCGTCGGGAGACTTAACGCCTACGATCAGCATGTGCTCAGCAAGCCAGCCCTGCTGGCGGCCGAGGGTCGAAGCTATACGAAGAGCAAGGCACTTTTTGCCGAGCAGTGCGTTGCCGCCGTAGCCCGAACCGTAGCTGACGATCGAATTCTCCTCGGGGAAGTGAACGATGTATTTGTCTTTAGGATCAGGCGAACACGGCCATGCGACGTCCTGCTGACCATCGGCGAGCGGCATTCCGACGGAGTGTAGACACCGTGTGAATTCGCCGTCTCCGAGCGCTTCAAGTGCGTTGGTGCCCATGCGGGTCATAATCCGCATATTCACTGAGGCATAGGCTGAGTCAGTAAGCTGCACACCAAACTGCGAGATCGGCGAGCCGATCGGACCCATGCAGAAGGGCACGACGTACATTGTCCGTCCCGTCATGCATCCGTCAAACTTTTTCTTAAGGATGGACTTCATTTCTATCGGTGCCATCCAGTTGTTCGTCGGCCCGGCATCGCCCTTAGCGCGCGAGCAGATATATGTCCGGTCCTCGACACGCGCCACATCCGACGGATGTGAGCGCGCAAGGAACGAATTTGGCCGCTTTTCTTCGTTTAGCTTGATAAATGTGCCGGCGTCAACCATCTCCTGGCACATGCGGTCGTACTCCTCTTGGGAGCCGTCACACCAATAGACATTGTCAGGCTTACACAGCTCGACCGCATCGGTGACCCAGCGGATGAGCTCCTGATTGGTAACATTCGACGGAACATTAATATCTGTCATATATAGATTTTCTCCAATCAGACGATTTTATCTGATTATCACTGAAAAACTAAGTATACGGATAATAAGACACTATTTTTGTAGTTATTCGGAGAGCTAATCATGTTTAGCGGACGTTCGGTCACACGCGCTAATCGTTTAGTATCTTACGCTGACATGGCACTAAGTCTTTCAAACCCGGTTCAGATATATGATACTTATCCTTTCGGAAGTTCCTCAATTGAATTACTACAACTACTTCACAGAGATCGAGGAGACGTTCGTTCGCCGCCGCGGGAAGAATCTTTTTCTCAGCCCGCTGGATTGGGCGTTGATCGAGTCGTGGCAGGACCGCGGGATACCGCTGCATCTGGTGATCAGGTCGATCGAATCGGTTTTTGACGTTTTTGACCAGCAGCCGACGGGCACCCGGACGATAAAGAGCCTGCTTTACTGCAAAGAAGAGATCGAGGCGCAATATACGGAATGGTCCTCGGCACATGCGGGCCGGTCCTCGCTCGGTGAGGGCGAAGATGACTCGCAGTATTCGGCGGCGACTATAAAAGAGCACATTGCCGGCTCGATCGTAAAGCTTGAAGCCCTTGAGGTAGATATCCTGAAGGAAGAGATCGAGAGGGCGGTCGCAAGGCTCCGTGAACTTGACGAGGCCCTGACAGAAGATCTGGAGACTGTCGACGGAACACTTAGCGATATCGAAAAGATGCTCGACCGCGGCATGCTTGCCAACTGGAATCGAGCCAATCTGAAAGCCCTTGAAAAAGAAGTTAACGGGCAGCTTCGAGCTTACAAGTCGGAGATGGATGCAGAGAGCTACAAAACCACGTTCGACCTGATGCTCCTAAAGCGGTTGCGCGAGGAAGCGGGTATGCCCAGGTTGGGACTATATTACCTTTAGTGAACAGTGGACATTCATTTGTTGGACACTATTAAATTCATTTCGCTGATATGTTTTTTATTTGTTCTCATGTGTTCCGCGGGCTGCACAGTGTCTGATGACAAAAGGCTTCTCGAAGAGGAGACTGCGATTTACTTGGAGCTCGCTCAGTCTGGGCCGGCGGGCGGCCACGAAATTGTGATTTCCACGGCCCCTCTCAACGCGATAGGGATAACGGGAACTGAAGACGTATTGACGGTCTTCCCTGCCGCGCCCGAAGCTGCTATTGCGGATTTTCTCTCGAAAAACAGATCGGGTATTACACTTGAAGGCGACCTTATTATAGACGACCGTTTCGTCCTCTTGGGGTCGGGAAACATAGACGATCGACTTGCCGATAAATACCGATATCATTTTGTCTCCAGAATTGGATTCGACGCGAAAAGACTCAATGCACTAGTATTATATTTCAACGTTTGTGAACCACTTTGCGGTGAAGGCGGCTTCTTTCACTTGGAAAACCGTGACGGCAAATGGGTGATCGTTGCGGAATCCGAGAAAATTAAGACCTAAGAATCCGACATTATAGCCAATTCAAATTGCAGGGCGGGATAGGGGTCGAAGGCATAGCTTGAACAAAATATACACAGTTGGTGACGTCCTCGACGTGAAGGTTGAGAAAATAGTGCCGCGCGGCTTTGGCCTCGCATTTGCCGAAAAGCTCACCGTATTTGTGCCGCTTTCCGCCCCGGGCGATGAGTTGCGGGTAAGGATAACGGAGCTTAAAAAGCGTACCGCATTTGCCGAAATAATTGAAGTATCAAACCCCGGCGCGAACCGCGTTGAGCCGCCATGTGTTTACTTCGGAGCGTGCGGGGGATGCAATTTTCAACAGTTGAGCTACGAGGCTCAATTGCAGGCCAAGCTGGATATCATACGCGACTGCCTTCAACGTATCGGCAACATAGCGGTTGACCCACACATCACGATCATACCGAGCCCGCGGGAATACGATTACCGCAGCCGGGTACGCTGGCAAATAGACAATGGCGGACAGAAATTCGGATATTTTCGACGGGATTCACACGAGGTGATCGATGTCGAGGCCTGCCCTGTACTCGCACCTCCGCTCGAACATACGCTTCGAAATATCCGGTCGACAATGGAATGGATTAACTTTCCAAACGACGGCGAGGTGCTGGCTGCTTGCGGCGATGCGGGCAGTGTTTCAATTCGGTCCTCAGTTGGCACCGAACCCGCGGTTGACATCACGTATTCAGGGGCTGGAGAGGTCTATGGTTTTTCGGCGGAAACGTTTTTTCAGGCGAACCATTTGCTTGTTCCGGCACTTGTCGAAAGCGCAACCGGGGGAGCCAGTGGCGAAAGATCTCTCGACCTTTACTCAGGTGTCGGTCTCTTTACACTTCCAATGGCTCGGACCTTTGGAAGCGTGATCGCCGTCGAAAGCGCCCCGGCAGCTATCCGTTCCGCCAAAAGAAACTTGAAGAATACTGGCCTCGGTAACGTCAGGATCTTGCGCAGCGGAGTCGGGCGGTTCTTGAATGAAAACTCGGTTAAGGCAGATTTCATATTGATCGACCCGCCCAGGAGCGGTACGGAAAGAGGCGTGATAGAAGCGATCACATCGCTTGGTCCGAAATATATTTCATACGTTTCGTGCGAGCCGTCCATACTAGCCAGGGACCTTCGTTCGATGATCGACCGAGGATACTCGATTGACACGATCACGGCGATCGACCTCTTTCCACAGACGCACCACGTCGAAACGGTCGTGCGCCTCAGTAAAATGGATGGAAGTTGAACCTTTTATCACGTGCATTCGTTCGATATCCTGATACCGGTTGGAAAATAGGCGGCATTCACATAGACTCAACATATGGCACGAAAGAAACCTGATTCAGAAGAACCGTCAGCTATGACGCCAAGCAATTCCGTCCGCTGTAGATATTGCGGACAAAAGAATGCCGTAAAGCCGGATTACGAAAACAATGCGGCCAACTGCGGGCGATGCAAGCTCCCGCTTTCGAACGAACCGCATAAGAAGTTTAACGAACTCCACAAGAACGACTATATTCATCCCGCCGACGCACGTGCTCTTGCGGCTCTAAAGGCGATCCCGGGCGTAGATTCGGCATTGAAAAAATTGCTGGCCTGGACAGGTGAGTCGGCGATCCGAGTTTCATTCATGGCGAGTGCGGTCAAGATAACGCCGAAGCAATGCCCCGATCTGTATGCGAAATTAGATATAGCTTGCTCCACGCTGGGCGTCGAGAAGCCTGACTTTTTTCTACAGCAAAATCCGCTTGTCAACGCGTTTACGGGCGGCGTAGAAAAGCCGATTATCGTGCTTCACTCGGCTCTGATTGAGCGCCTTAATGACGAAGAAACGCTTGC
>JBGSWW010000111.1:0-35623 GCA_041751735.1 Pyrinomonadaceae bacterium | reverse complement strand
GGTCTCGACAAAGTAACCACCGAGTTCGGACTCATCGCACTCGCCCACAACCTCCAAAGGCTCAGCACCGGCCACTAATCTCTCTTACCTTTTCTCGCAAAAAGAAAAAAGACCGCCTAGATCAGTTTCTAGACGGCCTCTCTTACTTGCGATAAATATTCAACTACTTAAATTCCCAGATCGTCGGTGTATCGTTAACCGTGCCCCATGGTTCATACCTGACGCCTCCACTGCTTAATCTAACGATGTAGTAGCCAGCCAAAGCCCCACTAGTTCGCCAAACGGCTAAGTCCGTAGTGCCATCGCCGTCATAATCGCCATGCACTTCGAAATCAAACCCACTTCCGATTCCCCAATTGGTCTGGACAACAGTGCCCCCGGAGCTGGGTTTATATATCCATCTGAGGGAATTCCCCACCCACCTGGTGACAGCAAGGTCCGTAGCTCCATCGCCATCGTAATCACCAGGTACAAACAAGTCGCTTAGGCCTCCGAATACGTCGGTTGTAAAGTTTTGCCCTAACAGATCCGCGCTGCCAAATAAGGTCCAGATCCGTATTCGCTGGCCCTCAACTCGGGTAACCGTGAAGTCTCCAAATCCGTCACCATTATAGTCACCAAAAAGGGCGGAATCATCGCCACTACCCCACGGTACGGCGGAGTATTGATTCGAGTATGGGCCGCTCGACAGCCACATCCAAAAATATCCTTGAACAGGATCCCGACGGTAAATAGCAAAGTCGTCCACGCCGTCACCTGAGTAATCAGCAACTACAACGGGGTCATCACCGGCTTGGCCGAAAGGGTGAAAGCTAGCTGTACCCGTTGAGCTGTTTAACACCCAGAATCCGTGAGTTCCCTGCTGCCCCCGCCAGATTGCAATGTCATCGGCACCATCACCGTCATAATCGGCAGGAAGAATAAAATCTGAATTGAGGCCAAAGGGCGTTACCGACGTCGTATTCGGGCCATTGAGTTTGATCCACCAAATGAAGTTTCCCGCGGCTCCCCCAGGTCCCTCTCTCACAATACTGAAATCCGTTCGGCCGTTGCCGTCGAAGTCGCCAGGTGCCCTATGTTCGGGTGCAGTTGCACCACCCCCGATATCGGCCCAAGCAGTTGAGATACGAAGTCCGTCTATTTCTGCATTTGGTGTTGAAAAACCCGCTCCAGTACCTTGTCGAACGAAAAAGCGACCGACATCGGCCAGATCCGCTGCTGAAACCTGTGTCAGAGTAGGGGCTGGTTCGCCGCCCGAGAGAGAGGGGTTGATCCACATCTTCGTGACGTCGTTCGCATCACCGCTGATCAGTTCATAGCTGATCACTACTAGCACTGGGCTGCCGACCGGAAGGTCAGTACCGGAAAATACCTGAACGTTTGCGGCATTACCGGATGCACGAAGACCCAACTGAAACGTGTTTGCTGCAACACCCTGGCGAATTGTGACTCTAGCGGCAAATGCCGACGTTGAAGCGCTAGAAATAAATCCAGCAAAGTATTCGCCCGTTGCGCTGGAATTAGGAGGTAGGAGATCCGTATTTGTAACGCTAACGAGGAAACTTGCGTAAGTTGTACCGGCGGTCTGGGTGGTGAATGATCTGTATGCGTCTTCGGATGATGCCGTCGAAGCAACGAGTTGAATCTTGTTGCCGACACCCGAAGAAGCATAACCTGAATAACTCAGACTTCCAGCGATCACCGGGATAAAGTTTCCGGATCCGGTATTCGTTACCCAATTGCCACCACTTACAGTAGTCAACTGCCCCGTAGGATACGAAAATTCCTCAGCTAAAACCAAAGCAGCCGGCGACTGGGCCACCGCCGTTTCCCGTACGGCCCTGACTTTCTGTGCCGGCGTCTGACCGACAAAGGAACCAATAAATACAATAGATAGAATAAAAAAGCCAAAAGTGAGTGTTTTTGTCATTACTCTCCTCAAAAAAGAAATCCAAGTCAGTCCGTTCGTGCGAAGCAGAGACTAAAAGGGGTTGCGAGTCGTATATTTCGATCAGCTATTCCTAAGACAGCTTTCCAAAAATAGTAGCACACAACGTTGCTATATCACCACCAAAAAAAAGCCACAACCTCTCGACTGATCCGAAGTTTGTTACAATATTACAAATCGAACGATGATGAAGTGGCCCGGTCAAAAAGGTTGTTGTTTACTGCTCCTGATAGCTTTCGGGCTGTGCTTCTCTATTCATGGCCAGGAAAAAAAGGCCGGCGAAGCGGAAGAGATCATCCGTGTCGACACACAATTGATCGACGTTCCGATAACCGTATTAAGCGCGAAAGGCGAGGCAGTGCGCGAGCTTAAGCAGTCAAATTTTTTGATTTTCGAAGATGGCAAAAGACAGGAGATCGCCGACTTTTCGGCAGTTTCGGAGCCCTTCGAAGTCGCTCTCCTTCTGGATACATCCGGCTCGACCCGGGGCGAACTTGGTTTGATCCAGCGTGCCGCGATGGATTTCATAGCATCCCTCCGTCCGGGCGACCGCGTTTCGATCATCGCATACAAGACAGATCGGCAACCAGGGCAGGCATTTGCTTCCAGCGAGGTGTTTACTCAATTAACCGAGGATCGCAAAGTGCTTAGATCGGCGGTCGACAACATCACCACGAGCAATGGAACACCATATTACGATTCACTGTTACAGGTTGCAGAAAAGGTGTTCGGGAAAGCCGCGAGTGAGGAGTTCCGAGGACGGAGGGCTTTGGTTGCCCTCACTGATGGGGTGGATTCGACGAGCGCTGCCGATTACAGCCTCGCACGCTCTGTTTTGGAGAAGGCCGGCGTTATCACGTTTTTCATTAAGGTTGATACCCGCCCCTTCTTTGAGGAAAACCTTATGGGTGACTGTCAGGCGGCTATCCGGTTTTCCGCAGCCCAATTGAGAAGATATTACCGAAGCTTCGGGCCGAAAAATCCGAACCTAACCACTAATTTTTGTGACCTCGGTGAATTCGAGCGACTAGCCGTAAGTAAGCGGCTGTATCAGATCGCTGATGAGGAAATGGCCGATCTGGCACGGATCTCGGGCGGCAAGGTCTTTCCGGTCGACGATTTTAACGAGGCCCGCACTGCATTCAAGAGTGTTGCCGAAGAGATCGGGACTAAATATACGCTCGGTTACTATTCTAACAACGAGAAGCGTGATGGGTCGTTTCGAAAGATCCGCGTGGAGCCGAAGGGCCTTCCTCCGGGCACAATAATACGTACGCGAGAAGGATATACAGCCCCTATTAAGTGAAATTCTGAGTTTCATTTTTGTGCTAGTTCATCATATGGATAAGAAATTTAGGCGTGTCTGCCTTGTTGTTCTCGATAGTGCCGGTATCGGCGAAATGCCGGACGCAGCCAAATGGGGAGACGCCGGGGCAGATACTCTTGGCCACATTCTTGAGTCGAGAGACGTGCATTTGCCGAATCTCCAACGGCTTGGGCTCGGAAATATTCGTCAGCTGTCCGGGCTATCCCCGGCCGAGCATCCGGCCGGATGCTATGGAAAGTGCACCTTGAGATCCAATGGAAAGGACACGACTACGGGCCACTGGGAAATGGCTGGGATAATTCTCGAAAAAGCCTTTCCGACTTTCCCGGTTGGATTTCCTCCCAGGATCATCGACAAATTCGTCGCCGAGGCTGACGTTTCGGGAGTACTCGGGAATTACGCTGCGAGCGGCACCGAGATCATCAAAGAGCTAGGGGAAGAGCATATCCGAACCGGAAAACCTATCGTTTATACCTCTGCTGACTCAGTATTTCAGATCGCGGCCCATGAAGAGGTGATACCCATCGATCGGCTTTACGAAATCTGCAGCATCGCCCGCAAAATACTTGGCGGAGAAGACGAGGTCGGAAGGGTGATTGCCCGCCCTTTCTTAGGTAGCAGCGCGTCTGATTTTCGGCGTACCGAGAATCGGCACGATTACGCCGTACCGCCTCCATCGGAAAACCTATTACCCGAGCTAATGAAAAATGACCTCGATGTCGTTTGTATCGGTAAAATTGCGTCAATTTATGATTCGGTCGGTGTTACGCAGGACGTGTCTGCTAAAAATAACGATCAGGTCATCGATAAGACGGTTGAAGCGTTAAAAGAGGACTCGGAAGGTCTTATTTTTAGCAACCTTGTGGATTTCGATATGTTATACGGTCATCGGCGGGATACCGAGGGCTACGCCCGGGCACTCGAACACTTTGATCAAAGACTTCCGGAGATGCTTGACGCCCTCAAGGATGACGACCTCCTGATAATGACTGCAGATCATGGAAACGACCCCACAAAGGAAGGCAGCGACCACACTCGCGAATATGTGCCGCTTTTGGTATTTGGTAAGAACGCCAATTCCGGCGTTGATCTTGGAACCAGAGGATCGCTTGCGGACATTGGCCAGACAGTAGCGGAGAATTTCGGCGTAAAGTTAGCAGCAGGTGAAAGCTTTATGTCTGAGATCCATTCTCAGAAGCTTCCTGGCCTCGCGGTTGAATAAGGTGCGACCTTGTCGTGATGATCAGAAAATTGGCAAAGAAAATCGTGCTGGGTTTCGTGGACCCAGGCGTCGCATCTTCGGATAACCTGCTAACCAGCCTGGCGCCGGAGGAAAAAGACATTCTCGCCCTCGTCAAAGAGTTTACTATGACGAGTGTCGAGAGCGTTGTTTCCCTTATCGATGCGACTCGACATGTGACCGAGAATTCCATATCGGGAGATATGGTCGAGTGCGGCGTCTGGCGTGGTGGAAGTATGATGGTGATGGCCGAAGTATTGAAGCGGCACGATGACATTGGACGCGACCTCTATTTGTACGATACGTTCGAAGGAATGACAGTTCCGACTGAGAAGGACGCTCAGTTTGACGGGCAGTCAGCCAAGAAACTTTTCGACGAAAACATCAATAGAAATGGAGCCTGGTGTCGAGCCGATATCGCCGAGGTTTCAAGCAATCTGATGCGGACAGGGTACCCAGATGTAAGAATTAAATTAGTAAAGGGAAGGATCGAAGAGACGATACCCGCGGTTATTCCAGATGAGATAGCCTTGCTTAGACTCGATACAGATTGGTACGAATCTACCCTCCACGAACTCGAGCACCTTTACCCGCGGTTAGTTTCCGGTGGCGTCCTGATAATAGATGATTACGGGCACTGGAAAGGAGCAAAAAGGGCGGCCGACGAATTTTTCGGCCGCCTAGGTCAAAAGCCATTTTTTCATCGGATCGATTATTCAGGACGATTGATTATCAAACCGTAAAAGTCGACCTGGCCGCGCTAGTCCCAAATTAAAGATGGAATAGGGCATACGTTTATTTATGAGGAATTTCAGATCTTTAGTAGTTTCGATTCTCCTTCTTTCCGTAATCAGTTCCTCGGGACTCTCTCAAAGTAAAGCCGAAGACGAACTGGACAAATACAACGAACCGGCCTCGCGCCTTAGTGGGATGATCGAGAAATTCGGTCAGGACCAGGGATTATTAAACCGATATTACACGGCTCAGACATCACCTAACCGTTCGGCAAGATTTCGTCAATTTTTCGGCGGATCGCTGGAATCGCTGAATAGGCTGAATTTCAGTTCTCTAAATCACGACGAACAAATCGACTACCTTCTTTTCAAGAATCATCTCGAACATGAGTTAAGCGAACTTTCCCGGAGCGACGATCAGATTTCTGAAATGGCCCTTATGATTCCATTTGCCAGGACGATCAGTGACCTGGAGGATGTTCGTCGAAAGCTGGAGTTTGCCGACCCGGCCAAGACAGCAGCCTTGCTTGATGCACTTACCCGACAGATCACCTCGACGCAGAGGAGGTTTGACTCTGCAAACGCAGCGAAACCTAAACGCACCGTAGCGAATCGGGCCGCTCGTACAGTCGACGGACTCCGGCGGACCTTACGCGGCTGGTACACGTTTTACAACGCTTATGATCCGATTTTCACCTGGTGGAACGAAGCCCCTTACAAGGCGGCCGACGATGCTCTGGGGAAATACGCTACGTATATAACGGAAAAACTTGTCGGTATCAGGAGCGACGACAAGACGACGATCATCGGTGATCCCATTGGCAGAGCGGCTCTGATCGAGGAACTGAAGTTTGAGATGATCCCATATTCTCCCGAAGAATTACTCGATATAGCGAACAAGGAATTCGATTGGTGCGTGACCGAATTTAAAAAGGCATCGCGCGAAATGGGTTTCGGCGACGACTATATGGAGGCGATCGAGGCGGTTAAGAGAAAATATGTAGAGCCTGGCAAGCAGCCCGAGCTAATTAAGCGGCAGGCATATGAGGCGATAGAGTACGTGGAAAAAAATAACCTCGTCACCGTGCCGGCATTGGCTCGAGATGGTTGGCGAATGGAGATGATGACGCCTGAACGGCAGCTTGTGGCACCGTTCTTTCTCGGGGGGGAAACTATACTTGTGTCGTATCCGACCGATGGTATGACACACGAGCAAAAGATGATGTCTATGCGTGGGAATAACCCGCATTTCGCTCGGGCTGTCACCCATCACGAACTCATTCCAGGCCACCACCTACAGGGTTACATGACCCGACGGTACCGGCCTTATCGAGAGACGTTCCGCACTCCGTTTTGGGGCGAAGGGTGGGCTTTATACTGGGAGTTTCTTCTATGGGATCGCGGCTTTACAAACACGCCTGCAGACCGGATCGGAGCTCTTTTTTGGCGTTCACATCGCGCGGCACGTATTATCTTTTCGCTAAACTTTCACCTGGAAAAATGGACGCCTCAGGAGTGCGTCGATCTGTTAGTCAACAAGGTCGGCCACGAACGTGACAATGCGCTTGCTGAAGTCAGGCGCTCGTTCTCGGGCGACTATGGGCCCTTATACCAGATGGCATATATGATGGGCGGGCTGCAGTTCTATAACTTGCATAGGGAACTGGTTGATTCGAAAAAGATGACCGATAAACAGTTTCACGACGCCATTCTTAAGGAAGGAGCAATCCCCGTAGAAATGGTGCGAGCAATCTTAACCAAGCAAAAATTATCAAAGGACCATCGGCCAAGCTGGCGTTATTACCCCAGTCTGAACTAAACAGTCGGGAATCCGTAAATACAGACAATGAAAAAGACAACTAAACGGTCCACGGTGATAGTTGCGCTCCTTTTGACTGCGCATCTTATTAGCTTCGCTCAGGTTGCTACCAAGCCGCTCGTCGATGAAAGAAACGTTCGTGCCCATATGAACTTCCTGGCGAGCGATGCCCTGCAGGGTCGGGGCAGTGGAACGATCTTCGAACGGATCGCGGCGGAATATGTCGGTGCCCAGTTTATGCAGTTCGGCTTGGAACCCGCGGGCGAGAATGGTTCCGATGGCAAGGCTACATTTGTTCAAACTGTCAGCAGTACGCGAAACACGTTTGCAGAGGCCCCGACTCTCAACGTTGGAACGGCTGCCTTCGTCCACGGTAAGGAAATGCTCGTCGTGCGGGCCAATAGTGACTCCGTCCGCGGAAACTTTCAAAAGTTATCACCAGGTGATAAACCGAACCCGAATGCAGCCGTATTTCTTAAGATCCCTGAAGGGTTCTCCGGAAATCCGAATCAGGCGATGCAAGCGATGGTGACGGCGGGAGCCTCGATTGTATTGATCGAAGAAACACCGCAGACAAGAGCCGCCTGGGCCACAACCGCCGCCCGGAGGATCGCCTACACCGTCACGTCAACTCCCACAAAACCAATGGCTTTAGTCATTTTGAGTAAAGATGCTGCAGCGACAGTGTCGACTCTGGCGGACGGGACCGGTATCGACTTTAACGGTAAACTGGCTCCGGGCGAAGTTCGACAGACATGGAACGCCATGGGTAAGATCACGGGAATCGATCGTTCATCAGAGATCGTTTTGTTGAGTTCGCATCTCGATCACCTCGGTGTCCGGGAGAGTGAGGCTGGTCCCGATAAGATCTTTAATGGTGCGGATGACGACGCCTCCGGTACAGTTGCCGTAGTCGAACTGGCACGAACGCTGGCTATGGGAAAACGCCCGAAACGCACCGTGTATTTTGTCTGCTTTGGGAGTGAGGAATCTGGTGGCTTGGGTTCAAATTATTTCGCTAACAATATGCCTTTTCCCAAGGAGAATCTGGTCGCGAATCTCCAATTCGAGATGATCGGAAGGCCCGACGCAAAAGTTAAGCCCGGAGAATTATGGCTGACAGGCTATGAACGTTCGAACCTTGGGCCGGAATTGGCTAAACGGGCAGCCAAGCTCGTCCCTGATCCGCATCCATCCCAGAATTTTTTCCAGCGATCGGATAATTACACCCTTGCACGGCAGGGTGTCATTGCTCACACGGTATCGAGTTTTGGCTTGCACACGGATTACCATCGCTCCTCGGACGAGCTGAAAACGATCGATTTTGGCCATATGACCCGCTCTATCGAATCAATGATCAAATCGATCCAGTGGCTGGCCAACTCAGATTTTAGGCCGGCGTGGAACGACGGCCAGAAACCCTAATTGAAAACGCAATGGCAAACGGCCGGAGTTGATCCTGCATGCGTGGCAACCTCGCTTACCAGGTAATTTGAGTCACCGGGCAAAACGATAGCCCAACATTGTGAATGGGTAAAATACGGCCAAGCCGAGAATCGACACCCACAACGGATGATAAGGGATCATTACAAAGAAATTCAGTATCCCGCCTATAAATAGCAGCGTTGCAAGTATAAGAGGCAGCGAGTTGCCTGAGCTCAGGCGGCGGCCCATTTTTGTAACGATAAATCCCCCTCCGAAAGAAGCGACCGCGTAAATGACGATCAGGGCGATGAATGCCTCAGTGGGAAGTTCCTGCATATACGCCCTTAGGATCTCAGGATCGCCCCGCACGGCTGTCGGGGGCGGAGACCACATCGTCGCCATAAGCATCTGTCCGATCATCATGATCGCGGCTGCAACGATCCATCCCACGATGACCGCTAAGATTTTACGTCCCATATTTTCTCTCCCTCCACCTTGTCAATTTCCGGATAATTCTTTGTAAACCGATAGGCAAGTTGAAGTCAAGCTGTTGGGATGTTGAACGATCTCCTGAGAAAACTCCGCATCTAACTCGAGAGATCATAGTGTTGCCTTAATAAACATTATAAAATGCAAGAACGGACGATCTATTTGGGCCGAGATATAACCGAACAAAATGACCCCGGAAAGGTGGAAGCAGATCGAAACGATCTTCAACGAGGCTTTGGAACTTGTCGATGCCGAGCGCTCCGACTTTATTAAAGAAAGGGTGGGCGATAATGCGGAATTGAAAATTGAGGTAGAAAGACTCTTATCACAGTTTGAAGAGGCGAGCAGTTTTATTGAGCAGCCCCTATATGACCGTGCCACGAGCGGCGTTCTTTCTGCCCTATTGGATGAGATGGGCGAAGACCCGATAATCGGAACAGCGCTCGGGAGTTACGTCATCGACCGCGAGATAGGGCGGGGCGGCATGGGAGCGGTTTATGAGGGACATCGTGCGGATGGTGAGTTCCGACTTCGGGTCGCAATCAAGGTTGTAAAGCGTGGCGTCGACACTGACTTCGTAATAAGGCGTTTTCGAAACGAACGGCAAATCCTTGCGGCTCTTGACCATCCTTTGATCACGCGCCTTATCGACGGTGGCACCACCGATGATGGAAGACCATACTTCGTCATGGAATACATCGATGGTCTACCGCTGTATCGGTATTGCGACAAGAACCGATTGGACGTAGACCAACGACTGGCTCTGTTTACTCGTATATGCGAAGCCGTTGAATATGCCCATCAGAAACTGGTAATTCATAGGGACTTAAAACCATCCAATATCATTATCTGCAACGACGGATCTCCACGGCTGCTCGATTTCGGGATAGCGAAGCTATTGGATCCCAATATGGCGTCTGATACGCTTCAGCCCACCGCGACTGCTTTGCGCATGATGACAGTTGATTATGCTAGTCCGGAGCAGATCCGCGGAGAAAAAGTTACATACGAAACCGATGTCTATAGTCTGGGAGTCATTCTTTTCGAGCTCCTAACAGGTCACCGCCCGTATCGATTGACGAGTCGATCCCCGCATGATGTCGCCCGAGCCATATGCGACGACGAGCCGGCTCTTCCAAGCCGAATCCTCACGGGGGACGAGGCAACACCGCCGGTTGCTGTTAACAGTAACGCCACTACTCTAGTTGACCTTGCCGGATTACGGACTGCATCGACACAGGAGTTGGCTGAAAGGCTAAAGGGAAACCTGGACAATATTGTGATGAAAGCTCTCCGGAAAGACCCCGGTCAACGCTATCCGACGGTTCAGGCTCTACGAGAAGATATCGGCCGTCATCTAAATGGCGAAGCGATTTCCGGGCCTCATTATTTTAGCCGAAGGCTAGTGAGTCGAACAGACATACCGGATGACAGTTCGAAACTCGTTGCGGTACTTCCGCTTACCCTCATGAGTCCGTCCGGGCCTGAAAGCACCGACGAGTCCTATCTTACCGTCGGGCTTGCGGACGCGATCATAATGCGACTTACGAGCGTTGACCAACTAACGGTTAGGCCAACAAGTTCGATTACCAGGTATAACGAGCATCATATAAATCCGTTTCGGGCCGGTATCGAACTTGGCGTGGACTTTGTGCTTGATGGACGCATTCGCAGGTTTCGCGAGCGGCTTCGTATCTCGCTTCAGCTTCTCGACGTAAAGCGTGGAGCGGCAATTTGGGCGGGCCAGTTTGATGAACATTTGACCGACGTATTGGAATTGGAAGATGCTATCTCGAAACAGGTGGCATCGGCCCTGATACCTCATCTTACCGGCATCGAAAGGAGGAAGCTCGCTAAACGAGGAACCGACAATCCTCAGGCCCACGAGTCGTATCTGCGGGGTCGATTTTATTGGAATCAATTTACGTCACAGTCATTTCCGAAAGCGCTTGAGGCATTTCAAAAAGCGATTGAGATCGACCCGGAATATGCGCTCGCATACGTCGGCATCGCTGATTTCTACATATGGGCGAATATTTATGGGTTGATCCCGGTAACAGAATCGTATAAACATGCTCAAGCCGCCGCGGGCCGAGCACTGGAGATCGATGGAGATCTTGGCGAGGCCCATGCCTCAATGGGCCTCATTGCTCTAAACCAATTCGAGTTCGAAACGGCCGAGAAGCATTTCCTCAAATCGATCGCTCTCAGCCCAAACTACTCCCATTCGCACGAATGGTATTCGGCTTTGCTCATTGGTAATGGGGAATTCAGCCGCGGTATCGAATCGATGATCCGTGCGGAGGCCATCGACCCGCTGTCTCTCAGGACGAAGACACTCGCGGCCTGGAGCTATTACCAAACCGGTGATTTTGATAAGGCTCTCGAAAAGGCCGACGAGATCCTGGACTCGGACCAGAATTATCCTCAAGGACACCTTCAGCGCGGTTATATTCTCGTCGAAAAGGGCCGCGCCGACGAAGCGGTGATCTCTATCGAGCGCTGCATGGACCTTATGCCGGACTCGTCACTCGCCCAGTACCATTTGGCCTTTGCGTTGGCCGCGGCCGGGCGGATCGATGATGCCAAAAGGATAGCTAGTGAGATGAAGGAGCGCGCAAAGTCAGAGTATATTAAGCCCATGTTCCTGGGACTCGCATCCTTTGCTGCCGGAAATTTGGACGATGGTTTTGAATACCTTGACATCTCGGTCGACGAACGTGATCCATGGCTCACATGGATCGGCACTGAAGCAAAATATAAACCCTTTCACGATGACCCTCGATATCTTAAACTCCTAAAACGCACGGGGCGCAGATTGGAAGCCGGTAGACCTAAACAAGTCGAACCTCTCTCTCGAAATGACCAAACCTCGGTCACGTATCGTGACCGAGATACGGCTCCGATCCGGGAGGTGCCGGCGATCGAGGGATCACGTGGGTCCATCAAACGCCGCTACCTGGCCATAGCGATCGCCATCATTGCGATCTTCGGTTTGTTCGTGGCGTATAGATCGGGATTCCTTACCGTGGAGGTTTCGACTCAGTCTCCCGCGGCCGCTTCCCCGTCTTCAGGTACGCGGTCGATTGCCGTGCTGCCTTTCGAAAACAATACGGGCGATGTAGGGCATGATTACATCTCGGACGGTATGAGTGAAAGCCTCATAGCCCGACTGGCCAATCTATCCTTTGTCCGTACGATCTCGAGGTCGGCGGCGTTCAGCTATCGGACCAAACGCTCAGATCCAATGGCTATCGGCAGGGAACTCGGAGTTGATAGTGTTCTTGTTGGCTCGCTCATTCGTGAGGCCGACGACTATATCGTTAATATCCGGATGATCTCCATTGCAGACGGCAGAGAAATATTTACTTCATCTTTTGCGGATAAGATCGATCGGGCCTTCGCTCTACAGGATGCGATAGCTGCCAAGGTGCTGGAGTTCTTGAACGACGGTGCTCAACCGGTCATAGCGAGAAAGGCATATACGGACAACAACAATGCATTTCAGCAATATCTGAAAGGGGAGTTTCATCGGCAAAAAGGCACGCCCGCTGATACCATCACCAGCATTGATCTTTACGAGCAAGCCATCAGGCTCGATCCTAATTACAGCCTGGCATATCAGGGCCTTGCACTCGCATTACGCTCGGCGCCCGCGTATGGAACTTTGACGCCGGAACAGGCGTATCCTAAGGCCAAAGATGCTGCGCTAAAGGCGTTGGCGATCGATCCATCATTGAGTGCCGCGAGTGTTGCGCTGGCTTCCTTAAAGGCCACATATGATTGGGATTATCCCGGCGCCGAGGTTCAGTATAAGCGAGCGATCGAACTCGGCCCGAATAATGCGGAAGCCCATTACTCGTACGGGAACTTCCTGGTTGCGATGGGCCGTGAAAACGAAGCTCTTAGCGAGTTCCGTTTCGCACAGCAGTTCGACCCTTTATCACTAAATATTGCCACAAATATCGCGTGGGCGTTGTACATTGCCGGACGCTACGACGAGGCCCTGGTCGTGATTCGTGACGTCATTTCGCGTGATCCTTCGTACGGCCGCGCGTACATGAACCTTGGCGAAATACTCCAGGAGCAGGACAAGTTCGATGAAGCCATCGCCGCATTCGAGAAAGCCCGCGAGCTAAGCAAAGATCCCATTGCGGACATGGCCCTGGGCCATGTATTCGCTGACGCCGGGCGGACAAAAGAGGCCCGGAAGATCGCAGCCGACCTTGAAGAAAGGGCACGGCGACGGGAAGTTTCGCCTTTTCTGGCGGCAGTCGTCTACTCCGGTTTAAACGAAACAGACCGCTCCTTTTACTGGCTCGAAAGAGCCTACCAGGAACGGTCGAACTGGTTAACGCTAATCAAAGTGGGTCGCCGCCTGAGATCGCTGCATTCCGATCCACGATTTGACGATCTGCTCAAACGAGTCGGTTTCTGAACCCTTGACCCTGGCGGCGACAGCTACATTCCCCTCCTTTGACTGCCGCCGCGACGTGCTCGTTTACAAACCAAGGGCACTGACGATCGCCTGTGCCGCCTGCTCGACGATGGAAGAAATGATATCGTCGCCATCGCTTTGGGCTTTCGCCTTGAACTGCTTGGTCAGCGGCGAAGCACTGTTATCAGGTGCCTGTAGCTTCACGTCAAACGTTATCTCGTCCTTTTTCTTGACACTGCCTGATAGCGAAGCGGCCGTTATGATCGCCTGCGATGCTACGTGGCCTGCCACATTGCCCGCTACGCTGCCTGTATGGCCAAGAACGCCGGTCTGTGCGACTGTCTGAGCCAGCATCTTGCCGAGGCCAAACCCACCCCCACCACCTTTCTTGTGTGAAACGTTCGAATAGACCACAAAGTCGCATTCCTTTTGTTTCCCTTCGTCGGCCTGTGCTGAGGCAAGGCGCGCTTCCAGAGTTACCACTTCGAGCTTTGTCCCCTTCAGAAAGTCGCCAAGGGTATTGCGGACCGCTGCTGCAAGGTCTGATGCCGAGATGCCTTCGCCGACCGCACCTGTCTTTACGCTCGCCAAACCTATCCGGATAGTACCCGGTTTTTTGGGCCCCAGCGTTGAGTTACCGTCGTTCGCCTTCGCCTGAGCGGCCTTGCTCACGCCGGAACCCAAGCCTCCGGAACTTGGCAGCGATGGGTTGGAATTCGCATTCTCAGCCTTGTTGCTTTCATTTGCCGAGGCGGCAGACGCATACATTTCAGATGCGTTCTTAACCTCACGGTAATCGGCAGGTGCATCAAAAATACTCGCTTCCAGTGTCGCCTTAGAAAGCTCGACCACTTCCTGCACCATCGAATAGCTTTCCTTCCCGTTTGCATCGAAGCCGGTCATTTTCTGATATACGGGATAACCGGATCTCGCCGTGCCGATGGTCTTTTGCTGGATCCTGTCACGGCAGCCGCCCGAACGTCCGCCATCTGTCGGCCGGTATGTGCGTGTAAGGGCGCACGCCAAACCAAATTCAGCGTCGATGACCCACATGTCCATCTCCATCCTGGATTTTGTAGGCTGGCATGAATCAGGCGAAGTTTCCGTTTCAATGGTCTGAATAATATGCCGTGCCGTATAGCCGAACATCTTCTTCCTCTCACCGGTATCTTTGATGGTTGTCGTCACAAACATCGTTCCGCCTTTGGTTGCGGGTGCCGAAGCTCCGGCCTTAACAGTGCCTGGCTCTATTGGTGTGCCATCGTCGTAAAGATTGACCATGTAGGTCCTGGTCTGCGGGTTCAGTTGCAGGTCGCGTCCGAGATCGCATTGCGTGATCGATACAAAGGCCCCGTTCATCATTTCGGTCCGTTGCCGTTTCCCCTTGATATAGCTCGTATTTTCCGAGACCTGCCCGCTCATCGTTTGTTTGATCTTGACCTTGACGTCGGCCATAGCCGTGACCGACAAGCCTAAGATCGCCGTCATTAATATAAGTGCTGTGCGTTTCATCAAATTTCTCCGCTGGTTGAATAAAATCACGGGCAAATAGTGCCGCTCGAAATGTAAAGCGTGAGATCGGATCAAAAAGTATCATCGACCAGAAAAAAATGTTTTTCAGCGTCATACCGGGGTATCGTCTTCTGTAATACCTCAAATACTTGGGCGAAATGTTCAAATCGTTATCCGGAGGTTCAAACATGACACAGCAAAATAACGATCCGCGGCGTGACGACCTCGATACGCTCGGCGAAAACAAGCAGCAAAACACCGGCGACGCATCGGCTGGGAGCCAGGCGGCAACCACCGGGTATGGCACGGGACAGACGGAAGGGCAGGGAACGGCCGCCTCACAACAGGGCCAGGATAGCCCTTCGAACTCCGGAAACGCCGGACTTCAAGGCTCGGAAGGCGGCCAGGTAAGCGAGGAACGCACAGACCAAATGAGCCATGCCGACGGCTCAAGCGAAGCGGACGATCCGGACGTTTAGAAGAAAAGTGACGAGTGACGAGTGCCGAGTGGTGAGTGGTGAGTCGAACTCTGCGTTCCCTTCGGGATCTCTGCGTTAGATGTCTCTAAACGCAGTGAATACGAATGTACGCAGAGTCCGCACGGAAGCCCTTATTGCCGACTGGTTAAATGCCTCCCGCTAATTTTGTCTTTTTAGACATCTTCTCCTTTTAGTAGTTCTGCCTCTCTATTCCCGCCCGACGCCGGCTTGGGAGATCTTGCCTGCCGCGTCGATCTGAAATCTGGCGCGCACTTTCATACCGCTTTCTAAAGTAACCCGATAGTGACGAACTTTGCCGCCGTTGGGGTTTTCCGCCACGACGAGTTCAAAGGCCTTGATCGGGCCCTGGCTGCCAAGCGGGCCTTTGAGCTGCTTGATCCTGTCAGGGAAGAGGAAGGTCTGCATTTCTGAGTTGAAGGCCGCTGGGTCGCCTTCGCCTCGAAGCATTCCCTCGAAAACTCCGCGCAGGAATTTTGTCGTATCGGGGTCTTTGTCCTCGATCGCCTGTGCGTTCCTCGCGGCTTCGACCGCCTTTTTCTCGGCCGCGATCGCTGCCGCCACCTTAGGCAGGTAAACGCCGGCTATATCGTTGGCGATACTAGTCGAGGTGCCGACGGTATTGGTCATCACCACGACGCTCAGGTTATCGGCGGGAAAACGAGCGTGATAAGCACCGAATCCCGCGATGCCGCCGCTGTGATAAACGTAAGCGGTGTCGCCAAACCTGGCGGCGTACCAGCCAAAGCCGTAGTTCGTCGATTTGCCGTCCGTGGTCTTGCCCGGAGCGAATGCCTCGTCCCACGAAGCTTTTTTGAGAAGCTTGCCCTCCGAAACGGCGACAGCCCACCTCGCCATATCCACGGGTGTCGAAACGATCGCCCCGGCGGCATAAGGCAGCCCGGGATCTCCGATCTCCGTACGTAGCCAGGTGCCCTTCGAAGGGCTGTAGCCGCCGGCGGCAGTCTTCACAACGACGCCTTTTGAATTGATGACGGTCGAGACCATGCCCAGCGGTTTAAAGACCTGATCACGCATATAGTCAGCGTAGGACTTGCCCGAGACCTTCTCGATCACCATCCCCAGAAGGAAATAATTTGTATTGCTGTATTCCCACCCTGTGCCGGGGTCGAAGCTCATCCGAACGTCGCGCATCAGGTCGATGATCTCGGACTTCGTGTACACCTTATCGGGGTCCAGCCGGTCGCCGACATTGTAGTTCGGAATGCCCGAGGTTTGATTGAGCAGCTGGCGGATCGTGACGCCGCTCCACCTGGCCGGCGCATCCGGCAGGTATTTGCCGAGAGTATCATCGAGTTTGATCTTTCCCTTTTCGACCAGCAGCATGATACCCGCGGCCGTAAACTGCTTCGTCACCGAAGCGATCTGGAATGCCGTATTCTCTGTGACCGGCGTTTTGGTATCGACATTGGCAAGGCCGTAACCCTTTGTCAAAACGACCTTGCCGTCGCGCACGATCGCCACGCCGGCCCCGGGGATCATCTTTGCGTCGATCGCCTTCTGTACTATGGCGTCAACATCTGCCACGGTCTGGCCAAATGTGAAAGTGCTTACGGATGCGGTCAAAACTGCGGCAAATAAGATTCTTGAAAACAGATTTCTAACGTTCATTTCTATTTATATATGAGAGTCTAGATTTTCTTACCTTTTAGAATGACGAGAAACCACATAAAAAAGTTCGGTCAAATTGAGTCTTCAGGCCTTGTTCGCAGACGCAAGTAACTCATTCCTCCCTGCCGCATTGCAGAAATGACGTTTCTCATCTATCGTGCGTACGGACGTATTATGGAGCCGGACAGATACTTGATCGCGACAGCACAGATCTCTCTCGCCATGGCGGGATTCGCGGGGGTGGTCGCTGCGTATCGCAATCAAACCGAGGATGGATGGGGCGAGGTCGAGCGGTTTTGGCTCCGCCTGCTGCTCCTCAATTCGATACTGCCCTTCACATTCAGCTTGACCGGAATATTCATTGTCGCTGCCGGCCTCTTGCCGGGCGCCGAGTGGCGATTGTCGAGCGGTATTGCAGCGGCCTGTCTGATGCCCTTCGGAGTAATGATCGTGAGGAACCTGCGAGGCTTATCTCCCGGAGCCTTGAAAGCCGCCGGCAGCGGTAAGCTGGTTAGCCATGGGCTCTTCAGCATACTGATCATCATCTGGCTGCTGCAGTTGTGGAATGCCGCGATCGGGTCGACGTTCTGGCCGTTCTTCGCGGCGATCCTTGCACTCCAACTCGGAGCGATCTTCCAGTTCGCCCGGCTCGTGCTCACCTCACATCGGCCCGCTGCAGTTGAGGCTCCTGAAGAAATCCCGGAGGAAGGTTAAATGGAGTATCTGGTTGGCGCGGTGCTCGGCATTCTCGTTGGGTTCGGCACGACCGCGGTCGGAATGGACCGCGACAGGGCACTTTACCCGGCGGCGCTGATCGTTATAGCTGCGTACTACGATCTATTTGCGGTAATGGGCGGATCGACTGAGGCGCTTATAGCGGAGGTCGCGGCGGGTCTTGTCTTTGTCGGCTTAGCGGTCGTCGGTTTTAGATATACCCTTTGCCTCACCGCCGCCGGCGTTGCCGGCCATGGCATCTTCGACATTCTTCACGACTACATCATCTACAATCCCGGTGTTCCCGGCTTTTGGCTTGGCTTTTGTTCCTCCATCGACATCGTCCTGGGGTTATACCTTGCCTGGATGCTCTGGCGCGGCAAGATCCGCTCCAGACCGGCCTGAATAACTATCATGTCCACACCGGTTATTGTTCTACATAAAAACTATCTTATGAAATAAGCAAAACAACGAGCGAACCGCTCATTCTGTTTTGTGAAAACACTTCTAAGATCAATCTAAGAGGCCATGAAGGGATGAAACCAACCGCTCCTTAGCGGCCGGTGCGGGCGAATCACCTCCGATCGAGATGACGACTTTGCCGCGAGCGTGTTTTGCGGCAACGTAGCGAACGGCTTCGGGGGTGTCTTCCAGCGCGTAGGTTCGGTCGATGACGGGTTTTATTTTGCCGGTTTCGATGAGGCCGGCGAGAGCGGCAAGGTCGTCTTTGTTAACTTTCGCCATAAAGGACCCGAATTTCTGCTTCGTGAAAAGCGAGAGGATCGATGCGTTGAGCGTGCCGGGGAGCATCCTGATCATCGATGCTTCGACGCCGAGTACACCGGCTCCGATATAGCGGCCGTTGGGTGTCAAGACACGCTTCAACGTTAGAAGCGGTTTGTTTCCCACCAGATCAAAGATCACATCGTACTGCACGCCGCTATCGACAAAATCTTCTTGGGCATAGTCGATCACACGGTCGGCTCCGAGCCGGCGAACCATCTCCACGTTCTGTGTACTGCAGACTGCGGTAACATAGGCTCCTTTCCATTTCGCGATTAGGACCGCGAACGTGCCGACGCCGCCGGATGCCCCATTTATCAGGACCTTTTGGCCCTCCTTAACTTCGCGGAGCCCCTGATATGCCGTGCAGCCAGCGACGTTTGCGGATGCCGCTTCATCGTAGGACACGGAACCGGGCTTCTTCGCGAGTTTGGACTCCGGCGGGCACAAGTATTCAGAAAACGCGCCTCCGCCGGACGCTCCGAAGACTTCATCGCCGGGTGCAAATCGCGTAACATTTCGGCCGACGGCCTCGACTTCGCCGGCGACATCTGCGCCGGGCCGCGGAGCTCATGCCCCCATTACTTTGAACATCAGGTTTCGGACGAATGGTGATGTTTTAAGCAAATGGCCGTCCAGCGGATTGACCGACGCAGCCCGGACGCGGATCAGGACCTCGTCATCGCGAGGGACCGGTTTTTCGATCTCGGCAAGCTGAAGCGTGGACGACGGGCCGTATACGATGGCTTTCATTTCCCGAACTTACGACGCACGGAAGCCGAATGTTCCGCAGGGAGGTTTACCAATAAGTTAGTTGTGGCCTCAGTAACGCTGGAAACGAAATCATCAGTGGCGGGGATCGGCAGGAGCTTGTTAGTCGTGTCGCCCCGTATGAAGGGATCTCGTTCGGGCGCATGTCCAGCCCTTCGTTTTTTTGGACTTGTTTGGCGGTACATAGCAAACGCCGCCATCAGGAACATACCGCCCATACATATGAACACGCCCGTAAACGTCATCCATCGAAGATCGACCATCTTGCCGGTCATCGCGACCATAAGACCGCCGAACATTAGCGTAAGCATTGCCAGGCCCCAAATTTGAGGACGAAATCTCCCCCGGGTTCCAACCGTCAGCGCCGTGCCGCATGCGCGGCAAAATTCGTGTTCGGCCGGGGTAGGTGTACCGCAATTTGGGCAATGCATATTGTGTCAGCAGGCAAATAGACTATACGCCCTCGTTCGAGGATTCGTTCGGTTTATGTCATTCATGAGAATTATGCGGGTCTTCCTTTGATTAAAGTTAAAAAGAGCGTAAGCTTCAGCGACCATGATCACTTGTCCGGCTTGCTCAATATCCGTTTCGGAAAGTTCCGCATCGTGTCCCTCGTGTCATGAGCCGCTGGACGACCGTCTTGATGCGACCAAGATCCTGTCGTCGGATAAGGCGATTCCGTCTGGAAAGGAACGGCAAAGCTCGACGACTAGTATCTCTCACGAAACCCTGGACGGCAGCCGGTTTCATGCGGGCCAAGTTTTGGCTTCGCGGTATCGGGTGATCGATATGATCGGCCGCGGGGGCATGGGTGAGGTTTATAGGGCCGAGGACCTGACGCTGAAGCAAACGGTCGCTCTCAAGTTCCTGCCCGAAAGTCTCGTCAATGATGCTCCTGCACTGGAGCGGATCCGTAACGAGGTCAGTATTGCCCGCCAGATCGCCCATCCTTACGTTTGCCGAGTCTATGACATCGGCGAGGCCGAGGGACAGCATTTCCTTTGCATGGAGTTCATTAAGGGCGAGGAACTGGCTTCGGTTCTAAAGCGTTTTGGGCGTCTGCCGTCGGATAAAGCATCGGACATCGCCCGACAGATCTGTGCCGGACTGGCCGCTGCCCATAAGCAGGGCGTCATCCATCGTGATCTCAAACCGGCCAATGTGATGATCGACGGCGAGGGGAACGCGAAAATCACCGATTTCGGACTGGCGGCCGTGGCGGAGCAACTAACCTCGGACGAAATACGCTCCGGCACGCCAGCCTATATGTCGCCCGAACAGCTCGCCGGCGAGCCGCTCACCACACGGAGTGATATTTACTCGCTGGGCTTGGTGCTTTACGAGATCTTCACGGGCAAACCGGCATTTAAGGCAGATAGCTTGCCGGCAATGCTGCACTTGCGGAACAGCGGGGGAACTGTGACCTCTCCGGCCGGTCACGTCAGCGGCCTGGACCCTTTAGTCGAACGCGTGATCATGCGGTGCGTCGAGAAAGAACCTCAGGCCCGTCCGGAATCTGCCATAGCGGTTGCGGCGGCTTTGCCGGGAGGCGATCCGCTTGCCGCGGCCCTCGCAATGGGCGAGACGCCATCCCCGGAGATGGTCGCCTCGTCTGGTGAGAATATCGGATTGCGGCCGTGGATCGCCGCGACCCTGCTCGGTTGGATCATCGCGGGTCTCGTTGCGGCCGCGGTGCTTGGCGGCATTTCGGACTGGAAGGTCCGTGCAGTCCGCGATAATTCGCCGCAAGACCTCGCTGTTAAGAGCCGCGATATCGTCACGAAGCTGGGATATACCGATCCGCCCGCGGATAGTGCATTTGGTTTCAGTCCCAGAAATCTCGATGCGCGACAAGTCCGCTACATCACCGAAAACTCCGCCCCCGGAACCGATCTCTGGAATTCAGTCGTGTCAGGAAGGCCGGGCCCGGTAGAGTTTTGGTATAGGCAGAGTCTTCTATATATGGAGCCGGTCGTCACTTTTAGTTTTGGCTCGGTGACCGAGTGGGACCCGCCAAGGAACGCCGTTACAGGCATGGTATCGATCGGACTCGAACCAAACGGCGGTTTGAGATATTTTCACGCGATACCTCGCGAAAAATACATCGTCCGGACCGCCGATGCTCCGACGGCGGACTGGGCATTGCTGTTTAGTCTGGCAGGTCTTGATCTGTCGAAGTTCACCCCGGCGGACCCCATATGGACGCCGACGATGCATGCGGATGAGCAGGCATCATGGACGGGATCTTACCCCGGCCAGCCTGATCAACCGATCCGGGTCAGTGCCGCGTCTTATGCCGGCAAACCCGTTTCATTCTTTATCGACCAGCCCTGGGACCCGCCACCCTTTGCTTGGAGCCCGCCCGCGGGAGAGACGGCCGACCTTGCAGGGTTCGTGATCCTTGCGCTTCTTTTTATGGCTCTGATAATTCTGGCGATATGGCTCGCTCGAATCAACATACGCCTCGGCCGAGGCGACCGGCTAGGTGCCGCCCGGCTCGCGTTCCTCGTTTTCGCTCTGACACTGGCTTCGTGGGTATTTGGCGGGGACCATAACGCAACTCCTGACGCTTTCCTGGCTCTAATCCAGGTTGCAATTGCTCAGTCGCTGCTGGCCGGCGCCCTCGTCTGGCTTATTTATATGGCACTGGAACCACACGTCAGGCGGCGCTGGCCCGAAACGATCATTTCATGGACCCGAGCGGTAGGGGGAGATGTCCGTAATGCCCTGGTCGGTAGGGATGCCCTTGTCGGGGTGGCCGTCGGCGTATTGAGCCTCTTGTTGGCTTCTTCGGAGCAGGCCATTCGGCTTTATACCGGCTCGATCCCAACTCTTGCGCCGCATCTTTTCCTGTTAGACACTCGGAGGTTCATCGCCTCAGGGATCCTTAATCCCATCAAAGCAGCGGTAATTATATCGCTATTCTTTTTCTTGCTTGTGTGCTTGATCCGGCTCGTCACGCGACGGCGCTGGCTGGCCGGCGGAGTATACGTTCTTGTATTTACGCTGTTGGCGGCGTTAGTCTTGACGGACCTGCCACTTGCGCTGCCGTTCGTTATCGTGAGTTACACGCTGACCGCGGCTCTGATGCTTCGCTTCGGCCTGCTTCCGATGGTCGTCTGCAGCTTTGTGACCTACATGCTCGGGTTTGCACATATCTCGACCGACTTTTCCGCCTGGTACAGCGGTTCTATGATCGCTGCCGTAGGCATTGTCTTGGGTCTCGCCGTTTGGGCATTTCACACATCGCTTGGCGGGGAGAAGCTTTTTCGCGAAGGGCTACTGAACGAGTAAGCAGAAAAATCGAGCCTACTTTCATAAATCACTGAAAGCGAGTAAGCTTCACCGAAAATGAAAACCTGCCCAGTTTGCGCAACACCGGTTCTCTCAGGTTCCGAATCATGCCCCTCGTGTCATGAGCCGCTCGACGACCGTCTTGATGCGACCAAGATCCTGTCGTCGGATAAGGCGATTCCGTATGGAAAGGAACGGCAAAGCTCGACAACTAGTATCTCTCACGAGACCCTGGACGGCAGCCGGTTTCACGCTGGTCAGGTTTTGGCGTCGCGGTATCGGGTGATCGACATGATCGGCCGCGGGGGCATGGGTGAGGTTTATAGGGCCGAGGACCTGACGCTAAAGCAGACGGTGGCGCTTAAATTCCTGCCCGAGAGCCTAATCGATGACGCTCCTGCTCTGGAGCGGATCCGTAACGAGGTCAGCATTGCCCGCCAGATCGCCCATCCATATGTCTGCCGTGTCTACGACATCGGGGAGGCTGAGGGTCAGCACTTTTTGTGCATGGAATTCATAAAGGGCGAGGAACTGGCTTCGGTCCTGAAGCGGTTCGGCCGTCTGCCGTCGGATAAAGCATCGGACATCGCCCGGCAGATCTGTGCCGGACTCGCTGCTGCCCATAAGCAGGGCGTCATTCACCGCGATCTCAAACCGGCCAATGTGATGATCGACGGCGAGGGAAATGCGAAGATCACCGACTTTGGCCTCGCAGCTGTCGCCGAGCAACTCAGCACCGAGGAGATACGGTCCGGCACGCCAGCCTATATGTCGCCCGAACAACTCTCGGGACAGCCGCTCACGACGCGAAGCGATATCTATTCGCTCGGGCTAGTGCTTTACGAGATCTTCACGGGCAAGCGGGCATACGACGCTGAAAGCCTGCCCGAACTTCTCAGGTTGCGGAGCAGTGATAAGTCGGTCCCGTCCCCCTCGAGCCATGTCAGCAATCTTGACCCGGTCGTTGAACGAGTGATCCTCCGATGCCTGGAAAAATCACCAGCCGATCGACCGGAATCGGCCATTGCCGTGGCCGCTGCTTTGCCAGGCGGCGACCCCCTTGCGGCGGCACTCGCCATGGGTGAAATGCCTTCGCCCGAGATGGTCGCGGCCGCTCCGAAGGTGGGTTCGCTGCGGCCGCTAGTTGCGACTCTGTTGGTTGCGGGCGTCATTGTGACCATTGGCATGCTTATTTGGGTCACCGGCAAAACGTATCTATATCGTCGGGTTCCGCTTACCAATTCGCCCGAGGTCCTGCGCGTAAAAGCCAGGGAACTGACTCGTTCCTTCGGATATGAGGACGGCATAGATTCCGCCGAGGAATTGCGACAACAGGCCGGTTTCGCTACTTATCTGAAAGAGAACGACCCTTCGCCAAGCCGGTGGGACCGGCTAATGACCATGCGTCCGCCGGCGTTTGTTTTTTCTCATCGCCAAAGTCCTGAGGTACTGGCTGCGTGGCGCGGACCCATAGTCGATCGTTTCGATCCCCCGATGACCGTTTCGGGTATGACGAGGATCGCGCTGGATATGGATGGTAAGCTCTTCGAGTTTGTTGGGGTTCCACCGCACCTGGATACGGAGCCGAGCCACGAAACCAAATTCGACTGGAACATTTTCTTTGTCGCTGCGGGGCTCGACCTGGCGAAATTTACGGCTGCGGAGCCGCAGTGGGTACCGGAGGTCAACTCAGATCAGAGGGCAGCCTGGACGGGCTTTGCGCCGGGCGCGCCTGATATCCCGATCAGGATCGAGACGGCGTCTTATAAGGGAAAGCCCGTGTTTTTCAGCTTTGTTTATCCATGGGACAGGCCGTACCGCCAGGTAGACGGGGCAGATCCAGCATTCACCAATGCCGGATCCTATATAGCATTTGGTTTGGTGCTCCTTTCCATATTCGTGTCGCTGGCGCTTGCACGAAGAAATTACCGCTTGGGGATCGGCGACTACAAGGGAGCGTTCCGTCTTGCTTTTATCGTTGTTTTGCTCGGAATACTCCGCTGGGCGTTAATGGCACACCATGTTGCAGATGTGTTCGGCGAAATGAAATCCTTTTTTCAAGGCGTCGAAAAATCTTTGTATGCGGGGGCCCTTGTGTTCACCGCATACATCGCACTGGAGCCCTTCGTCCGAAAACGCTTGCCGGCCCGTATCATCTCGTGGAATCGCCTGATGGCAAACGACCTGCGCGACCCGTTGATCGGTCGGGACGTTCTGATCGGATCACTTCTCGGGCTCGCAAGCTCACTTTTAAGCCGTCTCTGGGATCTAGCACCGACCCTGATAGATCAACCGAGCTATGAACCGAGGTCGATCAAGGGCCCCCTGCTTTCGCTCCGTGGCTCTTTATTAGACGTACTTGAGTCTTTTCCCGCAGGTCTTATGGTTGCATTTTCATTAATGCTCATTATGACGCTGCTCATCGCGATCTTCAGGCGAGAGTGGCTTGCCACGGCGTTCGTCTGGGCGGCCATCACGCTGCTGTCTCTCATTGGCTCCGAGCACCTCGCGATTGACATCTGGTTTGCGGCAGCGGATGCCGCCATACTGATCTTTTGCGTAACCCGATTCGGCCTGCTCGCCACCGTCACGTTTTTTTTCGTGAACGGCATCATGTCGTACGCGCCGTTCACAACCGACCTTTCCGCCTGGTACGCCTCCCATGGGCTACCTTACTATGCGATCATCGCGTTCCTGCTCATATATGGCTACCGCACTGCCACCGCCGGCAAGAGCCTGTTTTCGGGCAGCTTTATTCCCGAATAAAGATGCCGTCGACGCGATTTAGCTCATGCCCCAGGGTATGGTGGATCTCGCCGGTATTTTGTCACGTCATTTACTCCCGAGTCCGAGGTTTCAGACGCGGCTCGAAAAGAAGACGAAACACTCTTTGGACTTCGCAGCTCTGCGGCAAACCGACTTTCCTCCCGACAAACGCAAAGACGCAAAGGGTACGCCAAATGCCACATTTTGCGACAAATGATACAAATCGCGACAAATGGTATTTCGGAGTGATCGGAAATGCGCTATTCTGTTGCATTGAGGGTTCCTTGTCCAGACTATGGAACGTCGATCTTTGAAAAAAAGTGGAGGTTATTTTTTAGATCTTTCACATCCGGGCATTCGCCCATCCATTCGGTGAAACACGTTACGCGTTTTCCCAAAAATGGGACAAGATCGGTTAAACTGCTCAAGGCCAACGAGTTATCTGTCCCATTTGCTGTCCCACACGGGACCGGATACAGGCGTTTTCGATGTTTTATGAGTGAATCCGGGACCGGCGAGGTTGCCATATTATATTTCGGGCGTCTTTCTGCGGTACTGAACGACAGTATGGGCGACAACTGTTGCGATGATGATCCCCCCGCCGAGGAGGGCCCATTGTGACGGGCGTTCTCCGATGAAAAGGAACACCCAGACAGGGTTGAGCAGGGGCTCGATAAACCCGATGATACTGGCGTCAAGCGGACGCGTGCCGCCGGACACGCCTTTTATAAACAGAATATAAGAGATCCCGATCTGAAAAATACCGAGGAATGCGACTGCCGAGAGGTCTAGCGAGGTCATTACGGGGACAGCGGCGATGCCAGACGGCACAGTGACGAGGGCGAGAAGGAAATTGCCGTAGATCACCGTAATGACTGGATTTAACGGCGTAGCATGGCGTGTGGCCGGCGGCGAAGGAACTTCGCGGTTGGCTGACGAAGCTGCCTCCTCTCCTCTGTAAGAGGGGGAGGCATCCGAAGATCCGACGCCTGTTATTTTCGGATGCTTTAGGAGCATTATGTAGAGACCGAGGAAGACGCCGGAGCCGAGAGCGGCGAGGTTTCCCTGATAGTCGCCGATCGATAGATTCCCGACAAAGAAAAGACTCATTCCGCCAATACAGAACACCACCGTAAACAGATCGCGGATCTGGAATTTCTCGCCGATGACGAACGGGGCGAGTATCAGGATGTAAACCGGTGCTGTGTACTGGAGAAAGATAGCGTTCGCGGCAGTCGTTTGTTTCGTTGCCCAAACGAAAAGAAACAGGAGGGTCGCATAAATGACGGAGACGATCAGCCCGAAAAAGCTGATCCGCAGACCGCTTTTTCTGGTCAGCAGCAATACGGTCAGCCCGGCGAAGAGCGACCGGAAAAATGTCACCTGGTAAGCGTCGAGTGTCGTCAGCTTGATAAACAGCCCGCCGGTGCTCCATAGCAAAACGGCAATGAGTACAAAGTAGACGGGGTTTATCGCTGAAATTCGTGACTCTGACATGAAAGGGAATTTTCACGTATAGAGGAAAAGAACGCAAAGGACCGAGGAATAAGAGATTCATTACGCAAAGACACAAAGAACAAAGACGGACGAGGAGAGCATCGACATTCGCAAATCGGGCGCCAGTTGTTCTAATCTTTAAGGCGGCCAACGATACTACCTATGTTTCCGACGTTGATAGCGGCAGGGGCCGTTCCAGCATTTTTTACTGACGTAGCGGCATTGATCGTCGCTGGAGCGGTGATCGCGTATGTCTGCTTTCGGCTGCGGCTGGTGCCGATCGTGGGCTTTTTACTCGCGGGCGTATTGATCGGGCCGAACGCGGTCGGTCTGGTGCGCGATCAGGCAATGGTGGATGCGACGGCCGAGATCGGCGTCATCCTGCTGCTGTTTACCATCGGCATCGAATTCAGCCTTGAGCGGCTGGCAAGGATACAGCGGTTGATACTTGGCGGCGGCACGATGCAGGTTGGATTGTCCGTTGCCATTACGGCTCTGGTGCTGGTGGCCTTTGGAGTCGATTGGAAGACCGCTGTTTTTACCGGAATGCTTGTCGCCCTGAGTTCGACGGCGATCGTGCTAAAGCTGCTTGCCGACAAGGGCGAAACGAACACCGAACCAGGACAGATAGGCCTCGGGCTGCTTATCTTTCAGGACCTGGCCATCGTTGTAATGGTCATGCTTGTTCCGGTGTTAGCCGGGACAGACGGCGGTGGTGGTTCGGAGATCGTTTTTGCGTTGGCAAAAGCAGCGGCGATCATCTTTGCGGTTCTCGTGGTCGCCAGGCGGATCATGCCAAAAATTCTCGAGCTGGTCGCAAAAACATGCTCGCCCGAGCTGTTTCTCCTGGCTGTGATCGCAATATGTTTTGGAACTGCGTTTCTGACGAGCCTGGCCGGGGTTAGCCTTTCGTTGGGTGCATTTCTGGCGGGCCTCATGGTGAGCGAGAGCCGTTTTTCGCATCACGCGCTAAGTGAAACTTTGCCGCTCCAGATCTTGTTCAGCGCCACGTTTTTTGTTTCCGTCGGAATGCTCCTGGATGTCGGCTATTTAGTGCAAAATCTACCGATAATACTTGCAGCAGTCTTGGCTGTGCTGGTTATAAAGCTGCTCGCCACGGGCGTAAGCGTAGCGGCGCTTGGCTACAAAATGCCGGTGGCCACCGCATCTGCCCTGATGCTCGCCCAGATCGGGGAATTTTCATTTGTACTGGAACGGGCAGGGCGTGAGGTCGGCCTTTTCCCAATGGGAATGGGCTCCGGAGGCTCGCAGACTTTCATTGCGGCGACGGTAGTGCTGATGGTAGCAACACCCGCGCTGATGGGCGCGGGAACAAGGCTTTCCGCGAGGATCACACGAAAACGAGAGCTCGCATCGGCCGACGAAATGCAGGACGAGATCCCCAATATCGAACTCGAGTTCGAGGACCACGTGATCGTCGCCGGCTACGGCCAGGCGGCGCGATATCTGGTCCGGGTGTTGTCCCGATCGGGAATTCCGTTCATTATCACTACGCTGAGTCCGGAGGGGGCGAATGAGGCCGATAGCGAGGGCCTGCCTGTGATCCGGGGAGATGCGACAAAGCCGTTCCTGCTTCGTCATGTAGGCGTCGAACGAGCAAAAATGCTGGTTGTGGCGGATGACGACCCGGCGACGGCACATCGGATCACGTCCATCGCCCGCGGGCTGAATCCGACAATGCGGATCGTCGTGCGAACCCGATACACGGCTGAGATCGATAGTCTTTCAGCGGCGGGTGCCGACATCGTGATCGCCGAGGAACTCGAATCTATCGTCCAGCTTTTTGGCGAAGTACTCCGCGATTACAGGGTTGTGGCCGAGGAGATCGAGCGATACGAAGAACTTGCCCGCCGCAACGGTTATTCCGCCCTTTTCGATCCCGAAGCAGACAACCCCGTTTTCAAATGCGAAACAGGCGAGGATTGCTACGACTCGCGGACCGTTTACCTGCGTGCGGGAATGCCGGTGGTTGGAATAACGGTTGGAGAATTTACGGGCTCTTTGCCCGGAATAATCATCGAACGCCAGTCACGTGACGGAAATGACCTCACGCCGCCTCCGAATGACATGGTGCTCGGGGCTGGGGACGAATTGGTGTTGAAGGGACCGACCGAGTCCTTTGCAAAGAATGCCGCTGTGTTCCGGGTCGGTCCGCACGCGGCCGCCAAGCCTACTGCCTTTGTGTCGCCAATGGAAACCGCGGTCGTGACCGGTCCGACCGTTATCGATAAACATTCGCAGGTGACCTATAGCCCGATTGTCGATGGGTCCGTGTGCAGCCATCTCGAACAGATCCGGCCCGTATATCCGAGCGCGGCAGGATGTGAGGATTGCCTTCGCAACGGTGATAAATGGGTGCATTTGAGGATCTGCCTGACCTGTGGTCATGTCGGGTGCTGCGACACGTCACCGAATAAACACGCGACCGCACATTTTCATTCGACAAACCACCCCATCATGAAATCGCTCGAGCCCCTCGATGACTGGGCGTGGTGCTTTGTTGATGAAGACCATGTCTGATCGCTCCGCTTGAGCACTTTAGTGGCAACGGACTCTAACCGTTTTTCCTCTAATTCATTGTTGAAACATGCGGAAGAGCCCGGGCGGCACTGATAGACAGGCTCGCCTACGATTGACAGCACTGAACCCACGGCCGGCACCGTTCTCTTTCCCAGGCACTGTCAACCGGTCACTAAAGGAAATCATTATGGTCAAGAATTTTTCGCGAGCTTTTGTGGCTCTTTTTGTTCTGTTTCTTGCAGGTTCGTCCGTTACATACTCCCAAGCACCAAAAGATAACGCATTCCCCGATGTGAAGATCAGTAATTTCGGCAGAATGGATGACCGCTTTTACCGCGGGGCCCAGCCGAAACAATCGGATTACTGGACTCTCAAGAATCTTGGCATCAATACGATCATTGACCTAAAGGACGATCCCGAACCGTATGCAAAGACTACGGTTGAGGCTCTCGGAATGCGATATGTTCATATTCCGATCGTCGGCAAGGCGTATCCGACGCCCGAACAGGTCGCGGCATTCATGAAGACGGTCGATGATCCTGCGACCGGGAAGTTTTTTGCTCATTGCGCCGGTGGACGGCACAGAACCGGCAATATGGGAGCTATTTACCGTTTTGAAAAGTACGGCTGGAACTTTGATCAGGTATATAAGGAAATGAAGGATTTCGACTTTTATTCTTCGTGGGGCCACGGCAAGCAGAAGGATTTTGTTGTGGACTACGCGGAGATCTACGAGAAGAAGCGGGGTCCGAAGCGGCAGCCGCCTCAGCATCCGCTGGAGGAACTGTGGAAGGGAAGTAGACCCTCGGAGTGAAGATACGCAAGCCCGCGCGAAGGCACTTCATGACATTCAACGTTGAGATTACGCCCTTGCCGATACGCGGGCTTCTGGATCATCCGCTGAGCCGACCGCCGAATGGCTACTGATAAATATCTGACGCACTTTTGGTCTTCGACCAATGGATCCCCTCCGTGTTTTCCGGATCGGCAGCCAAAATGCTGTCGCTTAAACGGTCAGTGGTCAGATCCAGCCTCAGATTAAGATAATAGGTGATCGATCCAATGGGTTTACCTTCATCCGGCGGAACGATCTCGCGGATCTCGGCGTCTATCTTGAGGCGGCTAAAGATCTTTTTTAGTATTTCTGTTGTTCGCTCGGGGTCGCGCGTCTTGACGCTTAGTTCCATTGAACGATACGTCTGTGAAGATTCGTTAAACTCCAGTAGCCACAGCAACCCCAATGCGAAGAGGCACAACGAGATACCCAGGTCCCATCGTCCTACACCAGCCGCAAGGCCGAGGGCGAGACTGATGAGAAGAACGGTTATCTCCTTTGGATCGCGGATATTAGTTCTGAATCGTACCAGTGAAACCGCCGCGAATATAGCAAATGCACGAGCGGCATTGTCGCCCACGATCAGCATGAGGGCCGCCGCGACAACCGATAACAGTATCTGCGTTTGAGAAACAAAAAGGCTCCGTCGGAAAAGCGGCACGTTTTTTCGCGGACGAAATGCCAGGATACCCGACAGAAGAACCGCCAGCAGAAGCCGCTCGATGATCTGGACAGTTCCGATGTATTCCGCATCGGAGCTGTTGCTGGCGCTGCCAGAGCCCTGCAGGACCTGAAACAGGTAGGGCTGTTCATCTGACGTAGTTCCTGGAGTAGGAGTTGAAACGGCGCCAATGGCGGGCGCTTGAGAGCCAATATAGCGCGGCGCCATTGACGTGATCAGCACGATAGCCAATCCGCCTGCCAAAAATATCGCTAAGACGAGATACGCTCGGGTGTCTATTTTCCTCATCTAAGGCCTGCGACCCGATACGAAGCCGCCTGGTCGAGCTGCTGCACCCTATTTTTAAATGCCTGTGTCAGCAAATCTATCTCCGCAAGGGTGTAATTCGCGGAACGGAAAGCGTCGCGGATCTGCCGGTCGCTGAGCTGCGTCAGGAGATTGGCAAGCCAGCGGGCCTGCCCTACCGAGATATTCTTCAGCTCACCGCTGTTCTTCCCATTGAACGCAACCTTGACGCGGCCCTTATTATCGACCTTTTTTACAAACTCATCGGACTTGTAGTAGTCCTCAGGTTCATTTCTTGTACGGCCGATCCATCGCAGCAGCGGAAAACTACTTATCCCCATCTTTCCGAAGGTCGCCCCCAGATCGCTGATGACGTAGAAACGGTTATTGTCACTTTTAAGGATGACGTTATTCGCATTCTTCATGTCCCAATTATTAAAGATCGCCATCATCAATTTTAGGCCCTGAAGCTGCTGAGTGCCGACGAAAGGATTGTTAGACCATCTCCACTCTTTTCCGCGATCGACCGAATCAGGCCGCGCCTCGAGCCGGACATTAGAGAAGGTGCCCTTCCCGGGAATCGTGATCCGGGGTACGAGATACACGATCTCTGTATAATAACCCACGGCCGAGAGCAACCGAACTGCGGCGGTCTCGCTTTGTGCTTCTTTTCCGATCTTGGCTACCCAAACGCGGTTCGAACCATCTTTGATACGGTATTTGGTCGAGTAGCCGCCTTTTTCCTCACGAATAAAGGTAACACGTGAAAGGTTGGGTGCCTCGGCTTTCCCGCCCGGGCCGAAAAACAGGTCCTGGGAGCGAACGTTGACGTTACGCCAAAGTACGCCGGACACGCTTGCCGCCGACTTTTTAACCGTTTTGGCTTTTTTCTGTGCTTCAGCCGACCCCGCTAATAATGCCGCGATAAATAGCAGCAAAATGGCAAGTTGAGATCTATAGATTATATTTCTCATTACTCCCTCCTATGACGCCTTCTGATCGGCGACGATCCCCTGGGTTGCAAGGTCAAGAGCCCTTATCCGCCGCTTTACGGAATCGGTCAGCAACGTGACCTCTTCCGGTGAATAGTTGGCCGCTCGAAAAGCGTCTTGGATCTGGGTGTCCGAAAGCTGATTAAGCCTTCCCACCAGCCATCGAGCATCTTCGCTGGTGATATCACCAAGAAGGTCGCGGTTTTTGCCGTTGAATTCGAATTTTATCTTTCCGCTTTTAACTTCCTTGACGAAGTCGGCCTCTGCATATTCCGTCGGTTCGTTTCGGCTGCGGCCAATTATCCAGAACATCGGCAGGCCGTTGCTTCCGGTCTTTCCAAAGCTGACACCGAGGTCGCTGATCACATAATGCAGCTCGCCGTCCTTACTCAGGATGACATTGTTCTCATTCTTCATGTCCCAGTTGTTGAAAAACGCCATCATGATCTTAAGGCCCTGCAGCTCGCGGGTGCCTTTGAAAGGTTTGTAGTTCCATCTCCACTGGTCTAGTCGTTTGACGTTGCCCGGGCGTGCCTCGAGCCGAACATTTTTAAAATCGCCCTTTCCTGGGATCGTCAACTCCGGCACCAGATAATTGATCTCTGTCTTGTAGCCGAGGGCCGACAGCAGGCGGACAGCGGCTGTCTCGGATTGTGCTTCTGCACCTATTTTTGCGACCCAAACCTTACCGGTGCCGTCACGGATCCGATATTTCGTCGAGTAGCCGCCCGTTTCCTGACGAATGAACTCGATCTTACTCAGATCGGGCTTCATCTCCTCACCGCCCGGGCCGACGAGAGTATCGGCCGCGGCTACATCGGTTTCTTGCCACATGATCGGCGTTCCGGTCATTTGATCGGCTTTCTTCTGCTTGTCCTGGGCGAACGCCAAGGTTGTTATTAGCAATGAAAGTATTAGTAATGATGCGAATCGTGAACTCAATTTAAACATCGAAACCCCCCTTGGAAAATATAACGGCTAGTTATGTGCCTTTTCGAACTTTAATATATTTGACGGGCCCTGAAACCACATCTGGCTATTAATAGCCGGATCCTCAGGATCACGTTCGACGCGACGGTAGCTGCCGTCAGGCAGCATTTGCCGGGCCTTCACGTTGTCACAGAGATAGGTCGTCAAAAACTCGTCACGCAGGTAGCGTTTGATCTCGGGATCCTCGACCGGGGTAATAACCTCGACTCGCCGATCCAAATTTCTTGGCATCCAATCAGAACTTCCGGTATAAACCTCGGGCTCACCTCCGTTTTCAAAATAATAAACACGGCTGTGTTCGAGCAATTGCCCGACTACGCTGCGGATGCGGATATTCTCGGATAGCCCGGGGATGCCCGGTCGCAAGGTGCAGACGCCGCGAACGATGAGATCGATCTGGACACCCGCTTCTGACGCAGAGTAAAGCGCCCGGACAATCTCGGGGTCAGCGAGGCGATTCATCTTGGCGATTATGTGTGCCGGCCGGCCGTTTTTTGCGTGTTCGGCTTCGCGCGTGATCAAAGCGAGGCCTTTTTCCCGAAGACAGATCGGCGCCACCGCTATTTTTTTGAAGTTGTCTCGGTGTGAATATGCGGTAAGGTAATTAAACAACTCGGTTATATCCTCCCCGATCTCCGGGTCGGCCGTGAATAGGCCGAGGTCCGTGTAGAAAGCAGAGGTTTCCGGATTGTAATTGCCTGTTGCCACGTGTACATAACGAGCCAGCTTATCGCCCTCGTTTCGGACAACCAAAGTCGCCTTACAATGCGTTTTCAGTCCGAGAATGCCATAGACGACATGAACGCCGGCCTGTTCCATACGCTTAGCCCATTCGATGTTATTGGCTTCATCGAATCGGGCCTTGATCTCGATAACAGCCGTGACCTGCTTGCCCGTCTCGCTGGCCTTTATGAGCAAAGGGGCTATCGGGGAATCGGCACCGATGCGGTAAAGGCACATCTTGATGGCGAGGACGTCCGGGTCATCGACCGCCTCGCGTAAAAAGTCGGTAACAATTGTGTACGGGTTGTATGGGTGGTGAAGCAGGATGTCCTGTTTGCGGATAACGTCGAATTTCGAAACCCCGCCATCCAGTGCCGATGGCACGTAGGGTGTTACGGTTCTGTCCCTCAGGTCCGGACGATTCAGCTTGTACAGCCCAGACAACGCTAAAACACTGACAGGGCCATCGATCGAGTAAACATCGCTCTCTTCTATTTGAAGCGAATGTGTTAGATATTCCACCATTTTTTCCGGCATCGATCGCGAAACCTCGAGCCGTACGACGTCGCCGAACCGCCGGTTCTTTAGGTTTTGCTCCATTGTTTCGAGCAGGTCTTCGGTCTCGGATTCACGAAGATCCCCGTCGGCATCACGCGTGACGCGGAAAAGGTGGCATGACAGCGGATCGGCCTCGGGCAGAAGACGTTTAATATTTGCAATGACAAGATCGTCGATCAGGACAAACCTCTCCGATCCCTCGGCAACCTCGATCAGTGGTTGTGCATGAGGCGGGATCTTGATCCGGACGAAAAATTCATGTTCCCTGCTTCCGATCGCCCGCGCAGTTCGGCGGTTAAGCTCAGGACGAGCAAAAACACCGATATTTGTGCTGCCGCCTGAAATATAAGGAAAAGGATGCGTCGGGTCGACCGCCTGCGGGGTAATGACCGGGTATATACAGTCCTCAAAGTTTTTATCGACATAGTCGCGTTCTTCTGGCGAAAGCGAGGCGACAGGAACGATCATGACACCCGCTCGGGCGAGATCGGGCATTATTTCTTCGCGCAAGCATCGCATCTGTAGACCAACCATCTCGTCTACGCGCCGGCGTATCTCGACCAGCAACTCATCGGTCGAGTAACCGTCGGCGGGCGCACCTATCTCCCGCCCCTGCTTTTCCTTGAGGCCAGCAACGCGGATCATAAAGAACTCGTCCAGAATGCTTGAGAGGATCGTGACGAACTTGAGCCGCTCAAGTGGACGCTGTTCTTTATCCAGGGCCTCCTCCAGCACGCGTCGAAAAAACTCTAGGAGACTTAGATCGCGGTTTAGAAATATCGAACCACGTTCGGGAGCACCAGCCGAATATGGCCGGGCCACACTGTCCTTAATATGTTCAACATTTAATGTCATATATTTGGTCTGCGAGCCGTCGGACACCCGTCAGATACTAGAGGAGAGAGCGGGCTCAAACCCACTTCCATTACCCCACAGCGGCGATTTTTATACTGTACGCGAGGATACTTTCGTATATCAGGGGATCGCCAAGAAAAAGAGGCCGTCTAGAAACTGATCTAGGCGGTCTCTTTTTTTTTGCGAGAAAAGGTAAGAGCGATCAGTGGCCGGTGCTGAGCCTTTGGAGGTTGTGGGCGAGTGCGACGAGTCCGAACTCGGTGGTTACTTTGTCGA
>JBGSWW010000110.1:0-18099 GCA_041751735.1 Pyrinomonadaceae bacterium | reverse complement strand
ATCTCGAATTCGGGGGCGAACCAGAAGCCGTAATAGATAGACTCGGCAAATTTGGTACCGAGGCTTTCTTTCAAGCGGCTGACCTCCCGGTCCAGAGTGATAGATTCGAGGGCTCGGTGGGCAGTTTGGAGTATTGTAACGCCTGGCGTTTCGTAAACTCCACGTGATTTCATGCCTACGAAGCGATTCTCGACCAGATCGACGCGGCCGATACCGTGTTCGCCGCCTAGGTAGTTGAGTTTGGTCAGCATATCCACGGCACCATATTTTTCCCCATCGATCGCGATCGGCTCGCCTTTTTCGAACGAGATCGTGATCTCCAGCGCGGTGCTCGAAGCACGTTCCAGCGATTTTGTCAGCAGAAAGATATTCTCCGGCGGTGCTGCCCACGGATCTTCGAGAATGCCGCCCTCGTAACTGATGTGCATCAAATTGCGATCCATCGAGTATGGTTTTTCGGCGGTCGCTGTGACTGGAATGCCGTGTTTCGCACAATACGCGATCAGGTCCGCACGCCCCTTGAATTCCCAATGCCGCCACGGTGCTATGACCTTGATGTCGGGCTGCAACGCATAATACGTCAGTTCAAACCGCACCTGATCATTGCCTTTCCCCGTCGCTCCGTGAGCAACGGCATCGGCGCCTTCCATCTGGGCGATCTCGATCTGTCGTTTGGCTATAACCGGCCGGGCCAGCGACGTGCCGAGCAGGTAAACACCCTCGTAGAGAGCGTTGGCTTTAACCGCGATCCAAACAAAGTCTTTTACAAATTCCTCTCTCAGGTCCTCAACGTATAATTTTGAGGCTCCGGTGGCTAGAGCTTTTTCTTCCAGACCAGTCATTTCCTCGCCCTGGCCGACATCGGCGCAGTAGCAGACCACTTCGCAGCCGTAGGTTTCCTTGAGCCAAAGGAGCATCGCAGACGTATCCAAACCGCCCGAATAGGCGAGCACGACCTTGTTGATCTTTTTACTGTTCATAACGGAATACACGCATTGCCCGTGCTTAAAGGTTCGCAGCATTGCGTACCACAAGTCTTTGCGTGAAAATAATTCTCACGCAAAGGTGCAAAGAACGCAAAGTTGGTGCAGGCCGCGTAAAGACGGAATTATCGTAATGACAAATAAACCGGGAAAACTGTGGGGCGGGCGATTCACCGAAAAGCCTCACGAAACCTTTGCAGAATTTAATGATTCGTTCCACTTCGATCGCAGGCTTTTCGCGGCCGATGTCCGCGCCAGCATAGCCCACGCGAACGGTCTAACCAGGGCCGGCGTTCTCACAGATGAGGAGTCAGCGGAAATTGTTGGCGGCCTTACGCAGTTGGCTGCCGACCACGCGATAGATCCCGATTTTTTCATCGCGCCTGCTGCTGAGGACGTTCATTCTTTTATCGAGGCCAAGCTCGTCGAGGCGATCGGTGACCCGGGACGCAAACTTCATACAGGGCGCAGCCGCAATGACCAGGTTGCGACCGCCTTTAGGCTCTGGATCCGTGACGAGATCGATACGATCGACAGCCTTGTCCGCGAATTGCAGGCCGCGATCTTCGATACAGCTACCGGCTATCGTAACGCTGTCATCCCCGGTTACACACATTTGCAGCGGGCCCAGCCGATTTTATTTGCTCATTGGTGTCTTGCGTATTTTGAAATGCTTCGCCGCGATCGCGAACGCCTCGCAGACACGCGAAAGCGGGTCAACGTTATGCCGCTCGGCTCCGGGGCCCTTGCCGGTACCGGCTTCCCGATCAATCGTGAGTCCGTCGCGGCCGAGCTCCGATTCGACGGTGTTTCAGCTAACAGTCTTGACGCAGTCGCAGACCGGGATTTCGCCGTGGAATTTACAAGTGTATGCTCATTGATAATGGTGCATCTATCCCGGTTGGCGGAAGATCTGATCATTTATTGTTCGCGTGAGTTCGGATTTGTGACCTTGAGCGATGCGGTCTCTAGCGGATCAAGTCTGATGCCGCAAAAAAAGAATCCGGACGCCCTGGAGCTTTTGCGCGGTAAAGCTGGACGTGTCTTCGGCAATCAGATGTCATTGCTAACCATGCTCAAAGGGCTGCCGCTTGCATACAACAAGGACATGCAAGAGGACAAGGCCGCGGTTTTTGACTGCGCTGACACGATAGAGATCTCGGTCAAGGCGGCGGCGATAGTGGTGGAAAATGCAGTGATAAATGAAGATCGGACCCGCGAGGCCGCGGAGGATGGGTATTTGAACGCCACCGATCTCGCAGATTTTTTGGTCCGCCAGGGAACACCCTTTCGAACCGCTCACGAGACGGTTGGGCGAATCGTGCTGTTTGCGATCGAGGAAGGAAAAGAACTCCACAAACTCACCATAGAGGAACTGCGGACCTTTTCATCGGATATAGACGATGGGGTTTTTCGTTCGTTATCTATCGAATCGGGACTATCTGCCAAGAGTTCAACAGGCGGCACGTCGCCTGTGCGCGTCGCCGAAGCATTAGAAGCCGCCAAGAGATATCTCGCTCGTTAAATGGACAAAGCAGAATTGATAAAACAGACCGCCGAGAATGAATTGATGCAGTTTCTTGGCGTCAAGATCCAAGTTGCTACGGCGGAGCGGGTCGTCTTGACGATGGAGGTCACACCAAAGGTCCACCAATACGTCGGCATAATGAACGGCGGAGTTTCGCTATATCTATGCGAAACGGCCGCCTCCATCGGCGTGGTCGCGTCATCCGATCTGAACCAGGTTACACCTGTTGGGATCGAGATCAACGCAAATCACCTTCGCGCGGTCTCGAAAGGCCTCCTAACCGTCGAGGCAAAACCAGTCTATCCGGGACGCACACTTAATGTTTGGAGTATAGAGATCACAAACGATCGAGGGAAGCTCGTTTGCATTTCAAGGATCACGATCCTCATGCAGAAAAAGGCAGCTCTCCCCGGCATATAATTGCCCTTCCGTCACGAGATCTGGAACGGGTATTGCGTCGATCGAACCGTGGCACAATGATCGCCAAAGTATCGGTCATTTTGAACTATGTTATTCTTGAAAAAATAGATACCGCCTCGTTAGGGCAACGCGCAAATGCAGTTTGACGACCTAATACCGACAATAAATACGCTGCGAAATGTTCTCGACATCTCCCTCGTATTCATCATTGTTTACGTCGTTCTGAGACTTTTGCGTGGAACACGGGCAGTTCCAACCGTCGTCGGAATGGTCATCCTGGCGCTTCTTTACTGGCTTGCGGCGGCCCAGGACCTTTCGACTCTCGAATTCGTACTGCGATACGCGGTCGCATTTATTGGTATCGCGATAATTGTATTGTTTCAATCGGAGATAAGGCAAGCCCTTATTTTCTTTGCGAATCGATTTAGTTTTCCGATACTTCGAAGACAAAAGGGTCAATTCGGCGGGACCATTTACGATGAAGTTGTCTTGGCCATGACAACACTTGCATCGGAAAAGACCGGTGCCCTAATTGTGATCGAACGAGATATCGGGCTCAGAAATTTTATCGATGCAGGCGTTCAGATCGACGGCCGCCTGAGCTACGATCTGGTGGTGACGATATTCAATCCTTCGACACCATTACATGATGGGGCGGTAATAATTCAGAATGAGCGACTTGCGGCGGCTTCGGTTTTCCTCCCGCTCACAAAGAATCCCGAGATCTCTCGGGAACTCGGAACCCGCCATCGCGCAGCGATCGGCATAACAGAGGGGACGGATGCAATTTCGCTTGTGGTTTCAGAAGAGACGGGGTTGATCACCTACGTCGAAGCGGGCGAAGTGCGTCGTAATGTGGACACAAATCAACTGCGGAGGCTTTTGCTCGACGCTATGAATATGTCGATGGTTGAAAGCCGACGTGACGTGCGTCAACCGATCAAGGAAGTGGAGACAGATGTGACCGTTGTCTAACGGCCGTAAAGGGGAATGTCATCAGACTACGAAACACCGAAACTCCGTGAACCCAGAAGGCTGTCGGCAAGTCACGTTCTCAGAAAGATATTCTTAGAGGACTGGATGTTGAAACTCACGGCCCTCGTGATCACCTTCGCGCTTTGGTTCGGCGTGACGGGTCTTAGCACTCCGACCACCAAGCGGTTCAGTATCGAGTTGATACCCAGCATCGCCACAAACGTCGAGATCATAAATACTCCCAGAGAAGAGGTTGATATTGTAGTCAGCGGTGATAAACGTCGGGTCGACCAGATCAGCAGAAGCGATCTGGTTGCAACTCTTGATTTGAGAGATGTTGCTCCAGGTGATTGGGTGATCTCGCTATCGCCCGAGACAGTGTCTGTAACATTGCCTCAGGGTGTAAAGCTGATCGAAGTACAGCCAAACCGGATACCGATCAACCTTGAGGCGGTGGAAGAAAAGGATATCGATGTAAAGGTCGTACTGAGTGGGGTTCCCGCGGCAGGCACCGAGGTCTACCAGGCAAATGTTCTGCCTGCAAGGGTAAGGGTCCGCGGCCCTGCAAGCTTTATCCGCACGTTGGAAAATGTTGATACCGATCCCATTGATATTGGTGGTAGAGAACGCGATTTCAACGCCCGGCAGGTCCCCGTGGGCGTTTCTAATCCCAAAGCCTCCGTCTTAAATACGGTGGTCGATGTGATGGTGCGGATCGGGGAAAAGAGAATCGAGCGCAGCTTTGCGATCCCTGTTTCCGGGCTTCCCGTTCCCATAGCAGGGCTCGACGGGAAAATAGCCTATTTCACGCTTTATGGTCCCCGCTCATTGCTAACCGCAGCAAAAGAAACCGACTTTCGTATCGCAACATCCTCTGTTGACGGCGGTCAACCCCAGGTGCTGCTGCCCCCTGAACTCGAAAATATCGTTGAGGTCAGAAAACTGACGGTGAGATAAGTGAACTCAGCCATTCGGCAATGTCGTCGCGCATCTCGTCGGTGATCTCGTGTTTTGCGTTGTAATGTTTCGACCGATATCGCGGCAGATAATCCGTGAGCCGCTTATCAAACATCTTGAACTGCTCCTGAGTGTAAAACTCGTCATCATCTCCAAAAAGGTAAAAGGCCTCACCGAGATATGGTTCATATATCGAGTTAGTGTCCAGGTCTCCGGGGATCCCGCCGCAAACTCCGACGATACCTTTTAGCGTTGTCGGGTGAGTGAAGGCGAAACGAAAGTTAAGTGCGCAGGACTGGGAGAATCCGTACAATAAGATCCTACTTTCGTCGACCAGGCCATCGGCTTTGAGCTTTGCTATCACATCAAGTACGAACATGTGATGCAGCTCTACCTGCTCCTCGGGACGATGATCCGAGAGCCATCCGAAACCGATCCGGTAACCGTCATCGGTCCGGCGATAATGTGGGTGCGGGGCCTGGATCGAGGCGATCACCACTCCTGCCGGAGCCACCCGGCGGGCCTCGCGCATCATGTATCTTTTGTGGGCGCCATAGCCGTGGACCGCGATCAGAAGAGGTGCAGGAGATGATACTTCAGACGGCACATAAAGGTCATAGTAAAGTTTGATACGTGCCGTGGTAAATAGATCGGTCGTGATCTCTAAGTCAGACATACTTAATTCTTGACGCTGTAAAGGACATAAACACAGCCGTTCTTCATCGGCTTACACTCGAGCAGCTCCAGGTCGATCTGCCGTGACAGCCTGTGGAACGCCCGTATTCCCGATCCCAGCAGCACCGGATGAATGTTGAATCCGACCTCGTCGATCACCCCCGCCTCAAACAACTCTTTCGCTAGCTCGCCGCCCCCCATAACGCAGATGTCTTTGCCCTCCTGCTGCTTGAGATCTCGCACGAACTCGCCGGGGTCAGAGTTCACGATCTCATATCCACCGCGTACGCCTGGCTCCAGTGTTCGCGAGAAAACTAAAGGCCGCATCCCGGTCCGCATTTCCTCCGCCTTCTTCAGCTCGTCTTCCGAAAAGTTTGCCATAGCCGCTGACCAGGTTTTGCGCCCCATCAATATTACGTCGAAGCGGTCCCACATGTCCTTCATCAGCTCCATAGCCTCTGCATCCATTATCAGCCAGTCAACAGCTCCATCCTCGCGAGCAAGCATCTGATCAAGACTCGTTGCCCCGCCAAAAATTACTTTTCGCATCATCACCTCCGAATCGTTATCCAGCGATTCTAAGTCTAATCAGAAAAAATCACTATCGAAAAACCGAACAGTTGAACGTAAAATCATCTCTTTATTAATAGGCGATGAAAATTGTGGCCTCAGACGAAACATTTCTCGTTATTTGTGCCCAGTCCGGCGATCGGCAGGCTTTCGATGAACTGCTGCAGCGCGTTCAATCTCCGCTCTGGAGGTACATTCTAAGCATGGTACGGGATCCGCACTTTGCCGAGAATGTCCTTCAGGATGTTTTCTGGATAATTTACCGCAAGATCGGCTGGCTAACCGAACCCTCTCTATTTAGACCTTGGATGTACAAGATCGCCTCCCGCGAATGCCTGAAGCAATTAAAAAAGGAGAAGCGGTGGCAAACGGAGGTGCAGGACGACGAGAACCTGGAAAACGTGCCGGCAGACGCTATGACGGACGTAGACACTATGCCGAGCGTTGAAATGACAAAACTGCTATCCGAACTTTCCCCGGGCAGTCGAGCTGTAATGACTCTGCATTACATTGAGGAAATGTCGCTGGCCGAGACGGCAGAGATACTCGGCCTTTCGATAGGAACGGTCAAATCACGCCTGGCGTATGGCCTGGCAACTCTGCGAAACCATCTAAAGGTGATAACGCCGAGATGAAACTGGATCGGAAAACAAAATGGCTCGTGATCATGGCTGCGGCAATCGAAGCGGTTGTGATCACGGCTATCATTCTTTCGCACATAAAAAGTTAAAGGAGACAGATCATGACAAATAAGATGGATGAGATCCGACAAAATACGCTAAGACAGATCGATAGAACAGAACGCAATTACAAGACGGCGATCATCGGAGCGGCATTTTTGGAGTTGGCATTTCTGGCCGGTTTCCTATTCCTTGCCGACCTTTCTAACCGCAATCATCAGTTGCTTTTGCTGGCGTCGATCGCTATCTACACGATCCTGGCGGTGGGTATGATCGCACTCGGCATGCATATGAGTCGAAATACTCTGCGGGTCATTCGTGCGATCGAAACCGCGGGCAAAGTATGACCAAATTGCGGAGTCCCCCAGGAAACTGCTCTATTCAGCGTTCGATCTGAGGAAGGCCGGCGGCGGCCATAAGGTTGGGAGTGTATGCGGGCTCGCTGTGGTCAAAGACCTCATCCAGCTCTTTTTCTAAGCTGCCGTGCCCAGCCGGGATCGCCTTTATCATCGGCTCAAAGTTGCTGAAGTCGTAAAGTTGGTTATCGAGCAAATGCGAACCGGTAACATTAGTCAGGGCCGTCATGATCGAGCTTCTTATGAAAGAAGTTTCCTTTTCAAGCTCGTTTATCAGGCGTTTCACTCGAGCGCGCTTTAGGTTCGGCTGCGACCCGCAAAGATTGCAGGGGATGATCGGGAACTTCTGCTCCTCCGTATATGCGACGATCTCTTTCTCCTGACAGTAGGCGAGCGGCCGGATAATAGTATTTCGACCGTCATCACTGCGAAGTATGGGCGGCATCGCTTTTAACTGGCCCACGTAGAAAAGATTCATCAGAAAGGTCGCGATAATATCGTCGGCGTGATGGCCGAGGGCGATCTTGGTACAGCCTTCCTCGACAGCAACCGAGTACAGGATCCCGCGTCGAAGCCGGGAGCACAATGAACAATAGGTTTTCCCCTCAGGGATATGGGCGGTAACGATCGAATATGTGTCTTCCTCGACGATCCGGTAATTGACGCCGATACTTTTAAGGTAATCGGGTAAGACCTCCTCGGGAAAGTCCGGCTGTTTTTGATCCAGATTGACCGCAAGGATCTCAAAATTGACCGGTGCGCGCCGCTGCACATCGAGCAGCAGGTCGAGCATCGTATAGCTGTCCTTACCGCCCGAAAGGCAAACCATCAACTTGTCGCCCTCGTCGATCATAGAAAAATCGGCGATGGCCCGACCCATTTTCTTGAGCAGTTTGGTTTTTGTTTTCGTCTCAGTCTGCAATTGTTGTTTCGCTCTCCTAAACCTACAAAGTTTGACACGGCGGGATGTCATTGACAACCTCAAAAAAGCACTAGACCATATAGGAAAACTCATCTATTATTTAGAGGACGGGATGAATCGATGCAGTTTTGCTGCCGCCGCGAGGGTGAAACACGCGGATGGTAAGTGACCTTCCCCCGTATTCTCCATCAATCTAACACGCAAAAATAACTGAGAGGATAAGACTATGATCAGAATGGGACGAGGAAACAGGCCGGACCAGTCGGGCACGAGTGATCTCCAGGAAAAACCAGCCGAACCAGCTTACCGCTACGCTAATGAAATACCGGCAGTTGCGGGCGCCGGAAGGGCGATCTCTGAGAGTGACTCAATGGCACGGGACATTAAGGAAGGCCGCCTGAGCGGCTTCGTCGGCCACGGGACGACGCTTACGGGTGAAACCGAGTTTCACGCGATGCTGCGGGTCGACGGCCACCTGATCGGAACGGTCACCTCGCAAGCAGGGACACTCATAATCGGCGCCAATGGACAGGTCGACGCAAATGTTCTCGTTGCCGCCGCCATGATCAACGGCACCGTGAATGGCGACGTCGTTGCCACCGAAAAACTTCAACTCGGCCGCACCGCTCGCGTGCTCGGCAACATTCAATCGCCGCGTTTGATCGTAGAGGAAGGAGCTATCCTTGAGGGCAGCTGCAGTATGCTTAAGGCACGCGAAACGCAGGAGGAGGAATCCATTGCAGCAGAACTACCCCAGTACGAAGAGCAGACTCCACTTTACGGTGCCGCTGCTCAGGAAACGCCCGAAACTGCCAGCTCAAGTTATCTTTCTGATAATGACGACGATGAAGACGAAGATGATGAAACTGCAGACGCCGCTGTGGTCTGAAATAGAAACTGATCACGATCTTAAAAGGGGCGGTTGAAAAACCGCCTTTTTCTATTTGTTTACTTATACTTCCAAAGTCTATATTGTAGGGCGATCAAATAATCCGGACGGAAAAAGGAGACCGACAGTATGTGGAATGATTTCAAGACATTTATCGCTCGGGGTAATATGCTCGATCTGGCCATCGCTGTAATTCTCGCGACGGCATTTGGAAAGATCGTCCTGACATTTACCGAGGGAATTATCATGCCCTTTGTCGGTGTGCTAACCGGCGGCATCGATTTTAAGACGAAATTTTACGATCTAAGCGGCACAGTCCCCGCCAATGCAACGGCCGAACAGATCGATGCGGCCGTCAAAGCTGGCGCGCCGCTCGTTCGTTATGGCCAATTGATGAGTGATGTGATCACCTTCGTCATAGTTGGATTTGTAATGTTCCTACTTGCAAAGTTGGCAATGGATTATTTTGCCCGTTTGGCAGCGAATACGCCGCCGCCGCCGAGCGAAGCCCTGCTCGCCGAGATACGCGATATTCTGAAAACCCGCTCGACAGTTCAGGAATCCAAAAACGTGTAGTTCCTATCAGGGGTAACGCAATGGTCGAGTGGCACATCGTACTCGGTGATGCCGTCGATCCTATCGACTGGTTTGAAGACGCTAATGCCGATCTTTCGGCAACCGGGGCGGCATTTGCCGAGGAATCTGTCGTAAAAACCTTTGCCATAGCCGATCCGATTGCCCATTTTGTCATAACATAATACCGGTACAAGGACGGCGTCGATCTCAACCGGGTCGAGGACCGCGTCATAGGCTGGTTCACGAATTGCCCACCGGTTCTCGATGAGCTCAGAATCCGGATCTCACCGGTTGCGGGGTCCATCCGCGGGGCTACGGCTCGAATGTGCGGGAACTCGGCCCATACTCTCTCATAGATCGGAGAGGTATCGATTTCCCGAAGCCGCTCGATCGAGATGAAGCAGTGGAGCGTTTTGATCGCCTCAAGGCTAAACTCGGCGAAAAAACGGTCCGCGATCTTCCCGCTTTTCTCCGAAATATCAATAGACGAGAGTTCGCGACGTTTTTTAAGGTATACGCTGCGGAGCTCGGATTTATTCATCAGGCGAGTTCATCAACTAGCTGCCGAGGCGGCGCATCATCCGCGCTTCTTGTGCGGCCGGGGAACCTTTGCGGTGCTTGTTCGAGGGGTAACCTGAGCCGCTCGAAACTCTTCTCCGGCGTCGGTCGATTTCGAGGCCTTCGACGCGGCAAGAAGTTTAGACTCATTCAACAATCTTTCGGCTGCTTTAGCGTTCTTACTAGGCCGTTTTTTCGGTTTTGGCATGATGTCTCCCTGTTGCTTCCTTTAGGATAACAGACGCGCAAACGAAGAGTCTTGTACTCTTTAACCCGAGAGATCCCGCAGCATCGTCCGAGCCGGAGCACCGTCGCCGGTCGCTCCGTCATATTTGAGCGGTAGGCAGAAGATCTCATAATCGCCCGGGGACACTTCACGCAGGTCGACTCCCTCGAGGATAACGATCTCCTTTTCAAGCAGAGCAACATGAACGGGATGTCCGGGCGAACCGCTTTTTTCGATCGAAAGATAGTCGATCCCCACCAATACAACACCGCTGTCTGCCAGCAGCTTCGCCGTGGCCGGGGTTATATACGTATAATCGCTGCGAAATCCAAGTTCTGGCGTGGCCCAGAAAGAGGAATTGCGAGTCTTCAAAAGTATGCGCTCGACACCGCTAATATCCCCGATATGCTCAGGCTCGACAGCCGTAACATCGTCTGCCACTTGAACCACGCGGCACGGCCCGATCAGCTTGCGGGAATCGATCTCGTGTACACGCAGTGATCCATCGATAAAATGATTCGGCGCATCGACATGTGTGGCCGTGTGAACTCCCATGGCAATTTGAGAGACGTTAGCCGACGACCCACTAGCCATTGCCTTGAAGGGCGATATTTCCACACCCGGGTCGCCTTTGTAGATAGGCGTCGTTCCGCTGATCGCTACAGTAATGTCGTAAATCTTCATTTCAAGTTAATAATAACACTAGATCACTCGGCCCAGTTCTGACGCTGGAGAGATTCGATTGCGGCTTATCGCTAATTTAGGCTACGCTAAACATATGGAGATCAAGGAAGATAAGACTGGGAAAAAAGGGGAATTCTACATTGAAAACAATGGCGAGAGGATCGCGAAGATCCAGTTTTTGGATTCTGCGGACAGTACAATAACGGTCTATCACACTGAGGTCGATGCAAGCCTTCGCGGAAAAGGCGTCGGTGAAGAGCTGGTAGAGAGGGTTGTCAAATATGCCCGCGATAACAACTTGAAGATCGTTGCGACGTGCCCGTATGCAAAGAAGCTGATCGAAAGGAATGAGGGCATGCGATCAGTCCTCGCATAGAGATGCAGGCCCCCCGAATTTCTGCATCGAGCTACTCAAATACCGCACCTCTGGTGTGGTCGTTTCTCTACGGGAAAAACCACGGCCGGGTCGAGATCGTTCTCGATAATGCACCGTCTCGTTCGGCGGAGCTGTTGACGGCCGGGCGCGTCGACGCGGCACTCGTGCCTGTTATCGCATACCAGATGATCGACGACATAATGCTTGTCCGCGACGTTTGTGTCGGTGCGAGGCGGAGGGTTCGCAGTGTCTGTCTGGTCACCCGCGGACAGGACCTGGCTGATGTGCGCTCGGTAGCTCTCGATAGATCATCCCGAACATCCGTTACCCTAACCAAGATCATTTTTCGCGAATTTCTTGGCTTTGAGCCGGCTTGGCATGATGCCGATCCGGATATAGATAGAATGCTGGCAGACTCAGACGCGGCGCTATTGATCGGTGATCCAGCCCTCGCACTGGGCTCCGCGATAGGTTCGCGCGGCTATCAGATCTACGATCTCGCCGAGCTCTGGCATCACTATACGGGCTTCGGGTTCGTATTCGCTATGTGGATGACACGCAGTGATACGGTCGACATCGATTTTGCTGGAGCACGTGACGAGGGCCTCGATCATCTCGAGGAGATCATCGCTAACTACAGCCCCGGTATTGGCTTGGAAAAAAACGAGATGAGAAATTATCTTTCCGACAATATCTCGTTCTCGATAGATGAGCCGATGCGGCTCGGTATGCAGCTATTCTTTGAACTGGCCGAGAAGAACGATCTAATACCCGCGGTAAAACCGCTCAGGTTCATCTAACCAGTCCTGACTGAAAGATCACCAGCCAACCGGCGACTATCGTGAAAACGGCGAGCCATACGTCGCTCGGATTTAGTTGTGTCTGTTTATCCCGCATTACTTTATCCTCATACGTATAATGCGGATTCCTTTCCCAAAAGGTATCAGCCTGATCAAATAACCGGCCGTTTTAATTCCTTCTGCAAACGGCCGGAATCGATCTTGCCGTCATTTCGCTTTAGGTGCTCAACAAAGATCAGGGCGGTATGGATCCGCTTGTCGATGTCTTTTACCTTTCCAATAAAATAAAGTATCGAGCGCTGCTTACCGGGCGTCAGAGAATGAAATAGCTCGTCCCCGTCAGGGTCCTGGTTCAATACTTCTCGTAACTCTTCCGGCATCGGGAGACCGTATCTACTTTCATCCTTGGCTAGAACAACCTCGATCTCGTCTCCATCCACGATCCTGAGGCTTGTACGCTTAACTCTATTTACTACGATCACAAAGTCCCCATTGGACGGCAGCAGGGCACACTGAAAACTCTCGGAGCCGTTGATGGTGCACACCACTCGGCGCGACCCGTCCTTTTTATCGAACATCTCCCCGATCTTGGCTTCGACCGGAATAAAGTGCCAGCCGGATTCGTAGCCGGGTGACCGCGTCAAAATAGTCTTGAACTTAACGGGCTTCATGATTCTTCGATAAGAACGCAGATATAGAGATAACTTTGCTAGAATTATAGTCGAATGGACATTGATATTCAGCCTATTCTGGATAGAGCTTTAGCGGGCAAGCGATTGACTGCCGCGGATTGTACCGCACTGCTCGATTCGCACGATTTCGTCCGCATCGGTCTTGCCGCCGACGAGGTCCGACAGAAGAAAAATCCGGGCGATGTCGTTACCTACATAATCGATCGAAACATCAATTATACAAACGTCTGCAATGTCGTATGTACGTTTTGCGCGTTCTATCGGCGGCCGGGCAAGCCGGATACGTACGTTCATTCGATCGAAGAGATCTGTAAACGGATCGACGAGACCATAGCCCTCGGCGGCACTGGTGTCTTGATGCAGGGCGGGCTCCATCCCGATTTCAATATCGAGTGGTATGAGGATCTGCTGCGGACCCTACATGCGAAATATCCGACGTTTCAACTTCACTGCTTCTCACCGCCCGAGATACATAACATTCACCTTATCAGCGGCCTAGATTACGTCACGATAATGCAACGGCTGAAAGATGCTGGCCTGAACTCAATGCCCGGCGGCGGCGGCGAGATACTCGATGACGCGGTACGTGCAAGGGTTTCCACCAAATGCAATACGCAGGAATGGCTCGATGTCATGCGCGCGGTCCACAAAGTCGGACTGATCTCCACTGCGACGATGATGTTCGGCATTGGTGATCGAGTCGAACATCGCGTTCGTCATCTCGAACGCATCCGCCAGGTGCAGGACGAAGCACTTGCAAACAAAGCCGTGGACCCAAATTACGGGCAATTTACCGCATTCATTCCGTGGACATTCCAACGCGAGAACACCGCGCTCGGCCGAAAGATCACCGAGGAGCCTACCGGCATCGACTACCTCAAGATGCTCGCCGTATCGCGACTATTTCTCGACAACGTCCAGCACATCCAAGCCTCATGGCTGACGCAGGGGATAAAGCTCGGCCAAACAGCACTCCGCTTCGGCGCCGACGACATGGGCTCGATCATGATCGAGGAAAACGTCGTCTCCGCCGCAGGAGCTAACAACGAAGCCAATGAGAAAGACCTGAGGTATCAGATTCGCGAAGCTGGTTTCGTTCCCCAGCAACGCGACATCCTCTACAACCCTGTCAACCGGGAAAATGTCGATGACCTCGACGCGAAAAAGTCGATGCCGCTGAGCCGATTGAGTGTTGCGTTTGCAGATTGAATAGGTATACGGCGTTGGAATCGAAATACGTAATTGTCACCTCATTGATTTCGCTGATTTCCGGTTCACTTGCGATCACGCCAGTCGTACTTAGTGAGAACGGATATGTCGGATCGATCGTTTTTTTACCGGTGCTAATAACAGTTTTAATCGTCTCCGCAATTCTTTTCTTGGTCGGCATTGTTGCATTTGCTCGTGCGAGGAGACTCGGACAGTATATCCTGCTCTTTGCGATACTCCTGCCTACTGGCTTTTTTATTGGAGCGATTGTTTCGAATTGTCTCGGACTAGGAGCATACCGAATTGAACCGATGGTGCCAATCGAGGTTCTAAGGTAATGGGTTTCTGAGAAATTATCTTGTCAACCCGGCAATACATGGCTCCTAAATTGCTCACATCTTCGCTCGTGCTGCTCTGCAACGTCGTTTTGGCGCTCATCCTGTTCTTTGGGCTGATAGTCGCGATGAACGGCTATCATGAATCCGATGCGACCTATGGATTAGTTGCATATCTCGCACTGGCAGCCCTGGTGTGCCTCGTGGCGACTACTCTCGCGTGGCTATCGGTGCATATTCTTACCAAACGAGAATTTCGCCCCTGGATCGCCGCCATCGTCTCAACCGTAGCGTTCTGTGTTCTAGGCGCCGCGGCACTGATGATCAGCATGGCCCTCGCGATCGGTATCACGGAATTCGTTCGAACAAACTTTTGATGCCGAAGATCGTTCTCACAACCCACATTGAAGCTCCCGCCGAGGTCTGTTTTGATCTGATGCGCGATATTCGGCTGCATACCCAAACCACGGTAGAAACCAATGAAAGGGCCGTGGCTGGCGTCACAGACGGCATGATCGGCCTGGGACAGACCGTCACGTTTGAGGGCAAGCATTTTGGTATCCGGCAGCGGCTGACCGTAAAGGTAGTGGAATTCGAACGCCCAAGTCTTTTCGTCGATGAGATGATCGAGGGTAGGTTCAAGAGTTTCAAACACGTTCATAAATTTATGGAGGCTGACGGCGGAACGAGGATGATCGATACTCTCGAATGGACATCTCCCCTCGGCATTTTGGGCAGACTTGTCGATAAGCTACTCCTCGAACGACATTTACGGGACCTTGTCACGACCCGCAATGGCCGCCTCAAACACATCGCGGAGCAGAAGCGGGCGCCCGTCAGAAATTAACTTTTACCCAACTATTACACTGAAGGGGGCACCGACCTGTTACCCTAAAAGGGTCTTGTTTGGTTTGATTTACAGAGCTCTAATGCAAAATGTTCTCGAATTCGAAAAGCCCCATCAGGGAATAAATTGGAAAAACGTCGCGATCGTCGCGACATTTCACCTGGCGGCAATACCCGTATTTTTCTCTTTGAGCTGGCAAAATTTTGCGGTTCTTTTGATCGGCAATTGGATCGTTGGCAGCCTTGGCGTGGGGCTCGGGTGGCATCGGCTTCTTACCCACCGCAGTTTCAAGGCTCCGAAATGGCTCGAGTATTTACTTACGGTCCTCGGTACGATGTCGGTACAGGACCCGCCGGACAAATGGGTTGCGACGCATCGCATGCATCACAAGTATGTCGACACAGACAAAGATCCGCATTCGGCGCGCTCCGGCTTTTGGTGGCCGCAGATCGGCTGGGTGCTTTGGGGCACTGCTCAAGACCACGATGCGGCAACGATGAAACGCTACGTTCCTGACCTTCTGAAAGACAAAGGCCAGGTTTTGATCTCACGATTTTTCTACCTTCCGATCATCTTATCTGCGTTGCTGCTCTATGCCCTCGGCGGTTGGCAGTTCGTCGTCTGGGGAGTTTTCGCGAGGGTCGTTGTCGGTTGGCACACTACATGGTTCGTAAATTCCCTCTCGCATATTTACGGCGGACGCCCGCACGAGACCGGGGACCTCTCGACCAATAACTGGTTCGTAGCAATACTTACTTTCGGCGAAGGCTGGCACAACAATCATCACGCATTCCCGACCTCGGCCCGTCACGGTCTGAAATGGTATCAGTTCGACATGAACTGGATCGCGATCACCATCTTCAAAAAGCTAGGCTGGGCAAGGCAGATCAAACTGCCCGACCTCAACCCGGCAGCGGCCGAATTGAAAAGAGCGGCGTAAAGGATTATTATGCCGGTGAATGACCACCGACCCGCGAAATTATAGCGAATTCTGGGACTTCTACGTTTCCGAACACAGCCTGCCCGCCACGCGTCTGCTGCATTTTATCGGAACGTCACTCGGCATAGCCTTGCTTGTGTATTTCGTTTACCGTGGCCAGTGGTATTTCTTTCCTGCCTTTTTCATCGTGGGGTACGCCTTTGCCTGGTTTGCTCACTTCGTAGTCGAAAAGAACAAACCGGCCAGTTTTCGCTTTCCTTTTTGGTCATTCATCAGTGATTTCAAAATGATGTGGTATATGACGACTGGCCGAATGGGCCGTGAGGTCGAACGTGTCCGGTCAGGCGGCAAAGCTCAGACATCCAGCCAGTAATTAGCCAGGCCCTTTGCCCCCGCTGTCTCAACTTTGGTTTCCTGATTTCCCGGGGGCTCTGTCTCAGCCTTTTGCCTCTGAATTGCCGACGGGCTCTGCTAGGTCCAATTCAAAAGAGACTGGCGGCATTTGGTCGCCAACGGCGACAGATATTAAAGCCTGGGGTTAAGCTGAGGCGAAACCCCAGGAAAGAGAGAAGAACCATACCAGCCTGTCGCTGGCGGCGACGAATTTTTCAGTTTTCCGGCTAGTAGTTCCTGTCGGCCATATTGCCGATCCGACCATCCGTCGCCTTCAGCGACGGGTCTGTGATTGCACAGACCTGAGGTTCCGGCCATCGGCTAACACCCCAGGCTTTAGTATTTGTCGCCTATGGCGACACAGAAAAATCCGATGATCCTACCATTGGCGTATGCACCTGATGACTTCTACGTCTCAGTTCCGCTGGTCGCTACATTGTCAAAGATCCAGATGTGAGACATGTGTCTCTACGTGTTTTTTGCCAAGTGGCCGGAGGAACATCTTTCGTCCGGAGTGTCCCAGGTTCTCCGACGGATGAGGCGGGGAGAGGCCCGACGACTGGAACGCCGGCATCCCTGCCGAATGGAACGCTAGATTCACTGCCGGCAATACCGCCCGCTGAGACGACAACCTGGTTGCTGATACACAGGGAAAGCGTTCGTTAAATTTGAGACGAATTGGCCCGAGGCAGATGGGCTGCTTGGCCGATTCGAAATGTGAAAGATCTTCGGATACCTCTGCGTTGAGGTCAAAGGTGTCAAAGTGCCACCCGGGACGGTTCACTATCAGCGGTCCCAGGAACTCCTGAGTTGGGAAGTTGTCAACGATCCGCAGGTGTATCGCTGCGCTGTGGGGCGGAACCAGTTCGACTATCCCGCCCGCCGGTATCTCGTCGGCGTAACGGCCCACGCGAATGCCGTCGTTCCCCAACTCCACCGTGTAGTTGATGATCAGCCCCAGCGGCTCGCCCTTTTTTGCCGCTGACTCATCAAGCTGGTCAATGATCTCAAAGATCGCCCGCCGCATACGATCATCGCCAAACGCCAGCTCAAACCCCGCACATGTTAGCGCGGCATCTTCGAGACTAATATCCAGCACTCTCGCTATCCAAAAAACCTTCTGATCGTCACTCTCTGTAGTGGGAATATGTGCCATAAATGAAACAATAACCCATCGCTCAGAAGAATGCAACAATTATTTTCAGAAATGTAACGAAAAACTAAAAATCGATGATTTGGAAAACTAAGTAGGTCTGGGGTCCACTCGGGCCCACATCCCAAGATGTGGGTAAGATAGTCCATACCATCCCGAGCCGTCGAAGATGTGTTTTATTTCACCCAAGGCATGACATTACCAGCGATCGTTCTGAACTCATCGTTGGTGAGCGGTAGTTGGAGAAATCTCTTCCAAGCCTCACCCGGAGGCGGATTGTTGGTGCCTGAGCGATCTGAAGCGAAGAGAAAGCGTTTTAACCCGATCGTTCGCATTGCTTTGACAAGGCGAGCTG
>JBGSWW010000109.1:0-17032 GCA_041751735.1 Pyrinomonadaceae bacterium | reverse complement strand
ACCTCGACGTCGTCAAAGCGGTAGTAACCTAACGAACCTGTCACGGCCGTTCGCACCTTGCCGTCGGACGAAACAAGTGTCACAACTGCATTTCGTAACCCGCCATACCCCGAGGTACGGACCTGACCGCTTATACTTACTCCCGCCGAGGTCGTTTCAAGGTTGAACGCTCCTTCGGTGATCGCAATGTCACAGATCGGACCGAAAAGCATTGTCGCACGTGACTGAGTAGTATTACCGGTTTCGTCCACATATTGGCCGCGGGTTCCATTCCCGGAATTAGTTGTAGCCGTAAGCGATAAACGCTGGCTAGGAGACGAAGGCGTGGCATTTACATCATACGTAAGGAACGCGGTAGCTCCGGCCGCCACGGTTCCCGGATCCCAGATCACATTTCCCGAACCGCCGATCGATGGCTGGCTGACGACCGTCCCCTGGCTCGCAGATGCGCTGCCTGCGTAAACCACGCCGCTTCCAGGGACGTTGGCCGTTATGCGGTTTGCCGGCGACGAAAACGTCACGGCATGCGCCGTCGGATTTACAAATGCGACGCGAATGCGCATCGTTCCCGTTTGGCCGACTGAAACCGGGTTGGGACCGCCCTCCTGGATGTAGCTCTGCATCAAGTAGGGTTTCTGAGGCAAGGATCCGGTGTCGGACGGAAGATATATTCGGAACGTATTCGCGGGCGGATTTGCCGTGGGCGGATTCGCAGCAGCCGCAAAACTCGATAAATAGAGATCAGTGTAATTACCGTTGGGAACGCCGGACGCTAGATATGAACTAACCTGTATGGCCGCAGTCCAGATGCCATATTCGCCCGTTCCCGAGTCTGAAGTCCAGCCCGTAACATTATTTCTGGCCCACACATCGTTCGCCGACTGCGATGAGCTGGCGAAATTCTGTGTAAAGCTCCCTGACGGACTGGTGAAGGACATTGAACCCACATTTCCGCTGTTACTGTCGTAGTCAAAATCGTTCTTTGCGTATGAGCAGCCAGACGTGACGTACGGGTAAAGAGTGTAGGACCGTGTTTGAGTTCCGCTTGCGGGGGCGTTGACGCCGAGACTCACATTTCCTGCAACATATGTATTCAGTTCGGTGCCGCCAATTCCTGCCGTGCCATCGTGGGCTCGTATTCCGACAGCGTTGATATCATCGCCCGTCGTTACGGCGCTCGACATATCCACCCGCACCTCCCAGTGACCGGCCGTTATCGGCCCGCCATCATTTATCTCGAGGTTATCGGCGAAAAAGTATTCGGTGCCTGTATAGCCCCCGGTTACCCTGAATCGCACACGTGTATTACTTGAAATATACTGGCCGATATTGTATCTGCGTGTTCCCGAACTATCATCACTGAAAGTCTCTAGAACAACCCAGCTGGATCCGCCGTTACCTGAAACTTCTGCAACGATCTCATCGGTGTCTTCAAGATTGCCTGACGTTCTGTAACCGAAGCTAAGGAATGCAGTCGTAAAATCAAGCCCTGTGCCCGAGAGGTTCACTTGCCTCTCAATGCTCGCAACGCCCGAAACGTCATCCTGGACCCTAAGTTCGCCGCCTGTTATCCTGACGGCGCCTGCGCTGGCGCCTGCACCGCCGGCGTCAGACTCGATCCAATTGCCGGAAAAATTCTCTGTGCCGTCGTTATTGCCGTATGACGCGGACGAGAAGTTGTCTGCGACCGACTCGCCGGTCCCGTCAAAAAACGTTAGCCACGCGTTATCCGCTCCGGTAGGCCCGGCAGAATCGCCCGAAGTAAAATTCACAGGGCGAACGGCTCCGGAAGGATCGCGAAGTGAATACTGGGCAGCCGAATTGAACGAGCTGCGAGCCCGGTCGCGTCCCGAGCTTGCCTCGCCGCTTCCGCCGGCGCCGACGTCGGCGTCGAAAATATCTACAGTTAGCCGACTGAGGTTGGGCGGCACTTCGATAAAGTAACTGTAGTGCGTATCGAGTGAGTCGGAGCTTGAAACAAAGTCTCCATGTTCTGTTCCGCTACCGGAACCAGTGATGGTAAAAAGTGAAGACGTTGTTGAGGAGGCTTCACTCGAAGGTATCGATCCCTTGCCGTTCTGTGCCGAGGTGACAGATCCGGTCTGCTGCAGGGCTAAAACAAGTACTGCTGCGAGTAACACAAAACGAGGCTCGCGCAGAAAAAATTCTACAATTCTATTGTTCATTTTTGTTTTTCGCGGGAGCGACTGGGTTTTTGAGGGAAGGAAGGAGGGAGGCACAAAACCGTGCCTCATCTATCTTGAGCCACATTGCAGTTGCAAGTCAATAGAAAACTTTCGGGCCTATATTTGCGTATAAAACGAATCTAATCATCTCTAGCTGATGATCATTAAAAGGAGTATACGAATGTTTCGACAAAAATATGGTGTTCTTGTGGTCCTGTCTGCACTGCTGATGCCCGGGCTCACTATCGGCCAGGCACCGGCCTCGGCGCCCGAAGACGCCATCGCCAAAATAAAAGACGAGGGTATGAACCGATCGCAGGCCATGGCGACGATCCGTTATCTGACGGATGTGATCGGCGCCCGATTGACGAATTCGCCTGGCCAACGGCGTGCCAGTCGATGGACCAAGGAACAGCTCGAGAAATGGGGATTAAAAAATGCAGCCGTGGATCCGTGGGGTGAATTTGGCCGCGGTTGGGAAATAAAACGTTTCTCCGCATCGTACTCCACCGCTGAAGAGAACGGGCCCTTCCGGGCTTATCCAAAAGCCTGGTCACCGTCGACCGCCGGCGCTATAACCGGAGATGTTGTTTTCGTTGATGCGACGGACGAAGCCGGTCTTGAGAAGTATAAAGGCAAACTGAAGGGGGCTATCGTATTCACCGCAAACCCAAGGCCCGTAAGCGACATGTTCAAACCGGCGGCCACCCGCGTGACCGACGAAGAGCTTGCCAAGCTCGAAAACTCAAAGCCCGCCGCTCCTCAGCCACAGGGCACGCCCAGTCCGCAGGCGCTCGCAGCACAGCAATGGAACATGCGAAAATCGCGTTTCTATTTTGAGGAGGGTGCCGCAGTTTTAGTAGATTCCGGTTTTGGTGTCGATGGCGGAACGATCCGCGTGATGGGAGCGAGTCTGCCTCCGAATGCTCCAGGAGCGCCGCCACTGACCGGTGTCGCCCGCATCGCTTCGAAAAATGCGCCGACGACCATTCCTCAGCTGGTTGCCGAGGTCGAGCAATACAACCGAATACTAAGGATCGTCCGAAAGGGAGTTGCGGTAAAGATGACCGTCGACCTTGGCGTGCAGTTTCATGAGGACGATCTGCAGGGATATAACACTATTGCCGAAATACCCGGGACGGACCTCAAAGACGAGGTCGTAATGGTCGGTGCCCACCTCGATTCGTGGCATGCGGGTACCGGTGCCACGGACAATGGCGCGGGTTCGACAGTAGCGATGGAAGCTATGCGTATCATCGCGGCCTCCGGACTAAAACCCCGCCGCACGATTCGAATCGGTCTCTGGAGCGGGGAAGAACAAGGCCTCTTGGGAGCCCGCGGCTATGTTTCGAAGTACCTCGGACAAGTAGGTGATGGCTCTGACGCGGCTGTCTTTGGAGCCCTCGGCGGAAGGCCGACTCCGATAACTAAGAAGCCGGCCCATGACAATTTCGCCGCGTATTACAATCTCGACAACGGTACAGGCCAGATCCGGGGGATCCATATGCAGGGAAATGAGGCTCTGAGGCCGATCTTCAAGGCGTGGCTTGCACCTTTCAAAGAATGGGGTGCTTCGACCGTAACGATCGACAACACGGGCGGAACAGACCACCTCGCGTTCGACGCTGTCGGCCTGCCGGGATTTCAGTTCATCCAGGACCCCTTGGAGTATTTCACCCGGACGTGGCACACGACACAGGACGTGTCCGACCGCATATTAGAAGAAGACCTGAAGAGGTCGGCCGTGATCATGGCGGCCTTTGCATACAATTCGGCAATGACGGACGAAAAGCTGCCGCGTAGACAGTCTTCTGCCGCAGCACTGCAAGCGGTGATCCCGCAGTTCAATTTCCTCACCGAGCTGGAGGAGATCCGCTACAGGAAAATGGGGTTTGGCTTTTCTGTATGCGGCGGTGAGGCCAATGGCAGCGATCTGGCAAGCGCCGGATTCCCTGCCTTTCTGGCCGTAAGCGAATCGCTTCACAGTCACGCAGAATAATTGCGATACAGACAAAAAGGCCGGTGAGCGAGCCCCGCTCACCGGCCTTTTTGTATGAAATATATTGATTGTTACGGAAACTTCATCGTCATCAGACTAGCAAATATCTCGATGCCGTCCCACAGATTCTGGATGCGGATGTTCTCGTTCTCTGCGTGCTGGTTGTTATCGTGATTTGCGATCGGGACAGTTATTGTCGGCACGCTGAGTGCATCGCTGATGATCGAGAGCGGCAGGCTCCCGCCCAAGGAAGGCATTCTCACGATCGGCTCGGCAGATGCGGCCTGGACCGCGTTTATCACCGCCAGCGAAACAGGCAGGTCCATCTGCGTACGCTGCGCATTGTAGCCACCTGAGCGGTCGGTAAATTTCGCGATAAAAGGAAACTTCAGCCTTTCTTCCGGGGTTGGGTCCCGGTCGATGACGTAAAAGCCCTGGTCCTGGATGTGCTTTCTCAACTTTTCGATCTGGCGTTTTACGTCGTTCCCTTTCACGAGCCGCAGATCGAGAACTGCAGTCGCGGTTGTCGGAATGACGTTCCTCGCAAGGTTGCCGACATCCCCGCTCTTAAAGCCGTTGATATTTAGCGAAGGCTGATTGATTAGTTCGAGAAGGCCCTTACCGCCGCCTTCTGTGAACGTTATCCCGAGCTGCCTTTTTATCTCATCATCATACTTGGGGGCGGCGTTTATCGCCTGCATTTCGGCCTTGCCTAGGGGCTCGACGTCATCTGCCCAACCTTTGACTGTAACGTTTCCCTTCGCATCCTTCATCGATGCCAACAGGCGCGCCAAAGTCATCGCAGGGTTCGGAGACCAATTGCCGTAGTGGCCACTATGAAGCGGACGGACCGCCCCGTATACGGTGAGATCGGCATTTACATCCCCGCGCACACCGAAAACAACCTGCTTGCGGCCGGATTGGTGCACCGGCCCGTCGCAGACGATGAAGGCATCGGCCTTGAGAAGTTCCTTGTGCTTTTCGAGGATCTCTTTCAGGTTTGAAGAACCGGCCTCCTCCTCGCCCTCGAAGAAGAACTTGATATTGACCGTCGGCTTTATGCCCTTGCCGATCAGGGCGTCGAACGCGGTGAGGATCGCAAATACCCCGGCCTTGTCATCCGAGGCCGAGCGCCCGTAAATACGCCATTCCGGATCGATCTTTTCACCTTGCTTCGGGAATGGGATGTTCTTACCGGACCTTTCGAGCGACGCCGTTCTCAGGATAGGCTCCCAGGGTTTGCTGCCCGTCCAATCCGCCGGATCCGTCGGCTGCCCGTCGTAGTGAGCGTAAAAGATAATCGTTTTCGTCGCCGCCGGCGTGTTGTACTCGCCGTAAACTACGGGCGGCACCTTTTTATCCGCCGCTTCCAGCAATCGAGGCTTCAACCCGCGTTTCTGCATTTGCTCGACCAGATAGTCGGCATTCTTGCGAATGTTGGTTGTGTCGGACGCGACGTTAGGGTACGAAAGAAACTGAAAATACTCGGTAAGCAGCCGGTGTTCGTTGGCTCGCACGTATTCCCCAACAGGGACCCTAATACTTCCTTGCGGCACAGCATAGCCGGCCAGTACGAAAAACGTGCATGTGATCAATACAATTTTAAACATAAAAATCCCGCAGCCGGTGCTCGACTGCGGGAATACTAACATAAAAAGCGCGATCCTTTTATGCCGCCGGATTTTTCAGGATCTCAGCTAAGGCTTTGAGACGCGACGCATCCAGAGCGTTCTTTGCGCTAGCGGCAGATTTCTCGAGTGAAGAGGCGTGGCTTTTAAGCTTGCCTCGTTCCGAAGAAGATCCATCGGCTTTCTGAAGGGCCTGACGTACCTCCCCTAGCCGTTTTGCATCGAGGGCTCCCGAACGCTCGAGCTGATCGAGATATGCTTTGGCCACTGTCAGTGTCTTTGGCCACTCGATCCTCTCTTGTGTCTGAACGTTGAACCGATCGAATTTAACGGATCTCGCAGCATCGATCTCGTTCTGCGTTATGTGCTTTGTAGGTGTCAATTCGAAAATGTCGAGGCCGCGGGCGATCTCCGACGAATAGATCTTGCCGTTATACCAATAGGCCGACCACGAGCCGCCCATGACCGGTATTTTGGCGTCGATCGGACCTCGGTCAAAGTATCCTATTTCCACGGGCTTGTCCGGATCGGTAAAGTCCATAAGCGAGATCCCGCCCTGGTACCAGGCCTGCACCTTGATATCGCGGCCCGGGATCGGAAGTAACGAGCCGTTATGAGGAACACAGTTCTCCGTCTCGGTCTGAGCGGCTGGCAGTTTGTAATAGTTGGCGAAACTAAGCTCAGTGCCGGCAAGGCGGAAGATGGCGTTTGCGCCCCATTTGTCGGGGTCGTTCTCGCGGCATCGCGGAGCCATGCCGCCGCCCCACTCGTCCGTAAACACGACCTTTTTACCGTCGTTCGAGAACATCGCCGAATGCCAATAGGCATAATTCGGATCATTCACAGCCTCAACCCGCTTCGGGTTCGCCGGATCTTTGATATCCAGCAAAATGCCGTTTCCGGAACAAGCTCCGGCTGCGAGTCCCAGCTCGGGGTACGCAGTTATATCGTGGCACTGGTCGGTCTCGGAGGGCCGTCCGGTACCATGCGTTTCGCCGCTTTTCAGGACGTTGATCGCGCCTGTCGCCGGATCCCCAAAAATTCGGGGCGTCGAGACAACTTTCGCGTTTTGTGGGGCCGCTACCGGCACCTTGATCACCTCGATCCTAAACAGGGCGGTGTTGGGGTCCTTGTCCGGCGGGCCTCCCGAGCAGCCGGCCAGCTCCTCATTAGGACGAACATTCGATGTTCCCGATACATAAATGTAGACATTAGCGTTGTCTTTGGGGTCGGTGACGAGCGTATGAGTGTGCGAGCCGCGGCAGGTCTGTACCGCTCCGACCTGCTTAGGACTCCTGATATCGCTGATGTCGAAGATCCTGACGCCGCGAAAGCGGTCCTTTTCGGCCGAAGGCTTCGGCTGTTGGCCCTCGGCGGGAGGGGCGGGGATCGGAAATCCCTGCTCACCGCAATCGAGGCGCCCGTTCTGCATCTCAACCGACATGAACAGCAAGTTCTTGTACACAGATACGTCGCCCTGACCGCCGGGACAGATCAACGATGTGATCAACTTTGCCTTCACCGGGTCGGCAATGTCGTAAATATTGATCCCGTAAAAATTTCCGAGAAATAGATGATTACCCTGAAACGCAAAATCCGAGTTGGCAAAGGCAAGCCCGGCAAACGACATCTTCACCGCAGGTGGGATCTGAGCAGCATTGCCGATACCAAAGATCTTCATGGCCGCTTCAACCTTGGGACTGTTTGGGTCGAGCCCGAGATCAAACGCCTCGGGTTTTTTGAGCAGCGAAAGGTGCCTAATACCCAGTGCAGTTTCACCGGCGTCGTAGAGCCCCGCCGATAACTTCGCTCGCGGGTCGCTGGTGTCAGCTCCCTTCATCCCCGGCGGCATGGTCGGAGCAGGCGTGGGTGCGGCCTGAGCAGCAGCTGAGGAAGCAAAAGTTACGCAAAAAACGATGGAAACTAAGACGCTAATTGTTGTTATATATACTCGATTCATTTGTTTATTTACGGTTTTTTTCAAGTAAAGTTTGCATACTTCTGATCTCGGCACGCTGGCCGCTGTCGACATCGGACGCAAAGTTAAATAGTTCCGCGTCCTGACCAGCCCCGGACGTATCAAAAAGGTCCTTGACCATCACTAGCGCACCCTCGTGGTGCTGGATCATCCCTGTCAGGAACAGCCGGTCGAATTCCTCTCCGCTGGCCTTTCGTAATGCATCCATCTGCTTTTCGGTCAGCATTCCGGGCATCACGTGATTTGCGGTCGAATGGTGTCCATGCGAATGCGACGCCGCCATCGAGATCGATGCTCCTCGTGACTGCAGCCAGCGTTTCATGAAGGCTATCTCATCTGCTTGGGATTGCGTGATGCGAGCCCCGATCAGCCGAATTTCCTTGCTCTTCGACCGCGAGTCGATCAGATCCACCATCTCCACAGCCTGGGCGTGATGCATGATCATCCCCTGCATAAACTCAATATCTTTGGCGGACGGTTGCGGCAGCTGCGGCCGTGTCGTCGACGCAAGAACGCGAGAAGGCTGCCCAGGCGCACCCGGCTGTATGATAACCGGATCGCCCGACTCAGGCCTCTGGCCGAAAGATGAAATCACACATAACAGCGCAAATGCGCTGCCGCCAAAAAGCCCAAATTTGTTATCTCTCATCGGACAATATCCCCAATACTACGATGGGGTCTTTCAAAGGCGCGTTGTGCCGTAAAACGTTCGACTAGCCGGTCCCGCGTGCTATCACTGAACAGGAGCTGCGAATTAATATTTCATCAACTCCTGCACGGCCTTCTCCACATCCTCACTTTGCGGCAGGATAAAATCTTCGACCTGCGGGGCGTACGCTACAAATGTATCCGTTGCTCCGACGCGGCGGACCGGCGCATCGAGGTATTCGAAAAGCTCATTTGAGATCCGTGCCGCGATCTCGGCACCATAACCATATGAGATCGGGTCCTCATGGGCGACGATCACACGTGAAGTTTTCTTTACGGATTCGGCAATCGCTTCCCAATCGTAGGGGACCAGCGTTCGAAGATCGATGATCTCAACTTTGATACCCTGCTGCTCGAGCCGCTTGGCCGCCTGATTGGAACGTTCGACAAGCGCACCGAAGGTAATGATCGAAATATCGCTTCCTTCCCTGACGGTCCTTGCCTTGCCGAACGGGATCAGAAAATCACTCGACGGATACTGAGATTTATTATAAACCTGACGGTAAAGGTGCTTGTGTTCGAGGAACAGCACGGGATCTTCGCAGCGGATCGCCGTCCGCAAGAGGCCGTTAGCATCCAGGGCCGTCGACGGATAAACGATCATGAGTCCCGGCGTGTGTGAAAACAACGTGGTGCCCGATTGTGAGTGATAAACAGCGCCTCCCTTCAGATAGCCGCCGACCGGGACCCTCATGACCATCGGGCATTTCGTATCGCCGTCCGACCGCCAACGTGTCACAGCCACTTCATTTCGGATCTGGTGAAACGCCGGGAAGATGTAATCGAAAAACTGTATCTCGACGACCGGCTTAAGCCCACGGATCGCCATCCCAACGGCCCGGCCGACAATATTCGCCTCGGCTAGCGGCGAGTTAAAGACCCGATGACCGCCGAACTTCCGCTGGAGATTGGCAGTAACCTTAAATACACCGCCTTTGCCCTTAACACGCTCAAGATACTCCTCGCGTGAACAATCCGCTACGTCCTCGCCAAAAACGACTATACGCGAATCACGTTCCATCTCCTCGTGCATGCAGCGGTTGATCAGATCGACCATCGTACCCGCATTGCCCGAAAGCTCGGCTCCGTCCTCGGTGTCGAAAAGCTGGCGGTCGGTCGGATCGACATCGGGCGAAAAGACATTGCGAAGCGCGGTCTCGGGTGCGGGCTGAGGAGTTTCGATCGCGACATCAGCGGCCGCAGTTACCTCGTCGTCCACCTCCTTTCGGAGTGCTTCGAGAGCCTCAGATGACGCAATTCCCTCGGTCATCAAATACTCGGCAAATTTGGTTATTGGATCCGTCGCCGCGTCGGCCTCACGCTCTTCCTCAGGGCGATACAGCTTTTCATCGTCGGAAAGCGAGTGTGAGTACGGACGAATGACTTTTGCGTGGACAAACGCCGGACCTTTGCGGTCGCGGCAATATTTCACCGCCCGCTTCATCGTCTGGTAGCTCTCGATCGGGTCCGTACCGTCGCATTTCTGAATATAAAGGTCTGGGAACCCCGCAACCAGCTTCGAAACATCGCCGCCGGCCGTTCCTACTTCTACGGGTGTTGAAATGGCATATCCATTGTCTTCGACCATGAAAATAACGGGCAATTTGAGGTTGCAAGCGGTATTGAGAGCCTCCCACCACTCACCCTCGCTGGTCGTGCCGTCGCCGACCGACATATAGACGACCTCGTCACCCTTAAAACCGACGATCTTTTCCTCGAGTCCGTCAACAAGCGATGCCCTATAGCTCGCCTCGGCAGCCCCGACAGAATGTAGGGCCTGTGTACCCGTGCACGAAGACTGCGAAGGTACATTGAGGTCCTTATGCCCCCAGTGAGAAGGCATCTGGCGGCCGTGCGAATTCGGGTCCTTTTCGGCCCCAACCGCCGACCAGAGCATCTCTTGAGCAGTCATTCCCAAACCGAGCATCAGGGCACGATCTCGATAATAAGGAAAGAACCAGTCGTAGGCGGGTTTCATCGCCAGGGCAGCCGCGGCTAAAACAGCCTCATGCCCGGCACCCGATATCTGGAAAAATATCTTATTCTGGCCCTTTAGCTGGATCTCCTTATCGTCGATCCTGCGGGACATGTACATCGTCCGATAAAGGGCAACAAGCGTTTTGGGATCAAGGCCGTGAGGCTCGTCGATCTCAGCTGCAGCGGCCTTCGTTTCCGAGGATGTTTCTTCTTCGGCTTCGGCTTTTGCCGACTTAGGGGCGGTCGCCTCTTCTACATAACCGTCTCCAACGTTCTCTTTCTCAGCGACGACCTCGCCGCCGTCGTTTTCAGCTTCGCCAATGTTCGATTTCTTGTTGATATCCTTCGCAGCAGTTGCCATTCAAATAGGTCCTTTCTTTCTAAACCGGTAACTTTTTAAGATACCAAAAATGGCAGGAGCGGGCAATTTTAAGGCCGCTTAGAGCGGTAGGACGCGAACACGATCCGTCGATTCGCTAATAACGATCAGGCATCCGACTTGAAGAAGATCCTCATTCTTTCGGATCACGTTGATGACCGATTGCGAAGTGCGAGACGACATCAGATCCTGAGTTCGAACCTGTACAACACTCGGCCCGTCGGCCTTCGTTAGAGCGAGAGCCGTTCCAAAATCCAGATCATGGGTTAGTACGATAAAACCGTTCGCCCTTGCCCACGACATTATTTCGACATCCGGAGCGTTAGCGGCTCCGACCGATGACCAGTGAATTGCTTCAAATTGGCTGGAATTCAGAAGTGTCGCCCACTCTGGCGACAGATTCATATCTATGAGCACCTTCATGCGGCGATCGGCACATCGATCTCCTCAACCCGCCAGGCGGCGTATCTTAGCGCTTCACGAACATCCTCTTCCTCGAGATAAGGATAGCTCTTTAGAATCTCATCGAATGAATGCCCGGACGCCAGAAGGCCAATTATGGTGCCCACCGTCACGCGCATACCTCTAATACAAGGTTTGCCCCCCATTACGTTCGTGTCGAATGTGATTCTCGTAAGCGGCTTCATAGTAGCCATTTTATCATGCTTTTACTGCTCATTCGGCACTTGTTGAGCCATCAAAACCCAGCCGTTCGGATCGATGGCCAGCTTAGCATCAGCAGTGTCTATACTATCCCGACCGTTCTTCATCTTAATTCGATGAACTTTTCCCGCGACGTGAACATCGATAGGCATCGGAAAAGGAAGGCCGTTAGGTGACTCCCAGCGCAGATTCCACGTGCAAATCCGAGTTCCTGGCGGCGCCGTAGCCTCAGAACACGCCCCCGGGTCGGTAATCAACTTGGGCAACTTCGGCTGCCGCAAATAAACCTCAAAGAACCAATCCAGATCCATCTTCGATTCTTCTTCGGCGATGGTAAGGAAATCGTCGGTGTTGACGAGGCGCTGCTGGCGGCCGCCGGTCATGGCTTCCATTTCTTTTCGCGGGTACGCCATTCGGCGTAGGGCACGGAAAAATGCGTCATCGCCGATCAGATATCGCAGCGTATGGAGCACCACAGCACCTTTGCCATAGATATCGCCGTCGCTCTTGATGAAATCGGGCTCCTGAAGATAGACCTGATACGAGATCTTTGGTTCGCGGGGGGCGACCGGCTGCATATTACGTGTGGCCTTCGCCCGGACCTTCATTGCCGCAAAATAAGCGTCTTTCTTCCCGAGATGCTCGAGATATAGGGTATCCATGAACGACTGAAACCCTTCGTGTATCCAGAAATCACGCCAGTCGCTGGCCGTTACAAGATTAGCCCACCATTCGTGGCCAAACTCGTGAAGCTGAAGCCAATCGTACCCATCTTCGTTATATTTGTATTTATTGCCATAAGCGAGATGGGTCGAGTGTTCCATGCCGAGGTGCGGCGTTTCGACTATGCCCAGCTTTTCCTTCCTGAAGGGAAACGGCCCAATGTACTTTTCATAAAAGGCATTGTATTTCTTGGTTTCTTCGATCAGCCGTGCACCGTGCTGGTAGCTTTCGGGAAGGATGTAAAACTCGATGGGTATCATTTCGCCCGTGATGCTTTTGGCCGAGTCTTTTATCAAACGATAGGGTGCCGCATCGAAAACCAGGGAATAGTTTGCGATCGGCTCAGACATTCGCCAGGTATAGGTCGAAAAACCGCCGGCTTTCGAAACGCCCTCGAGTCTGCCGGGCCCTACCGCGACGAGCGGATCGGGCACGCTGATCCGCATTATTGCCGTTTCGGGCTTGTCCGAAGGATGGTCCTTGCACGGGTACAGAAGGTCTGCCCCGTCGTTCTGAAGCGCAACAGAGATCCAATCGGCACCGCTCGGTGTCTTTGCCCACATAAACCCGCCGATCCATGGTGGATTAGGAGCCACACGAGGCGTTCCGGCGTAAGTGATGACCGTGCGAATTTCGTCGCCCACCTGCTTGGTCATCGGGAACCAGATCCAGATCTTCCCCCCTTTTCGCTCGTACCTAAGATCCTGATGTCCATCGGTCAGCTTACTGACCGTAAACGGCAGATCGAGATCAAGGACGACGACATTTGTAGGAATCACGGTGCGGGCAATCATAGTCGCCTTGCCGGATAGACTCTTATTCCGCGGATCGGCCCTAAGCTCGATGTCGTAACTCTGAACGTTAAACGCGGCCTGCTCGAACATCAGCGGGCCGCCCGTTTCCGTGGGACGAACACCGTGTTCACGCTGAGCGTATGCCGAGAATGAAACGACGAGAGCAATGATCGTGACAACTATTTTCTTCATATTATTTATGGGTATTTTGGATCAACGATTACACTTTACACGCGAATTGTTATTACGGAAAATGTAGTAGATGAAAGCATATTTATTGCCGCTATTGTTTTGTCTGTTGCTCGCGACGCCAGTAGCGAGCCAGGACAGCGGCTCCTCGCCTACCCCAACTCCGGGACCAAGAAAATCCAATGAGCGTCCCTCGGAAGCTGTCGCCGTGGAACCTTTTGATAAGACAGACATCAAGACCATGGCGGCGAAGTGCGTGGTGCTCGATACCGAGGCAGGTGCGATTGAGATGGAAATGTACCCGGAAAGCGCACCCGAATCAGTAAGGAATTTTCTCAATCTGGTTTCCATCGGGGCATTTAACACGACGACCTTCAGCCGCGTAGTGCCGGGATTCGTGGTACAAGGCGGCAATATCTGGACCCGCGAAGGCGGTGTCTCGACCGAATTGAGTAGGCGGGCGCGAAGGACGGTCCCGGATGAACCAAACAAGATTCTGCATGAGCGGGGCGTCGTATCAATGGCCCGCTCGGACGAGCCAAATTCTGCAACGACAAACTTTTTTATACTGGTTGATACCGCAAGTTACCTGGACGGGAAGTTCGCAGCATTTGGCCGTGTGACGAAAGGGATGGAGGTCGCCGACGCAATAAACAAAGCCCCGGTTGAGAGTGAAAAGCCGGTAAAGCCCGTTCGGATCAAAAAGGCCAGTGTGATCGACTGCGTAGCGAAATAGTCTCAGCTAATTTCTCTTGCGAAGGCTATAATGTTGCCATTGATATCGATGCTGTATCCAGCTTCGTGCCCCCAATCTCTCAGCTGCATCGGGCTCAACTCGGTCGCTCCAGCCGAAAGTGCCCTTCGATGAAAGCTGTTCGGATCGTCCACAATCAGATAGATCTCGGCCTTAGGTCCCGCTTCCTTTTCCCGCATAATTTGTCGGCCGATCAGTCTGCTGATGCTCATATAAGGCATAAGCCCCAAGACAGCGGTGTCGCTCAAATCAAACTCCGTCATTCCTGGCACGTTTAATCGCGGCTGGATGCCGAGAGTTTTGATATAAAACTCCGTTGAGCTTTCCTGGTTGGAGACGTAAAGAATGAAATGAGCTGCGGAGCTAATCGTCATTAAAGTCGAGATCGAGCGTCATCCGATATTCGTTTGCCATTGACGGATGACCGTGCGCCATCGCGACGTCGATGCCTTTTCTGTACATCGCCTCGGCTTTTTCCCGGTCACCAGTCTTTAGGTATGCGTCGGCCAGCACGCCATAGGCATTTCCTTCGTCGTCCGCACGCTGTAAATAAGATTCGAGAAGCTCGATCACTTTCCCGAGCTGCTGAGTCTTTTCATACTCCTTCGCAAGCCCGAACATCACCATGGTGTTGTCGGGATCATCGGTGAGCATTTGTTCGAATACATCGATCCTGTTCTGCATATAGAAATTCTAGCTTATTTCACGCTGGGAAGTTCGAGACAAAAAAGCAGCCGCTTGACGACGGAGCTTCAAAACAGGCTTTGCTGGGCTGGTTCGGGCAACGGCACTTTCTCGGTCTCGCGATCTCGGACATTGAGTCCGAGACGTTTTACGTTGGAGGCGAACAGTTTCTTGGTCATCTCCCATTGCTCGGTCCGCCCGCGATCGCGATCTGCATATGAAAGGTGCTGCAGCGATCCGCCGCGTTCGCGGGTCACGGCATTGATTATCTTCTTGACCGCTGACGGCGAGAGTCTTTCGTGCATTTTCTGTACGAAATATTCCTCGATCGAGTCGGAATCCAGGTGCAGCATGGACATAAAAGCACGCGTCGCTCCGCATTCCTTTGCCTTTTCGAGCAGTCCGGGAATGTCCGATTCATTGTAGCCGGGTATTACCGGAGCGACTGCAATTCCGACCTGCAGCCCGGCGTCCGCCAACATCTTCATCGCGCGGAAGCGGGCCTCGGGCACGGGCGTGTAGGGTTCAAAGGGATTCGATTTTTCCTTGGTTAGGAACGGTAATGAAAAATATACCCAAACGTCATCGAGCTTGGTAAGTATATCGATGTCGCGCGTGACGAGAGGCGATTTGGTGATGACGCCGACGGGTACGCGAAAATCTGCGCACACCTGCAGGCAGCGCCGCGTGAGTTCGTAATTGGCCTCAATAGACACATATGGATCCGTCGCGAAAGAAAAATCTATGTGAGGCATGTTCCAGCGAGTTTTCTTCAACTGTTCGCGAAGGATCTCCGGCGCGTTTACCTTGGCAACGAGCTTCGTCTCAAAATCGGTCCCGGCGCCATAGCCGATCATCTCGTGGTAGCGGCGGGCGAAACAATACGTGCACCCGTGGACGCAGCCGCGATAGCAATTGACCGTATATCGCCACCCGCCTTCCCAATCGGAAGCGAATGCTTTTGTAATTACTTTCTTAGTGGCGATCTCCTCGAAGATCTCAAGCTTTGTCGGCGACGGCTCGCCGATGTATTCGGATGAGTATTTACTGTAAGGATTGGGAGGATTGGCGATGTGTCGCATCTATGCAACATCATACCATACTCGCCTTACTCGCTGAAGCAGGTTCGCTTATGCCCCTAGTTTCTTAGCAATGAGTTCTCGTAACTGAATTAGCTCGGCGGGAGTGATTGCGTGTTTTGGAAAGAACATAGGCTGGTCAGGTGAAGTAAAAAGAAACACGTCTTCCTGGGATTCCTCAGCCTTTAAGATAGCCTTCCATTTGATTCGGGTCTCAAGATTTTCTGATCGCCAGAGTATTTCATCTTCATCAAAGGCTATTTCCTGTTTCTCACGGGCTAACTTTGAGTCGCGGTATATTGAGCGCAGTGCTGAATCCCGGAACATGAAATAGTTGAGAAGAACTACCCCAATTGGAACTGAAACCAGTACCCCAAGAATGAGGTACACCAGATCAAGAAGAGTAAGCAGACATCCACGTCTAAAAACAAAGATGTACAACAGGATCCATCCGGCCAGAAGCGATCCGAAGAAGATCATACTGGTCGTCGAATCCGCTGCGTGTCTCTTCGCTATGAATTTCGCACCTCGAATATAATCTGCTTCCGAATACTGGAAACTTATCTGCAGCATCATAGCTCCCTCTGCATCAGCAGATCTGTTTGCGGGTCTGCACCGAGCTGGAAAACGTGGCGGCCGACGACCTCGAAACCATTTTTCTCATAAAATCTTTGCGCACGCGGGTTATATTCCCAAACGCCCAGCCACATGACGTCATGGCCATGCCGTTTAGCCCGCTCAAAGCATTCATCCATCAGGAATTGCCCGACGCCCTTGCCCACGTACTCCTGGTGAGAATATAGACGGTTGAGCTCAACCGGCCGCTCCGCGGAAATGCCTTCTTCGACACTGTCGACAACCAGCTTTGCGTAACCGGCCGCCTTTCCGTCAATCTCGGCAATAAGAAATATCGAGTTCTCATCGGCGAGTTCTTCAGTTATCTGCTCGAGATTAAATGCCTGACGCATATAGTGATTGAGGTCGTCAGGCGCGTTTTTCGGGTGGTGGGCAAAGGCATCCCAGAACGTGGTGTAAGCGAGATCTGTCAGTGGCTTTGCGTCCTCAGACGTAGCTCGGCGGATGTTGATTTGATCAGACACGAAATAAGAAATTATCGCATACAAACACGTTTCGAAGACGGAGACGCGCAGGGCTCTCTACAATGGCGATCGCTTTTAGATTCTCCATCCGGGATAAGAAAACCGGGCGTTTCGGGTTTGGTATATGGATCAGCCAGTCAGGGATCTCAATTCCCGTTTCGTCGCAAAGCGTTTCTATCACTCCTGCGAAA
>JBGSWW010000108.1:0-13696 GCA_041751735.1 Pyrinomonadaceae bacterium | reverse complement strand
TCTCGACAAAGTAACCACCGAGTTCGGACTCGTCGCACTCGCCCACAACCTCCAAAGGCTCAGCACCGGCCACTGATCGCTCTTACCTTTTCTCGCAAAAAAAAAGAGACCGCCTAGATCAGTTTCTAGACGGCCTCTTTTTAGTATCAGAATCAGAAGTTAGTAACTAATTTTACAGGTTTACTGAACACGTTTGACGTTATCTTACTAAGACCGGCTGATCATGATGCCGGACGTTTTGAAAGAAGGACGGCGTCGGTATTGAGCTTGCCGACAATGGCGGCGGCTCTCTGGCCGTCGGGGGAAATTGCGAAGTCCTGTACCGTATCCGGCTCAGCTGAAAAGAGTTTCACCGGAGAGGCCGCCCCAAATCTCCATTCCATTATTGTCGCGTGCGCAGACTCGACCGCGCGCCGGTCCCGATAAATGAGTCCGGTGCCGTCGGGCCGCCACTTCAGGATAAAGTATGGTGAGAAGTCGAGGATCATTTCGGCTGTACTCGAATCGAGGCTCCTGACAGCTACACGCGAAATGTTTTCCCGATCGTCCCAGATGGTGTAGGCGACCCTGGAACCATCCGGAGAGATCGCCCAGTGAGCATCGCCGAATAATGGCATTTCTTCGACGGGTCCGCCCACGATGGGTACTTTACCAAGCGAGCGCTGACACTATCTGTGTGCCGGCTCGGTCGACGCTTACACCAAAATATGAATTGAGGTCGTTAGTGACCCGTGTTAGCCTGCCGCCGGGCAATGAAACGTAGAACAACTGCGTTGCATTAGTGACGGGGTCGACGGCATTCATGATCAGCGCGTTAGTGCTCCCGACAAATGCGATCTCCGCAATGCGTTCGCGTTGGGCGGGTATAACCACTTCCTGAGCGTTGCTTCGAAGGTCGACGTGATTGAGCGACCAGTATTCGACGCCGTCTTTGCGCTCCATCTTTATGAAATAGACAGCATTGCCGTCGGGCGAGAATTGCGGGTCTCGCAGAATGATCCCCTCCGGAAAGCTGACGACTGTGCGTTCGTTTCCTCCATCCTCGGCGTTGGCGGTCAAAACCGAGGTAGGATCGCCGTATCGAACATATAGGTGCCGGTCACAGTCAAGAAAGCCGGCTAGTCTAATAGGCCGGCGGTCATTGGCTCGTGAGAGTAGAAGGGGCGGCTTCAAATCGAGCCGCCTCTTTTGCTTCTGGTGATCTACTTGAAATAGAAATCAAGCGATTTGGTAGTGCCGTCATTCAAATGCAAGGTCAACCGCCGGCAAGTGAACTTCCAGGAGGCTTGCGTGTACCACGTCAATTGATAGAAATCAAATGTTGCCGAGTAAGACGGGTCAGGCAAAGACCGGTTGATGACCGTCGCGGCTCCGATCGGGGCCTGCGTTGCACAGTTGAACTGCTGCGAGGTCGGAGGCGAACTGTATGGATTGCCCTTGTTGCCGGAGAGCGTAAACCTGATCGGCACAGTGCTGCCCGCAGTCACCTGATTCAAAGCAACGGCGTCTATTGCACAGCGCAAATAGGTCAATTGAATACTTAACACAACTCTTGACCGGATCACTCGATACGCCAGGGCGGGTTTTTGCGATTTTCGCCGGCGTGAAAGAGGCAGATCTTGTTGCCGTTGGGGTCTTTGAGATATGCCTGGCGCCAGAGCCATGGGCGGTCGGCTGGGTCTTCGTCGAAGGCGAGACCGAGCGATTTGAGCCGCTCGACCTCGGCGTCAAGATCGTGGCATTCGAAATAAAGGGTTATGCTTTCGTTCGACTTGATGTGATCGGCGATGTTCACTGAGAGCGTCGATTCGCCGTCCGGGCACTCGAGGCGGGCGTACCGCGGCAGGGAATCGACGATACGCCTCAGGCCGAGCTTTTCAAAGAATTCGACCGTTTCGACCGGCCTTTCTGAATGGATCGTTACCTGATTGAGGTTCATCTAGGGCCGCAGCACTTTGATCGTTTTCGCGGCGTCATCGCGATATTTACTCTCGGGATATTTATCGACAATTGTGAAAAGATACGCGACCGCGTCTTCTTTTAGTTTGGCCGGCTGGTACTTCTCCATATTCTTTTCGGTTTTCGGGTTGATCTTCTGGTTGCCTTTGCCCTCAGAGAGATAATAGCTCGACATGCCGGCAAGATATAAAAACTCATCGATCTTGGAGAATTCAGGGTATGCAGCATAAGTTTCTTCAAACCTCATCAACACGCCCTTATAAGCTTTTTTTAGCCTAAATGCGTTCCAGGCCACGTCGAGGTTGTGCTTGGCATCCGCCTCGAGCAAAGGATCGCGTTCGATCGCCATCGAAACGTTTCTCTGCGCCGCCGCAGATGAACCGAGCATAAAGATCGCCGCCGCAGTGAAAATGAGAGCCAGGAATTTATGCTTCATAGAAGATAAAGATGATACATCCGGGGTAAAGGTTCGACCAAAGTCCCAATTCCCGAAGTTCAACGTTCGTGCTAAATTGGCTTATCCCCCGCGGATCTTAAGGGATGAATGTCGAGATCTGCAGATCGGAGCCGTCGGTAGAGATCGTGACCATGCCTTTTTCGCCGGTGGTTCGGACGTCGGCTCCGGTCGCACGCCAGCGATCGACAACTTCGGGATGCGGATGGCCGAACGGCGAACGGCGGCCGACTGGGATGACGGCGATCCGGGGCCTGACGGACGCCACGAACTGCGAGGTCGAGGATGTGCGGCTGCCGTGGTGAGGAACTTTGATCACATCCGCGGGCAAACTCACTCCGGATGCTGTAAGCGTGGCTTCAGCCGTAGATTCGATGTCGCCGGTTAGCAAGAATGACCGTTGCCCGTAAGTGATTCGCAGGACGATGGAGCTATCGTTATTAGAAAGACCGGTTACGCCGTCCTCGGCGGGCGGGAAAAGCACCTCGATCGAAACCCCGCCGACATTCCATATATCGCCTGCCGAGGCAATCGACGTTTCGATTCTCCTGCTTTCCAGAACAGCCCGAAGTTCGTCGTAATCCGGATCTTCAACTGGCATTTGGCCAATGATCGCATTGGTAACACTAAAATTTCTCGCGACATCCGCGAGTCCCTGCATGTGGTCGGTATCCGCATGGGTCGCCAAGATGTAACCGATTTCGGAATAGCCGCGTTCCCACAGAAACTCGGAAACGACCGACTCGCCGAGGCGGCGAACATCCGGCTCGAACGGTTGGGTCTCTTCATCGTTCGGGTTGGGGAAACGCATCCGTCCGCCACCATCTACGAGCATCGTCTGCCCGTTTGGAAAGGTGACGAGGGCGGCGTCACCCTGGCCGACGTCCAGAAAATCGATCTTTAGCCGTCCATCAGGTAGCGGGGCGCTAAACGGATGAAATACGATCAAAAGAAAGAGGACAGCCAGGGCGATGCCGGAGCCGCCAAGCAGCGATTTGAAAGGCTTCATCGGCCGCCATGGGTCCCAGAGGTAGAGTCCATATGCGATTCCAATCAATGCCGCGAAATAAAGAAGATAGACTATACGTCCGGGGCCGGAATAGGCGGGCAGCCTGAAGCCCGGCCATGAATGTCCCGTGATCAGCCGAGGGACGGACAGCATCACCCAGTTTACGGCCTCGGCTAGAAGGAGCAGCGGCGCAGCCAGCAGCGGACTGATGCTTTTGAAGAGAACCGCGATCACAACCGCGATGCTTTCGATCGCGATGAAAAAACCTACCCAGAGATTCAGCACGATCGACACCAGCGAAACGCGGTGAAAGTAGGCTACGAGCAAGGGTAACATGCAGATCTGTACGATCATGGAGACAACGATTCCTTCGGTAAGATAGCGAAGGAACTTTTGCAAAACACCCTTGATGCGCCCGGGCATATACGGCGACTTGTAGAGCGAAGCTGTCCATATCTGGCGTTTTTTCTCGTATTGCCACTTTTCGTCATTCCAATAGAGCGTTTCGCACGACCGTCTTAGCCAGCCAGGAACATTGGGCGGGAATGGTGCTGCCACTGTTGGTGACCATGCTCCGATCTTGTGCATTCGGTCGATAAGCGGATAGGCCACCGCAACGATGGCGGCGACGCTAATAAACGTAAGTTGAAACGAGGGATTGAAAAGGTCAGACGGACGCCAGGCGAGGAGCACCAAAGCGCAAACTCCGAGCGAATTCAGCATGTTCGACGGCCTGTACAATACGTACGACAGCATTACGATCGTAAACATAACTGCCGCCCGCACAACGGGAACATCGGCTCCGACCGCCAGCGTGTACGCCCATAGAACGCAGGTTGAGGTCAGAAACTGCACCCAACGATTTCGAGTGAATCCGCGGACTATCAGCAGCAGAATGCCGCCAATAAACGTAATGTGCAGGCCCGAAATAACCAGCACGTGGAAGGTCCCGCCTTCGCGAAACACCTCAGCAGTGTCGCGGTCGAGAAAATGCTTGTCGCCTAGTAGGGAAGCCGTCATGATCCCGGCGGCCGCGGGACTAAGCTCTGACATAAAATCATCGATCAATTCCGCCCGGCGGTCATAGATCCAGGCAAGCGGCAAAAATACGCTCTCATCCGCGACGTGCTCTATTAACAGCGAGCTTTTAACGGAACCGAAAGCGTCGATCCCGAGCTGATCAAGAAGTTCGGGAACGCGAATAACGCCGGGATTGAGATATTGGTTCTCACGGTTAAGAACGCAGTTCACGATCACCCGAGAGCCGTGTTTCAGATGTGGATGCTCGAGATTACCGCTGGCAGGCAGAAATAGCCGGACCTTCCCCGTAACGAGCCTGTCTTCGCCTTTGTATTTTAAGCGTTCCGTCTTGAAGGTAAGAAACTTGCCCTCTGAAGACAGCTCGGGCCTCCCGGACAGCACGCCCTCGATCTCAACTGGCTGCCCGGAAACGATCGCTCCGCTGTCGTATAGCACCTTGATGCGGTCGTGCCTGACGCTCTGCTTTTCAGCGGTAAAAGCAACGGCCCCGGCCGCGGCAAATGCCGCCCAAATTAAGATGGTTCCCGCTAGGGATCTCCGGAATAGGCACGCCAAAATGCATGACAAAGCCCCGATTCCAGTCGCGGTCCATAAGTCGATCGGCAATAGAAATGCAGCCGCGATCCCGACGGCGAACGACGCCGCGAGCAGCAAAACAGGGATCAAACTAAATCGGGTGGAAGGAGAAGGTCGGGACATCTGGCCGGAAATCACCTCGTCCTTAAAAGGTGTCGGATCTCTAGATACCGTGTTTCGCTTACGCCTCGTATCAGCATCAAATGCTCGGTCCGGCGAAAGGGCCCGTGCTCTTCGCGAAAGGCGATAATGGACTCCGCCGTCGTGCGTCCGATATACGGCAAGTGCTCGAGCTCGGCGACGGTTGCGGTGTTGATGTTGATAGAAGAATCTGTCGCGACCGGTACCGGGTCGGAAGCGCCGTATTCAACTCGCGCGGAACACGCGGAAGTCATGATTATGAAAAGGAGAAGCAAATAACCGATTGCCGATGCAGATTTCCGCGAACCTCTCCCGCAAAGACGCAAAGACGCCAAGAAATCGCTTTGATCGATTCTGAATCCATCACTGTTCATTTTCCATTTCCGAGATGTCCTGGAGGTCGTCGTATGCCTTCTGCAACACCGGACGAGCACGGGTGGAGCCGTCCATTTCGCCGATGTATCCTTCGCGGACCATGGCGTCGAGGATCGCGGCGGCGCGGCCGTAGCCGATGCGCAGGTGCCGCTGTAGCAGCGATGTGGATCCGCGTTTTGCTTGTACCACGCATTTGAGAGCGTCCTGGAAAAGCGGATCGCGGCGGCCGGGAAGATCGCCGCTTTCGTCGAGTTCGTCCTCGCTCTTGGTAATGGTCGTGTCGTATTCGGGCCGGCCCTGTTCCTTGATAAAATCGACGACCTTTTTGATCTCGGCCTCGTTGACGAAAGCACCGTGGACACGTGTAACTTGAGAATTTCCCGGAGGCAAAAACAACATATCACCGCTACCTAAGAGGCTCTCAGCACCATTGCCGTCGATGATCGTGCGTGAATCCACCTTGCTCGAAACGCGGAACGATATCCTCGACGGAAAATTTGCTTTGATAAGCCCGGTAATTACGTCAACCGAAGGCCGCTGGGTGGCAAGCACGAGATGGATGCCGACAGCGCGGGCCATCTGTGCGAGCCGCGTGATAGATTCCTCGACCTCCTTGCCGGAGACCATCATCAGGTCGGCGAGTTCGTCGATAATGATTACGATGTAAGGTAGGATGCGATGCGGGTCGCCGCTGTCATCCCACATCTCGATATCGTTGCGGCGTTTTGCCTCGATGTTGTAGCCGTCGATATTGCGCACGCCGTAACCGGCAAGGTCCTTATAACGGCGTTCCATCTCGACGACTGCCCATTTGAGGGATATCGCGGCACGTTTCGGATCCGTGATGATCGGCGTCGCCAGATGCGGAATGTCGGCATACAGTCCAAGCTCGAGCCGCTTGGGGTCGACCATGATGAATTTGACCTCATCGGGCTTTGCCTTATAGAGGATAGACATTACGAGCGTATTGACGCCGACCGATTTACCGGCCCCGGTCGCACCCGCGATCAGGAGATGCGGCATCTTCGCGAGGTCGGCAACGTAATTCACACCATCAATAGTTTTGCCGAGGGCAAGCGTGAGCAGTGATGACGAATCGCGAAACTTCGGCGATTCGATCACGTCACGAAGAAAGATGGTCTCGCGTTTTCGGTTAGGCACTTCGATGCCGACGTAGGCTTTGCCGGGAATGCGGTCGATACGTATAGATGGTGCTTTTAGCGCGAGGCATAGATCGTCAACGAGGCCTGTAACACGTGAGTATTTGACGCCCGCGTCAGGCTTGAACTCATAGGTTGTGACGATGGGCCCTTTGGAAATATTGACGACGCGGCCGCCGACATTGAATTCGCCGGTCTTTACGGCGAGTTCCTTTGCTATCGCCAGCAGCTCCTTTTCGTCCTGTTCTATCCGGGCGGATGGCGGCGTCAAAAAGTCAGTTGTTGGAAGACGATAATTGTCGTAGGTCTGTGCTGGTTTATCGGATGGTTGCGGTTCCGCATTTTTGGACCCGTCATCATCGAAGGATGGTTCCGGATCGGGTTTAGCTTTCGGTTTTGATTTTGGAGCTTTGATGACCTCGTCGGGAAACGGTTCGGAAACCTTTACCGTTTCATAAGGGTTTTCGCCCACGTCGATGGTCGGGACTGAGTCGGGAGCGTCCTCAGCGAAAGGCAGTGAAACCCGTCCGACCGCAGCCGCAGCCGCCATTTTTTCGACCTCGCCAATGGAAATGGTAGGCGGAAGCGTTTCGGGCACGTGCTCCCGCTTGCCGCGTCGTTTCTCAGCCCGCTCCATGGCTGCCGAAATCTCGCCCGAACGGGCCTCACGCCGCTTTGCCCATTTCTCATCAAGGCGGACGCGAAGCCCCTGCCAGGCAACCTCGAGGTGACTAATTACGCCGGCAAGGGTGAAATTAGTGATCAGTAAAATAGAGCTGACGAAGACCGCAATGTATAGAATTCCCGCACCGATCGCGCCGATAAAATATTCGACGGATTGGGCGGCTGCTTCGCCGACGATCGCTCCGTAACCGCCGAATAACGTGATCAAGGCAGAAAGGGAGATCGCGAAAAATACATATCCCGCAACCCGGGACGCGCGCGGGACGAGCGTATCGGACTGAAAGACTCGCCAGCCGATAATGCCGATCAGCAGCGGGATGAGATAGGCTGTCCAGCCAAATGTACTGAACAATATGGCTGCGATATTTGCCCCGACAACCCCAACCCAGTTTTTATTTCCCGTGGATCCGTTACCGGTCGAGATCAGCGAACGGTCATCGGGGCTGCTCGTTACAAGGCTAAGAAAAACCAGCAAGGCGAGAGCACCAAGGATGACAGGGATGACCTCATTCCACCGCGAGCGTGGGGCTTCCTTTCCACTTTTCTTTTTAGAAAGCAGCGTCGTGCCATCGGCCAGACAAAAGTTGATGTCGTCCCGATAAACCTCGCTGCAAGTGGGGCAAACTTTCATGAGTGACGAGTGAAAAGTGACAGGTGGCGAGGAAAACTAAGTAGAGATTTCTGCTCACACTAACGCGGCACTTTTTTTGAACTGCAAAAACTCGTTAATAAAATCATCGATATCGCCGTCAAGTACCGTTTCGATGTCAGTCCGTTCGAATTTTGTCCGCGTGTCCTTTACCAAGCGGTATGGGTGCAGGACGTAATTGCGGATCTGCGAACCGAAGGCGATATCCTGCTTGGTAGCCTCGAGCTCCGCGGCACCCTCGAGACGTTTTTCGAGCTCAAGCTCATATAGTTTTGAACGCAGGACCTGCATCGCGACGGCGCGGTTCTGTATCTGCGACCGCTGATTCTGACATGTTACAACAATATTGGTCGGAATATGCGTGATTCTTACGGCGCTGTCGGTCACGTTGACGTGCTGGCCCCCGGCCCCTGACGAGCGGTACGTGTCCACGCGGAGGTCCTTGTCCTCGATATTCACCTCGATATTTTCATCGATCTCAGGGGAGACGAACAGCGACGCGAACGAAGTCTCGCGGCTGCCTCCGGAATTGAATGGTGAGATTCTGACCAGCCGGTGAACGCCTGCCTCGGCTGAGAGCAATCCGTAAGCGTAATCACCTTCGATACGGAAGGTCGCGGATTTAATGCCGGCCTCGGAGCCTGACTGTTCATCGAGAATCTCGACCTTGAATGAATGCTTTTCGGCCCAGCGAAGGTACATTCTGAGCAGCATCTGGGCAAAATCCTGCGCGTCCGTGCCGCCCGCACCCGCCTGGATCGAGCAGATGGCGTTATTCATGTCGGTCTCGCCTGAGAGCAGGCTCTCGACCTCGGCCGCATTAACCTCTCGCTCGAGCCTCATGATAAGAGATTCGAGTTCCTTCGCTGAATCTGCGTCCTCGGGAGCAAATTCAAGGAGTACTTCGGCATCCGAGACGCCGGTGTCAAACGCCTGCTGCTTTTTCAGGGCACGTTCGATGCGGCTCCGCTTCTGAACAACTTTCTGCGCCTCGGTTTGGTCATCCCAAAAACCGGGCTGCGAGATAAGCTTCTCGGATTCCTCTAACTCTTTCTCTTTGGCTGGTGCGTCAAAGAAACCTCCCAAGTTGGGTAACTTTCTCTTTGATCTCTTCGAATTTGGTTTGCAGGTCTGTGAGTTCCATTTTTTTAATCATTTTACCGCAGAGGACGCGGAGAACGCAGAGACAGCCGACGAATATATAAAAGTTCCGTCTGCTGAAGCCTTCTTCCGCTTACGGAAGGCAAAAGCGATTAGCCCGAGAGTAACGGCGGCGCAAAGCCATGCGAACCAGTCGCCGTATCTTACATAAAGGGTTTGGGAACCGTCGCTTTTTGAGACGGTCCATACACGGGTGCCTTCCTGGTACGAGGGCAGAGGGTCGTGGACAATGCCTCGTTCGTCGATGTAAGCGGTGATTCCAACGTTGGTGACACGGAGGACCGGGCGGTTGGTTTCGACGGCTCGGAATACCGCGTTAGCCAAATGCTGCCTGAGTACGGGAGTCGGGCCGAGGTAACCGTCGTTGGTCATTTCGATGATTGCGTCGGCACCGTTGCGGACGTATTCGCGTGATAGCTCACCGAAATGCGATTCAAAGCAGATCATGATCCCGGCTTTTGCGTCACCGAGCGGAACCAGATCGTATTCGCTCCCATAAGAGAAGGTTCCGACAAAGGCAGGAACTATATTCTGCAGCGGCAACGGGACCGCTTCGCCGAAAGGCAAGAGATAGATCTTGTCGTACTGCTCAGCTTTCTTACCGTCGGCGCCGACGAGTACGGCCGAATTAAAATATCTGCCGTTCGACGGATCGGGCTCGGCGGAATTGAAAAGGACGCTAACATTATTTCGCCCCGCGAAATCGCCGATAAACTGCTGAAACTCCCGATCGTCGTTGTACATGAAGTTCATGGGCGATTCGGGAAGGATAACAGTGGCCGATTGCCTGTGGCCAGTGGACAGTTTTTGTAGCTCGGCCGCAGCGAGCTCAATCTGTCGTGTGCGGAGTTGCTCCAATCTTTGAGGGTTAAGTCCGCTCATCGGAACGTTTGGTTGTATTGCGATCACATTTGCAACAACATTCGGGACCGAAGGACCTCCGCTTCGCCCGATCGAAAGAATGACACCAGAAAATAGAAGGAATAGCCAAACAAACCCCGAGCTGATAGAAACCAAGCGATCCGTTTTCGCAAAAAACAAAACCACGACGGAACTCAAAAGTAGAACCGCGAAGCTGACTGCTAAAACTCCGGCTAACCGTGCAATATCGAAAAGCGGGATTGGGAATCCAAACGCTTGCGAGTACCCAACAGCATTCCAGTTATTCCCCGTAATCCAATAACGAGCGAATTCGGTCGCGACCCAGACGAACGGGGCGGCGAGAAATGCGTACGAGCCGAATCGGCGAAGGAGAACCGCCAGAACGGCGGCAAAGACCGCGGGAAATAGCCCGGCGACGACGGTTACGCAGAACAGCAGGAAGTATGCAAGCAGGGGCGGGAAACCGGCGTAATTGATCGGGGCGAATGTGAGCCACCAGCAGGTGCCGAAAAAGAAGAGCGTGCCGAATATCCAGCCAAGGACGAACGATCTTACGGTAGACGCTTTTTCCCGTTCGACGGCCCACATCAGGGGGACGAGGGCGAACCAAGCGATAAACCAGAATTCAAAATCGGGGAACGAGAGGATCAGCAGAACCGCCGCGAGGATGGCGAGCAGGGCATTTGTCCAGGACGGGGCAATGTTCCTTAATCGCGGTGATCGCATTTGGGTAGTTTAGCAGAACCGGGTTTGATCGACTCCCGCGAAGATCGACTCCCGCGAAGATCGGCGGCTAGACTGACAAAACTACAAAATACGTCATCGCTTCTGTGACAAAATCTGTCATACAGACCGGCTTTTGACCGGTCGCCTATCACATTGCCCGATAGCGGTCATCACAAAGCTTCGAAATGCTTCATATTGAATGAATACCGCATTTAGGTGGGAAAACCTCAATTACAGGCCCAAAACGTAGGTAAGCCCGGCTGTTTAGGCCGGGCTTAAAAGGAGGGACAACTGTAGGAACGCTCGGAAGGTGTAAAGCACAGTGGCAAACCGCGCTCGGAGTAGTGATGGCGGCGGGGTCTTGATTGTGTAACCAAGCTAGCCACTGATCCTTAATGCACGTTGCGTGCCACACTTCTGAGTTGCGAGTTCCAAGTTCCAAGTTCAAAGTCTGCTAAAGATAAAAAGCCCGTTAGATAGGGCTCTCTACTTGCGAAAATAATTGTAAAGGTCTATTTGGGGAGTGTTGGAACCTTAATCTTAGAACTTGAAACTATCTCATTTCGAGCATCGTTCTGACAGTCTTTGTAATGCCTGGGAATCCTGATTCTCGCGATCGATCTCTAATGCTGAGGCCGCGTAGTTCTTTGCCTGCATGCAATCACCTTTTTCGACGTAGATCTTGCCTAGCGAAACGTGGGCTTCGATCATTCGGTTATCCCAAAATACTGAGGTCTTGAATGAGCTGATCGCCTGGTCAATATCGCCGCGTCTGAGGTGGATCTTGCCAAGCAGCAGATAGCTCTCAGCACTCATCGGCTCGCTCGCCAACACGCGGCGGAGCGTTGTCATAGCTTCATCATCGTTCCCGTTCTTCATCAGGGTGCGTGCCTGTGCGAGCAATGTTTCGGCTTCGCTCACCGGGGCGGCAGTGGCCGTCGTGGGCCGACGGCTAAAAACCACAGCCACAAAATCTCGCCGTGCCGGCTGCTCTACTCTTAGCGGTATGTCGACGATCGTTTTTGATTGCAGCCATTCCTTTTCCAGATTTGCGTATCTGTTATTGGTGGTCAGGAAACGGCGGGCCTGATTGTCCATATCGGCGGCAGTAGGATCCTTGAGCGAATCCAGCGATTTTGCCAGCACATAATAAGCTTCGCCATCGCGAGGATTTGTCGCGATCGCCTGTCGAAGCTGCTCGGCCGATTCGGTCGAGTTGTTCATCAGAAACAATGCCAACGCATAATTGAACCGGATATTGGCGTTTTCGGGTGCCGACTCCGAAGCTTTCCTAAGAAGCTCGATCCCTTCGTTTAGCAGTGCCGCCGCACGGCCGGGGTTTTTCTTCTCTGCACGTGAAGCCTGGATCGCGATCGCGCCGAGAGCGTTGTAGACGGTAGTGAGCTTGAGGTCCTCGGTCAAAGGCCGCAGCGTGGCAAGGGCCGATTCGTAATTGGCCTGCTGCCAAAAGATCACTCCGATATAGAATGATGCTTCGGCAAAAGCTACATCGTTACACTGAACCGGCTTGTTCTCGGCCTTTGCTTTTTCACGACATCTCTGGCTTGCGCTGATGACCCGCTCCAGAGAACTGATGGCCTCGGGATATTTTTTCTGCGCCAGATAGTGATGGCCAAGCTCGAGTTCGGCCTCGACATACGTCGCGTCCGGTGTCGCCTCCGTGTACAAACGCGAGGCGTTCTTAAAGTAATTTTCACGGGCCTCCGAGACTGACGTCAGCAGGCCCTTGATATATGCCTCGAACGCGCGTGCGGGAACCTTGTTTGCCGCTTCGATAAGCTGGTTCTGCGAAAATGGCAGAGCCTTATCACGCTGGTAGAGGATGTGATACGCGACCTGACCTTGAACAGTCTGCAAATTTCCCAGGGCGTCATTGAGGCTGATATCCCGAGTGATCTGGCGGCCGTCAAGCACCTCGCTCATAAAGCGGCCCTCATTCACGCGAATGATCTTTGCAGTCACCGTTATCGTTGCCGCCGTATCTTCGCCGGCTGGAACGATATTATAACGGCCCGCGATCAGCAGGGTCGCTCCGCTCTCACGTGCGAGCTTTAACGAAGTGGCGAGGCTCGGCAGCGTCGTAAGCGGGATACGCAGCCGCTGCTGAATTATCTTTCTCTCTTCATTGGTAACGACGTTTAGAGTCGGGACCTTCAACAGGTCGGACAGTGAATCCGCAAAACTTTCTCCGACCCAATTAAACTCAGGCTTTCCCGACGTATTCTCGAATGGAAGAACCAAAACAACGTCACCGGCGGCAGTGCGAGTTCTGGCTGTTACACCCGATACGAACAATAATGATAGAAGAAAGATAAGAAAGGCAGCTTTTCGCATAGATACGGTCGTAAAAACAAATTCGCCCACCCGCGAGCGAATTCGATTTAAGTACTTTGATGCACTCGCGTCAAATTGGGATGTTACCAGCTTCCGTCATGCCTGTTCACTCCGAGATCCGCATTCGGCATTCGCCCTGTCCCGCGTGGGACAGCAAATGGGACAGCTAACTGCCTTATGGTGCAACAGTTACATCCATTTGTCCCATTTTCAGGAAATTGCGCGTGGTGTTTCACGTTACGGACGTTTTTCCCCGGGTCGAGGGTGTTGACCTATTGGTCCGGCTCGGTAAGTATTAAACATCCATTATCAAAGATCATCCGGAAAGGATCTCCGATGTGTTTCAGTTATAGCACATCATTCCGTCTGTGCCAACTAATAGACCTTGAATTCATACAATAAGTGCAACTTTTGAAAAATGCAGAAAGGGGTAAGTTGAAGTAGATTTGACGCATCTTCTAACTGCAATCAAAAGGAGCATCAGATGAGCTATCGACAACTTACCTGGGAGCAAAGATATCAGA
>JBGSWW010000107.1:0-17283 GCA_041751735.1 Pyrinomonadaceae bacterium | reverse complement strand
CAGAGCGACGGCTATTCCCAAAAAACCCCATCCATCGGAAAAGCCGTCGTAATATCGATAGCGGTAACCAAGCACCTCGCCGATCGCAACCATACCCGCCAACCCGCCCGAGATCGTCATCGCGATGACGATCTGTTTCTTTGGCGAAATACCGCCATATTCCGCGGCCGTGGGATTCTCACCGACCGCCCGCAGCTCGTATCCCCATTTGGTCTTCCAAAGGAAGACGTAAACGAGTACACACATCAAGATCGCCAGCAAAAATGCAACGCTTAGCGGGACGAAGTCCGGCATTCCCGGAATGTACTGGCTGATTCTCGGGATGTGCGCATTCTGCCCGATCTCGGCCGTCTGCATGATCGGGTCGCCCGGGATCTTGTAGTAATACTGCGTAAAATAGCTGACAAGCGAAATGGCCACGAAATTCAGCATGATGGTGTTGATAACCTCATGCGAGCCGAATCTTGCCTTAAGTATCCCTGGGATCGCTCCCCATATGCCGCCTGCGACGACTGCGGTTACGACACAGAGTAAAACGAGAAGGACGGCGGGCAGGCTGTACCACGACCAGTTTTCTTCCTTTCCGAAAATGTTGACCATAGCCCCACCGAACTTGATCCCAACCCATGCGGTGGCAAATGCTGCAACGTAGAGTTGGCCCTCGGCTCCGATGTTCAAGAGGCCGCAGCGAAATGCCACTGCAACAGCCAGCCCGGTAAAGATGAGAGGAGTGGCAATAAAAAGTGTGTAACCCAGATCGTTGAGCGATCCGAAGGAATTGCCGATCAGTTGGTAGAAGGTCTGGAAGGGGTTGTCCCCGATCAGTAGTACGATGATCCCGCCAACGATAAACGCTGCGAACACCGCGACCAAAGGCCATAGGACTTCACGAAATAGCTTCATTTTCTATTCGCCGCATCGACTGGGATTCTATTTGTAGAGGCGTCAACAAATATAACCGAGAATACGGGAAGTGTCATCTGAATACGCTGAAAATGCGCTCAGCGATAATGAAAAAAAATCTAAGCAGAATGCTTGCCAAGCCCACACTCATATTTTATTATGCTTATGGACTAAGTAATTAGTCATTACCCGAATTATGGAGGAAATGATCATGAACGTAGTCAAATATGACCCCTTTAGGGAATTACGCAGCTTGCAGGACGAAATGACCCGCCTCTTTGCGGGCGGAGGTCTCGGCCGAGAAGAAATGCTCAACGGAGCTTGGAGCCCCAAGGTAGATATCTTTGAAAACAAGGACCATCTGATCCTTGAGGCAGAACTACCGGGAATGAATCGTGAGGATTTCGAGCTTTCGTTCGAAAACAATGTGATCTCGCTTAAAGGCGAACGCAAATTCGAAAAGAAGACCGAGGGCGATAACTATCACCGTGTAGAACGCTCTTATGGCGAATTCACCCGGTCGTTCACCTTGCCGCAGACAGTGACCGCGGACGGAGCGACAGCCGAGTTCAAAAACGGGATGCTGCGGGTCAGCCTTCCAAAACGTGAGGATACCAAGGCCCGAAAGATCGAGATAACCGGCGGGGATGCCGAACCCAAGACGATCGAGGCCCGGGACCATTCGAAAACGGCTGGAGCATAATAGGGGTTAAATGAAACGCGGTGAAGGGTGAGCGATATACTCTCACTCTTCACCGCTCATCATTTACAATGAAGATATGAGATTCGACAGATTCACAATCCGCGGCCAGGAGGCAGTCCAGGAAGCCGTTGGCCTTGCCGAGAAAAATCAGCATCAGCAGGTGGAGCCCGAACATTTACTTGCGTCCATGCTCGATCAAAAGGAAGGAGTAGTCAAACCCATCTTTGGTAAGATCGGCGTAAACACTCAGGCGATCTTGAGCGAACTTGAGGCCGTTATCCAGAAGTTTCCGCAGGTCTCAGGCGGGCAGCAATACTTCAGCTCGCGTACCAACACGATCTTCCAGGAAGCCCAGAAAGAGGCCGAAAAGATGGAAGACGAGTACCTGTCTACCGAGCACCTTCTTCTATCTATCGCAGACGAGAAGATGGGCGATGCGGGGAGAATACTTCGCTCGAACGGCATCACCCGCGAGGATCTGGAAAAGGTGATAACCGACATGCGCGGCGGGTCGAAAATAACGGACCAGAACGCTGAGGAAAACTTTCAGGCGCTGGACAAGTATGCTCAAGACCTGACCGATCGAGCTCGAAAGGGCAAGCTTGATCCTGTGATCGGCCGCGACGATGAGATAAGACGGACCATCCAGATCCTCTCGAGGCGGACAAAGAACAACCCGGTCCTTATTGGAGAGCCGGGCGTTGGTAAAACGGCTATCGTCGAAGGCCTCGCGCAGCGAATCGTCTCGGGCGATGTGCCCGAGACCTTAAAGAACAAGCGGCTGGTTTCGCTTGACCTCGGTGCGATGCTCGCCGGAGCTAAATACCGAGGCGAATTTGAGGATAGGCTGAAGGCGGTTCTAAAGGAGATCGAGAAGGCCGAAGGGCAGATCATTCTATTTATCGATGAGCTGCACACGCTGGTTGGTGCCGGGGCGAGCGAGGGCGCGATCGACGCATCCAATATGTTAAAGCCGACTCTGGCGCGCGGAACCTTGCGGGCTGTCGGTGCGACAACCCTTGGCGAATATCAGAAGTACATTGAAAAGGATAAAGCACTTGAGCGACGGTTCCAGCAGGTTTATGTCGGCGAGCCTAATGTAGAGGACACCATCGCCATCCTCCGCGGGCTGAAAGAAAGGTACGAGGTCCACCACGGCGTAAGAATAAAAGATGCAGCAATCGTTGCTGCTGCGACTCTTTCCAACAGGTACATCACGGATCGATTTTTGCCGGACAAGGCCATCGACCTTATTGATGAAGCTGCGTCGCGTATCAGAATCGAGATCGACTCGCTGCCCCAGGAAATAGACGTTCTGGAGCGCGAGATCCTTCAGCTTGAAATTGAGCGGCAGGCTCTAACGCGTGAAACTGACGAGAAGTCTAAGGGAAGGCTCGAAGACATAGAGCGACGAATTGCCGACCTGAACGAGAAATCTTCGGCTATGAAGGCCAAATGGCAGTCGGAAAAAGAAGAGATCGAAAAGATGCGAACGGTCAAAGAGCAGCTCGAACAGGCCAGGCTTGAACTTGATCGGGCTCGCCAGGGCGGTGACCTCAATAAAGCTGCCGAGCTTCAATATGGCCGGATCCCGGAAATGGAAAAGGTCCTCGAAACGGAACAGGAACGGTTGGCTGAACTTCAGAAAGATGGCGTTTTCCTGAAGGAAGAAGTCGACGAAGAGGACGTCGCCGAAATTGTCGCTAAGTGGACGGGTGTGCCGGTTTCAAAAATGCTCGAGGGCGAGATGCAGAAGCTTATTGCTATGGAGGACAACCTTAGCAAGCGAGTGATCGGCCAAGACGAGGCTTTGCAGGCCGTTGCGAACGCGGTTAGACGTGCACGGGCCGGATTGCAGGACCCCAACCGGCCGGTTGGATCATTTATCTTTCTCGGACCAACGGGAGTAGGTAAAACAGAAACGGCAAGGGCCCTCGCTGAATTTCTTTTCGACGATGAAAGGGCAATGATCAGACTCGATATGTCTGAGTATATGGAGAAACATGCGGTCGCCCGCATGATCGGTGCTCCGCCCGGATATGTCGGCTATGATGAAGGCGGCCAGCTCACCGAAGCCGTGCGACGGCGTCCGTATTCGGTCGTTTTATTCGACGAGATCGAAAAAGCGCATCCCGATGTGTTTAACGTCCTGCTCCAGATCCTTGACGACGGTCGGCTGACCGATTCGAAAGGCCGCGTCGTAGATTTCAAGAATACGGTGCTGATAATGACATCGAATCTCGGCTCGCGCGAGATCCAGTCGGCTACCGAAAATCCTCTGGCGGACCGCAACATTAGGACCGAGGTTCTTCAGGTCCTTCGCGATCATTTCAAACCGGAGTTTCTTAATCGGATCGACGACATTGTGGTGTTCAAACAGCTAAGTCGCGATCAGATCGCTCAGATCATCGATGTGCAGCTTGAAAAACTTCGGAAGAACCTTGATGAGAGAGGTATCGTCATTGCACTAGACGATTCCGCGCGTGAGATGTTAGTAAACGAAGGCTTTGATCCCGTGTATGGTGCGAGGCCGCTGAAAAGAGCGATCCAGAACCTTATCCAAAATCCGCTTGCGATCAGCCTTCTGAACGGCGACATCTCGAGTGGGCAGACTGTGAAGATCACAGCTGCGGACGGCAAGATCACGTTCCTGCCGATCGAAGGAGAAAAGAAAACTGCCAAAGTTTAGAGCTTGGAAATCAGGTCGCGGGTGACGGGTTCATTAAACTTTGCCCGCCGACTAATATCTTTATAAGTGTTTAAGAAAAAAAAAATGAACGAAAAAGACCTTGAGAACTCCGGCGAGCCTGTATTGCCGGTTAATGACAAACGTCGCTTTTACGATAAAGGTGAGCGCATCGCTGATGATCCAACGCCGTCTGAGCCGGTCAGATCGGCGCTTGAGATCATGTTGGAGGCGAAACTGAAAGCGGAGACCGAACGCCGCGAGGCAGCCGAGGCAAAGCTTGTCGGTGTGCAGGCAAAATTCGAAGAAGCTAAGGCTAATCTTGAAAAAGAAACGGCCGAGATGCGGTCGAGACTGATGAAGACATTGGAGGATCGCGGTAAACAGGCACAGTTCAATTTTCTGACAACCCTCCTGCCCGTCCTCGACAATCTAAATCTGGCGGTTGCCGCGAGCGAGACCGATCCGTCGGTCGAACATTTGAGACAGGGCGTAGTGGGTACGGCACGGAGCTTCGAGCGAGCTCTTATTGATGTCGGTGTAGAACCGATCGCTTCTGTTGGTGAGGCTTTTGATCCGGAAATTCACGAAGCCGTCGATATGGTCCCGGCCGACGCGGATAATGTTGGTAAGATCACCGCGGAGTACACCCGGGGTTATAGATTCGGTGACAGGCTTTTACGGCCGGCTCGAGTCCAGGTTGGTAAGGCGATCGCCGAATCGGCGGGCGAATAGGGTGATCAAGCTGGGGAACGAAAGTCTTTTAGGCCCGAGGGGCTAAATGCTATACTGATTTTCGGACATAGTCTCTCTCGTTGGCCGCATCATAACTTCAGTTTCCCGCAGTAGGTAATATGGCAGATATAGACGCATACAAAGACAAATTCAGTGATAGTGGACAGCGGATCCTGGAAACGGCATTAGGCGAATCCAGGAAGCGTGATCAGAATTATGTTTCGATCGAGCACATCCTGCACGCAATATCTTTCGAAGAGGAAGAACTTTTTTCATCAACGATGCGCGATCTGTCGGTCGATCCGCGGTCGGTCAAGTTATTGATCGAAAAGCGGATGGAAGATGGGAGACAGCACAGCGGCAAAGGGTTTCGTATCGCTCCTGAAACGACGGAGCTTTTTAAGCGTTCGATGGACCGTGCCAGGTCGCAGGGCCGAAGGGTGATCGACGCTAGCGATATTTTTTATGTACTATCGAATGACGAACGGAGTGTCCTGAACGAAGTTCTGCAGAATCTGGGAGTGCCGTCCGACGAAGTGGCCCAGACTGCTCGGACCCGGATTAGGAAACGTGAAAAGGAAGAAGAACGAACACGTCAAAAATATGAGCTTCCCTCGTTCCTGCGGCATTTTGGCGTTTCGCTGAACAAACTGGCACGGCAGGACAAGATCCCGCCAACCATCGGGCGTGAAAGAGAAATACTCCAGATGATGGAGATCCTATCGCACCGAGAGCGCTCTAACTCACCGATGCTCGTTGGCGAACCGGGCGTGGGAAAGACGGCTGTCGTCGAGGGACTTGCTCGTCTGGTCGAACTTGAACCTGAAAAAGTACCTGTCCGTCTCCGGGACGCACACATCGTTCAGCTTCAGATGGGCGGACTTGTAGCCGGCACAATGCTGCGTGGCATGTTCGAGGAACGCATCAAAGGGATCATCGACGAGGTAAAGGAGAAAGATAACATCATCCTTTTTATAGATGAGGCTCACACGATTATCGGTGCCGGGGCTGCGCTTGGAACTACAAGCGACGCCGCGAATATGTTCAAGTCGGCGTTGGCACGCGGTGAGCTGCGGATCATTGGTGCCACGACCATAACGGAGTACAAAGAGTATATCGGCGAGGATGAAGCACTCGCGCGACGGTTTCGACTTGTAAAAGTTGATGAACCAACGATCGACGAGACCAAGGAGATACTTCTAGGCCTTCGTCCTCGCCTCGAAAAGAATTACTCGGTGACGATCTCAGACGAAGCCATTAATACTGCTCTTGAGATGTCGCCCAAATACATCAGAAATCTCCACCTCCCCGACAAAGCGATCGGATGGCTTGATACCGCTTCCGTCAAAGTCGAGATCAATGAGCCCGCCGAACTTATAGTCCGGCCGGAGCATATCATCGATGTCATCTCTCAGGAGTCGCGCATTCCGAAGGACATGATCTACCGGGATACTTCGGACCGTTTCTCGGTCATGGAATCGGCCTTAGGCAACCGTGTTATCGGGCAAAAGGACGCTGTACGAGCTGTAGCCGAAAGGTTAAGACTCAACAAAGGCCCGCTTAAAGAAAATCATTATGCCCCGGACGGTGTTTTGCTATTCCTTGGACCGACTGGTGTGGGCAAGACCGAACTTGCGAAGGCGGTGGCCGAGTTCATGTTCGGCGATGAAAGCAAAATGGTCCGGATCGACATGAGCGAATACGGCGAGGGCACCGTGGGTATTGAGAAACTCATCGGCATGCCTCGCGGCATTGTCGGTTCTGAACGAGGCGGCCTTTTAACCGAGCAGCTTCGTGACAATCCTTATACCGTTCTGCTTCTGGATGAGGTCGAGAAGGCATCGCCTTATCTTATGAACATTTTCCTTCAGGCGTTCGACGAAGGGTGGATAACGGACGGCCGAGGAAAGAAGGTCTACCTGTCGGATGCGATCGTCATTATGACGTCTAATCTCGGTTCGAACAACTTTAAGAAATACGAGCAGCCCCTCGGTTTCGGACAGAAATCGCAGGGAGATATGAAACAGATCCGCGGGGACGTGATGAAGGCCGCCGAAGAGCGTTTCACACCGGAGTTTCGCAACCGAATTGACGAGATCATCATCTTTGCCCCTCTCACGATGGACGAGGTCCGGGACATTGCCAAGATCTATCTCGGCAAGATCCAAAAGAATATGGAGCGCCAAGGCAAGCTTGTCGAGGTGACCGATGCCGCACTCGATCTGCTAACTGAAAAGGGCTTCAGCCAGGCGTATGGAGCACGTTTTCTTAAGCGGCACATCGACCAAAAGGTAAAACTCCCTATTACGAACGAATGGAAAGCAGCCATAAAGTTTGTGGTCGATGTTGCGGACGGCGAGATCACGGTGAAACCGGGTGATGTGTTCAGCCTGAATTAAACGTGGCTAACGTTTTGTTCATCAAAAGACCTTGGTGACAATTCATCCGGGTCTTTTTTTCGCGGGCGGACATCGCATGCACTTCTTAGAAAACTGAGGAATGAGGGTCTGAATGACATTTAATCTTTTGTATAAGGCCTGCCTGGGTCTGCTGATGCTATCTTCGATCACGGCACATGCTCAGGCCGAAGCGGCTAAACCGGATTCGCGGGAAAAGGCTGAAGCTATTTTGAAAACTGCTGTTCAAGCCATGGGCGGAGACCGATATTTACAGATCAAGACCCAGGTAAGCAAGGGAAAATTCAGTCAGATGAAAGCGGGATCGGTTGCCACTTTCCAGACATTCCTCGACGTCATAGTATTTCCGGACCGTGAACGAACCGAATTCAAGGGCGGCGGCTCTAAACACATCCAGGTAAATTCCGGCGATACCGGTTGGGTGTACGATGGCGATCAAGAACTTGTAAAGGTCCAGACCGATCGCCAGATCGCTAATTTCAAACAGGGTCTCAGGACGAGTCTGGATCATCTGCTTCGCTCGTACTGGAAAGGCGATGCCGATCTATCGTATGTGGGCAGGCGGCCCGCAACTCTTGGCAAGAGGAACGATGTCGTACGGCTTACGTACAAGGACGGCTTTTGGGTTGAATTCGAATTCGCCGCTGATGGTGGTCTTCCACAAAAGGCCGTGTATAAGCGAGCGGATCTAAGTAGCGGCGAGGAATTTACGGACGAAGACCGATATGCCCAATTCATCGAACTCAAAGGCATTCAATTCCCCTTTGTCGTAGACCGCTTTACCAACGGCTTGCACGCTTCACGGATAAATTTCGAGTCGATCGAGATAAACCAGCCGATCCTTGAAACGATCTTCGAAAAGCCTGCTACTCCCAAGGATGCCCGGAAGGACATTAAGCTCAGCGGAAAGTAACGTAGGGCGGCTCGGAAGCCGCCCCCATCATCCCTACACAAACGCAAAATCAAACTGTGCCTGATGGACCGATTTGTCGGATGCGATGTCGATCGCGCCGAGGTATGCTTCGATCTCGTCTAGAACCTCACGTTCTGAATTCCGAAGCGTGTTAGCAACGTCCGGATGAACTCGCAAGGTCGTGCGTCGGACGTCCTCCACGTTCTTCGAAAGCCTTCTCGCCTCCATGAGTATCTCGTAACATACGGTAGTCGGAGATTTTACCCATCCGGCCCCTTCGCAATAATCGCATGGTGCGCACATGGTCCGCTCGAGTGATTGCTTCACACGTTTGCGGGTCATGATGATCAGCCCGAAATCGTTGAACGAGAGCACCTTCGTGGGTGAACGGTCCGATGATAACGCCTCCTGAAGCGCCTGCGAGACCTTGTGCCGGTTTCGCCGGTCTTCCATGTCGATCAGGTCGAGCACAATAATGCCGCCGAGGTCTCGAAGGCGGATCTGGCGTGCGATCTCGTCGACGGCTTCCATGTTGGTCCGTGTGATAGTGTCCTCGAGCCGCGCGTTGCCCTTACCGACGAATTTGCCTGTATTGACATCGATAGCGACGAGGGCCTCGGTCTGATTTATCACGAGATAGCCGCCCGATCGCAGCCAGACGCGTGGCTTAAGGGCCTTATCGATCTCTTCCTGAACGCCGTAGTAATCCAGGATCGGCTCATCTCGGGTGTAAAGCTTTATCCGATTGACTGAACGCGGTTGGATGAGATTGATGAATTCAACCGTCCGCAGATATTCTTCCTCGCTGTCGACGCGGATAGCGGTGAAATCATCGGCAAGTTGATCGCGAAGTATCCTTTGCACGAGATCAAGGTCTTGATGTACCAGTGCGGGCGACTTTTTCTTCTCTGAGCCCTTTTTGGCGTCGGCCCACATGCGGGCCAGGTACTTTGCATCGTTTCGCAGGTCCTCTTCAGAGATACCGATACCCGCGGTCCGAACAATAAATCCGCCCGATGGGATCTCTTTGTCCTGGCGGATACGCTGGATCAAGGTCCGCAGACGGCTGCGTTCGCTCGCCGATTCGATCTTGCGTGAAACGCCCAGGTGCTCGATCGTCGGCATATAAACCAGATACCGTCCGGGAAGGGCGATGTGCGATGTAATGCGTGCTCCCTTTTTGGCGATCGGTTCCTTGGCGATCTGGACCAGGATCTCCTGGCCTTCTTTTAGCAGGTCCGAAATAGCGAGCTGCGGCGGACGGTCCCGGCCTCTGTCATTGCGGTCATAACGTTTTCCGTCCGACGGAGGGCGGTCACCAGATGGCCGATCGCCAGATGGGCGGTCGCCGGAAGGCCGGTCATTCCGGCCGCGCGGGCCGCGTTCGCGCCTGCCGCGTGTATCTCGGCTGTCGCGATTATCGCGGCCGCGGGGGCCGCGGTCTTCAGCCGGTGTTTCCGCATCGGCGTCGGCCTCGGCCGGCTCTTCCCTGGCTATCGGAGCGTCTTTTTGTGCCGAAGCCTCTTTCTCGGGAGCATCTTCGGCTTCAGAAACATCGGTATCCTGTACACCGACCATATCGCCGCCTTCTTCGCCATCCTCAGCGGATTTACCGCCGCGGCGGCGTCCACGGCCGCCACGCCTGACGGCCATTCCGGCTTTATCTTCTGATTCTTTCACGCTGGCCTCCGCATCTTCCAAAGCTGCGGTTTTTGTCGACTTTTTGGGCTTTGTAAATTTACCCTTAGCCGCCGCTCCGCGTTTGGCCGGGGCTTTTCGCTTGGCGGGTGCCTTAGCCTCACCGTCATCCGCTGCCGCCTTAGCTTTGCGGCGGCCCTTTACTGGCGGCGTATCTTCGTCATCATCAGCGATCCTTTCAAAGCCGCTTCCGTCACCACCGACCTCGGCGAGAAGAGAACCGACCTCGGCCTCTGCAATGCTTTCCATATCAAATTCGACCGCACGAACCTGGTCCACGATCGCTTCCTGCATGTAAGCGTCCTTGAACATCTCGCCCGTGTCCTCGTCATCGCTTATCCGTTCAAATGAACTGTCGTACTCGATCTCGAATAGCGGCTCGCGTTCCTTTTCGTCCGCGCGTTTGTCAGGCCGCTGTTCGTCGTCCTGCGGCCGATCGGCCTCTTCCCTCGGTGTATCCTTTTCAGGTCTGCGTCCGCGTCCGCGTCCGCGTCGGGGTTTATCCTGCTCAGCTTCCGCTTCGGGTTCTCGTGTCCGTTCTTCGCGAGGTTCGCGAGATCCGCGGTCACCGCGAGTTTCCCGGTCTTCGGGAGGGGCCTCAGATAAAGGCTCTGCGATCTCCTGGACCGATTCCATTTGTTTTTCGCGTTCGATACGCGAACGGTCGATCTGATCGTTGGCTTCTCGCTTTGCGTCTTCGGACGAGCCTTTACTGCTCTTTTCCATTACGATCCGCTCGATCTCTTCTTCTTCGTCGAAAAAGTCGGATACATAGAGAAACGCATCCCGTTCGAGCCCAATGTCGACAAATGCCGACTGCATTCCGGGCAGAACACGCATCACGCGGCCCTTATAGACGTTGCCAACGACGCCCGAGTTTTCCTCGCCGCGCTCGATATAAAATTCAGTTACCCTGCCGTTCTCGACAATGGCGATCTTTTTTTCGCGCCCGTTGACGCTTACGATCATTTCCTTAGCCATAAAAAAATATTTACTTCCTCAAATTGGGTTCGAATTGCGCGGGATATGCGAGGACCCAGCGAGAGCGGCCAGATTGCAAGGATGAAATTTTAAGACTTAGGGCCTTAACTCGAGGTGAGCCTGCTAGCGCGTTCTGGTTTTATAGCTTGAAACTGGAAGTAGCTTCCGTTTAGACAAGTATTGAAATGCGTTCACGCTGGAATCTCGTTTCGAAAAGCTTCCTGCTTTTCCGTTTCGGGGAGCACCAAATCTCATTTGCTGAGATCGTGCTTCAGACCCGGTAAGATCTCGATATTATTAGACTCTCGTCTTTCTAAAAATCCTTCTGACGTTCGCTCTCCGTCACGACCCATATCGCAACCCGCGGCAAACTCCGCCCAGTATATAACAGAGGATGTGGAACAGTAAATAGTGAATAGTAAATAGTGGTCAGTGGCCATTGGCCAGTGGTGGGAGACCAGTGGGCTTTTCACTCTCCACTCGCCCCTCCCGACTATCGCTGACGAATACAATATTTGGTCAACTTCACGGATACCGGTCACCGGCACGCCGGAGGAACCGGCGTTGCAGGCGGGGACGCCCGCGGTCCAGTCGGGTGGGTCGATCTTCTCTGTGTCCCGGCGTGGATCAGAATAGCCATAGGGTCTTCTCTTTAACTTTGTGCATCGCAACGGCGATGGAGACTGCGTCTATTTGGTCGTCGTGGTGACCGTGTGGGAATGAGCAGGCTTCGGTTATGAAGTCTTCGTTCCAGCGGCCGGCTACTAGTCTCACTCTTCCTTCTTCGGCTAGGGCGATCCATGGGAGGGCTCGCGTGAGCTTGTCTGTCTCAACCTTTACTACGCGGAACTTCTTCCCGAAGAGCTGTGGCATCCGTCTCAGGTCCTGAAGGAGTGCATGGCCGTTTGCCGAGAGCTCGATGCCGTGTTCGGTACGTGTCTCAGTTCGGATATAGTGCAGAAGCATCTTTCGCTGGAGCGGATAGTTGAGCTTTCCGGTGAAACATCCGTCGATATACATCACTCCGTCTTTGTCATAAGCAACTTTCAATGTTGCAGAAGGGTCGCAGTCGGGATTGGCGGCAAATGAAAGGTCATAACCTCGTTTCCAGTTGAGGTTTGGAGGAGCGACCTGGACTATCTGGAACCACGAACGCTTGAACATGCCTCCCTCGGTTGGGACGGGCTTTTGCTGGTAGAGTGCTTCGAAGGAGTATCTTCCCATTCGTCTCCTTGTCCTTTCGAGCCACTTGATGTCGAATCTTTGCGGCCAGAGGGCCTGGCCCGGTTCGCGTCCGAGGGGATCGGGAACAGTTAACAGTGGATAGTGAACACTGAACAGTGAAGGACCTGTTTCGACGGGCAATATATCGCTGCTTCTCGGAAGAGCCATCGAACTCGCTTTGTCGCTCGTTCGATGGCTGGGGTTTTTGGGATGCTCACACCCCGGGTTCCGCTCTGCTTCACCCGGGGCTACATATATGCCGCTGGCTATGCCAGCTTGACGACCGCTCTGCGTCTCTGCGTCTCTGCGTTGAGCAGCCTCTTTGGCTTCTTCACGTTCACGCAGGATATCGCCGTAGTTTCGCTGGCGGAACTTTGGGATCGCTCCCATTGGCAATCCTGTGGGATTGTCAGCGGTCTTGAGCTTATTGTGAAACTTGTCGAGCGGGGTGAGTTCCGGCGTGGACGTTTCGGTAAGGGCGCCCTCCCTCACAGTCGGGCTACTGACACGATCCTCGCAAATGGCTGGCAGGTTGATGACATGCCATTCTTCGCCGCCTTCTTCCTGCTGCTGTTTGAGGAGGCGGCCGGCGAGGTCGTCTTCGTGCCAGCGGGTCTGGATCAGGATGACACTTGCATCGGGTTCGAGGCGTGTCAGCATGTCGTCGTTGAACCAGTGCCAGACCTTATCGCGGTAAGAAGCCGATTCGGCCTGTTCGCGGCTCTTTATCGGATCATCGATCATCATCAGCTGTGCTCCATAGCCAGTGATGCCTCCGCCGACACCGACTGCTTTTACTCCACCGCCCTTGCCTGTTTCCCATTCGGCGGCGGAGTTGATGATCCCTGATCTACAGGGATTGGAGAGCATAGTTACAGAGTTACAGAGTTGCGAAGTACCAGAGTTAGGAGGAGAAGAAGAACCCCGGTCGCTACCGCTCCCGGTACTGACACTCTTCTGACTCTGTAACTCTGGTACTCTGTCAACTCTGTTAACTATTGAAAAGTGTTCGGCGAGCGTGTTACGGATGCCGCGAGAGAAGCGGTTTGCGAGATGCTGGTTATAGCTCGCGAGGATGACCTTTAGTGCGGGCTCCATCAAAAGACGCCAGGCGGTGTAGCGCATTGTGACAAGCTCGCTCTTTCCGTGACGCGGAGGCATAAAGATCATAAGCCGCTTTATCTTGCCTTCGGTAACAAGCTGGAGTGTCTTGATAAGGAGCTTCAGGTGAGGAGCATCCCAGTCGAACATCGGCGGCGATACCTTTTTGATCCAGGCGTGGAAGGCGTTGAGTGGAGCGCTCGTGCCCTTTTTTCCCCGCGTTTTTCTATCGCTAGCGGCGCCCTTACTTACGTGCGGGCTACTGACACATGCGGGCGGCTGCATTCGCTGAAGTTCGCGATCCCAGCCGTAGTGTTCGATCCATCCGGAATTAATGCCGCGTGCGTAGAGGCACCGGCGGTTGAAGTCTGGGAATCCGCCCGCTCTCATCTCACGCTCGATGCGTGAATGCTCCTGGCCCTTGTACTCGAAGAAGAGTTTACGGCAGGTGTCGATGCGTTGTTGGAGGTATTCGGGTGTTTGCTTCATAGCAGGATACAAAGGCCGCGGGCCTCATATCCAGACTATGAAAAGACGTATCACAGATGCAATACCAGATGGCACACTTTGTACAACTTGGCACACTTTGTATCAAATGTCACAAAATGTATCACTTGGCACAAATGTCTCAAATGTCGCAGATGGCGTGAAAACGTGTGGCCGCGATCCTTAAATCATCTCCAGTTCTTCGTCCGACTGGCCGCGAATAAAAGCGGCGATCTCGCCAAGTGAGGGAACATATTCTCCGGAGGTATCAACCTGGATGGTGGGGATGTCAAAAGAAGGCGGATCATAGCTGGCCGGCGGGAGGATCTCGCCAGTTTTCTTATAATGGACGACACGATTATCGCCATGATAGAACTCGCGATCGGGGTCCTTTAAGCCCCGTTCGATAGCACGGTTTGATGCCAGCGATTCATCGACCGTACAAAGGACCATGCACGTACGAGCCAGCTGGAGGATCTTTGGAAGCCTGGGTGCCCAAACATGATTTTGAAACGCTGCCTCGATCACAAGTGAAACATCTCCCTCGAGGTATTTGTGCACCATCTCAAAGAAAAAGTCCGTTACCCGGCCATTTGTGCCTTCAGGAAGCTCGTCGTGCCTGATGCCAAAGGTGTTGACGTAGCCTTCTTTTATGCCGTCGCGAGTCACGACCGGCATCCATAACCGTTCTCCGAGTTTCGCAGTAAGAGTCGTCTTCCCGGATCCCTGACGGCCGGTGACAATAATACATTTTGGTCTATTGGGCATGTTCAGGGTGAGTCTTTGATCTCTAATGCTTGTTCTAGCGCCGGTTTTCGGCGCAGTTTGATTTCATCTACAATAAGGGCAGAGCATTTATTTTGGAAGGGAGATCTGAGCAATTATGGCTGGCAATACTGTAAAGCTTCACCGCGTTTTGAGGGCTAAACCTGAGAGAGTGTACCGGGCATTCACGGACGCCGATGCTATGGCGAAGTGGCTGCCGCCGAATGGGTTTACGGGCAAGGTTCACGAAATGGACGTGAGAGTGGGCGGCCGATATCGGATGTCATTCACGAATTTTTCCACCGGCAGCAGCAATGCTTTCGGCGGCGAATTTCTTGAGATCGAGGAGAATAAACGGCTCCGCTATTCGGACAAGTTCGAGGACCCGAACCTTCCCGGTGAAATGGAAACGACGATCGAGATCAGAGAGGTTTCGGTTGGAACGGAGTTAAACATCGTCCAGACCGGCATCCCTGAGATGATCCCGGCCGAGGCATGCTATCTCGGTTGGCAGGAGTCGCTGAAGCTGCTAACGCTACTTGTAGAAGCTGAGATACCGGACGAAATGGATATCTAAATTTATCACGGAAGGCAGCGGCGCCGGAAACGGCATCTTATCGCCTCAGTTCGGACAGAAACGCGGCGATAGCTCGCCATGCATCGACCTGGGCATGGGCGATCGAACGAGCGGTTCCGCCGAGACGCACCGAGTCTACAGTTGGACGAAGCGGGATGCCCGCTGCATGATGGCCTACGTCGTCGAACTGCAAGTTTGTAATCTTGTAGGGAAACGTCTTTCTCTTTAGCCGAGTCACGATCTCGTTGGCCATCCGGGCCGACGGCCAGAGCATATCGACCTTACCAGAGATCAGCAGAACAGGACCGGCGATATTCTCGACAGCGATCTGGCTCGTCGAGGGTGCAGCGTCGAAGGTTGGGTCGTAAAGATCGATCAGCCGCCGGGACTTTTTGTACGTTTCGTTGCTGACATATGGTGCAAATGGGATGTCACCGCCCTTGTAAGTCCATGACGAGACGGGGGTTTTCGAATTTCCGATGCCTTCGTAAACAACCGATGAAGGCGAGATAGCGATGACACCCGCGATACTCTTATTCAGCGAACCTGCCAGGAGCGCCAGTTCCGCGCCTTTTGATCCTCCCTGAAGGACTATCCGGTTTGGATCGACGCCTGGTTGAGCGGCGAGCCACTCGACCGCCCGGCTAACGGTCTCAACGGGAATCCGTTCAAGTTCGGCGGGCAATTTATCGAATCCGAAATATGCCAGAGCTAGTGTCGGGTAGCCGTGCGACGCAACGAGAGCCGCATTAGGGCGTGGCACGCCGCCTTCGGAGCCGGGAAGCACGATCACGCCAGGCATACGCTGCCCCTTTCTTATATTAATTGGCGAGAGGTATGTGCCTGTGACCTCGCCGCGAAGCTCGACCGTTAAAACTCCGATCGCGCGGTTGCGTAGCGTTACCAGCCTTTGGGCGAGCACTTTGTCGCCTTCCCGGATCTGGAATACAACGGGGGTTTGGTCAAAATTGGCAAATTGCGACGCGTTGTCCGATTTTTCTTTTGTGTTTTGCATCGACCATAATGGTCCAATTGGATCAACTCCAGCGTAAGATCCAGAAACGGGCGCATCCTTCGATAGGTCGACCGACCCGCTGACGTCGGAGCGAAAAGTCGATTCGCTGCGCCAGATCGTGCCTGCCTGGCTATACATTTCAGTTCGCAGAGTATACGACGTGTTGGGCGTCAGGCCCGTTAGTACCACCGTAAAAGGCTCGTCGTGACGGACGGTCTCCGGGGCCATTAACCGTGGTGTGGGTGACTGAGCCGTGACGATCGCGGAGCAGAAGATCGCCGCGAAAAGAAGAAGTAGTGTCTTTTTGGGCATAGTTAGGGCTACCTCACCACTTTAAGACGCGAAGCGGGAGAAGTTTGTTAACTAGTACCGGACATCAGGCTGTGGCTCCCGAAGCTCGCCACCGAGCCATGAGCCGAAAGAAGAGTCCTGAGCCGAAGCCTGCGACTGTGCCAAGGGCGGTCCCGATCGCGATCATACCGGCAGCTCCGGGAGAAACGTCGCCGACCTCGGCCGGGATCGAGAAGAGCCCGAGTGCGAAACCCGTAGCGGCTCCCCAGAGGCCGTAACGAAGCAGCGGAACTCTATCCAGGCTCGTGCCGCTTTCCGCGGTAAGAAACATCACAGAAAAGATCACCCCGCCGATAAACCCGGGAACGGCCAGAAGCGTCGGCCAGACGTCCTGGATCTTGCCTTCCGAATCGACAACTTCCATTATCCCGCCAAAGCCGAGTCCCCAGCCAATTATCCAGAGGGCGATCAATACTATCGCCCCGCGTATCCCGCTCATCCATTTTTTCATAATTGTCTCCGATCTAGCGGTCAGCCGCGCGTGTGAATTTGACCTTTCTCAGCAGCGGATTGGTGTATTCGAGACCTACAACCTTCCCGGCTTTGTCTCGACGAAAGTGAAGAAGGGATTGCCGGAACTGAAATGTGTCGGGCGCCACCGGCAGGAATTCGGGCACGCCCCCGGCGGAATCATTTGCCCGGACCATCAAACCATTTTTTCCCGGCGTCGCCTCGAAAACAGCCAACAGCTCATCGCTATGGTAGCGGCCCGATAGCGCCTGCATTTC
>JBGSWW010000106.1:0-14299 GCA_041751735.1 Pyrinomonadaceae bacterium | reverse complement strand
GACGGTCGCCGTCGGCGGGGCCGTTCCGCCGCCCGACGGCAGGCCCGTCGCGGCCATCATGGCCTCGGTCGCGCCGGAGGCTTTGGCCATGTCGCGGCGGACCCGCAAGATGTCCACGAGCGGTAAACGGCTCGCCTCTTTGGTCATCGTCGCCGTTTTCGCCGCCGCGGCCGCTGCCATCTGCGCCGTCACATCCGTGTCAAACGTCGCGATCAAACCCGTGACCACCGAAAGCTGCGCCGAGTTCGTTCCATAAGCCACCGGAGCCGCCGACATCGCCGCAACCAACTGATTCGCCACCATGATGAGTTCGCTGTCAGATAAATTCTGTATGGTATTAGCCATTATGAAAATTCTCCTTCTATTAAGATTTGCCGAAGTCAAATATTGTGAATTTCACCGATATTATAGGCATAAATCAGCGGAAATGCCGAATCTGTCACGGCTTTTTCGCGTCCGGCTATGGAGCGCGAAGTAAGTTCATGACGCTTTGAAAACATGTCACGACGCTGCGAAACGGTTTCGTGATGCTTTGAAACCATCTCGTGACGCTTTGAAATAATTCCGCGCAGCAATGAAAGTATTTCACGACGCTTTGAAACCATCTCGTGACGCTTTGAAATCACCTTGTGACGCTTTGAAACCATTGCGCGATGCTTTGAAACCGTTTCGTTACGCTTTGAAACTGTTTCGCGGTGCTTTGAAAATGTTTCCCGATGCGAGGAGAAGGCTTTCAGGTGCTGGGACAGATGTTTCAGACATTCGGAAACGGCCGCGATTACTTGACCGCGTGCGAATTACGGAACCTTCGCCGCCTTCCGCGCGCTTGGTCTATTTATTTATTCGTCGGTGAGGAGCCTCGTGCTGTAAGTCGCGCTTGATCGTGAAATCGAAAACGTCGTGACGCTGGTAGTGGCCGGAAACGTCGAGGGTCATTTTCTCGCGGTCGATATGGGATAGATCAAGCTCCGCCGTCAAAATCGTTTCGCTGTCGAAAACCGGCTCCAGCACAAAGCTGCCGTCGGGGGCGATGATGCAGCTTCCGCCGGTTAGTACCATTGAGTTTGTTACGTTTGGCGAATCTTTCAGCAGTTGCGGCGGAATATCCTTTGACTCCATGATCAACCCGACGGCGAGAACGAAGCAGCGGCCTTCGAAGGCGTAATGGCGGCTCGCGATCTGGTGCATTTCGTGAACGGTCGGATAAACGGCGACGTGAATCTGTTCGCCCGAATTGTGCATCGCTTGCCGAGCGAGCGGCATCCAGTGTTCCCAGCAAATCAGCCCACCGACGCGTCCCGTCGCCGTTGTGACGGCGTTCAGACCGTCGCCGTCACCGTTTCCGTGGACAAGTCTTTCGGTGTACGTAGGAATCAGTTTCCTGTGATGATTGCGAAGCGTTCCGGTTTCGTCAAAGGTCAGAAGCGCGTTGTAAAGCGTGCCATTGCCGACCCCTTTCTCGACGCGCTCGTTAGCGCCGATGACAAGCGTTACTCCACTTTTCTTTGCAGAGTTTGCCAGAACCTGGGTCTCGCCGCCCCCGACGATCAGGCTGTTTTGCCGCATTTGGGCGAAGACTTGTTTGGTCGGTTCGTGATTCCAAAGAGCGGCATTCGGGCAATGATCGAGCCACGCCGGATAACCGGCGAGCCAGGTCTCGCCGAACACTACAAGCTTTGCACCTTGTCGTGCTGCTTCATCGATCAAATCAACGTCCTTATCAAGACTGGCTCCGAGATTATTAAAAACCGGACTTGCCTGAATGATTCCAACGGTAAGCTTATCTCCCATAAAATCATTCCACACGCTTCAACAAATTCGCGGCAGCTGTTCGCCGGCCAGCATATCGACTATGCGGGTGCCGCCGAAACCGGTCGTCATCGAAACGATGCCCTGCGGCTCGGGTTTGACCTCTCCGATGATGCATGCGCCGCGGCCGTGCTCGTGTTTTCTCATGCGACTGACAATCGCATCGGCAATCTCGGCGGCAATGACCGCAACCAGTTTCCCTTCATTTGCCACATAGAGTGGATCAAGGCCGAGTATTTCGCAAGCGCCTTTCACCTCCTCACGAACGGGAATCAGGCCCTCGCGGATCTCGATAAATACGCCCGAATCCATCGCTATCTCGTTGAGCGTCGTCGCTACGCCGCCGCGGGTCGGATCGCGAAGGCAATGAATCGCGTGGGTAGCTCCTAGTGTTTCCGCTTCATCGATCATCTCCGCGACCAGACCGTTTAGCGAAGCGCTGTCGCTGGAAATATCGGTTTCCAGATCAAGCTCTCCGCGAGCGATCATCACGGTTGTGCCGTGGTCGCCGATGGTGCCGCTCACAATGACCTTGTCACCGACCTTAGCATTGGCCGCCGATATATTTACGTCGCGTTCGATCACGCCGACCCCCGATGTGTTCATAAAGAGCTTGTCCGCACCTCCTTTTTGAACAACCTTAGTATCTCCGGTGACGATCAGAACGCCGGCTTCAACGGCCGCTGCCTGCATCGACGCGACAATACGCCTCAGATCGTTGATTGGAAAACCCTCTTCCAAAATGAAACCGGCTGAGAGATAAAGCGGGCGGGCGCCGCTCATGGCGATATCGTTCACGGTTCCGTGTACAGATAGTGCACCGATGTCGCCGCCAGGGAAGAATATCGGATCGACAACATACGAATCGGTGCTAAACGCCATTCGTGTCGCGCCGCTGATGTTGAACACGGCCTGGTCTTCGAGTTTTTCGAGAAGAGGATTTTGAAAAGCTTCGAGGAAAACGCCCTCGACAAGATCGTGCATCGCGCGACCGCCGCTGCCGTGCGCGAGCGTAATATGCGTCTCTCTTATTTTGTGCTTTCGGCGTCGGGCACGCTCGACGCGTTCGAATAGCGGGTTAGAAATGAATGCGTCGGTCATACGGTTTCTAAAGTAGTATGCGAATGGCTCGACGAACGATGTCGGTCGTCAGGCCATATACGAGATGCGACGAGAGAGCGTATGCGTGTGTGGAAAGCGGATATTCAGTCGGTGATTTAGAGAGGCCGAGGGCCGGGACAACGACATCATCCGCAACCAGCCAGACCGCGGCGCCGAATGGCAGCCCGGCTCCGACGCTTGTCAGCGGCATCAGCTCGGCAGTAACGCCGTAGATCAATCCGGAAGTCGCACCCATCGCATAATGCACGGCCTCGCCAGCCGGGTCCTTTTCCTTTTTGGTCAGCTGATGATCAAACACGCCCTCGGAAATCTGTTCCGCCGCCTTTACCGTCGCCGGTTCTTCTTCGTTCTTTTTATCGGACTTTTCTTTTTCGCCCTGAGCCGCATAGGTTATAGCCCCCTGAAACTGGCTCATCACAAACGATGCAACCAACCCGCCTATCAACCCTGAAAAGGCACCTTTTACAACATCAGCGGTATTATTTTCTCTCATTTCTCCCCCTTTTTTTCCGGAGACTACATGTCACGGAATCAGCTTCAATATACAAATATTTAATGAATGGATACTCGAGACGGATGCCCTGCTTAAGCCGGTCAACCGCCTCTTCTCGTTTCGCGGCCGACTGTGAATCATCAAAGTCTATTCCTAACGCAAGCAAAATTGTCTCGGGGCCAAAATGCATGGTCAGCGGATCCTTTATTTTTCCAACGACCGGGTCGGCCTTCGCAAGCTTTCTTATACCGGCGATAGTTTTGAGATCAGCCGCTTCGCCGATCAGCAGGCCCTTACTTTCATAAATCAAGAATCCCGCTACAGCCGTCAGTATCAGGCCGATAAAAACCGAAGCGGCCCCGTCAAGCTGAGGATTATTTAGCAGGTGGGCGAGAAAGATGCCGATAAGTGCAACAATCAACCCGAGCAATGCGGCCGTGTCCTCGAAAAGGACCGTAAACGTCGTCGGATCTTTGCTGGTTTTTATCGCCTGCCAGAGAGGTTCGTCTCCTTTTTCACGAAAAAAGGCGCGGAAGGCGACCGTGAAGCTAAAGCCTTCAAACACTATCGCCCCGCCCAGCACTACATAGTTCCAGAATGGATCCTCGAGTGCATTCGGATGCAGGATATGGAGAATTCCTTCGTAGATAGAGATGCCGCCGCCGACCCCAAAGATGAGTACCGCAACGATGAGCGACCAAAAATAAAGCTCTTTGCCATAACCAAAGGGATGAGCCGCGTCGGGCCGCTGCTTACTTTGCTTTAGGCCATACAAGAGCAATCCGCCGTTACCCGTGTCCACCACCGAGTGGATTCCCTCGGACAACATCGCGGAGCTGCCGGTAAACGCCGCAGCCGTGAATTTCATGATCGCAATCGCCGCATTGCCGGCGATCGCCGCGTAAATTGCCAGTTTTGACTCTGCTGCCATAAGGTAATTAGGCGACGACGGCCGGTCGAGAACGCTGTGCGATCTTTGATAATCGGCCAAAATTATAATAGGCCGCGCACGCGCCCTCTGACGAGACCATACAGGAGCCGATCGGCGTTTCGGGAGTGCACGCTGTGCCGAAGACCTTGCATTCCCACGGTTTCTTGACGCCTTTTAGAATCTCACCGCATTGGCACGCCTTCGGGTCGGCAATCCGCAGCCCGGGCACCTCAAATTTTAGCTCGGCGTCGAATGGGGAATACTTCGGTTTTAGCTTCATGCCGCTATGAGGGATCGAGCCAAGCCCTCGCCATTCGAAAAAATCGCGGGGTTCGAACACCTCAGACAAAACTTCGAGAGCCTTTCGGTTGCCGTCACGCATCACGACGCGGCCGTACTGATTTTCGATATCGGCACGTCCCTCGACGATCTGTTTTACTATCATATAAACGGACTGCAGTACATCGAGCGGCTCAAAACCGGTGACGACGAGCGGCTTGCCATATTGCTCCGGCACAAACTCGTAACACCGCGTACCGATCACCGTGCTCACATGGCCGGGCCCGACGAAGCCATCGAGCTGCAGATCAGGCGAATCCAGCATCGCCTTTAACGACGGCACGATCATTATGTGATTACAAAACACGCTAAAGTTTTCGACCTTATCTTTCGTCGCCTGTAGGATGGTCATCGCGGTGGACGGCGAGGTCGTCTCAAAACCAAGTGCGAGAAAAATGACGTGCCGTTCGGGGTTTGTCTTCGCGATTTTAAGCGCATCGAGCGGGGAATAGACCATCCGCACATCGGCGCCTTGCGCCTTTGCGTCCAGCAGATTTGTACTCGAACCGGGCACGCGCATCATATCGCCAAAGGTCGTAAAAATAACGTCCGGCTGAAGCGCGAGAGAGATGCAATCGTCCGTTCGGCCAAGCGGTATAACGCACACCGGACAGCCGGGTCCGTGGATCATCTCGATATTCGGCGGCAAGAGATCCTCGATCCCGTATTTGAAGATAGTATGCGTATGTCCGCCGCACACTTCCATCAGCTTGAGAGGCTTGTCGGTCATCCCGGCGATCTTGTCCGCCAGCCGAAATGCGATGTCGCTCTGTCGGTATTCGTCGATAAACTTCATTTCTCCTCCAACAGCGATTTATGCTGCAAAAACTCGTGCACCATATCCCACAGAATGTGATACAGCGTCACATGAGATTCCTGTATGCGGTGAATGCTCGAAGTCGGCACCGTAAAACAATAATCGATCAGGCCTTCGCTCTTCATCTGTTCCATCTTGCCGCCTTCGTCTCCGGCAAAACCGATCGTCGTAAGATTTATCCGCTGGGCGGTCTTGAATGCGTGAAGTAAATTCTCGGAATTGCCGCTGGTCGAGATCGCAATCAGCACGTCGCCCGGTTTTCCGAGAGCAATGATTTGTCGGACAAAGACATCAGCGAAACCGACGTCATTCCCCACGGCAGTTACCATTGCCATGTCATTATTCAGACAGATCGCGGGCAAGGCCTTGCGGCCAACCGTAATCGGGTGCATAAACTCGACAGCTACATGCTGGGCGTCGGTCGCCGAGCCGCCGTTCCCGCACACTAATAACTTCCGACCCCTGTGAAATGCCTTCGCAATGGAAAGTGAAGCGTCCAGAATGCCGTCTTTGTAGGTCTCGAAGAAAGACTGCTTAACCTCAACGCTCTCGCGCACCTTCTCGAGCAGCGAAAAGCTCAAGCTCGCCATAAGTTCACTCGGCTTCGCCCGTTCGTCGTGCAGGAACGGATAAAAGGATTGTGAAAAATCTTCGATCGCTTTAGTCATGGCTCTAGTTTATCGACGTTTGAAACTGCTCGAACTCTTCCTCGTACGAACCCAGTTCCTGCAGCAGTCGGAGCGTCTCGTGTGCCTCGACCTCGTCGATCTTGCTCATCGCAAAGCCGACGTGAACCAGAACATAGTCGCCGACGCCGACATCATCGAGCATGCCGATATTGACGCCCCGACGAACGCCGCCGATCTCGACCTTTGCAAGCCGATTTTCCATGTCGAAGATCTCGACAATTTTGCCCGGTATAGCTAAACACATAAGACTCTCTCCTAAAATTGCCGCGACGGAAGTTGTGCGTTAGCGATAGCGGCCTGTCCAAGCGAAATACCGCCGTCGTTGCAGGGCACTCGACTATGAGTCAACACCTCAAAACCACGATCTGCCAGCAACCGGACCGTCCGGTCAAGCAAAAACACATTCTGAAAAACACCGCCTGATAGCGCCACTCTCGTGAGCTTGCGGTCCTCGCGGATCTGCGTCGCAAAATCGGCTATCATGCTTGCCACGGCATTATGAAATCTCGAAGAAACCTCAGCGGCTGAGCGTCCGTCCAATAAATCCGCAACCGCAGCCTGAATTACTGTTTCCGTCTTAATTATACCGTCATCCGCAATCTCAAATTCGTACCCGCCGGTTGTCTGACGGTCGGCCACGGCCTCAAGTTCGATCGCCGCCTGGCCTTCGTACATTGCGACATCACGCACGCCCAACAAAGCCGAAACGGCGTCGAAAAGCCTGCCCACGCTCGACGTGTCTGGACTGTTCGTGCTGGTCCCGATCATGGAGCGAAGCGTGCGCCATTTTTCACGATCCAGTCCTTTCACAAACGGGATGTCCAGATCGAGAAATTGATCTCCAAACGCCTTCTGCAAATACGTGGCAGCCATCCTCCATGGTTCTCGAACGGCTTTCGCGCCGCCCGGCAGATGGACGTAATCAAGATGTCCGATACGCTCGGCGTGGCGGAAATCGGCGACAAAAAATTCCCCGCCCCAGAGCTTGTCGTCGGTTCCATAGCCTAGCCCGTCCATCGCTATCCCGATCACTTCGCCTTCCACTTTATTGTCGGCCATGCAACTCGCGATATGCGCATGATGATGCTGGACGCCGATCTTCGTCGCTATGTCGTCACACGCGTGCGCGTATTTCGTGGAAAGGTATTCGGGATGAAGATCGTAGGCGATCACTTCCGGCGCGATATCAAAGAGGTTCTTATAGTGCTCGATTCCGGTCGTGAACGATTCGAGTGTTTCCAGATTTTCTAAGTCGCCGATGTGGTGGCTGACAAATGCGTAACTTTCTTTCGCCAAGCAAAAAGTGTTTTTAAGCTCGGCCCCGCATCCCAGAATTTGTTTCGTAAACTTGAACGATGTCCTGATCGGTGCCGGAGCAAACCCTCGCGAACGTCTAAGAGTCATTGGACTGTTCTGGCATCTCCGCCATCGCATGACCGAGTCGTCCATCCGAATGTGAATCCGGCGATCATGGGTCAGATAGTAGTCGGCGATTTTATTCAGCCGTTCGCTCGCATCCGCATCGGTGTAGGCAATTGGTTCGTCAGATAAATTTCCGCTGGTCATGACAAGCGGCCCATCCAAACCCTCGAGCAGAAGATGATGCAGCGGCGTATAAGGCCGCATAAACCCGAGCGTGTTTACGCCCGGAGCGATTGCATCGGGGATGGTTGACGCATCTAATCCCGGCCGTCTCTCAAGGAGCACAATCGGGCTCGCTGCCGATGCCAACAAATCTTTTTCTGCATCGGAAACAATGCAGTAGCGCTCGATCACCTCGACAGATTCCGCCATCAGGGCGAATGGCTTGGCCTCGCGATATTTTCGTTTACGTAGTTCTTTAACGGCGTCGACATTCAGCGCATCGCAAACCAGGTGGTATCCGCCGACACCTTTGACCGCGAGAATGCGGCCATCGCGAAGCAATCCTTTTGCCCGGTCGATCACCTCTATCGAGTTGGGTGAGTTCGAATCGGGGTTCGCTCCGTCGTGTAGAGAGATCTCTGGGCCGCACTTGGGACAACACGTCGGCTCAGCATGGAATCTGCGATTCGTCGGATCGTTATACTCCGCATCACAAGCCACGCACATCTCAAATTCGCGCATCGTCGTTCGGGCGCGGTCGTACGGGACGCTTTCAACTATCGTAATTCGCGGACCGCAATTCGTGCAGTTGATAAAAGGATACATGTATCTCCGGTTCGATGGGTCAAACAGCTCACGCAGACAATCGGAGCATGTGGCCACATCGGGTGAGACCGGGACGGATTTTGCTCCGTTTTGCAGACTCGCGGCGATCTCAAAGCTCTCAAAATTTGCCGCTGTCGCGATGTCTCGCCTGGTTACGGAATCGATCGATGAAAGCGGCGGAGGGTTTGTCTGAAGAGTGTCGATAAAGTTCTCGATCTGCAGCCTATCGCCTTCGAGATCGACAACGACACCCGACTCGTTGTTTGCCACCCGTCCATTAAGTGCGTTCTTAGCGGCGAGCGAAGAAACGAACGGTCGAAACCCGACGCCCTGGACGATTCCCGTGATCTGGATTTGAGTTCGCATTGTCATCGACATCACACAGGCGGCCCCGCATCGCGGCCCAAAATTCCCCAGTTGCCTTCACGCAGACCTCTGATCCAGAGTTCGACATTCTCTCGGCCGGGCGGCCAAATAAGCAGGACGGCAAAGGTTCCGTAGATCGGCAAATGGCCGACAAGCTCAGTCCAGTTAAACACGGTAAGCGTCAGGTTGAGCGGTATCCAGGCGAGCAAGATTATCTCGCGGGGAAAGATGCCGAATAGGATCCATAAACCGACCAAGAGTTCGATCGAGCCGGCACACAAGATAAATGTTTCATCCGACATCGGCATGCCCATCGCCCCCGTAAAATTGAGCGGATAACGCCGCAGGAAATCGAGGGCGAGCGGCAGGTTTGCAAATTTCTCGGTGAACGCCACGATTACGAGGCTGAGGCCCAGCCCGATCCGCAAAGCCGGAATAGCCCATTCCATAAAGCCTACCCGCGGCTCAAGGAGGGGAAGGATCAGGCGGTCGATAGAAAACGGACCTCGGCCGGCGAGAAAGAAGAACGCGGCAAAGCCCAGATACATCGAGTTTTCCAGCATGGGCTCGGGGCCGACCACGAAAACTCCGGCAATCCAAAGTGTCGCGAGTCCCACCGCCGCGAATCGCGTGAATGCCCCGTAAAATATGGAGAGTGCGATGCCCATCATTACTAAGCCCAGGATGTAGAGCCACGCACCCGGAAGTTTGTTATTCGGAGAAAAGAGTTCGCCCTGAACACCGCTTACGAGCAGCGGTATAGCAACATGGATTCCGAGAATTGCGGGGATCAGGCCGTAAAGCAGCGACCGACGTTCATTCGTGGTCCCAAAATTTTCCGGACCCGGAACAAATCCCCGTCCGCGTATTCGCCAGAGAATCCCGGCGATAATTGTTGCCACGACCACAGCACCAAACAGCGCAAGTGGGAGCGGTCTGAAGAAGAGGTCCCATCGCAATGGGTATGGCGCGTCCTCGTGAAACCATTTCTCGTGCGCAAATATCGGCGACGCGGCAACCACGATCGTCGTCAGCGAGAGCAACGCCCTTACAGGGACTTTGATTTGAGGAATTCCAGCCATTCGTCCATCCCCTCGCCGGTCTTTGCCGACAACTCGATTATTCTCATGCCCGGCCGCACGCTTTGAATACTTTCGACGGCATCCGCCCTATTAAACTCAACGGCATCCGCGATATCCATTTTTGTGATGACCGCAATGTCGGCCGTGCTAAAGATCGTCGGGTATTTCAGCGGCTTGTCCTCGCCCTCGGTGACCGACATCAGCACGATCCGCACGCTCTCGCCCAGATCGTAACTCGACGGGCAAACCAGATTGCCGACGTTTTCGATAAAGAGGAAGTCGAGCTCGTCGAGACTCCACCCTTCAAGGGCGGTGTGGACCATATGTGCTTCGAGATGACAGATCGTTCCTGTGGTGATCTGCCTGACGGGCACCTCCGCCCGCTCGAGCCGCAGTGCGTCATTTGCAGTCGCGAGATCTCCGACTAGCGCCGCAACTCGCGAGTCCGTTTTGAGCCGCGTCAGAGTTTTCTGCAGAAGCTCTGTCTTACCCGCGCCCGGACTCGAAACCAGGCTAACGACAAAAACGTTGGCTTTCTCAAATTTCAGGCGAAGCTCTGCCGCCAAGAGATCGTTCTGCATGAGAACTTTTCGCCTTACTTCAACCAGTCGCGGTTTCGTACTCATCTTCCAACTCCAATCCAACGATCAACAATTCGCGGCCTCTGATCACATCGGCCGAGGGCGTCAGACAAACGGGACATCGAAAATGCTGAATCGATTCCAACGTTCGTTCGGTCTCGCACGTCTGGCAAAATATAGCGGCCTCGACTTCCTCGATCTCCAAACGGGACCCTTCGAGCGGTGTCTCCTCACTCGCTAGTTCGTATGAAAAAAGCAGCGCTTCCTTTACGACGCCAGAAAGCTGGCCAAGCTGCAGCCGCACCGCCACAACACTGCTTCCCGCATGCCGCTCGAATTCTTCCGTCGCACCTTCGACAATGCTCTGGGCTATTGACAGCTCGTGCACCCCGGGCTCCTTACATCGTGCTGATCCTAATGTAGCGCTTCATGTCCGGCAGGCTCACGATTATCAGAGCGAGAATCACCGTCAAAATAAACCCTAGGGCGGCATATCGATACCTTATTAGGTGCATCGCACCCGCAGCGACGAATGCGATAAAAAAAACAAGGATGAGAGCTCCGATCAAACTAAAGCCAGCCTGGTTGCGAGTCTTCCGCACCGCGTATGCCGTTGTTTCCAGTTGTAAATTCATCTCCTATCGTCTCCTTATATGAGTTCTGCCGATCTACATGGTGCTGATCCTGATGTACTTTTTAATGTCCGGCAGGGTCAAGATCACGAGGGCGGCGACGCCGATCAATGCGATCCCGCCGGCAACGCTCAGCATGCTTATGCCATTTGACGGACGCGGGGTGCGCCGTTCTAACCGATTATCTTTTCGTTCGAGAAAGTCTTTCCGCTCCATACCAACCTCCCTTGTTTATACTTCGACCGAAACGGCCGCCCGCGATCGATCGGTCTCCAAAATACCCGTAACCAAAGACTCGATCACCTCAACCGCCTTTGGCAGCGATGCCTGCACCGGCTCACTCAAACCCATGTGGCCCTCGCCTTCTTCGCCCGTAAACTCAGGCTCGCAGCCGACCACGATTATTTTTTGAAAGTCTCCGCCGAGTGATTTGACCATTTCAAGCACCTTCATCGGATTCATTCCGTGCGGTTCGAAAGACGTTTGCCCCGTCTTCACAGCGTCTATTTCGGCACGATGCGGCTCGATCACATAAACGGTCCCGGGCTGGCCGCCTTGCGGTGCGGCATCGACCAAAATAGTCGTTTCATAACCATCCATTAGCGCGTACGCAAGATCAAAACTGCGGATTCCAAAATCTACCAGCTTCACCTCGTCCGGCAATTTTCGATCTGCGAGCAGTTTGGCCACTTCACATCCGAACGCATCGTCGCCCAGGAAGATATTTCCGATACAGGCGATGAGAATGCTCGGCTTAGCGAGGTATGAGGGCGGAGGGATGAAGGATGAGTAAGAATTGTCATCTCTTTGTGTTTTATTCATCCTTCATCCCTCATCTTTTATCCTTCTAGCAACGGCTCAACTTCTTCCGTCGAAAAAAAGAACCGATGCCCCGGCTGTTTGAGCATTCCGAGATCGCGGCCGGGGTCGTCTTCGATCACGACCGCCAGATGAACTTTATTCTCGTAATCCTGCTCGATCGACTCGATAATGGCGATCTTTCCCGCTAGGGCCAGATCAAAAATATCGCCTCCAGCCCTCGGGTTGAGACGTACACGGTCGCCGGCACGCAGCTCGACGCCATCGACGCTCACATCCGCGAGTTCACTTCGTTCCTCCAGCAGTAGAAATGAGAGCTCATCCATAATTTGCCCTGTTCCCCTTATTCAGTTCACCTTATTCAGTCCACGCATTGTGCCGTGCATCTTCGCAAGCTGCTCATCGGGCATCATTTCCGTGCGTTCGAGAATCCTTCGAACGCGATCATCCGTTCCACGCATTTCACGCTTTTCCTCATCGGTCAGCGTCATTATACGAAGCGTCAATATCTCATCAATCTCCGCCCCGTCAAACAGGTCGCCCGCGCTCTCAGGCGCGATCTCAGGATAATCATAGAGAATGATCGGAGACGAAAGCATACAGTTTCTCTCGCCTTCATCCCCCGCAAGCACTGGGAACGCACCCTTATTCTGGCAACCGGCCACAACTCCGGAATACTCTTCCGGCGGATCGAGCAGGGAAATAAACTCGCCGCCTTGCGCCGCTAGTATGGTGTGTGTCGAAACAAGGGAACTAAGCAGGGCGGCATCGCGATCGCTTTCCGCGTCGATCTCATAGGCGGTCGTATTTCGTATCTGAACCGTCACCTTTTTCAAAGCATTTTCGGCAAATGTAGAAATATTCACGACGACCTCGCCGCTGATCCCTCGCTGAGCCCGCACTATTTCGCCCGCGATCTTACGGTCGCTATTAAGAATCGGCTCGACCTCACTCGTTTGAGGAAACGAAAATGGAAAAACGACACCTTCCGATTCGCTGAGTTCGAGTGGCGGCAGCACAACCCCACGTTCAACCGCTTCCTGAAAGGCATGGTGTAGTTTCCCGTCAACCTCCAGCGTAGGAACAAAATTGAAATTATCCGGCCCGCCGGTTTCTTCAACCTTTCCGATCTTTCTATCCGTCAGGTGAAGAAACCTGACCTTGATGTCGAGCCTCGCGTCAGCACCCTCGACCAGGCACTCGGTCTGCATTTCCCAGGCCTCGGTCCCATGCTGCTCATCACTGTAACTCTTTGGCGCGAGTGCTCCCCAATTAAACCGCTGTCGATTCTTTACCGACGACGCACGATACGGGTAAAGCATATAGCCCTCATACAGCACCGCATCGGCAATTTTTTCTACGAGTTCGAGATTCACGCCGTTCCGCTCCTCACCTCAATCTCTTCGTCTGCGGGCAACAGCCGTTCAAACGTCTGCTCCCAGCTCGGTATCGACCGTCGCATCTTATACTCCTGAAGTTTCTCGAAAACATCCTTCCGGATATTCAGCCACGCGCTGTTCGGGTAATAGTGCTCCATCATTTCCTTCCATACCGAGACGCTCAGACGAAAGTTTGCTTCCTTTTCCCAGGATATCTGGGAAATTTGGAGTGAACCGGCGCTGTCGTGATAAAAGATGGTGCCGCTAAAAAGCAGACAGAGCGGAATCTCACCATCGTCGATAGCGTCAAAATATTTTGTCACCGCCAGGTTGAAATCAAACGAACATGCTACAGGCAGGTCAACGGTCGTGTTTCCCGTGAATGGCGGAATTGCCACACTTGCGTGCGTCCATAACAACGTCTGCAGCGTCTGCCCCCAGCGTTCAGGCTCGCCGTAAAGCTCGAAAAGCTTTGCTTTCTGCACATCCGAGTACCCGCGGCGAACGGTCTCGATCTGGATCTGACACTTCAGCATCACATTCTGAATCGTTTCGGCATCCTCGTCATTGGCGACCACGATCTTAAATACCACATGCGGCGAGACGGAAAAGGGAAGCGATTCCACTGACTCGACTTTGAAATCAAGATTAGGCATACTCCCTCCTCTGGCCGCCGAGTGAGTAGCCCTTTAGGGCCGCTCTGGCTGAGTAATACCCGCACATCCCGTGCACGCCGCCGCCGGGCGGCGTTGACGCTGAGCACATAAAAAGCCGTTTTACGGGCGTCGAGTAGAGCCGCGCCGTCGGCCGCAGAAACATCTGGTAGAAGTCCTGCGTACCGCCGTTGATATGGCCGCCAACCAGATTGGCGTTATGCCTTTCCATCTCGGCAGGCGGCGTTGCGGTGCGCTCGATCACGCAGTCGCGAAAGCCCGGGGCGAACCTCTCGATCTGGTTTTCGATCCGCTCGGCCATATCTTCGGTCGAGCCAGCAGGCAAATGACAGTACGCCCAGGCAGTGTGCTTGCCGAGGGGGGCCCGAGTCGAATC
>JBGSWW010000105.1:0-5714 GCA_041751735.1 Pyrinomonadaceae bacterium | reverse complement strand
GTGATCGCTGCCGTCAATGTCGTCTTCCCGTGATCAACGTGCCCAATTGTCCCTATGTTCACGTGCGGCTTACTGCGGTCGAATTTCTCTTTGCTCATGTCTTCTCCTAAATTTCAGATCTCAAATCTCAAATTTCAATATTTTTAGGTACTAGCTCCCGTTCCCTTGATCTTCGCGATCACTTCTTCAGCAACGTTGCGGGGCGCTTCCGCATATCGCTCGAAATGCATGCTCGACGTGGCACGGCCTTGAGTCGAGCTTCTGAGGTCCGTCGTGTAACCGAACATTTCCGACAGCGGCACGAATGCCGTCACTACCGAAACATTACCCGGACGCGGTTCCATCTTCTCGATCTGACCGCGGCGTCGGTTAAGATCGCCGTTGACGGCTCCCATATATTCCTCAGGCGTAACGACCTCGATACGCATGATCGGCTCGAGCAGGACCGGCTTTGCCTTTTTGACTGCATCCTGGAATGCGAACGAGCCCGCCAACTTGAATGAAATTTCGTCCGAATCGACTTCGTGATACGAACCGAAAAGGAGTCGCACCTTAATATCAACAAGCTCATAGCCCGCCAGATAACCGCGGCCCATCGCATCCCTGATGCCTTCCATCGTGGGTTTAATAAATTGGCGCGGTATCGAACCGCCGGTGATCTTGTCCTCAAAGACAAAACCCTCGCCTGGAGCCGGTTCGATCTCCAGCTCGACGTGGCCAAATTTACCGCGGCCGCCCGACTGTTTCTTATAGATCTCTTTACCAGGAGCCGACGCAGTGATCGTTTCGCGATAAGCAACCTGCGGTTTACCGACATTCGCCTCGACGCCAAATTCACGCTTCATTCGATCAACAATGATCTCGAGATGAAGCTCGCCCATACCGGCGATGATCGTCTGGCCTGTTTCGTGATCGGTAGTGACCTGGAATGACGGATCTTCCTGAGCAAGACGGTTGAGTGCGATGCCCATTTTGTCCTGGTCCTGACGGGTTTTCGGTTCGACCGCGACACGCACGACCGGTTCCGGGAAATCCATCGACTCAAGAATAATTGGCTTCGACTCATCCGAGACAGTGTCGCCGGTCGTGGTGTTTTTCATACCACCGATCGCAACGATCTCACCTGCCGATGCCGATTCAACGTCCTCACGCTTGTTAGCGTGCATGAGCATCAGGCGTCCGACACGTTCTTTAGAATCTTTTATCGTGTTCGTCACATACGAACCCGAGGTAACCGTTCCCGAATAAATACGCACAAATGCCAATTGCCCTAAGTGCTTATCCGCCATCAACTTAAAGACCAAACCTGAAAACGGTGCTTTAGCATCCGGAGGACGGCTTTCGATCTCACCTGTTTTGGGATTTTCGCCCTCGATCGCGGGAATATCCAGCGGGCTGGGAAGGAAATCGACAACCGCGTCAAGTAGTGTCTGAACGCCCTTATTCTTAAATGCCGATCCTGTAAATACCGGCACGATCTTCATCGCCAGCGTTCCGGCACGAAGAGCCTTGCGTATCTCGGCTTCAGAAACTTCCTCGCCTTCGAGGTATTTCATCATCAGATCGTCGTCGATCGCTGAAACAGCTTCCACTAACTTCTCGCGTTGAGCTTTTGATTCTTCGAGAAGGTCAGCGGGAATGTCGACAATGTCGTAATTCGCACCCTTTGCTTCGTCTGTCCATACAAAGGCCTTCATCGTGATCAGATCGACAACACCCTTGAAATGTTCCTCAAGGCCGATCGGGATCTGCATTGCAACTGCGTTGGCACCGAGCCGGTCGAGAATAGACTGAAAACTCCGGTCAAAGGAAGCTCCGGAACGATCCAGCTTATTGATAAAGCAAATTCTCGGAACGCCGTACTTGTCGGCTTGACGCCATACGGTCTCCGACTGGGGCTCAACACCCGCGACGCCGTCAAAAACGCAAACGGCACCGTCTAAAACTCGAAGGGACCGCTCAACTTCCATCGTGAAGTCAACGTGTCCCGGTGTGTCGATAATGTTAATGCGGTGCTCGACGTTATTACGCGTCCAGAAACAGGTCGTAGCGGCCGAGGTAATTGTAATACCGCGTTCCTGCTCCTGCTCCATCCAGTCCATCGTTGCCGTTCCTTCGTGAACCTCGCCGATCTTGTGCGAAACACCGGTATAAAACAAAATGCGCTCCGTCGCCGTGGTCTTACCCGCGTCGATATGGGCCATAATGCCGATGTTTCTAAATTTGTCTAAACTGATGTTAGCCATAAAACCGTCACAAGTGAACCGTAACAGGTGACAAGAAACTTCTGTCACTTGTCACTCGTCACCTGTCTCTAAAATCTGTAATGTGCAAACGCTTTGTTCGCCTCCGCCATGCGGTGGACGTCGTCCTTCTTCTTCATTGCCCCTCCCCGTCCCTGTGCTGAATCCAGAAGTTCGCCCAACAGGCGGTCTTCCATTGTCTTTTCGCTCCGGTTGCGGGCATTCGTCACGATCCAGCGGATGGCCAGCGTATTGCGGCGGTCACGGCTGACTTCGAGCGGTACCTGGTAGGTCGCGCCGCCGATGCGTCGTGATTTGACTTCCAGCGTCGGAGCGACCGAATCAAGTGCCTTCTTAAACATCTTGAGCGGCTCCTCACCCGATTTTTCACCCAGTTTCGTCATCGCGCTGTAAAAGATCTGTTCGGCAACGCTTTTCTTACCTTGCCACATCAAGCCGTTGATAAACTTCGTCACGGCGATGCTGTTATAGATCGGATCCGGTAAAACCTCTCGTTTTCCTGCAACTCTACGTCTTGGCATAATTCCTCAGTTGTCGGTTGCCAGTTGTCGGTTGTCGGTTGTCAGTCTCAGATTCCTTTCTGACTACTGACCACTGACTACTGACTACTTCGCCCCCTTCGGGCGCTTAGCTCCGTATTTCGAACGGGCCTGGTTACGGTTCGCGACGCCTGACGCGTCGAGCGTTCCGCGAATAACGTGATAACGCACACCCGGAAGATCCTTTACACGGCCGCCGCGGATAAGCACGATGGAGTGCTCCTGCAAGTTATGGCCGATACCGGGAATGTATGTCGTGACCTCGATCTGGTTCGTCAGTCGTACACGTGCCACCTTACGCAGTGCCGAGTTCGGCTTCTTCGGCGTCGATGTATAAACACGCGTGCAAACCCCGCGTTTCTGCGGATTTGACTGTAACGCCGGGCTCGCAGTCTTATATTTGACCCTCTGGCGTCCTTTGCGAACTAACTGATTAATAGTCGGCATATCTTTCTCAAATACTGGCTTTTGGTTTTTGTCAAAAGCCCAAAACCCAAAACCTAATACCTAACTAAATGGCAAAACTAACGTCTTACCTGACTCTTGCCGAACCTCGTCCGGCAGTTAGCTCAAGCAGCTCTCGCTGAATGAATTAATTAAACTGTTCTAACCTAAGAGAATCGAGGCTTTGCTGTAGCGTGGCATATAAGAAATGTTCTGATCCGCCTACGGCCGGTGATGACCGATTTTACGCAACAATTACTTCCTTCAATTCTCAAAAATCCGCGCCCAAAGCACCATAAAGCCTAAGGACTAACCAGACCGTAAAGTCCGAAACTTTAGATATTATGATTTTCCCAAAAAGGTGTCAAGCTCAGAATAGTGGGTTGGTCACTCAGATTTCGGCCGCGTCCTCGATCGAAGCAGAATGGGAACTCGTACAGGCGATTTAAACATGGACAATTGCTCTCTATCAATATATTGCTCTCTATCAATATAAATAGGGCGGGCCTTGGAACCCGCCCTAACATCAGTTCTGATTAACCGGCTATTGTTTCGGCGACAAAATGATTTCTCGCGAGAGTCTGCCGCCTAACACTTCTCGAATCTCGAGCCGTTTCCGGTATCCATCCATCTGCTGAGCATCGGTCCCAACAGTCGTTTGGGCCAGGTCATCAGCCTTTTGATCATTAGCCTCCATCGTGGCGAGATCCTTGAACTCTGTCATTAGCATGATATTGAAATCGCCAGGGTTATGCGGCTCACTCGTTATTACTTTGTACGAAAGTATGAGCCCGGCCTTTTTAGCGGCTTCCTGGCTCTTCTTCCAGTCCGTCGCGATATAGTTCAGATATGCCGTTTCCATTCCCGGCTTCATTTTGATAAACGAGATCTGCCAAACCGAACCGTCATGAAACGGACGCTTGACCGATTGGGCCATCGAAACTCCTGAGAAGATCAGCATGATGGCAACAAAACACAATACAACAATATTTTTTACTTTCATTTTTCTCCTTTACCTACTGGTGATGCAGAGACAGCGAGGGTAAATGCCTGCCGTGCATCTGGTGAAACGGCAGCCGCTACATATGTGGGGTCGGATTCTAGTGGGTGGTAAGTACCTGTACATAATAGTCTATTGCCCACGCTAGTCAATCGCTCGACTCCGGCTTTTTGCAATTTGATGTCCGGTATCAACTTTGTTAGAGTTTGGAGTTTCTCGCGGTGAGCCATGTCTCATCTTATAAAAAAGAAAACTGAATGACAGAACTCGAACAGTATCTAAACAAATTCACCGAAACCGATTGGCTCGCCGACTTGGAAGAGCTACTACCCGAGATCCACGAGGTTGATCGAAAGGCCGTGCAGATCTGGTTCAGGTTCTTTCCGCTTGAGCTGTACCGTCACGTTCAAAAGGCTGAGGACCGCGAAGAGATGATCCGCGGATTTGCTCTGCAGGGCGACTTCGAGCTGAAGGACCAGATCGATACTTCGCACCACTTTCTTTACGGCCACCGTTACTGGAAGACCGTAAAGGCAGCGATCGAGGCCGAGGCGGCTGTTTTCTCCGGGCAAAATCTTTCGCTCGCTGACGAGATCAAGTCGATAAGTGACATGGTCGCCGAAAAGCTCAAGGTCGAGGCCCAGATGGTCACAGGTATCATCGCAGTCGGCCTGATGACGCTAAACCAGGTCGGGCTAGAGGCGTTTAAGACCGCGTCTGGCGAGGTCAAGAAACCGTCTGGCATTATGTCCAAATCGCCCAATGCGGTCGTCGCCGAGCGTGCGAAAGACGATTCTCAGGGACTGCTGGGTTTTCTAAGGACTGTCGACAAACAGTTCTCAGTCAATTTCACCGGGCCGCATTACGAGGGTAAATTCCGAATAATGGCTGAAGAGGAGATCGCATCTGCATCGCAAAAGGACCGATCGCGCGATTGGCGTGCCGAGGACGAACGCAGTTGGGAGGGGCCCGTGCCGATCGAATGTACTGCGGCATCGTGCGGCACGTGCTGGGTCGGCGTCCTGGGTGGCGAGGATAAACTCACGCCCGTCGAACGCCGCGAACGCCGTCAGGTCAAAGTTTTCGGCTACAAACAGCCGGCTGACGATCAGCCATTCATCCGCCTCGCCTGCCAGGCTCGCGCGCACGGCAACGTCACTATCGTAATTCCCCCATGGAATGGAGTCTTTGGCAAAAAAGTTTACGGGAATATCGAGCAAGTCGATCTCGAACCCGTAACCACGTCCGCCAAGAAGCTGCGCGAGACGGTCGAAACCGCGGTGAACCCTGAGGGCAATTGATAGACCATAGCTTTTTCAGAATTTGGAGGCTGTCTGAAAAGGCGGCCTCTTTTTTGGCGCAAAATAGGGTGAGTGGCTTTAAAATATTGGGTATGAAGAAGGTGGTATTTAAGAGATACGACCAGAACCAGCCGATGCTGCTGCCGCCGAGCTATGAGGAACTGGT
>JBGSWW010000104.1:0-23292 GCA_041751735.1 Pyrinomonadaceae bacterium | reverse complement strand
GTCGACGCGATGGACCGGTTTAAGGCGAAGAACCAATAATTTGCGTGAATCATACAGCATTTCACTGTATGATTAGGATTGATCGACCAAATGCACTCTTCGGAATACATGCCCGGAGCAGGAAGGAAATGATATGAACTTTGGAACAACAGAAATCTTATTGATCGTCGCGGTCCTGTTCTTGCTTTTTGGAGCGACACGGTTGCCGCAACTCGCAAAATCGCTCGGCCAGTCAAGAAAAGCATTTAAGGATGGGCTACGCGAGGCTGAAGAGGAAGAAAAGGCCGACCAGCAAAAACTGCCAAATGCTGGCACGCCGCAGATTTCGGAAATGAACGATGAAGTTCTGGCCGAGGAGATGCGTCGCCGGTCTGAAGCGAAGCAGTCGTAATTGATGAAAGTCAAGGCCGGGGCGATCACCCTTTCTCACCCGTAAGGAGGGCAGCTTTCACCGAAAACCTGAATGAAAGATCCCCGTCCTCGGCATCGATCAATTGTGCGAGCTTATCATTGACTCGCCCTTTTTCATGTTCATCCATTGTTGCTAGCCAGACCGGCATTAGGAAGTCGGCAACGAGTGGTGAGCCAATGAATGCCGCTCCGTCCTCAAAGTCGAAGACCTCGATGGCAGTTTGGATGTTTATATTTACCATTCCTGCGTCGGCGGCGAGTTTCTCGAGGTGAGAAGTTGTTGGCAGTTCGACGACAAGTTTCTCGACGCCCGCCGCATGCTCCATCAACTCCTCAGTGAAAAAGGCTTCCCACATCAATGAGAATACTTCACCAAAGCTGCCCACCGACGGCATGAATATGGCCACGTCTCCACCCGTGCGAGCCACCCGCACTGTGTTCTCGAAAAATGAATCCAAATCAGTCGGCGGGACAAAAGTGGCGTCGGCTAGCACGGCATCAAAAGCGTCATTCTCAAAACGGATGGTCGAGAAATCGACCATCGACATTACTGCCGCCCCCTTATCGCGGGCGATCGCAAGGATATCCTCGTTCTCGCAGCTCGCAAAAATATTGGTCTTTTCGCCGAATCGCTCGTTGATCGCAAGGGCGTGACCACCGGTGCCTGCGTTTATGTACAGCATGTTTTCGGAATCGCGAAGATCCATATGCTTGTCGACGAGGTCGGTAAAACGTCTGGTCCATTCGTCCTGAATATATAGATCGCGCAAAAAAGCGAGCTCTTTCTGGGTCTTTGCCATAACCTAATTAAACCGCAGCGAGATGCCGAAGTGCAACGCCAGTTCAATCCGACGAAATCGATCTGGTTCGTGCTATTCTGTTGTCCTTTTATGAGCAGAAACGTGAAGGAACTATTTGATCTGACGGGACGGTCAGCGATCGTAACGGGCGGCTCGCGCGGCATTGGAAAAGAGATGGCCGAAGCTCTGGCCGAAGCAGGGGCCAGCCTTGTTCTATGCGCTCGGCGTGCGGAATGGCTTGATCATACGATCGCAAAATTTCGCTCAAAAGGAATCAAGGTGATAGGCCGGACCTGCGATGTCTCCAAGCCGGACGAGGTTGAGGCCGTGGTTGACCTAGCGATCACAGAATTGGGCACCGTCGATATTCTCGTGAACAACGCAGGGATCTCATGGGGAGCGATGCCTGAGGACATGCCCCTCGAACAGTGGCAAAAGGTGATCGATGTGAACCTGACTGGCTGCTTTCTGTTCGCTCAGGCAGCGGGCCGGGAAATGCTAAAGAAAAACAGCGGCTCAATCATAAATATTGCGTCAATCGCCGGACTCACATCGTCGGCTAATGGCCCCTTCTATGCAGGTTATGCGGCAAGCAAGGCCGGCCTGATCGGCCTTACACGCGAGCTGGCGGCAAGCTGGGGCCGCCGCGGGATCCGTGTGAACGCCATAGCCCCCGGCTTTTTTCATTCCCGCCTCGCGGATGCCGTCATCGATATCTATGAGAGGTCGATTCAGGAGAATAACGTGATCCCGCGTATCGGCAACGAAGGGGAATTGAAAGGTACCGTGGTATTTCTCGCTTCAGACGCGTCGAGCTATATAACCGGCCAGACGATCGCGGTCGACGGCGGTATGACGGGCTAGCGATAAATCGACTTTTCGAATGATCGACGTCTTAATCATTCCAAACCTTCTTGATACTGATGTATGCGCCCGCATCCTGTCGGAGATGCTCGCTGGTCAAGGCCGCCCTGCTGTCGTCTATGGGAGGGAGACAGGAGGGAGCGTCGACAACTCTGTTCGCCGGGTCGAACGGGTAACTGTATCATCGGAAACTCGCCGTTTTGTGACGGATGCGTTGATGGCGAAGCAAAGTGACATCGGACGGCATTTCGGGATAGAGCTTGACGAGCCCGAAGAGCCCCAATTTCTGCGCTACCGTCCGGGCGACTTCTTCGTCGCCCATCAGGACGGGAATACACCGATGATCTATGACGACACGAGATTTAGGAAGATTTCGGTAGTCATATTCCTAAATCGGCATAGCGACGAGCCGATGATGGGAGCATACAACGGCGGTTCGCTGGTGCTGCATGGAGCGTATCCGAATTACGACTACCGCCAGAGCGTGGCAAATGCTACAGGGGCGCTCGCGGCATTTCGGTCTGAAACGACCCACGAGGTGCTGCCCGTCGAGAACGGCGAGCGATTCACGATCGTGTCTTGGTACCGTTCCGGAGTTTGACCTGCACTAAAAGTCATCATTTGAAACGAATGTGGTGTTAGGACACCGCTTTGTAACGGGCCAGACAAATTATTGCGGCGGATCTGTGTCAGTTTAGATAGCAGGAGGAGATCAGATGAAACGGTTCCTGCGCGAAAATGGCCTTTCGATCGTATGGTTGGGCCTTTTTTTTCTGAGCTTCTCCGGCGGACTTAGCTTCGTCGGGTATCTTGAGAACAACAGCGAACTCGTCGAGCATAACCGTCCGCAGATATCTTATACAGAATACTTAACCAGTTCCCACTTTCTCGAAGCCACGATGGAGAATTGGGAGTCGGAGTTTCTCCAGATGTTCCTTTTCATGGTTCTGACCGCTTTTCTGTATCAAAAAGGATCATCTGAATCAAAGAAGCTCGACGAATCGGAACCCACGGACCGTGATACGCGTAAGTCGCGAAACAAAAAAGACGCTCCGTGGCCGGTCAGGGTGGCGGTATTGTCCTAGGGATCTACGAGAACTCGCTTGGGCTCGCGTTTCTCGTGCTCTTTTTGGTGTCGTTTTTTCTTCACGCGGTAAGCGGTGCAAGCGAATACAATCAGGACCAACGGCTGCACAATTCTGGCGAGCAGGTGACGACGTTAGAGTATATGACTACGTCGAGGTTCTGGTTCGAATCCCTCCAAAATTGGCAAAGTGAGTTCTTAGCCGTTGGCCTGATGGTGGTCCTATCGATCTGGCTTCGCCAGCGGGGCTCCCCCGAGTCGAAGCCCGTAGATGCCCCTCACACCGAGACCGGCAAAGGCTAGGCCCTCATTTGTTTAGTTGTCAAAGATCAGTTGACCGAAGCGTTCCGGTACGTGGAAGTTCGGGGCTTCGGTCATCGTCGGTCTCCAGGCGAGATAGCCGCGGTCGGGCTCGCGGCCGACGCATCGGAAAATGTTTCCCAGCCAGACATCACCGATTCGGGGCTTGCGGCCAAAAGCCTCCCACGGTATTCTCATCGCCATCAAAATCCGACCGTTGTCGATGCGTGCCGCGGCCCCCATTCCGGAATGATATTCCCAGTCAGTTATCCGCTCTCCGCCCGTCATATCGATCACAAGATCCAGCCATTCACCGGTAGGGGCCACCTCGAACTCAAAATACTTACGCGGCTCGCGACCAACGGGCGCAATAAAGATCTCGCAGACGTCGCGCTCCCAGAGGCCGATCGTCTTGCGCTCGATCTGGGGCGTGGCACTTACGATAATCTCTTCTGCTTGCGCGGTTTTAAATCGCACGTACAGGCATCGTTCACTCCACAGAGTCTTAGTGGCGAACTGTCGGGATGCGGGTGCTTCTTCGCCATTCCAATAAGTCGAGACAAATACTGATTTGCATCGCTCCCACGAAGAACGGGAAAATTCGCTAACCTCGAAGTCGCCCTCGATAAACGGAATTACAATGCGGTCTGATGCCATAGTATCTAGCGGGTCGCCTTCGAGACACTCTCGTAATCGCCGGGAATGCATGAGTTCACGAATTCAAAACCGTCTTAAACGCCATCTTCGCCAGCTTCCACGAGCGGTCCCAGTCGATCTTGCCGCCCTCGTCGCGGCCCATGATCTTGTTGACGAACAATTTCCGGAAGTCCTTGCCCTCTCGGCGGAGCATGAATTCCTTGGCGTACGGCTTGGCTGTCTCGAAGAAGTTGAACTCGGGGTCCGTGACTATGCCTATTCCCTCGAGGGTCATAAGGGCACGCATGATGTACGTGAAATTTGACGGCAGGCGGAACGGGTAGTCGTACATCACGTCGGCGAGGTCGTAGGTCAGCTCTTTGAAATTGACGTCTTTGAGCTTCAGATTGAAATGAAACTCGAACATCTTTTCCACCACGGGCTTGACGATCTTTGGGCTGGTGCCGGGTTTGAGAAAATCCAGGGCAATCAGATCATCGGCGATACCCGCGGGGTCCTTCGCAACAACGTGGAAAAAGGCGTCGATCATCTTAGCCTGCAACTCAGGCGTGATGCGGCCCACCATTCCGAAATCGAAGAAAGCGAGCCGGCCGTCGGGCATCACGAGCAGATTGCCCGGGTGCGGATCGGCATGGAAAAAACCGTCCTCCAGCAGCTGTTTCAAATAAGTTTTGATGAGAAGCCGATTGACCTTTGCGGGGTCGATATTCAACGCCGCCTGCGCCTCGAGATCGGTCACTTTTGTTCCGTGGATAAAATCCATCGTCATGACCTTTGAGGTAGTCGCGTTCCAGTAGACGCGCGGAACGTGGATATTGTTCCAGTTCTTGAAATTCTCGCGAAAACGCTCGGCATTATGCCCTTCCTGGACATAATCCATCTCCTCGTGGATAGTGGTGTCGAATTCCCGAAGCATGCCGGTCCAATCGGCATTTTCATTGAGATGAGGAAAACGCTCAGCAAATTTCGCGACCTTCTTGAGAATGACCAGGTCGCCGCGAATGGTCGCTTCGAGATTTGGCCGTTGTACTTTTACCGCAACCTCTTCGCCACTATGGAGCCGTGCGCGGTAGACCTGGCCGAGCGAGGCGGCCGCAACGGGCTCAAGCTCAAATTCCGAATAGACCTCATTTATCTTCCGGCCGAGATCATGCTCAATGCGGGCAAAAGCCACATCATTTGGGAAAGGAGGAACGCTGTCGACCAGTGTTCCCAGCTCAACAACAAAAGGCAGCGGCAGAAGATCGGCACGGGTGGCCATTGACTGGCCGATCTTGATAAATGTGGGCCCGAGCTTGATGAGCTTTTCCTTTAGCCAGACGGCCTGTTTCTCCTGGTTTCGCAGGACGTTCGATTCTTTACCAATAACGAATTTGCGCAGAAGCCGCAGGCCGGCCTGCAAAAGCCAAAGCCGCGCCGCATATAGCTTCTCGCCGTAAACGGCAAGACGCGTCAGGCGATATGCCCGATTTAGACGTTCCTTTTTCAGTTTGTCCTGATGTTTCTTGTGAACGTCCAACTGGTCGAGATAAAGGTATGCGGACAACGCAACTATTACCCTCGATATCTCGAACAAACGCCAATAGCCGCGAATTCCCTGATACTTACCCTCAACGGCCGATTCAACCTTTTGCAGGCCTTTCTCTTCGTCGATCAGCTGCTGGTTCGTAGTTAAACGAGCGATCGGAAGCTCAGATGTGGGCACAAAACTGGACGTACCGTTTCCACTCGATAGAGAGTTTTCCTTTTTGATAGTTGTGGCTGTGTTAGTTTGGCTCATCGGTAAAGAGGGTCGTAATCACCATCGATCGAGGTTTCGATGCCATACAAAACAGCGGCTTTGTCTTTTACTTCCGTTCATAACACCTTAAGCATGTTCTCTACGCCCCTGTGCCTGAAATAGTTCCTTGCACGCCGGGTGTCGCGTTCGATCTGGGCCTTCAGTTCGTCGATGCCGCTAAATTTGCGCTCATCACGGATACGGTGCAAAAAACGGACGCGGAGAACATCGCCATAGAGCTCGCCGTCAAAATCGAAGATGTACGTTTCGATCGACGGATCGGCATCATTCTCGAAGGTTGGCCTGACGCCGATATTTGTAATGCTCTTTCGCCAGGTACCTTCAATAAGGGTCGCGGTAGCATACACACCAAACCGCGGAATCACACGGTTATGTGGCTTTAGATTTGCTGTAGGAAATCCGATAGTGTGGCCGCGGCGATTGCCGCGAATAATGACGCCCTCAACGCCATACGGACGGCCAAGCATACGCCGGGCAAGATTAACGCGCCCCTCGGCGAGCAGATGCCTGATCTTTGACGAGCTGATACGCTGGCCTCGTATCTGGACTTCTTCGACCTCGTCAGCCACAAATCCAAGTTCGGTGCTCTTCTTTCGCAGCAGGTCGATGTTTCCGCCGCGATCCTTGCCAAATGCAAAGCCCTTGCCGAGATAGACCTCCTTTGCTTGCAAACGCTCACGAATGATCTCCTCTAAAAACATCTCGGCGGGCTGCGCAGCAAACTCTTTCGAAAATGCGATAACGATCGCCTGGTCGATGCCGAGCACCTCGAAGTTGGCAAGCCGCTGGTCCAGGGTCTGCAGAAGCGGGGGAGCCGACTCAGGATGCAGCACGGCACGAGGATGCGGGTCAAACGTGATCGCCGTGGCGGCGACCCCCAAAGATCTGGCACGTTCAACAACCGTCTGCATGATCCGCTGGTGCCCGAGATGCAGGCCGTCGAACACGCCAAGCGTCAAGACGGTCGGTCGGAGGATATTAGCGTTACCGGTTCCGTGAAAGATCTTCATCTATTAGAAAAATAATAGTTTAGGGGCGGCCTCAAGAACAAATCAAAAGAGGCCGAGCCCAGTCTAATGCACGAGCAGCTTAAGAATGGCGGAAAACCGCGATCCCAGTCCCACGTGGGACAGCGAGTGGGACGGCCTAAGACGTTGCGATTTAAGGAGTTAAGCCGCGTTGTCCCATTCTTAGGAATTTGCGTAACGTGTTTCACGACGTCATCGATCGCTAAAAAGGTGTGTGACTCGTCCTGAAACTGATTTAGACTCTTTCTCATTACCACATACATAGGCTCGACCAAGCATAATCGAGCCTTTGCAATTGTATCATATACAGGAAATTGTTGCAAACGCAATACAAAAAGGGACAGAAAGAATCCCTCAAACCCTTAGGTACGCTCCGGATCTATAACGCAGATTTATCCGTGAGTGGGAAAGATTTGTTGGCGGAGGCGTGTGGGAGTCGAACCCACCCAAGACTGCTCTCGCAGGCTCACAGACGGTTTTGAAGACCGCGCCCATCACCGGACAGGATGCGCCTCCGCATACTTGGAACTTACAGATTCTTCAGCAGCAGCGTTATCAGGGTCGCCCGCGACGCAATATCCGTCACATCAATATGTTCTGTCATCATATGGGCCCCGGAACCGCGAACGCCGAGCCCGTCGATAAGGGGCACTCCGAGAGCAGCCACAAAATTGCCGTCCGACGCTCCGCCTACCTGTGTTTCCTCAAGGTTGTAGCCGAAACCCGCGGCCAGTTCCCGCGCCTTTTCAAACAGAGCGAGAACATCAGGCGTTCGCTCCATCGGCGGCCGGTTGATCCCGCCTTTGAGCTCGAGCGTGACCCGCTCATCATTTGCATTGAGCGAATGCAGCTCGGCGTCGATTCGCTCCGCCTCGGCATTTGACCTGAAACGGACATCTATCTCACACTCAGCAAACTCAGGGATCACATTTGACGTTGTCCCGCCACTTATAGTCGTGACGTTAATGGTTGTCCCCAGATCTCGGTCTCCAAGTGCCTGTATCGCCGGTATCTGTCGTGCAAGCTCTACAATTGCATTTGCACCTTTGTCGGGTTCGAGGCCCGCGTGCGCGGGCCTTCCACGGGAGCACAAGGTGTACATTCCTGTGCCCTTCCGTCCGGTTTTCACCTTACCATCGGCAGATGGCTCGAGGACGAGGCAATACGCGGCTCCGGCTGCCTCACGCTCGACGATCTCACGGCCAGTGTGGCTTCCGACTTCCTCATCGCAAGAGAGGAGGATCGTAACCGGCCGTGCCGGGCGTTGTTCTGTAACGACAAAATACCTGAGGGCTTCGAGGGCCACAGCGATATTCGCCTTCATATCGAAGATCCCGCAGCCGTAAAAAAGGTCGCCATCGATACGCGTAGGATTGATCTGACTTGACCCGACCGGGTGAACCGTGTCTGTATGCCCAAGGAGCAGGGCCGGCTTCTCGTTTCCGACAAAAGCTTTTATTATCAAATGCTCCCCATCCTTTACCGTTAGGCGCTCAATTTTGATTTCCGGATCGAGTTCTCGAAACTTACTCTCGATCAGGCCGGTTGTCTCGCGGCTGGCCGCAGCGTCATGTGACGGCGACTCGATATCGACCAAACCACGTATAGCCTCGAGGATGCGATCTGTCCTCTCTTGAAAATGCTTGTAAATCTGAGCCGATTCCATTAAACGGATATTGGAGGTGAAATTTTCGATGGGAAGGCCGTCTTAACGGCTCGGAGATCCGCCAAATGCCGAGTTAAACAGATCGCCCAGACGATATCCGGCCAGGGTCAGTCTCTCGCGAGCAACATTGAACGCCTTCTTCTTATATTTCTCGGATGGCTTTTGAAAGCGGATCAGGTCGGGTGAAAATACGTCGACCTGTGCAAGTTTTAGGCTTTCGGCGATCCATCCCGTAAAATTGGCCGGATCAAGATTTCCGCGAACCTTTTCATATGGGTGCGCCTTCATCAGCTTTTCAGCGATCGGGATCACAAATTCGGAGTCGCACTCATTGTCTTTGTTGGGAATGTTCCTCTCGATGATCGAGTCCCAAAACCAGTGAAGGTTCTCCTGCTGAGCCCTTGGCGTCCCCTGCGGAGTGAGCAAGAAGAAATTTCCTCCCTGATCGCCCTTTGGTTCGAGATCGGTCACGCGGGCTGACGTATGCAGCGGTTGATGAATGTCTCCGATCAGGTGTTGGATCCAGGCAATTGCAACGGCCTTCGCGGGATCGGACGCAGGGCTGCGAATGAGTGCATTGTATTCCTTCAACCTCTCCAGAGCCAGCCCTCCGTCCTCGGGTGCTTTCAAAACCTCGATCCCTTTTTCCGTCCTTGTCCAAAATGTATCCGAATAGTGCCAGTTCGAATGGTGATATTTTTTATACCGTGTGTCGAACGAGCGCTCTCGTATAAGGTCTGCCCACGTCGTTGCAAGCATGAAGTAATCCCGCCTTTTTATCTCATCCGGCAGCGGTCCGTAATGCATGTAATATGCCGAAAAATGGGAATCCTCCGGAGCTTCCCTCATGATCTTGACCACCGCTTCGCGTACAGCTGGTGTCATCCGTGTCCAGGCAATATAACCTGTGATCTTATGTCCCGTATCGCTCCATGCCCAACCTTGCGTCGGAGATAGTCCAATGATCAACAAACACAGTATTCCGAAGGCCCGCAACTTAAACATTTCTGCTCCTGAATCTTTTTTTTAGATTCTAACGAAATTAGTAATTTATAGAAAGACGACTTTCCGGAATGAAAGAGATCGACAAACTTCTGGATATTGTATTTCATCATACACCGTGCAAAGTCCTTAGCGTTTTATAAATAAGTAGAAAAGGGGGAGTAGCCCATAAATGGGCCGCGAAAAAAAAATGCAGGCAATTTTGGAACAAAACCGGATAGCAGAACGTGTTATCAATAGGACCAACGGAACATTCGGAAAAAAGATTGGCTTCGTTGGGAAACTCTTCGGGTGCTGGCATAAGGCTTTGAGCCGGCCCTTTACGAGTAGGGATAGTTCGTATCGTGTCTGCCTTGACTGCGGTGCGCGGGCAAAGTTTGATACTCAGAGTTTCAGAACATTGGGTACATTCTATTACCCTCCCTCGGTGGCGTTCGACCGTAACTGAGCGATTTCATAATACCCTTCACTCATACCTTCCGACATAAACCTACCGAGTGCGGCTTTTCAAAAAAAGCCGCACTCTTTCATTTTTGGGAAAAATGGTTCCACTTTTCCACTAGATCTGACTTTGAGTAATTCCCAAAATAGCTTAAAGTGTCACCCGTTGAGGAGGCAGTTAGGATGAAAAAGGCGCTTCTAGGTATCTTTATATTGCTGGTACTTGCTATCGCTGCGCTCGCCGCGGTTATTGCGTACCAGCCGGAGGATTTTACGATCACTCGGTCGGCTGAGATCACGGCTTCGCCGGAACGGGTTTTTCAACAGATCGATGACTTTCATAACTGGGAGGCGTGGTCGCCCTGGGCGAAGATCGATCCCGAGATGAAGACGACGTATTCGGGTCCGCGATCGGGAGTCGGTGCGTCTTACGCGTGGGCCGGGAACAGCGAGGTTGGCGAGGGGTCGATGACGATCATCGATAGCCGTCCGCATGAAGCCGTCAAGATCGATCTTGAATTTCTCCAACCATTCGCTGCTAAGCATCTCACCGAATTTAAACTTACACCCTCCGTCAGCCGTACAAATGTCACCTGGACGATGTCGGGAAAGAACGGTTTTATTGCCAAAGCTTTTTGCCTCGTCGTGGATATGGACAAGATGCTCGGAAGCGATTTCGAAAAGGGTCTGGCCCAGTTGAAGAACGTAGCCGAGGCGAAATAGACGAGACACAGTCTCGATACCACTTCTTTAAACGCCTATGAAGATCGCAATGATCGTAGTCCGGACTTTGTTGGGACTCTTGTTTCTTTTTGCGTCGGCAACCTACTTCCTCGATCTGATAACGCCACCGCCGATGGATGGTGCTATTAAGATGTTCAATGAGGGACTGGCCGCATCCGGTTACTTTTTCACGTTACTGAAAGCGACCGAGCTGGTTTGCGCGCTGCTGCTGTTAGCGGGCCGCTTTGTGCCGTTGGCCCTGGTGATATTGGCCCCGATAATCGTCAATATATTCATGGTGCACCTTTTCCTCGACCGGACAGGGCTGCCCATCGCCATTTTTGTCGTTTTGGCATCCATATTTCTGGCCTATTGTTATCGCGGCGCGTTCCAACCTCTACTTAGACCCAAATACGATCCCTTTGATTGAAATTATGTCGAAATACGCAGACGTTTACCTTGTACCGATAGCCGAAGAGAATATACCCGCCTATAAGAAACTGGCGGCTGCAGCTGGAAAGCTTTTCTTAAAACACGGTGCCCTCCGCTATCGCGAATATGTGGCCTCTGATCTTAAGGTTGAAGAGGTTGTACCGTTTCCGAAAACAATTAAGCTTAAGCCCGGCGAGACGCTTGTTTATGCGGCTGTGGAGTTTAAGTCCGAAGCTCATCGGAACAAAGCGATGAAAGCCATAATGGCAGACCCGGAGATGCATGCGATGACGCCGAAAACACCGCCGTTCGATTACAAGAGGATGGTATATGGTGGATTTACGGTGCTTGTGGATCTATAGGCTCGTTGATTCCGTTTTCTCGCCAAGGCAGGTTGTTTCGGTCGCCGGAACCCTCCGCCGAATTGCGGCACGAAACACTAAAAGCCGACGCTTGAAGCACGTAAGGTTGCGTATCTGTGATTTAATACCTGTACGCAACAAATGCCCGATAGCCCCCCAACAATAGTTGAAGAGCCGGTCATCGGACCCGACATGCCGGCCCCGCCCACATCTCGGTTTGACCGCTCGATCGTCGAAGGACCTCTCGGAAGGGCCGTCTGGAAGATCGCGTGGCCAACGATGTTGACAAACATCTTCGGAGGCCTGCAGGGGCTGGTGGACCACGTAATGGTCGGAAACATGGTCGGCTTTAAGGCAAACGCAGCTATTGGCGTAAGCTGGCAGATCTTCCTGGTTGTTATTGTTTTCATTTCCTCTATTTTTACAGGGATGAGCGTGCTGGTCGCCCGATTTGCAGGGGCCCACGACGAAAAGAAAGTAAACCGCACGGTTTACCAGGCCTTTCTCACGGCGGCATTTATTGCTTTGGGAATAATGGCCCCGCTGGGTTATTTTGCCTCGCCGTTCCTTCTCGATCTTGTTAACGCTGATCCCGGCGTCAAGGCTGAGGCTCTTCCGTTTCTTAGAATTACCTTTGCATTTAGCCTTGGTTTGATGATCTTTTTCATGACCAGCGGCGCATTACGCTCTGCCGGAGACGCCCGCACGCCAATGATACTTGGCATAGTCATGACGCTTTTGAACGTAGTATTCAACGTTGTACTCATCCGCGGATTAGGGTCCATTCCGGCGTTTGGCACTTCAGGAGCGGCGATCGGCACAAGCATGGCGACCGGCCTCGTAGGAGCATATTCCATATACATGATGTGGACCGGGCGCTGGGTTGTAGGGTTCCCCAGAGGCCAGGGCTGGGGCCCCGATTGGAAGGTAATCCGCTCATTATTCAAATTTGGGCTTCCCGCCGGCTTTCAGGGTATCGCTATGAATGTCGGCGGCGTGCTAATGCTCGCTTTTATCGGCTCATTGGCCCAAAGCGCCGCGGCCCAGGCGGCCTTTGCGGTTTCATACACCCAGCTATTCTCGCTCGTTACCTGGACGTCTGTCGGCCTAATGGGTGCTGCCGCTACGGTTGCGGGGCAGAACATCGGTGCGGGCCATCCTGACAGGGCCTATGCGGCCGTAAATACCGCGGCTCGATTCGGGCTCGTCGGTTCGGCGTTTATCGGCATTTTCTTCTTCTTTTTCCCCGAGCAGCTGCTCGGTATTTTTGGGATGACCGATCCTGACGCTGTGACTATCGGCGTCCAACTCCTCAGGGTCTTAAGCGTGTCAGGCCTATTCATCTCGGTCGCACTTACGTATACCGGCGGGCTGCAGGGCACTGGAGATACGAAAAGCCCGTTATACATCTCGATAATCTCTCAGGTGATCATTCCTCTCGGGATATGTTTCGCAATCAGCGAGCTCGGTACGCTCGAACCGATCCACATTTGGCTCGCGATCCTCGCCGGGCATATTGCCCGATGTACGCTCAGCGTCGTGCGGTTTTTGCAAGGCAAATGGCGAAACATCGCCATCGATATCGAATCCACCTCCGCCTAAATAGCAACGAGGCGTCCTGAAAGGAACGCCTCGCGGATTAACCGGTCGATCTACCACCTTAGTCAACTATCCTTAAAATCGTGTTCAGCACTCCGCCAAGGATGTTGAAACCGTTATTCGATCTCACTCCGTATCGGTAACTACTATTGAATCCATCTTCGTATCCACGCTGGAAACCCTGTTGGAAATAGTACTGATACTGATCACGCGCCACATACGACTGATAGCCATACGTTCCGCTCCTATAGAGCGAATGGGTCCCGTAATTATACGATCGCCGGTACTGTCGGTCGATCTGACCCTGACGATACCCCCGACTATAGCCTTGGTTAACCGCAGACCGAAGCAATTCGACCTGTCGCTGATCTACATTGTAGTATCGTCCTCCACGGTCGATTCGATACATTCGCGATCCGCCGACACCATAACCGGCGTTGTAAATACCGCGATTATTTGCCAGCGCTATAGCACGTTGGTACTGCATCTGTTCGCGCTGTACCCTGGCCGAAGCGTTCTGCCAGGCATGATAGTCTACAGGCCTCTGCGTTCGCAGGTACCGTTGATACGCAACTTGTGCCTGACGCTGAGCAGCCTGCAGCTGTCGAGCTTCTCTCGTGACATTCTGCGCGCTTACCGAAAAGGCTGCCCCAGCCAGAACGACGATGCCAAGACTCAACCCCATAAACAACTTCTTGATACTTCTAAGATCTCTCATTTTATTACTCCCCTTATTCTTGGCCTCGATCGCCGAGGCACGATTTTGGATACCACTTTCGGTCATCCCGCCTTGAATAATGCAATGAGAGTGCCAGAGACCTCAAATAACTGATTTTATTGATGTTTGAAATATATAAAGAAGCCGATCACCCTCGGTTGCCAAACGATTTCGACGAATCTCGGCCGATATCGGTTACTCATTCCTGGGGCCTTGTAATTGATCAAGAATTCGTTTGAGATCATCCAGTTTCTGGCCAGCCTCTCCAAGTTTTCCCTCGGATGTGAGCCTCTGGTAATCCGCAAAGGTCTGACCGGCCCGTCTGATCAGTTCAGCCGAGTCTCTCGTTTGAGGTGTTGCGGATGGATCGGGTTGAGCTTCCTGTTCTGATCTTGGGTCGGTAACAGCGGTTTTTTCTGGCTGCCCTATCAACTGCTTAAGGGCCGCTTCAAAGTTCGACGCGAACACAAGGCGTTCCTGAGTTGCCAGTACAACCATGCGAAGTTCCGGCATCGGGCTCCGGACGGCCTGAAGATAGATCGGTTCGACGAAAAGCAATCCTGTGCCGATCGGCATGATGATCAAATTGCCTCGTTTTACCTTTGAACCTTGTTGATTCCAAAGGGTAAATTGACCGGCGATCTGCGAATCCTGGTCGATACGTGCTTCGATCTGAAGCGGCCCGTCGATCACCCGGGACGGTGGAAATTGATAAACAAGCAATTGGCCGTAAGCATCGCCATCCGACCGTCCGGCCATCCAGGCGATCATGTTATTCCGGTTTCCCGGTGTGAAAGGAAGTATCTGAGCAAACTCGGTTTCGAGACGCTCACCAGGAAGGGGCATCAGGACCTGATAAGGTTCAAGAGTCTGAGGCTGTCCGGATCCCGAACCGTCTCCGGCCGAGGCGTCACGGGCAACGCTCCAGACATCTTCCCGGCCGAAAAACATCTTGGCGTTCGTAGTGTGGTAGAGACCGAAGACATCGCCCTGCGCACGGATCATTATCTCGGGGTACCGAACATGAGACCGCAGACCGACAGGCATATCGGATGCTGATCTGAAAAGTTCCGGAAAAGCTGCCCTATATGCCGCAATTATGGGATCTTCCTCGTCAAAAACAAAATAGTCAACGGCTCCGGTATAGGCATCGATCGTGACCTTGACGCTGTTCCGCAGGTAATTGATGTTTCTACCTGCTACGTTGAAATTGCGGGAGTACGGATACCGGTTCGATCGGGTGTAGGCATCGACCATCCAGACTAGCCTCCCGTCGGCATCGATGACCAAATACGGGTCATCGTCGTAGAACAAAAACGGAGCAATGCGGGCGATGCGATCTGAAATATTCCTATGCATCAGGACGCGACTCTCGCTTGTTACATCGTCCGAGAACGGGAGTTTTGAAAGGTCGCCCGTCGCCCAGGCAACACACATCCTGCGAAGGCCGCTCCCGACTGCGAACCCGCCATCACCCTCATAATGCGTGTAATTAATGTTGTCACCCTGCGGGTAATCAAATTCCGGCTGACGGGTTTTTACATATACGTCGGTATCTGTTCTCTGCCCAAAATAGATCTCGGGTCGCGAGACCTTCACATCACTCGCGAACTCAAGCGGCATATTAGATATTAGAAACCGTGGGCGGCCCTCGCCGGTAAACTCATTTACCGTGTTCATTGTGACGCCATAGCCATGCGTATAGACGAGGCGTTCATTGATCCAATTACGTGACTGCTCGGGAAGCTTATTGATATCGAGCTCACGAGGAGCGATCATAACCTGCCTCATTTCGCCATTGATGCGGTAGCGGTCGACGTCTACATCCGGGAAATCATAATATGTCCGAATCTCCTGCACCTGGCGGAGAGTGTCCTGCAGGGCTTGCCAGTCCCACAGCCGAATGTTCTCCAGCGTCTGGCTATTTGCCGTGAGGTCGAGTGCATCCGGCGTGATATCAGCCGGATACTCACGGATCTCGACCTGGTCAATATCAAACCCGGCGCGTGTGCCCGCAATGTTGTGCTCAATATACGGAGTTTCACGTCCAAGCTCGTTCGGCTTAACGATAAAGCTCTGGACGTATGCCGGAACCAGCATCGCGGCCACTACAAAAACCAGGACGGGAAGCGCAACAGCAGCGAGGATGAGCCGAAGTCCTTCTTTTGTGAACGCGTTTACGAAAAGGATCGCCGCGGCGATCAGCAGGCAAACAGCAACTATAGTGAGGCCCGGCAACAGGTAGTTGTCCTCTGTATAAGTTACACCGCTAAAAGAAGCATGATCGGTCCAGAGGTAGCCGTATCTCGACAAGACGGTCCGCCAGGCGGCAATGATCATTAGTAATCCAAGAGCCAGGGAGATAGCCGTAAACGACGTTTTGCTGATCCCATCAAAGCTTGCGGGTTTTGCGTCGGGAATTGTCGTCTGGATCGGCACAGAAGCGAGGACGGCATGGCCGATCGCCGCGGCAACCATGAGAACAGCCATGCCAGTCAACCACGAGGCGATCTGGCTGTAAACGGGCAACTGGAACAGATAAAAGGCCAGGGGATTACCAAAGATCGGATCGACGCCGGGCGTCGCCGGGTGATGCAGATAGAGCATCCACATCTGCCAGTCATTACTAAGGCCAAGGCCATAGCTGATCCCCATTATTATGCCGATCACCCATGCGGCAGGACGCAGAAATCGAGAAAGGTCAAAAGAAACCGGCTGATTGTTGACCAGGAGCCTGATCGGTTTGCGTATGTCTGAACCAAACAGCCGCTCAAGAGCGTAAAAACCACCGCGGACAATTGCTATCGTTAACAGGGCAAATATAAAAAACAGAGCCCACCCGAGGCCCAGGACATACCAGTACCTCGATTCAAATCCAAGCGAACCGAACCAGAGGGATTCGATATATATTCCGACGCTGCTGGCGGCGACAACTACCAGCAGAACGACCGCCATAACTATCCATTTGATACGGCGGTCCCGTTTTGGCGTCGGCTGTTTGAAATCGATGATCTCGGCATCGAGGTCGGAATAACCCAATTTTTCCATTTCCCCAAGAATACACCGCCCACGATCGGCGGTAAAACAAGTGTCACCGATACCCGGGCAGCCGTAGTCACCATGCTATGCCGTAATCGTCGCCGTAATTGCTTGCCCCGCCCCACATGGTGCCGTGCTGTCTATCAAAGAAGATAGCAGTGACAGGGCCCGACGTACGCTCGGCAAATGTCACGATATAGCCCATGCGGATCAACTCGTCTCGTACCTCCGGACTGACAGAGTTGGCGATCAAGATACGGCCCGGCCGCGACGCATGATCGCCGAATGAGCTGCGCATCTGAAAGCTATTTATATTCGGAGCCTCAACGGATTGCTGCACGTTCATGCCGAACTCGACAAAATTCAGAAAAAACTGCAAAAGGTTCTGGTCCTGGCTGTCGCCGCCCTGTACCGCAAAAGAAAGATATGGCTTCCCGCCCTTGAGGGCCATTGTCGGCGTCAGCGTTACTCGCGGCCGCTTACCCGGCTCGATGACGTTGTAGGGGTTCTCTGCCGGGTCGACAACGAATTGCTGGGCACGTTGACTCAAGCCGATCCCGGTCCGTCCGGCGATCACGGCGGGGATCCAACCGCCGCTGGGCGTAACCGAAACGACCCAACCCTCAGCATCGGCAGCCTCAACGGATGTTGTGCCGGCATAGAACGCCCGGTCGAGGTCTTCATCTGTTGTCTTCCGGCCGACCGGCGCAAGCGTTTGTTTTTCAGCCGGCTCCGCCTTCCATTTATCAAGCAGATCGCGGAACGGATTAGTTCCATTCTGAAATGGATATGGATCACCTGGTTTTATGGTTGGATCGTTTCGAGTCGTGTTGATCTGCTTGGCCCGCTCTTTTGCATACGCCTTTGAAAGCAGCCCCTGCACCGGCTCGGCGGGCGAAAAATAGGGATCGCCATAATAGAAATCTCGATCGGCAAAGGCGAGATTCATAGCCTGGTAGATCGTGTGAATGTACTTCGGGCTGTTGTAACCCATTGCCTTCAGATCGTAATTCTCGAGAATATTCAGAGCCTGGAGCATCACGGGCCCCTGCGTCCAGACGTTTAGCTTGTAAACATCGATGCCTCGATAATCTGTCTTGACGGGCTCCTCCACGATCACCTTCCATTTGGCAAGGTCTTCTTTCGTTATCAGTCCGCCTTCTTCTCTGGTGCCGCGGACGAATTCGTCGGCAATATCGCCTTTGTAAAACCTGTCATAAGCCGCCATTATGGCGTCCTTTCGGTTTTTTCCCTGTTTAAGTGCCTGCTGCTCGGCATCGACGAGCTTTCTAAGCGTGGCTGCCAGGTCCGCCTGTCGAAATATCTCGCCGGGGGCGGGGCCCTCTCGCTTTTGCCCGAGATGCGGCAGCATTACTTGTCGGGTGTACTTCCATTCTTTCATGCGGGCCTTTTCACGCTCGATCACCGCGGCGGTCCCGTCGTCCATCGCATACCCGTCCGCCATCTCGATAGAAGGCTCCAGAACGTCCTTTAGGGTGAGTTTGCCGTACTCGGCGAGCATGACGAGGATGCCGCCGGGTGTGCCAGGCGTAACGGCTGACAGCGGGCCGTGCTCGGGCGGAAACTCCATTCCCTTCGATCTGTAAAATGCCGCCGTCGCGCCGGTCGGTGCCACACCGAGAGCATTAATGCCGATCACCTTGCCGGTGTGCGGATTATAGATCAGTGCCTGGGTCTCGCCGCCCCACGAGAGCGTGTCCCACATCGTAGATGTCGCGGCGATCATCGCACAGGCAGCGTCTACCGCATTACCGCCCTTCATGAAGATCCGAGCACCCGCCGTCGCCGCGATCGGTTTACCGGTCACCGCGATCCAGTGCCGTCCATAAAGCACCGGCTTTTGCGTTCGCTGGCCGTACAGTGTCTCCGGCATCGTCAAGCTCACGAGTGCAAAAAGAAATGTAAATAGACGAACTCGACGTAGCTGCATCCTGGTTTTCATAGCCCGAGATTATAGCGCGAATATTTGAGGCCGCTTGAACCTAATTTTCTTATTCGTTTAAGGTCCGCGTTCGCTGTTCTACTCCTACGGCTTCCACTCTCCACTAGTCCAAATTCATAAAAGTGTCCCAGCGTGGGACGGTCAATGTACGTGTAACTGAAGAAATGTATGGAAGTTACGGTCCGCCTTAATTGTCCCGCGTTCTTCCGGCAAAGTGTAATACACTCTGTGTCGGCTGAAAAAAGTTGACACTTTCTAACGTTCCTGTAAGCCTATTTCAGGACAAGACAGTGTATTGAACCGCAAAGCCCGACCCCTAGGCACGACCCAAACCGACCGCAAAATCTAAAGTTTTAATGATCCGCCCGGCGTACAAGAAAGACCGAGTCCGCAACAGGCTAGCGTACTTTTCGCCTCGAACAAATACCAAATGTCGCGGTTTTTAGCATTTGTCACATTTGGCATAGAATAACCGGCAAAAGTCTTCGGCTATTCCGTTCGACGTCGGGAAAGCTCTGCTTTTCCGAAAATGGCTTAACAGAAGAGTAACCGTGGGCTGACAGCATAGCCGCAACAAAGCGGTAGAACAAAGGGGCATACTCTTGAAGCATGCCGAGGCTCTCATGAGATCGACTATCGTAGTTTGTTTGTGTCTTGCGGCCGTGTGCGAGATTTATGCCCAGCAGCCGGGAATAGCGATAACAACCGGTGCCCCTCGGGCAGGAGCTGACGACCTATCCAAAGTGGTCCGCTCGCCGGTCACTGTTCCAAAATTTGCCAGTGCCCCCACGATCGACGGCAAATTGGACGACGAAGTATGGCGGTCCGCGGCTGTGCTGCGGGATCTGATACAGACCTCGCCCGGCGATCATCTGCCCGCGTCGCAGCGTACCGAGGTGCTGATCGCCTATGATCCATCGAATTTCTATATTGCCTTCAAATGCTGGGACGATAAAGACAAGATCCGCTCGTCCGTCGTTCAGCGCGATCGGGTGTATGGCGAAGACAATGTGCAGTTCTGGCTGGACACTTTCAACGATCAGAGGCGGGCATACACTTTTGCGGTGAATCCGCTCGGCATTCAGCAGGACGGGGTTGAGACCGAATCACAGGGGACAGATTACAACGTCGATGTCGTCTTCGAATCCAAAGGAGTTATCGAAGACTGGGGCTGGTCCGTCGAGATTAAGATCCCTTTCAAGTCGCTCCGTTATGCTGCGGGCAAGGACAAGTTTTGGGGGTTCAATGCTGCGAGATCGATCTCCCGCGGAAATCCGGAATTCGACTCATGGGTGCCGCTGCCGCGAGGTGTGCCGGGATATCTGAACAAGCTGGGCAAGCTGACCGGGATGAATGAGATCAAGGGCGAGCGTACACTGGAGGTGATCCCAACCGTCACCCTCAAACAGACGGGTACGCGAACCAGCCTCACGCACTTCTCCAATCCCCCGGTGAAGGCTGACTTTGGATTTACCGCCAAATACAGCATTACCCCTAACATCACGCTTGACGCCGCGTACAATCCCGACTTTGCCGATACAGAAGCGGACGCTCCGGTAGTCGAAGCAAACCAGCGGTTCCCGATCTTCTTCTCTGAGAAGCGGCCCTTCTTTCTCGAGGGCGTCGACATTTTCAACACGGCTATCCAGGCGGTCTACACGCGCCGTATAGAGAACCCCGATGTGGCCTTCAAACTTTCGGGTAAGGTGGGCAAGACATCTTTCGGAATACTCGGGGCGGTAGACGACCCGCTATTTAACCCTCCGGAGAAAAAAGCATACGCGGGGGTCTTTCGGCTAAAACGTGATATTGGAAAAGAATCGAGCATTGGCTTTCTAGGCACCAGTTATTCCTATCCCCAGAAAAATAGCCACCTTGGCGGGTTTGATGGTCGGTGGAAGATAAATAAGAGCGCAAGTCTCAGCGGTCAGTTCCTGACCTCGGTATCCACCGACTATTTTAAAGATGAGATGGACCGTTACTCATATGGAATCGGCAAAGGCGCCGCTTATGACGTCTCGTTCAGCTATAGAAGCAGGCACTATAGTTTAGGCGCAAGCAGCGAAGGAGTGACAGGCCGATTCAGAGCAGCCCTCGGCTTCACCCGGCAGACGGACACGATGTCCAATTTCGCATATTTCAACTTTAATCCGGATCCTACGCCTAAGAAACTGATCGTGTATCGATATGCGGGGGCAAACTGCAGCCGTCAGAACACTTTTTCAAATCGCATTCAGGGCTGGGGCTGCGGTGTCAACGGCAGTCTGGAATTCAAAGGGAACACAAGCATCGGCGGGGGTTTCTCATTTGGACCCAACGTTATATATGAGGATGAGTTTGGAGCGCGCAGGTCAGCCGATAGCCCGGGTGCGTTTTTTGGCGAGCCTACCCGGCGAGTATTCGGATACGGCCCGTATACATATATCTATAAGCGCTTTAACAAGCGATTTTCCATCAATGGGGATTACAGCACCGGTTTCAATCGCCTGGATTACGATTTCGGTGCCGGAAGAGATTATCCACGCGTCAGCCCGGCGGCGCTGAAGTTCGGTCCCGGCGCCCCACTCGACCCTGGTGCGGCCCGCAGCCAGTACTTCGGAGCCGGATTCAGCTTAAAACCCACTGACAAGTTCAGCCTCGGGGCTTCTTACAGCCGGTCGAGCCTCAGGCGGAACGACACCAGACTCCTGACCTACGAGTCAAACTACTTTTCAGCCTCGTCTACTTACCAGTTCACTCGATTCGTTAACCTCAAAGCACGTCTGTACTACGAGACGCTGAGCGACCGGATCACGGGACAATACGTCTTCGCCTGGACACCAAGCGTCGGAAAAGCGCTCTACGTGGGCTACAACAACACGATGGGTTACAAGGGCTACGCCTTCAACGAACCACAGACCGGGTTTCTGCAGTTCAACAGGACATTCTTCGTGAAGATGTCCTACCTGTTTCGGAGGAACTTCTAATCGAAATTAGAGTGGCCTGTCGAGAAGCTAATATTTTCCCTGAGTCGTGCCGGGGGACGCTGAGAATGGCCGCCGATAACCTAGTTTTCAACGGCCACTACCTAAATTCTCGTTTTTCCAGACGGCCTCATTTCTGAAGCGGCCGAATGTTACTGGTTAAGAGGAATTGCCAGGTCCACCATCTGATCCTGGAGACTGAATGTTCCGACGAGGCTGGCCTTCCCGGTCAGCAGTTCGAGGGTGTAAAATCGTGCCCGACCGTCGCTCGCTGCCGTCAATACAGCGAATCCTTTGTTGTCGACGACTGCTCCCGCAGAAAGCCTGCTGAATATATCGAAACCGACCGAATCTGCCGCGTCTAACGTGAGTTTTCCGGTCGTCGCAAGCAGTCCGTTGTTTGCAGGAGATTGAATGACGGTCTGGTCCAGAACCGTATCGATATCGAACAGCGTGGTCGCCGTATTCGCGTTAAGATCGTTATTCGTGTATGCGGCTCCGGTAACTCCGATTGCAGCAACCGCGGTCATGGTCGGGGACGTATATGTCAGCGTCCCGTCATTGATCGTCATGCCGCCCGCATTGACGTTGTGCCGCAGATTTTGTCCGGTGTTGCTGATCACCCGAAGCCTGTCGGCAGCGGGATTAAAGTCCACCCCGAACGACGTTCCGTCGAGAGCGATAGTAAGGCTGTTAACAAACGATAGTGTCGCAGTTGCCGTATCGATCGTATAAATACCCCCCGCGTTGCCGACGCCGTACAACTTGCCATCCTGTACACGATAATCGATACCGATCAAGGCGGTATCAACCGCAAAACCTGTTATTGGGCCGATATTTACAACGCTTCCCGGGTTATTCTCCGCAAAACAAACAAGCCGTTGATCACTCGTCAGCCCGAATATTAAAAGGCGGTTGCCTACGTTGAACCCGCCGAATGCAGGCGAACCGAAACCGCCACCGAGCAGCGTTCGCTGTGGAGCGCAATTGTTCTGAGCATTGATATCCGAATCTGCGCCAGAGACCGCAAAAATCGCGAGCAGGACAACTACCGCGAATACACCCTTTCTGATCATATTTTTCCCCCTTGAGTTAAAGACCGCTTGACGCCGGTTTCTATCGGGAGCGATCGAACCCCGATAAAGTCCTCCACCTAAACTTCTCGATCTAAGCCTTCGAAGCTCGAACTGGTTTTAACCGAGTTCGTTGCTTTTATTTCAACGGATTCACTTTTCGCAATTTATTTCTCGCACTGCCGCTGCAACATCGTAACCGAGAGGAAGCCCTGCAAAAATTCAGATGTTAATAGCAAATGAAGATGTCCGGTTTTGTTAGCACATTATATGTCCGGTTTGGTGATTTGGAACCGGAGCGGCGAGCCGCTTTGGTTTCAAATCGCGGGTTGCGCTGATGGCAGGCTTTAATGGCCGGCCGTCAGG
>JBGSWW010000103.1:0-55749 GCA_041751735.1 Pyrinomonadaceae bacterium | reverse complement strand
GTATTCGGATGGTTTTCTATACCGCAGGGGCCATCTCATAAAAGAGAATTCCACATTCGCCCTGCGATCGATCGCATACCGTGGAAATTATGTTCGTTCGATTGATGGCGTAACGTATGACGAGCTGGAATATGACAAACGCCGTGATGTGATCGTTGCTTTCCGGGTCGTCGAGAAAGATGAGGCCGGCAACATTACGATCGTGTGGAAACGCTTACAGGACGTCGAAGCGCCAAAATTGAAAGTGAAGAAATAAAACTTTTAAGATCGGTCAAGCAGACAGCTTAGATCTTTGACAACTCATCAGTACGACTTTGTTAGTTCTACGTCGGTGTAGTAGTGCTTGATGATGTCGTCGTATTTTACGCCCATCTTCGCGAGGCCGAAGGCACCATATTGGCACATTCCAACACCGTGCCCCCAGCCCCGGCCCGTGAAGGTATAGCTGGCTACCTGATTGCCCGAACCGTAACGTTTGTCGATAACAAAGAGCTGTTCGTTGAGCCGAAGAGCAGAGCGGATCCGGCCCCCTTTAAGCGTTTTGACGCCGTTCGAGCCGATTATCTCAAGTTCCACGGCCCTGCGGGAATACCCTTTCTGTTTGATGTTGATGTCATACAGAGTGCCGATCCCGCGGACGTATCGCGAAAGTCTGGATTGAACAGCCGCCGCACCAAGGGTTGTTCGCCAGTTCGTGAATGGGGACATATTTTCGGCAACAGTAGGTGTATCGGTCGGCGTGATCTCGAGGTACATTACCGCTCCGGTGGCGTCGGTCTGCAAATTCACATTTTCCCCACCAACGAGGGCCGCTTCACTGACCTGATATAGATCACCGCCGAACTTTCTGAATAAGAACACATCCGGACGGATCAGCAGTTGCTTTTCGGTTTTCCCGACACGCAAAACCAGCTTGCCGTCTACCGAAGCCTTTGTAATTCCTGACTGCAGCCCGGGCATCCATTTCTTTTTTTCATAGATCTGGCGAATGAGCCGCAGCATCTTGGCGCGCGCGAACGGGCGATTGGGCTTGAGTGTTAGATCTGCGTGGACAGTGAAATAACCGTCTCTCATTAACATCGCCATCTCAGCCCGGCGATCCTTAGGAATCTCTGCCGCGTCGTCGAAGGCGAGGTGATAATTGATATCCGAGTCGCTCAACAGGGTATCGGCTTCGCCCGGAGCATAGAGATAACCGCCGATTATTCGAGCCAGTTCCGACGGCTTTGGCGTGTCTTTATTAACGTTGGGAAACGTCTTACCAAATCGTCCGGCAAGCTGGTTAAGCCAGTTAGACATTTCACCCTGCGTAGGAGTGTCCTCCAACCAGTCATCCGTTATCGGATCGGCGATCATCGAAAACCCGTTCGACGCCAGCATGGCCATGAGCTTAACGAGTTCCAGATGGCCCTCGTCCCTCAGTTTCGCGGGTTTACGCAGCGTCTTTATCATGAACGGATCGAAATGCTGACGGCCCTCAAGAGAGCACTCCACACCGCGCAGGTAGGGTTCTGCCTTATCGAAAACGTTTTCGGAATTCTCGGTCCGTCCACCGCATGTCGAGGTGTAATACGCTGTGATCGGCTTGCCTTTGAATGTAGCCACCATACCGTGTGTTTCCTGGACCGCCCTCGTTCCCATCTTCGTTTCGATCGAAACGCCCTTATAGACCTGCGATGAAACAGTCGGGACCATATCAAAGCCCTGCGAACCGTATCCGCCGATATTTGCGATGGCATACGTACGCGCTGCTACGGCCTGGGCCTTTTGGGCCTCAAGTTGTGGCAGGCCGAGTTCGGAAGGAACAACGCCAAGCAGATATTCCTCCAATGGCACGACGTTCACAACCGTTAAGTTGCCTTTAGCATTGACGAAGACTTCGATCTTCCCTCGATACGCCTTTCCATTGAGCCGGACAGGGTTCGAACGCTCATTCAACGAACCAAATGCGACCGATTTCAACGATGAATAGCTGGCCGTCGGCGTCGGGCCATTGACTATTACCTCTCGCAAATTTGACGCGACGGGGCCGCTTACATTGACCTCTGTCGAGCCGGTCGGTCTGATAAGGCTCCGGACCTGGCTCTTACCCGCCGTCTGCAGCTGCCGGGTAAGTGCTACTGCCTCAGCGGATGGCTGAACCTTCTTTTCAGTGACGACGGTCGGATCTTCAAATCCCTTTTCAGCAAGTTTCGCTTTCAGGTCTTCCGCCTCGAGCGTTGACTCTTTAACAGTCCCGACCCAGACCTTCCATGTATTTGAGGCGATATCCAGGCTGGCAAGAGCAGTCTCCCCGGTTGATGAGCGAATGTCTTTAGCCAGATCGGCCGCATCCGATTGAGTTGGCAGGTTCTGAAATTCGATCCTGTAGATCTCAACCTCCGGCGGCCTGTACGTCCGGGCCGACACACTAACTCTCGACGTGTCCAGCATTTTGACCGGCTCGTCAGGGCTTATCGCGACGAGCGATGAATCCGTTGTCGTGATTGAAACTGAACTTGAGTTGGTCGAAAGTCCGATCCTTATCACGGGCTCAGCGGGAAGACGAAACAACTCGAAACCGCTTGCCGCATCTCGGTCAGCGTAGATCCCGGGCACCGAAGCCAAAATTAAGGCTGAGATGAATACAAAACTGCGAATATTCATATTTCTAGATGATAACAAGTAACGGCTAGGCTAGGCGAAAATATTCACCGCGTCTGAGCCTGACGTTTGCTCGCGGCTTGGGCTGAATCGTACTTCTTAATGGCGAGTTCATGTGCCTCTGCAAGCATCGGCTTAAGGGCGTCGAATGTAGCTTCGCTCGGGTTAAGAACGCAGATCCAGTAGATTCGGCCATATTCCGGATGGGGCAGGATCACATCGTTCGCCGTAAAGTCATAGCCCAATTCGAGGGGCATTTGGCCGCTAGGAAATAAAGATCTATACGTGTCTTTTCCGACGCCGATATTCAAACGATAAACGCCGGGCCTGTCCAGATCCGAGTATGTGTCATACTTGCTCGTTGTAACGACGGTAGCAAAGGGAACCCTGTTCTTCGGGTCACAGAAGAAGAAAAGATTTCCCTCGTCCTCTATCATATCCACGCCTGCGAAGTTCGCGAGAAGATACTTCTTTACGTGCGTCTCGTCCATACTCATCGTTTTTCGAGTGCATTGAATATAAATGGGAAGGTTCCCCAAGTTTGCCCGCGATGCTGGGGGCGAAAACCGAACAGCACGATCTTTCCTTTTCCGTATGAGGCTTCTGCAAGTGCGGCCTTTCCATTTAGGAATTTTTCACCGAGCATCCAGCCCGACAACAGGGCGTCCTTTGACGCATAGCGCGCGATCGTTTTTACCTTGGCGGTGTCCGTGGTCTCAAATGCCGAACTGTTAGTAAAATATGCTCCAACCTTCTCACGAAGACCTTTCCCGAGCAGGGAGGACGTGTCGACATCCAGTTCGACGATCGAGCCCGGATTGTAGAACTCGCTTCGTTTCAAGCCGGTCAGGACATTTTTCACCGGCAATTCTAAGTATTTAATTGCCAATGCGCACGAATCGTCAAAACAAATGAGCGTGCCGCCGGCATCGACCCATTTTTTCAGGTTCGCTACTCCGGCCTCGCCTATGCCGCCGGTGAATTCCGCCGTATATCGCTCAGTGCTCAACCCTTTAAAAATGCTCTCTTCGCTGTCCGCCGGCAGAATGATCGAATCGAATTCCAGTTTGCCGCTGCGAAGATCGCGATCCGTTACCGCTCGATAAGGCACCTGAAAAGTATCGAGCACAAACCGCGTCCATCCTTCATCCATCGAGCCAGGGTAACCTTTATACAACCCGATCCGCGGGTTTGTCTTAAGGCGGTTTGGGTTCTTCGCGAATTCCCCAGCCTGCGGCTCAAGATTCATCACGTCACGCGCCTGGTTTATATTCACGACACGACGGAGCGTCGCCGCGTCTTTTTCGAGATCCCTTATTTGCCATGCCGCCTCGTACTCGACGCCCATCTGCATCGGGAGGGTCCAGCCGGCCACGTCGTAAGGCACCTCCGCTTCGCCGCTCGCAGTGAGCCGCTGCGGATAGACCTGCTTTTCAAAGAGACTAAGGATATTATTTTTCTGGGGCTGGTTTACAAACACAAGGAAACTTCCGAGCGGAAACTCGTGAAATTCGGTAGCATTTTTCGCATGCTTCACATACAGCTCGCGTGTCATCTCGTGGACCTCGACGCCCTGTGCCATTAGGATCTCAAGGAATCGTGATACTGTTCCCGCTCGGGGCTGTCCGGCGGTGACTATAAACGCCTGGGGTTCGTCGGGTCGTGAAGCGAGATTTGCGCGCCCGTACTCATAGAAATTCCTAAGATATTGAGGCCGAAACTTTGCCGCCATTTGTAGCAGAGCACGCGAAGCGGTCATTTCCATATTCGCGATATCTGCGGGTCTCCACAGCCCGCCGGCCCAGGCTGAAGGGTAATTTGTAGCGGTGTCGAGCAGCGATGGAAGGCCGCGGGCGGGGCGTGTCTTTTTCAGTTCATCGATCGTCACTGTTGTGGGCGACATAAGGTCCGCGCTGGCGGCCTCGGATAGTATGCCGATCGAGTTGTGATAATAGGGTGCGGAACGAAAGCCCCCATGCCACCATGTGTCATACGAGGCATTTGTCGCCACGCCGGAGATCCCTTTCGCCTCCAGGTCTGCAGCCATTTTGTAACCGATCGATCCGACCTCACGCAAGATCGAGGGTGCAACTCGCGGGTTAGGCGGATCGAAAAACGGCGGGATCACAAATCGGGCGTTGGCGCGGCCCTGCTGATGAACGTCGTACACGATCTGTGGGAACCATTCCTTCCAAAACAGACGCGTTATCGCCCTGGACTCAGCGAGATTTAACATGAACCAATCACGGTTATTATCGTGGCCGGCGTAATGATGATAAAGCTCAGGCGGCGAAGTCCCTTCGCTTTTTGTTCCCAGGGTCTTGCGGTACCAAACGGCAACAATGTCGATGCCGTCGGGATTCGATGAAGGAATGAGAAGAAGGATCGTATTATCAAGAATCTCTTTGGTTTCCGCGTCACGGGCAGTCGCCAACTCGAAGGCAAGGTTCATCGACATTTGCGATGCAACGATCTCGGTCGAATGGATCGAGCACGAGATCGAAACAATGGTCTTACCGTCCTTGATAAGACGCTCGAGTTCGCCGGTGTCCTCGATGGTCCGCGGATCGGCGAGTCTCGATGAGATCTTGCGGTATTTATCAAGGTTCTTGATGTTACTGGCTGATGAGATAAATGCAACGATCAGCGGCTTACCATTGGTCGTCTTCCCTATCTCTTTAACCAGGACCTTTGGGCTTGCACTATCCAGCCGTGAAAAATAATCCCTGATCTGCCCCCAGTCAGCTATCGTCTTATCGTCTGTTGGATTAAACCCAAGCACCGAACGAGGGCTGGGCACTTGTGCCAGCGTGCTGAAAGCAAACACGGTCAGCGCGAAGCAGAAGACACTTAGAAAGGTCAGTCGAGAAAACAATTGTCGTCTGCCGGGTTTACGTACCGTAGGTTCCATGCTCATAATTCCAGTTTGTTGACGGAAAGCTTATGTCGGGTAATTCTTTGCAGGCCGTATCAAGTAACGAGAAGTTGACCTTTCCCGTGAAGAAGTCTAACAAATTCCGGATTGCCGGGAAACTTCTCTACTGGTGGTGTTGGTTAGTTGCCGGCACGCTCCTGTTGTTTGTCGGAGCACCCGCTCTGATCGTGTTGGGGCTGTTGGACCGCCGTACGGCCCTCTATCCGCTGGCTCGCTGGGGGGCACGAACCTGGCTGAAAGCTTGCGGTGCCAAAGTCCGGGTTATCGGTGCCCAAAACCTGGCGCCCGGTACTTCCTGTGTTTTTGCCTCGAATCATAGGTCATACCTTGATACGGCCGCACTATTCGCTTACGCCGGGCCGCATATCGGACTTGTCGCGAAGAAAGAGCTCCTTGCCGTACCTGTAATGGGCCAGGGCATGGGATTTGTCAACATCATCGCGATCGATCGCAGCAATCCCGAAAGGGCCGTTGCTTCGATGGACAAGGCCCGGGAAGTCGTGGCTAAGGGCTATTCATTCGGAGTATTTGTCGAGGGCACCCGAGCCATGCCCGGCGAGCTGCTTCCCTTCAAGAAGGGAGCGTTTCATCTCGCCCTTCAAACCGGTTCTGCCATTGTGCCTGTTGCGATCAAGAACACGGACTGGATGATGGGCAAAAAGACGGGTCTTGCCTTTCCGGGAGAGATCGAGATGGTTTTATTGCCGTCTATCGATACAACGGGCCGAACGACCGAAGATATCCCGGACATTCTTGTCAAGACGCGGGCAGCAATAGCTCAGGAGCTATCGCGATCATAAGAGGAGCTATGCGCTTCGTAAAATGATTGCTTAGTCCCGTTTCCTGGGTGTCGGACTAGGTGTTGGTTCAGGTACCACCGGTTCATCTTCACCAAGGACCCTTACCTCAGTTCGGCCGACGCGGTAATTCGTGTATCTTACCCGCATCCTGATCTTAATAACGCTGCCGTTGTCGAAAATCAGTTCGTCATCGGCACGAGCGTCGGATGGAAACCAATATTTCCCATCGATCTGTTCGCGTGTGGTCTCGACTATCGGAAACTTGTTCTCTTTCGTTTCAGGAACGGCCTTGCCGCGTGATTTGACGATCATCAGGTCGTCTACGTCGACCCAGATACGTCCTGTAAATAGACGCTGCTTCGACTTCTTGGGATCGGGTATCACTTTGGGTGTCACGTCGAAAACATGGAGGTTAAGCTCATCGATGCGTTCGGTCCCGACGTACCGGAAATTGTACTGGTTGACGTACGCCGGTTCGAGGGCAAAAGGGTTTACCCCACCGAGATCCTCGAGATCTTCAGGTGTAACGAACCCCGGGGGCGTTGTGGCGACCGGAAAAAAGACCAGCTTTTCAAAACGTGCCCCTTCCGACGAAAACGTCATATAAGAATCACGGCGGTAGGTACCTGTGATCTGCCCACCGAGGCCGATCGTATTGATCGTCGCAAACCGATTGAACACGTAGTTCGATAAAGCTCCGCGAAACTCCTGCTCGTTTTCGGTGACTTTCTTGATGATCCTCTCGGTATTGACGGGGCTGAGATCCCGCGACGCCGCCGGGGCGATCTGCCCGAAAGAGTTCGAAGCAGTAAAGACAAAGAACGTAAGTGAAAGGATCAATAAGCTTTTCATTTCTTTTATTTCCGGAAGATCAGGTTAATAGATGCCGTTAGAAACGGAAAAGTTCACTCGAAACCGCCCAAGGAAACGAGTCCCGAGGAATACCAACTTCGGGAAATTTTGTCCTGTAGCCAAATTCGGTCTCCCATGTTTCATCCGTCAGCGCTAGAGGAGGACGATTGCACTGATCAAAAAACTATATCGCTGCGTGTAAGCTCAATGCGCCAAAAGACTCAGTTTCTCACTTTTATCCTGATTCGGCACCAAGACATGCAACCTTGTACTGACCAAAAACGTATTCCGGTCAGACTTAACATCCGCGCGTGAGGAGAAAATTCAATGATCAAAAACTTTGTTCTGGTGATATCGGTGACACTACTTCTGAACGGCTTCGCTGCCGCGCAGAACGTGGCAGGAGCGTGGCGGCTGGATGAGATCAAAACGACCGGCACCGACGGAATGACAGTCAAGTTCAGCAACCCAAATATGTATTTGTTCACTAAGGGCCACTGGAGCACCATCCGCATCGAGGGCGATAAGCCTCGTTCGACGGACAGCTGGACAACGATGACACCAGAACAGGTGATCGACACCTTTGTGAAGCAATTTACGGCGAGCGGCGGAACTTACGACATGAAGGGCAGCACCCTAACCCTGAGAACGACGATCGCCAAGAACCCCAACATTATGACGCGCGGTGATTGGATCTCATACGCCGTGAAGATCGATGGCCAAACGATGACACTTACCGCCACGGCCACCAACCAAGGACCCATAAAGAATCCCCAGATCATGACACTGACCCGCATAGAATAACCGCTTACCGGATCGTCGTGTGCTGCCTTGGACGGAGTGCGGCACTGCAAACCTAATCTACAAAATCCACTTTGACCGCGTGCGGAATGATGCCGGCCTTATGGCCCTCGTCGAGTAGGCGTCGCACCGACTCACGACCACGGTCGCCGTAGTCGAGAGTTAGATTGTTGACCCACATCGCCACAAAACGGTCTGCAAGCTCAGGCTGCATGTCTCGTGCGAACTGCATTGCGTAGGAAAGTGCGTCTTCGCGGTGGTCCATTGAATAGACGATACTCTGGTGAAGGTATTTGGAAACCTTTGTCATCAGGTCCTTGCCGAGGTCACGCCTGATCACGTTCCCGCCCATCGGCAGCGGCAACCCGGTTTTTTCGTGCCACCATTCGCCGAGATCGAGGACCTTGTTGAGGCCCATCTGATTGTAGAAAAGCTGGCCTTCGTGGATAAGCAGCCCGGCGTCAACGTCGCCTTTCAGTACTGTGTCGATGATCTCGTCAAAAGGGACGACGACGTAGTCAAAATTAGGATCAAAGATCCTAAGTGCCAAATACGCGCTCGTCAGCTCGCCCGGGATGGCGATCTTCATCGTTCCGATCTCTGATGGGTCACGCAGGTCTTTTGAAACGACTATCGGGCCGTATTTATCACCGATGCTTGCGCCATGCGGGAGCAGCGCATACTTATCCGCAACATAGGCGTACGCGTGGAACGAGATCGCCGTCACATCGTACATACCGTTGCGTGCATCCTCATTCAGCGTCTGTATATCTTTCAGAGTGTGTTCGAATTTGAGCCCGTCGGTCTCGATCTTGTTAGTAGCGAGCCCGTAAAACATGAATGCGTCGTCCGAATCGGGTGAGTGGGCGACGGTGATGGTGCGAATACCGGGAGTTTGTTCAGCTTGTACTGCCATACATCAACGCGGGAGCGTAATAAACCTTTGTGTAATAGAAAACTTTTATTCTACCCGTTTGAGCGTGATTGGCAAATAGGATCCGAAGTTCTTCGAGCATGCCGCGGGAACGCACGTCGCCCTCGCTGGGAACGTATGAGGCGGACAGCAACCGGCCCTTCAATCCTTCAAAATCAAATTCCTGGAAATTGTCGAATGAGGCTTCGTCATAACCGCTGGGGAAGAAAGAATCGAGTTCCAGCCTGCTTATATTGTCGTGGCGGACATGCTGATAATCGGTAGCGTACTTCAAGAGAAGCTCCTCATATTCAACATGAAATGCATCTGCATCTAGTCGGCGCTCATTCCAGATCAGAACAATATGCCCGCCAGGTCTAATGACGCGGAGAAATTCGGCACGGGCTCGCGAGGCATCGAACCAGTGAAATGCCTGAGAGGCTGTTGCGAGATCGACAGATCTTTCAGGCAACGTCGTATTCTCAGCAGTGCCGTCGACGGGAATGAACCACGGAAACTCGGCCAATTGTTTGATAGCGGCTTGACGCATGGCAGCATTTGGCTCCACGCCAAAGACTCGGTTGCCGTTTTCGAGAAACGTTCGGGTCGAGATACCAGTGCCGCATCCGACGTCGGCAATAACAGATTCTTTGGTCAGGCCGCATTCCCGCCGGAGCAGCCCCATGATCTCGCGAGGATAATCAGGGCGATACTTGATGTAGTTTTCGACCCGATCGGAGAATCGGTCTACTGAATTGCTCTTAGACATCAATCACCGGCGACAAAGAATGTCATTTTCCAGACGCCCCTCTTTTTTTCAAAACCGGCTCGGTAATCGATCGGGCTCCGGACGAGGTCCGCCTTGACCCACCCTTTTTTCCCGCCAAGTGTTTCGACCTTGTGCCAATCGTAGACCCAGTCCCATTCGCCGGAACCTGTTGTGTGTTTTATGGCAGCAGGCTCGTCGATCTTAACGATGTTATACGAGAGCCGATCGACCACGCGTGCTTCATCATCAGGTTTTTCCCGGAGATTTACGTTATTGCCAATAATAGCGTGATACTCGAATTGATCGAGATCGTCGGGCATCGTCGAGAACAAATATGGAGCTGTGAAGGTCGAGTTACGCCCGTTCCGGTCAAACTTGCCGCCGTTTCTCACCACCAGCAGGAACTCGTGCCAAAATCGCGAACTTTTATCGTTGATCTTCCAGAACGACTTAAAATCGCCAACGCCGCCGTCATGGCCTCCGAAACTGGATTTGATCCCTGGATCGAGAATACCAAGTATGTATCTGACGTCTTTTCGTTCGGCTGCAGAGATGACCTTTTTTCGAAAGGCCGCAAAGGAAGCGTCAGTCGGACCCTCGTCAACCGGCCTGACGAATCTCTCCTGTCCGGACACAGCCGCGGCCAGCGTGATCATCAAAATTGCAAAAACAAACAGCCTGAACATTAGCGGGCGTCTGCCACTTCCTCCCCGGTCCATTGGCTATCCTTCGAGTGTGGAATATCGAATTGGTCCAATATCCGGAAACAAAGATGGTCGACCAAATCCTGGATAGTTCTCGGACGGTGATAGAATCCCGGACTTGCAGGCAGGATCTGTGCCCCGGCATGAGATAGCTTGAGCATATTTTCCAAATGTATCGAGTTATATGGCGTTTCGCGGGGAACGATAACTAGCCGACGCCGCTCTTTCAGGCAAACATCCGCGGCACGATGGATCAGGTTTGTTCCGGCTCCGGACGCGATGGCCCCCAACGTACCCATCGAACACGGAACAATGATCATGCCCGCCTGCTTGTTCGATCCGGACGAAGGTTTGGCGGCCAGATTATCCAGTCGCCAGAAGCGTATCAGCTTTGAATCGGACGGCAGCCCAAGCCATCTGTTTATCGATGCCCCGTCCGACAACGCAACGCCCAATTCGACTTTGGCAACAACAGACGCGGTGCCAGACATAATGAAATTTATGGTGTCTACAACTCCGCTTTGGGCCAGCAGCTGCATCGTCCGATAGGCGTAGATCGTACCTGAAGCTCCTGTTATTGCCACCGTGATTTCCATAGGATTATATGCGACATTATCTCATAGGTTCTAATAATATCGCCGGCTGACCACGGCGTCCGCCAAAAAGGGGCAGTGCAACCGATGGGGCTAAAACATTATCCAACTAGACACATCGATATTGGCCTCGGAGTATTGAGACTCCGATATTGCCTGCTTTTTTCGATCGGTGAGAAACAAGGGGACCCGCGGGTCTGCATCGCAATCGCAAGTAGGCCAATATGCTAATAAGACTGATCATTCTTTCCGTTGCAACTGCCTCCTTATTCATCGGAAACGCCGCCGGTCAGACTACCGGTAAAGCGCCGGTTATCATCATTCCCGGGGTTTCAGGTTCGACGCTCGTTAATCCCACTTCGGGTAAAACGGTATGGTTCAGCGTAAAGCGCGATAAAGACGACGACCTCAGGCTGCCGATGACATCGCCGATATTGTCGCGCAACCGTGATTCGCTAAAGGCCACGGACATTATCCGGGAAGTAAAACTGCCGGTCCTGCCCGACATCGAGGTCTACCAGAGCCTGATCGATGCGTTAAAGGAGCGCGGTTACACTGAGGCACAGTGGGAAAAACCTCAGGCCTCTGACGTTTTTTACGTCTTCCCTTACGACTGGCGCCGTGACAACGTCGAGTCCGCCCACCTTTTGATGCAGAGAATGACCGCGGTCAAGAAGGCCCTGGGTAACCCGGGTTTGAAATTCGATATTATTGCCCATTCGATGGGGGGCATTCTGGCCCGGTACGCCGCGATGTACGGGATGTCTCCGCTGCCTGCGGGCCGTCCCGTTCCGAATTGGTCAGGAGCAGCCCACATAAACAAGCTCATGATGTTCGGGACTCCGAACGAAGGCTCGTTCAGCTCAATGGATGCCCTCCTTAACGGATACCCGATCGTGGCCAATCGACGGCTGCCATTGATCGACGACCTTACACCCGAAGATATAATGACGATTCCTTCGGCTTATCAGTTGATGCCAAATCAGGCATCGGCACGCTTCCTCGACGAGGAACTAAAGCCTATGAAAGTTGATATTTATAGGGTTGACAACTGGATCAAATATGGATGGGGCGCTATCGCCGATCCGAAATTTCTCGGAAAATTGCGCGATGCCGATCGCCTTTCGCGTCAGAATAAGGAGATAAAACCGGCGAAGAAGGACGCTGATGCGAGCCGTGACGACCGTCTGATCTCACAGTTGAGCTTTGCCCAGGTTAAAGCATTTATGACATCCGCCCTTGATCGGGCCAGGCGTTTCCATCTGGCGCTTAATGTGCCGACAAAGACCCCGCCCATTCAACTTTTCGCTTACGGAGGCAATTGTGAACCTACCCTTGACGCCCTGATCCTTATTCGCGATGTGTCTAAAAACCGCTGGACGACGGTCATGGAAGCAAAGGATATAAAGACGTCCTCTGGTGCAGAGATCAAGAAGGCCGATGTGCGTGCGGCAATGTACGCAGATGGAGACGGCCGCGTCACCAAAAGGTCATTGCTCGCGGAGAGGGCGTTAAGCGGAGGATCGGCAGTCAACGGTTCGATCCCGCTCAAGGCATCGTTTCTTGCCTGCGGAGCACACACGAAACTCTTCCTCGAAAAGCCAATTCAGGACAGTTTTTTCAGCGCATTGATCGTCGAGCAACAGAAGCAGCCGTGACAAGGTCCGGCGCCGGCATTGAAGACGTATTTTTAGAGCCTGGTCCTGAATGACTCGGACCGAATCGTCTTTGCACTTATCCGGGAAAAGTTTAGAATCGTCTTGCATCCCACTACAAAATTATGAAGATCGCATTAGGGGCCGACCACGCCGGATTTTCAGAAAAAGAGAAAGTCAAACGAACTCTCGATGAGCTTGGTATCGAGTACGAAGATATGGGCACGTATTCCGACGAGTCAGTCGATTACCCCGATTTTGCTCAAAAGGTGGCGAGGTCGGTTGCCGGCAAAGAGTATGAACAGGGTTTATTGGTATGCGGGTCCGGCACCGGGATGGCCATCGCGGCCAATAAGGTAAAAGGGGTCCGTGCCGCCGTCGCCTGGAATGAAGATATCGCTCGTCTGGCACGTGAACACAATGATGCCAATATCTTAGCCCTACCTGCGAGATTCACACCTGAAGGCGATCTCGAAAAGATTGTCAAAGCATGGTTTGCCGCTGATTTCGAGGGCGGCCGGCACGCGGCCCGGGTTAGCAAGATCGAGGCCGGCGAGAACTGCTGATCGCAAAGCTGTAGATGATCCTTCAGACATACATCCCGGCTTCACCTCTTGATCAATTCATCGAGTTATTCGTCTACTTTGAACGTGTCGAACACGATCACACGGTCGACCGCTTCCTGCCAAACGGCGATACCGAGATCCTGATCGATTTTCACGACACGCCGCAGTATATCTATGACAATGCTTCGTTAAAGGAGATACAGGCGTGCAACCACGTTTGGGCGTCTGGTGTGAGAACCGAGCCTATCACTATCCCGTCGGGAAACGGTGCGGCCATGATGGTACTCTCGTTCAAGAAAGGCATGGCTGCACCGTTCTTTCCTTTTCCGATGCAGGAGATCGCCGATTGCGTAGTCGATGCCGACCTGGTATGGGGAACTGATTTTAGCGGCCTGCGAGAGCGGCTAATAGATACAAAGGACATCGGACGTCGATTTGTGATGGTCGAAGAGTTTCTCTCAAAGCGATTTGCATCAAAGCTGCAGCTAAATCCCTGCGTGTCATATGCCGTAACAGAAATGACTGATCGGCCCGACCGCTTAAGCATCGCCCGGATGAACCGTCAGATCGGCTATTCCCAGCGGCACTTTACCGATATGTTTAGACGTCAGATGGGTGTTACGCCAAAGTCTTATCTGAAGATCATGCGATTCCAAAAGGCCGTTAGGACCATCGACGATTCTTCGATCCCCGACTGGGGAGATATTGCTATCGATTGCGGCTTTTACGACCAGGCCCATTTCATAAATGATTTCAAGCACTTCTCAGGCTTCACACCCGAGCAGTATGCGAAGATCCACACCAATTACCAAAATTACATCCCCGTCGGCTAGGTAAATTTTTTCCAATACACATCACTAGGGGAGCACATATGATTGCTCCGCTATGGAAAATCTATACATCAATCACTTTGCGGTATTGCTGTGCGCGGTCATGAGTCTCGTGATCGGCGGCCTGTGGTGGTCGCCTCTGCTATTCGCCAAAGCCTGGCAGAAAGAGGCCGGGCTGAGCGATGAAAGGCTCAAACAGATGAACCCGGCCAAAACATTTGGCCTGACATTCCTGCTTGCCTATCTGGCGTCCTACAACCTCGCGTTCTTTCTCTGTGCTCCCGGAACAACCTGGCAGTGGGGCGTCGGCGCTGGCCTTCTAGCAAGCATCTGGGCGATCACGATGTACATCATCATCAGCCTGTTTGAACAGAGGTCGCTCAAACATATACTCATCAACTCAGGCTACATCGCGGTATACTTCGCCGTCATCGGCTTTATTCTCGGCATCTGGAGGTAACTATATGGCACAAAAAACATCTGGCGAATTCGAAAAAGAATTTATGGACGGCCTTAAAGGCGAGACAGGCAAGGACCTTTCGGCCTGGATGAAGATCGTCGATGGGGCGCCGGGCAAGAAACGCAATGAGGTCATCGCATGGCTTAAGTCCGAGCACGGCGTTGGCCACATGAACGGATCCCTGCTGGCCGGCATTCACGCCAACGGCGGCAAACCGGTGTATGCATCGACCGACGACCTGCTGGAAAACCAATTTGCAAAGGCAGCCGATATGCGTCCACTCTACGACGCTCTAATGGCTTTCGTGAAGAAATACTTTCCCGCGTCCACCGTACTGCCGAAAAAGACGTACGTGTCGATACTCGAGAACCGCGAGTTCGGTGCTGTCAACATTAAGCCAAAGGAACTCAGGATCGGCTTTGATCTCGGCGAACGCCCTTTCGACGAGAAGGTCGAAAAAGCGAAGCTCACCGGCCCGATGCCGAGGATCTCGCATATGCGGGTGATCTCCGACATTTCTGATTTAGACGACAGCCTGGTCGACGTTCTCAGAGAATCTCATTCTCGCTGCCATTAAGCGTCGGCTTGACCGGCCGCTCCGTGCAGTTCCGCCGCTCGACGATTCAGCTCTTCGGGGTCGATGTCTTCTTTGTGCGTCGCAAAATTCCAGGTGTGGCCGTACGGGTCTTTTATCATGCCCGAGCGGTCACCATAGAACTGGTCGCTTACCGGCCTTACCATTTCCGCCCCTTCAGCCACAGCTTTCTCGACAAAGCTATCCACGTCCGGAACATAAACCATCAGTCCGACAGGCGAGCCCCCGATCGTTTGCGGGCTCACCGCTCCCATTTCAGGATGTTCGTCGGCAAGCATAAAAATAGCCTTGCCGATCTTCATTTCCGCGTGGCCGACCATACCGGGTTCACCGATGCGAAAGAGTTCCTCGGCTCCAAAGGCCTTTTTGTAAAATTCGATCGCAGACTCACAGTTCCTGCAGATCAGATATGGTGTAACGCCCTCGTAACCCGCCGGCACCCACGAAACTTCTGACATGATCAATTCGCCTCCTCTCTAATTAGGTATCTGGAATTTAGCCTGTTTGGCGTTATACGTCAAAATCATGTAGCGCGTTTGAGTTGGCGATGCCGGCAAGCGTAAAATGGCAACAAATTCGAAAGAGTATTCGCGAGCAGCCAGGAGCAGGCAAAAGAACGGTAATGGAAAACAATTTTCCCGCTATGCCGCTAGTAGAGTGGCGGGCGACAAAAAATACGCTTCACCTTTACCTGCAGATCGTGGGAAAGATCCGGCTGAAAATGCATCCGCGGATCAATCATTGGTGGCATGTGCCGCTCTATGTAAGCCCCCGCGGCCTGACAACGCGGACCATTCCCTACAGCGGCGGTAATTTCGAGATCGAATTCGATTTTTGCTCGCACGAGTTGAAGATCAGGACAAGCCGAGGCCGGGAAGAAGATTTTGCTCTTTACGACGGGTTAAGTGTCGCGGACTTTTATGCGAGCACCATGGCTAACCTGGCAAAGCTGGGAATCACGCCTAAGATCTGGGCCGTGCCCTACGAGGCCCCGTCAAAAACCGCGTTTGCTGAGGATCATGAGAACAATTCGTACGACAAAGAGTATGTCGAGCGTTTCTTTAAGATCCTTGTCGCGGTGGACGATATTTTCGAAGAGTTTCGCGGCCGGTTTATCGGTAAATCTACGCCCGTTCACCTTTTCTGGCACAGCTTTGACCTCGCGCTAACGCGTTTTTCCGGCAAGACCGCGCCGCCTCGTGAGACCGGCAATATTGTCGAACGCGAGGCGTATTCGCACGAGGTCATCAGCTTCGGTTTTTGGTTTGGCGATGACAATGTGCTCGCCCCGGCCTTTTATTCCTACACGGCCCCGGAGCCCGCCGGACTAGCCGACGAACCGCTGCCACAGCCAGCAAAATGGCAGGAATCCAACGGCTCACACATGGCGTTATTGATGTATGACGACGTTCGCAATACCGATGACGTACAAGGAGCGGTTCTCGATTTCCTCGAAGCCGCTTATCAGGCCGGCGCAGAACGAGCCGGGTGGGATGCTAATAAGTTTCGCATGGCTGAATACCAGAAAGCTCAGGACTAGACATTTTGGGAGGTAAAAATGAGATCGATATTTTCTTTAGCAATATTGCTTGCAGTGGCCCAGATCGGCTTCGCCCAAGGCGGTCAGGGACAGGGGTTCAATGTCCCCACGCTTAGCCCGCTTTCTGAGATCACGCAGGAAGTGGCCCTGACGCAGGTCAAACTAAGCTACGCCCGCCCGAGCGCAAAGGGCCGCAAAGTTTTTGGCGATCTGGTTCCATTCGGCGAAGTATGGCGTACGGGCGCAAACGCGTCGACGAAACTGACCTTTTCGGAAGATGTAAAGATCGAGGGCAATCCGCTCAAGGCCGGCACCTTCGCTCTCTACTCGATCCCCGGCGAGGCCGAATGGACGATCATCATTCACAGCAACATTACCCACCGGGCGATCGCCGGCGGCGTTTACAAGCCCGCTGAGGACGTCTTTCGATTCAAAGTGAAACCGGCAAAAACTTCTAATTATGTGGAGACGTTCACTATCCAGTTTGGCGATATCACGACAAATTCAACCAAGGTCGCCATCGCCTGGGAAAATACTGAGGTGAAGTTTGGCATCGAATTCGACGCCCATTCACAGGTCGACAAGCAGATCGCGACTCTTACCGCATCACCGACCGGAATGACCCACCAGAACCAGTTTCTCGCTGCCGAGTATTACCTGCACAATGGCAGGGACCTAAATAAAGCCGACGAATGGATCAGGTCCGCTATTGAAAAAAGCCCGAAGAATTTCCGCTACGGCCTTCTCCGTGCAAAGATCCTGGACAAGGCCGGAAAACGAGCCGAAGCTCTAAAGGTTATAGCGGAGGCAAACGCCTGGGCCACCGAGGCCAAGAACGAAAATTATATCCAGCAGACACAGTTGTTCTGGGATTCGATAAAGAAATAGGCGACCTAACTTCGTTTATCGATCTTAGTTTCTTTGCGGTCCTTGGTTCTTTGCGGGAATTTCTTTTAACTGACCACTGACCACTGACCACTGACCCCCGTTCTATGATAGATCTCCGCTCCGACACCGTTACCAAACCATCTCAAAAGATGCGCGCGGCCATGGCCAACGCTGAGGTCGGTGACGACGTCTTTGGCGACGACCCGACGGTAAACCGCCTGCAGGAACGGGCCGCGGAGCTCTTCGAAAAAGAAGCCGCGATATGGATGCCGACCGGCTGCATGGCCAATGAGATCGCAGTTAAGGTCCATACCAAACCCGGACAGGAGATCGTCACCGAGGACCGCGGTCACATTCTGAATTACGAGGTCGGCGCCGCCGCGATAATTTCGGGCGTAACGATCCGCCCGGTCCACAGCACCGACGGCAGCGGCCACCTCACGTGGAATGAGATCGAGCCCGCTCTAAAGATCGATATGCCCTATTATCAGGCGCCCACCGGCCTGATATGCCTCGAGAACACCCACAACTTCGCCGGCGGCAGTACCATGACAGCAGAACACTGTGCCGACGTCTGCGAACGTGCTCACAAGGTTGGCATCCCTGTTCATCTCGACGGAGCAAGGCTGTTCAACGCAGCCGCAGCCCTCGGTTCCTCCGCAGCTGACCTTTCCCGTGACTGCGATTCTGTGATGTTCACCTTGTCAAAGGGTCTCGGGGCTCCAGCGGGCTCTATACTTCTGGGCTCGCGCCAATTCATAGACGAATCCCGCATCTGGCGAAAACGCCTCGGCGGCGGGATGCGTCAGATCGGCATTCTCGCAGCCGCCGGCCTCATCGCCCTCGAAGACGGCCCCGCACAACTCAGCCTCGATCATGCAAATGCGAAGCGTCTGGCAAAGGGACTCGCCGTACTTCCCGGCATCAACATTGACCTTGCCCGGGTGGTCACAAACATCGTGATCTTTGACATCACCGCCACCGGCCGCACGGCCGCAGACATCTGTACTTCACTGGCTGAACAAGACGTCCTAGCCATCGGATTCGGCTCCCTCATCCGCATGGTCACCCACTGCGATGTCACTTCCGACGACATCGACCAGGCCCTTCATCACCTGACAGAAATTCTCAAATAACCCGGCTGCGTGTTCCCTCCTTTTTTCCTTTGTTGCGTCTCTTCTTTCCTTTCTTTGCGTCTTTGCGCCTTTGCGGGATTCCTTTCCTAACATCTGATATATGGGATTTATAAATTCGCCAACCCGGAAAACACTGGCCCCCCGTGTGCCAAGTTGCCCTTTTTACGCCAAGTTATACAAATTACGCCATCTGCATCAAAGTGTGCCAACTGTGCCAACTTATACAAAGTGTGCCATCTAGGCTCCCGCCTCTCAGGTTTTTTGTTTTATCGTTTTCTCGGTATGAGAGTTGTCGATAACAAATGTTTCTGTGGGCATGCTGGCTTTGAGTTTCCTTTTTGGATCATCGATCGAGGCGAGCGGTGCGCCGAGGTCGAACGGATCCTGGCGATTTTGATGGAAAGCCGCGTCGGCCCCGCCTTCACGTACGAACATCTTCCACCAATTTTCTGTTTTCCGATCGAGCCGAACGTAAATTACGATCTGATGCCCTCCTGGTCGCTCACGGTGGCGCCCGGAACGCTCGAGGATCCCCCGGAGGCCTCCGTTGCCAATCGGATACGCGTCACCAATGAAGGTCCGCTTTTCCAATCGTTCGATCGGTCTCACATTACTCCGCAGGCTCTCGCCCGCGGCTCACCACCCGTTGTATTCGGCAAGAAACTTCTCAATCAACCCTAACCAACAGCTCGATCTTTGAAAACCAGACAAATCACAACCGACTAGGTTAAAATCGGCTAGATGAATATTGAACAACTGAGACAGATCTGCACCGAGCTTCCAGGCGTGACAGAGGATATAAAGTGGGACAACGACCTCTGTTTTAGCGTCGGCAAAAAGATGTTCGCGGTTACCGGCATTGAGAACGCGGAGGGCGGCATATCTGTTAAGACCACTCCCGAAAAATTTGCCGAGCTGACTGAGCGGCCCGGCATCAGGCCTGCTCATTATGTTGCGAGATATCACTGGATAACGGTCGAGGACCCGGCTGCTGTTAGCAGCTACGAGTTGAGACAGCTCATCCGAGAGTCTTACCAGCTAGTTTTTGATAAACTACCCGCTAAGATCAAAAAGACCATTACCTGAGACATGATCATAGCCATCGACGGCCCAAGCGGAGCGGGCAAATCCACCCTCGGCAAGATGCTTGCCAAAAAACTCGGTTTGCTCTACCTCGATACGGGTGCCATGTATCGTGCGGTCGCTCTGGCGGTGAGACGAGCCGATCTAGAGTTCGGCGAAATTGAGACGATCGCCGCCGTGGCCGAGAACGCGAAGATCGAGCTCATCGGCGAGCCGGACGCGATGAAGGTCTTTCTGGATGGCGACGATGTCTCAATTGACATCCGCACACTCGAGATCGCCCAGGCAGCCTCGGTCGTCTCAACTATCTCCGAAGTGAGACGCATCATGGTCGAGCACCAGCGCCTCATCGGGCTCTCGGCACCCAACGGCTGCGTCCTCGAGGGTAGAGACATCGGCAGCGTGGTTTTCCCTAACGCCGATATCAAATTCTTCCTGACCGCAAAACCGGAGGCCCGTGCCCGCCGGCGACATACTGAGGACCAGTCAAAAGGCCGGATCTCAACCTACGAGCAAACCCTCGCCGAGATCAACGAACGCGACGAGCGCGACGTAAACCGCATAGATTCCCCGCTCACCATATCCGAAGATGCCGTCGTCATCGACACCAGCGAACTCGACCTGTCCGAAGTTTTCGAACAAATGCTCGAACGAGTTCGTGAAACCAAAAGTGCGGCTGCTTAAATCTACAGTTGAGACAAGGAGGCATCGGCTCTGACCTATGAAGGCAGCAATCGTAAACAGTCATTTGCTGGAAGACATATTTGGATATTTCCCATCGTTTCATGATGCCGAGGTTTTGCGAGTTACTTTGTATCGAGAGTCTGCTGTTAGGAAATTACCGACACTGGAAGCGCAAATACATGTTTTCGAAATAACTCCTGAAATCGAAAACGAACACTATGTTCTCAAGAACCATACTTTGGTCACGTTCCGATTTTCGGAAATCGATGAATTAAGTTGGAACGGATTTAATCACCAAAACGTGCTTAGCGACCTCATCATCAAGGACATTTCGGACCACCAGTTAGAGCGGCTAAAATTTGAGGTGCAGTTTGATGGCATTGATGATATTGACCTACATTTCAGATGCCGCTCAATAGAGATCACAAAGGTCGAGCCGTTCATCGTTAAAGGCCCGAGTTAGTTCGAACTAATGCTGGGACGAATACGTGAAACCCAATATGCGACTGCTTAAATCTACAGTTGAGACAGGCGGATACTGGCAGGCGGCCTTCGCCTTAGCTCCATTGGTGCTCGGCGCGGCGGCCGGAGTTCTGTGGTGGCTCTTCTGGTAGGTCCGTCTTCTTCGTTGGAATTCGCACCAACGGTGCGAAAAGATAATAACCAGAGGTGAAACCTCTGGACAGATCACGAATGAATCCGCGCGGTGGAGCCGCGGGAGGGTGATCTCGGCCAACTCCAACACGCGTGGCGACACACGTTCAAACAGCCAGTTTTATATGCAGTGGTCGAAACTGAAAACAAGAATCAATGATCTGATCTGTCCTGATCTGAAAAAGCGAATTGACTTCCACATCACAAGCTACCGTGCGTCACATGACGGCGCGGACAAAGTTTGGATCACTATTGATGGCGAGCGGGTGTTTTGTTGTAAGCACTATCCTTATGAATGGGCCGAACGACAGGCTCACCATGAGGGGCTCAAAGGTAACGAATTGAAAGAAGCATTGGGTGAAAAGGAGATTCACGGTCCAGCGGATTTCGGCAACGCGATGAGAGCTTACTTAGATATGCCTGTCGAAGAAGCTCTAAGGTCCGCGGACCCGTTAATCCGGGCCTTTTCAATTGTTGATCGTCGGCTCGGCAAACGAACTATAGGAAAGCTTGAGATCTCGGATTCGGACCACATGCTTGTTAAAACCTTCTATCGATTACGCCGGGGGACGAGCACTACTACTTTAGGACACTACCCGCTCGCTAAATAGTTTGACACTCTCACGCGCGTTGGATAACATCAAGAGTTGATTTTTGATATGCTCCCGTAGCTCAGTTGGATAGAGCGACGGCCTTCTAAGCCGTAGGTCGCACGTTCGAGCCGTGCCGGGGGTACCATTATTTCGAAAATTCAGATCTCAGATCTGAATTTTGATATGGCGGCTATAGTTCAGTGGTTAGAGCGCCTGATTGTGGTTCAGGATGTCGAGGGTTCGAATCCCTCTAGCCGCCCCATTTTCTTTCTTTTAACAACATTTAAGCAACGACTCTTTTTGTCGGATCTACTATTTATGGTCAGATCTGAGGAAGAGTATCGAATCCGATCTTGAATAACTGCTTATGGAACCGACCGCGGAGACGATGATCGGCATGGAGATCTGCGGAAATTGACCTCTTTCCATCCAGTAGCTCCTTCCTACAAATTACGCGGCCGGAAATTATCTATCATATTGAATCTGTTGATGATGATGGACATGAAAGCATTCATTACACTTGGCGACGGCATCGACAAACTGAGACTAACGGAGTTGCCAACTCCCGAACCAAAAGCCGATGAGGTCTTGGTTAGGATGGCGGCCGCGTCCCTCAATTACCGGGACCTGCTTGTCATCAATGGCATCGCCAGTTGGAAACCTGTTTCTTCACGCATTCCACTTTCCGACGGTGTCGGAGAGATCGTGGCAGTTGGCAGAAATGTTTCACGCTGGAAAATTGGAGACCGCGTGGCGGGCCTGTTTTTACCGAAGTGGATCGATGGAGAGCTGACTCCTGAAAAGTATGTTTCACCGCTCGGCGGGGCCCTCGCAGACGGGGTGCTTGCCGAATATGTTGTCTTTAACGAGAGAGCGGTCGTCAGGATCCCCGGAACTCTCTCAAATATTGAAGCCGCCACTCTTCCAGTTGCCGCACTCACAGCCTGGCATGCCGTTGCTCACCGAAGTCAAGTTCAAAGCGGTGAATCGGTCTTGATCCAGGGAACCGGGGGCGTTTCCTTATTCGCCCTGCAGTTTTCGCACGAACTTGGTGCAAAGCCGATCGTCATTTCAAGTAGCGATGAAAAGCTCGAAAGAATAAAGGCTTTAGGGGGATGGGCAACGATCAACTACAAAACATTTCCGAAATGGGAGGAGCACATCATCGAGCTAACGGGTGGCACGGGCGTGGACCATGTAATTGAGACCGTCGGCGCGGAGAATCTAAACCGTTCGCTCGAGGCCGTTAAATTGAGCGGCACGATCAGCTTTATCGGCTTGATTGCAGGCTTAAGCGCTCCTATCAACACTTATCAGTTCGTTCAGAAAAACGTTTCGATCTATGGTATCGAGACCGGCTCAGGTGAGATGTTTGACGAGATGAATAGATTTATCGAATCGCGAGATCTGAAGCCGGTTATAGATAGGACTTTTGCTTTCGCTGAAATTCGGGAAGCCTTGAAGCATCTCGAAAGCGGAAAGCATTTCGGCAAAGTTACGTTTGAGATTTGATCGCTTAAGTAAAGACTTGTGTTCCAACGATTCGGCCTCGGGCAACGTCTAAGCATTTGTATCCACAGATCGTAAGCCATGACCGCGTAGGTTGAAAGCCGATACACTTGGGGCGGATTCGACAAAATGGTATTCTTAGAGACGCTTGCGTAATTGATTTCCAGGACTAAATAATGAGAATTTTCTTATCACCCATGGTCAAATTCGCCTTCATTTTTATGGTACTCGGCAGCATGATCCTCGGTGCCCATGCTCAGTTGAGCTTACGCACGGCGATGGACACGGATTCCGACGGGAAGGCCGATCTTAGTGTTTTCCGGCCTCGGGACAACACCTGGTACACGCTGAAGAGTGGCGGATCCTTCAGCACGATTCCGTGGGGCTTGGCAAGTGACGATATGATGGCCCCGGGCGACTATGATGGTGACGGTGTAGGTGACGTTGCGGTTTGGCGAGACACCGATGGCGTCTGGTACATTCTTAACAGCTCGACCGGGTCAGTTACTTACGCCAAGTGGGGCATGTCTGGGGATGAACCCGTTGCGCGCGATTATGACGGGGACGGCAAAACTGACCTTGCAATTATACGTAGGTCAGGCGGGTCAATGATCTGGCATGTTCTTGGAAGCACTGCCGGATCGTTCACGATCCAGTGGGGACTGTCGACGGATTTTGCGACGCCGGGAGATTATGACGGTGACGGCAAATTCGACGTATCCGTTCAGCGGCCGGGAGCTACCCCGGCGAGTCAGTCCACCTTTTATACCCTAAATTCGAACGATGGCAGCGTTTCAATAATTCCCTGGGGCCTTGGGTCGGACCTGGTTGTCCCGGGTGATTACGACGGCGATGGCAGGACGGATTATGCAGTGTTTCGAGAAGGGCCTACTCTCGAATCCACAGTTCAATGGTGGATACTTCAGAGCCGTGACGGCGTGGTTGGCTATTCGTTCGGTACGACGGGTACAGACTATAACGTGCAGAATGACTATGACGGTGACGGAAAGACGGACATAGGCATTTGGCGGGACAGCGATGGCACTTTTTGGCTGCGACGCAGCACTGACGGCGGCGTAACCGTTCTCCGGTGGGGATCTCCGAATGACTACCCGGTCGCGAGCTACGACACACATTGATCCGATCGTCGATCTACAGCATGAAAGTGGTTGAGGACAATGTTGTCGTCAACCATTTTTAGTATTTGCCATTACTGTATATAGTTTGGCTTCAGAGATATGACAGATATTCCGTCCATCATACGGGGGACCTTCCCAGACAAAACAGTGGTTGTCATAGGCGACATCGTGGCGGACCAATTTCTCAATGGCACGATCTCACGTGTTTCACGTGAGGCTCCGGTCTTTATCCTCCGACACGATGAAACGATCACCTTACCCGGTGCAGCATCCAACGCTGCCGTCAACGTCGCTTCTCTGGGCGGCAAGCCTGTGATGATCGGATGTGTTGGCCTCGACGAGCCGGGAGAGGTGTTATTAAACGAGTTACGCTCCCTGGGAGTTGATACCAGCGAAATTGCGATAGCGGCCGGCGTCAAAACCACAGCCAAAATGCGGGTGCTAGCGAGCCAACATTATGCCGCCCGTCAGCAGGTAATACGAATAGATTACGAAAACGACATCCCGCTGCCGGAAGACGTACGTGCCGATCTCCGGCGTTCGCTTGCGTCTGTGGCCGAGATCGCGGATGCCATCATAGTTTCTGATTACAATTACGGAATGATCTTTCCAGAGATCTTCGACGATGCCATGACATTGTCCCGCAGCCGGGGCATTCCGCTTATTGTGGACTCGCGTTACCGTCTGGGGGATTTCGCTAATGCGACCACTGCAACGCCGAACCGCGAGGAGGTTGAGCAGATCCTTGGGGCCAATTTCACGCCGGAACAATGTTCCGGCCTACGGGAGCAGCTCGGTTTCAAAGCACTCCTGGTTACCAACGGAAATCAGGGAATGAGTCTTTATGAGGAGGGCAAACGGGAAGTACGCATACCGGCTGTAGGTCCTACTGAACCCGTCGATGTTACCGGTGCCGGCGATACTGTGATAGCCGCATATGCCCTCGCCCTCGCCTCGGGTTTGAGCTTTGAAGAGGCCGCTATCACTGCCAATCACGCTGGCGGGATCGTTGTTATGAAGAAAGGAACCGCGGCAGCTTATGCTGACGAACTCGTTGGATCGATCAAAAAAGGGCCAGCCCCTTTATCCTCTCATGCCAAGTAAAAGCAGTTTTGCCCCGATCTACAGCCTCGAGGATCTCGCCGCTGAAACACGTCGGCATCGCTCGTCGGGTGAAAAGATCATATTGGCCAATGGTTGTTTCGACCTGTTTCACGTCGGACACCTTCGGTATCTCACTGGGGCGAAGGAACTTGGCGGCATTCTGGTGGTTGCCCTCAACTCAGATCGGCAAACCCGATATCTGAAAGGTGAGGGGCGGCCGTACGTACCCGAAGATGAAAGAGCCGAGATCGTATCCGGGCTAAGATGTGTCGATCTTGTCACGATCTTCGATGATCCTACAGTCGAGAACATAATCAGGACCATCCGGCCGGACTTCCATGCTAAGGGCACTGACTATACTGCAGGCACAGTTCCGGAACGAGAGATCGTTGCCGAATATGGCGGGCAAGTTATGATCGTCGGTGATCCTAAGGACCATTCGTCGACAGAAATGATCGAGCTGCTGGGGCGAACGCACCGTAATTAATAATGTGGCTCTCCCGCACGAAACACGAACTGATCATCGAAGTCTGGGAAAAACTCGACTGCGAGAGCGTCGGAAGGGTCGAGATCGAGGCGATCGAGGTCGTGATCGAAGACCACTACGGAAGGCCCGCAGTTGATCCGCCAATGGTGCTCGCTCGCCTTCTCGCGGATGAGGGGGCGGACCTGCGGCATTCCGAGATAATGGACCTGCACGTCGAACGTGCGTCCGATCACCCTTACGCTGCGGCGTTTCAGAATATTCTGAATATCTCCGATCTTAGATCGACAGCCGCGACGATAAAACGGCTCGAGAACCTTCGCCGAAAATATGAGTTTGAGGGTGATAAGCAGGGCCTCAGGCATATTCGCGAAACAGCGGTAGGTGCCAAGCAAATGGCCTCTGAGGGCACCTCCAATGATCCTTTTTTAGGAAGTGTCAATGCGGAGATCGCACATTGGTTAGCTGTCTGGCTGCAGACGCCGGAGTTATTCGAAACGTGGATGGATCTGAGAGTCAGATCCGCAGAATTTCTGGAGAAATTTGGATCAGTGGACTAACCTTTATGCGCCGTTTTTACGCCACACCCGACAGCTTCTCCGATGGACAAGTAACACTTGGGCCTGAGGAAACCAGACATCTACGCGATGTGCTTCGGCTTGGCCCCGGCGACACGATATCGGTATTTGATGGCGAAGGTCTTGAGTTCCTTTGCCGCGTTACGGAAATGGCCAAAAAGGCTAGCATCGCCGAGATAGAACGGTCGATATCACCCATATCTCCGGAATCGCCACTACGGCTCACGCTTGCAGCAGCCATTCTAAAGGGCGACAAATTCGATCTCGTAGTACAGAAAGCAGTCGAAATGGGAGTGGCACGCCTGCTTCCGTTACAAACAGCAAGGTGCGAGTCACGATTTACCGATAGCTCAAAGCGAATCGAACGTTGGCGGAGAATTACGCTTGAAGCTACCAAACAGTCTGGTCGAGCGGTCTTGATGGAGATCGGCGAAATCGCGGGTCTTGAAGAGATACTCTCCAAATCCTTAATAGGCCAAACGATCCTGTTTTCTGAACGGAATGGAGGTCCGTTCGTAAAGATCGCCTCGGTGGATAAGATAACCGCAATAGTTGGCCCGGAAGGCGGATGGGATGATTCAGAACTGGAGGCAGCTGCATCTGCGGGCATTCCGATCATCACACTTGGAGGTAGAATTCTAAGAGCTGAAACGGCTGCGATCGCTGTGTCGGCGATCCTTCAATATCGATTTGGCGATTTGAATTAGAAAGTAGCTTTTTTCGCGCGGTAGTACGCATCCCCTCGCTGCGTCATTTTGGCTCTCGCACCCAATGAGTGTATAAAAGCCAGAAGCTGTTTTTTGTCATCAAACTTGAAGTTTGCCACACCCTGGGCATTTATGTCGGGATCGTCAAAATTGAGAATTAAGAATTTCGAGCTTGTAGAAAGCAGGCCGAATAGTGCCGCGCCCGGAACAGGTATACGGCTTGCAACATTTCCGGTCTGGGACATCGATACTTTTGAATCTGGATAAACCACAACCAACGCCTCGTAAGGGATCGAGAACATTTCCTTTCCATCCTTGCGATAAAAGGTCACTCGCATGGTGGTATCGTCGAGCTTTAAGGTGCCTTTTTCCCGGCCGCTGGCTCCGAATATTCCACCTTCGTATTTCGCTACGTATGAAACCGGAGCATTTGGATCGGCCGATTTTTCAGCAGGTCTGGGCTGGGCAAGAACCGACGTTGAAACGATAAATGTCAACGTTAATAAGAAGAGGTATTTTTTCATACTTTCACCGGTAGAGGCAGGTTGTCATGTCCTTATTATAGACGCGCTTTAGCACCCATAAGTTGTTATTTTGATGATTCAGACGTGATAGGCTCCGAATACAGAGCCAGCCGCTCGGAAGCGATCCTGACATATTCAGATGATATTTCCGAACCCAGCCACTTCCGGCCCAACAAGTGAGCGGCCTTAGCTGTGGTTCCGCTGCCCATAAAACAGTCGTATACCAGTTCGCCGGCGTTCGTCCATGTCGAGATCTGGTCCGCCGCTAACTGCTCCGGAAATATAGCCGGATGTTCGAACGCGATCTTGTCTTTTGAGGATGACGTGCCCACATTATAATAGAAAATATTATTTACTTTACGTTCTTTCGGAGCGACATGATCGTGGGCAAGATCGTTTCGGCCTACCTTGGTAATACGAAAGGACTTAAATGCTTTTTCCTGCTTTATGGGCTGCGTTATGGGATTAAAGGTCTTTGGCTGGTCCTTACTAAAACAAAACATATATTCGAACGCTTGACGGTACCTTTTGCCGCAATCGCTGGGTATCGGATTGTTCTTAGCGTAGATCATAGTATCGTGGACACGAAAGCCGGCACTTCGAAACGCAAATGCGTGTTCGAAGCTGGTAAGCGTTTCATCGCCGTTTACGGTTCGATCGCCGACTACCCATATCACAACTCCGCCCGGCTTGGTTGTCCGAAAGAGCCCGGCCGCGATATCAGCTAATGGAAAGTCATACCCATTATATTCTCTCAGGTCATCGTACGGCGGGCTTGTGATCGTCATATCAAAAACTCCGTCCGGCAGCCGGTTCATAGTTTCAATACAATTTTCGTGATGGATCCGGTTAAGTTCCATGTGACGGTCGCTTTTCATGGGAGCCATTAGGCAGGCCATTTCTCGAGAAACTCTGCTAAAAAAGCTTTTTCGGGTTTTGCGCCTTCATTCTGAAGAAAATCGCGGAATTGTTCCTGCTCGTTGAAATAATCTTCTTCTTGGATTTGACCGACAAAGTAGACCATTCGAAGCCAAAGCAAGTACGTGTTCAACGTGTCTACCTGATTATACTCAACGATCCTTGTAACCTCCCTGTCGAGCCACAAGTCCGTGACCTGATCGCCTTTGACATCAATCTTTCCCGGGAATCCGCAGAGTTTGGCAAATTCGTCGAGTTTCGGTGCCATACCGCCCCGCTGCGAGAAGCGAAGCAGAAGGTCAAGGTGAGCTTCGCTGTTGCGAGCGTCGAAATAATCAGGCCCATCCCACGGCTTATTCGGCCGTTTACAAAATGCCGGCGAACGAACCTCGTTGATCATAGCCCGCTGAATGAGAACCTGCATATCAGATTCGGACGAATTAAATCCAACCAATTGAGGGCACCGGTCGCCCACGATATACAGAAAACGGTCGATTATGGCGGCCTCATCTACATCATCTGCTTCGAGGGGCAGTTTTGGGAGCGAGTTAAGGGAAAACTCGATCACGGGTTCGCCGTCACGGTAGATCAATTTGCGGGAAAGGAATGCGATCGACACAACCCGCGAAAACATGTACTTCAAAAAAGGGCGCGGATTTTGCTCGCTGAACGCCGGAGAATGCTCCCAAAGCCGACGCATCGCGTCAAGCTCAGTTACATCCTCTTTAAGGTCAAATAAAACCTTGGAGCCTGCGGCGTCGGGTACCCATTCGAGATCGTAAAATAAAGCTAGCTCGGGAAGTGGGCCTTTTAACATTAAAATAGGGCAGTTTCGATAGATGAAGCTGTGAATGGTTTAAATGCCGTGTTTATCATATCCAATTTCCTCCGAATCTGAGAAGCCGTCGGGGGAGCTCATGCCACACTATAAGGTCACTTGATGGGCCGAAATCGTGTGTCATTGAGATCGGCACAAGAATCTTGACCCCGAAAACCCCAAAAAGGCAGGGCTCCGCTAATTGGCACGGTGGTTGCCAGTCAGTTTAATGAACAGGATATTACGAACTCAATGTTCAGGGGGAATAGTTATGTTGAAGAAATACTTTACGACTTTATTGATGGCTACTGTTGTCGGGGTCATGATCCCATTGGCGAGTGCTACGTCGACTGAAGCACAAACTCGGTATTACAACTCAAGGACCCGTACTTACTCCACAGTTCGGTCGGGATCAAGTGTTCGGTACAAGAAGCCGAATGTGTATCGCAGGCATCGCAAAGCGTTCAATATCGGTATCGGCACGGGTTTAGGAATGCTCGTTGGTGGCCTACTGGGCGGTAAGAAAGGTGTTGTAATTGGCGGATTAGCGGGGGCCGGCGGTGGAGCCCTCTTTACACACAAGCAGCGTCCGAAGAATTACGTCCGACGTTATACAACTACTCGACGGTATTACCGATGAATCTCGGCGAATACGAAAAAAAGACAAGACCTGGTGGGAACACCGGGTCTTTTTTACACGAGTGAGCTTCGCGTCAATTGCGTTAGCCAATCTCCAAATCCGTATACTAACGATAATAAGAAATAGCGCCGAGGCGATCTAAACCCCATATACCTTTATAATTAGCTACTCTGGCACGCCGCTTGCCCTTATACACATCGACGAGGTTAGCCTCTGGAGATCAGAAGACGGGAGACAAGCAATGAAAAAATTTATTACCACATTCTTAACGATCGCGATGTTAGCAATATCGCTTCCAATGCTTGCAGGCAGTGCCTCGGCACAGAGGCGGACCAGCTATAACCAGGACCGTTATTCACGCGAGAACAGGAACAATCAGCGGACCTATAGGAATAACCAGCAGGTCTATCAGAATAACCAGCAGTATTACGGCTATGGTTACGAACAGCCCAGCACGTACGACAAGCATCGCAAGGCGGTAAACCTGACAGTAGGTACAGGCGTCGGAGCCATCATCGGAGCCTTGATCGGCGGCAAGAAAGGTGCCTTGATCGGCGGAGCAGCCGGACTGGCCGGCGGCGCGATCGTGACCGCCAAACAGAAGCCGCGAAATCCGAATAGCAACGACTATTACCGTGATCAGTATCCTTACAACTACTAAGGGTTCGATTTCAAGGGGGAACGCTCTTAAGGCGTTAGGACGATCCGCGAAGGCTTTTGGTCTCTCGCGGATCTTTTTTTAATTAACGGCCTAATACGTATAGGTATTCGCATTTATCATGACCTCAGCGATCCGCTGACGAGCCGCGATCGTGTTAACAGGCGAATTATTCTTTGTGAACCGTTTTAACGCCACAAGTAACGTTCGGCCTTCGTCCCCTTCGGCGATGGCGGCGAGCGTGTTTTTGGCCTTAGCATCGATACGTTGAATGGCATCGTTGCAATACACCGAGGCCATATCGATATAGCGTCCCGCCGCCTCTTCGCCGTTCGCACCTGCATGCTTTTTAGCTCGCAAAATGGCGGTTTCCATCTGATACGCGTCCATGATGATATCCGCACAATTAATTAGCACCTCCTGCTGTTCGGCGAGGGCCATCATGTATTTTTGAGCGGCAGTTCCGAGCACCATCAAAGCGACCTTTTTCGCGTTTTTCGCAAGCTTGGTTTCGGCGGCCAGCAGACTAGTGTCCTCGTCGAATGACATCTGCGGATTGAGAATCTCGTCCTGAAGCGCTTTGGCCGCCTGCAAAAGGCCGAGCTTGCCTTTCATTGCGCGCTTCATGAGCTGGCCCGGGATGAGCATCCTGTTGATCTCATTCGTTCCCTCGAAAATGCGATTGATACGGGAATCGCGATATGCCTTTTCCGCTGGATAATCGGCTGAATATCCGTACCCGCCATAGATCTGGACCATTTCATCGACAACATAATCCAGCGATTCCGAGCAGGCGACCTTGTTTATCGAAGACTCAACGGCGTATTCCTCAATCGACTGGAGCTTTTTAGCATTATCGGCACCGTCACCGATAAGAGCATCGATCATTCCGACTGTCCGATAGGTGATTGCCTCGGAAACCCAGGTCCGGATCGCCATCTCTGCCAATTTGTGTTTGATCGCGCCGAATGAAGAGATAGGCTTATTAAACTGATGCCTTTCATTGGCATAACGGACCGCTTCGTGAATAGCGAGCTTTGCTCCACCTGTTACCGACGCTCCGAGCTTGAACCTGCCAACGTTAAGTACATTGAAAGCGATCTTTGCGCCGTCACCCACGTTGCCGATGAGGTTGTCGACCGGGATCTTTGCGTCGGACAGAATCACCGCCGTAGTCGATGATGATTTGATCCCAAGCTTGTGTTCCTCGGCACCGGGGCGGCAGTTTTCCGAACGCGGCACCAAAAAGCACGAGAATTTATCTTTCTCACCGTCAACTTTAGCAAAAACAAGGTAGACATCCGCGAACCCGCCATTCGTGATCCACATCTTCTCACCGTTGAGCACGTAATGCTGGCCATCCTCGGTTAATTTAGCCACACATTTCGCACCCAGGGCGTCTGAACCCGAGCTTGATTCGGTAAGGCAATATGCTGACACAGCCTCGCCCGAAATGATCTTCGGGATCCACTCTTTCTTCAGCTCCTCCGAGCCCCAGTACAGGATCGGAAGCAAGCCGATCGACGTCTGAGCACCGTAGGTAGAGCCAAATCCGCTCCCTCGGCCCACCATTTCGGCAATGATCGCCCCCGTTGTCTGGTCAAGCTCCATCCCGCCATATTCCTCGGGGATATTGGCTCCAAGAAGGTCGAGTTCGCCGGCCTTTTTTAGCAGATCGCGGGCAATATCCCAGTTATGTTTTTCGAGCTCCGGATGATTAGGTACGACTTCGTTGTCGATATAATCCCGGCAGGTCTCGCCGATCATCCTGTGCTCGTCCGAAAAGTCCTCGGGAGTAAACACCTCGCTCGCCAACTGGTCTTTTATCAAAAACTCGCCGCCCTTCATATACTCTTTCTGTAATTGTGTATCCATTGTGTTTCTCCTTTAACTTCTTTCAAGATCTCTTATATCTCGGCTAATAGCTTTTCAAGCATTCCGGCAGTGATCGTTTCACTGATATTTTCGACAAATTCCTTGCTTGACTCCTTGGTGCTCGCGATCCCGTTCTTGAGGATCACGGGAAAATAATCAAGGTCCTTGGCTCCGCGATAGGTCGACAAAACACAGTGCTCGGCGCAGAAGCCCGTCATAACGACCGTGTCGACACCGTGCTCTTTGAGGATCGAATCGACCTCGGTCTTGTTGAAGCTGTTGCCGTAGTGTTTGTGTATTCGAATCGCTCCGGCCTTTGGCTCCAGCGAATCGATGAACTCGAAGCCTTCCGTTCCCGGGACCACACCGTCGCCTTCATCCACGTCCTGAACGTAGATCACTGGCAAGCTCTTCTCTTCGAATCGGGGCAGAACATAATTGATGTACTCGGCCGCACCGTCCATATGCGATGCGGTTTCACCCTGGTGAAACTCTCTCTGCATATCGATTATCATCAAGGCTAGTTTCATTTGGTCAACTATTGTTCGTTAATCAAGCCTTTCGAATATCCCAGCCGCACCCATGCCCCCGCCGACGCACATTGTTACCATTCCGTAGCGTGCGTTTCTGCGTTTCAGTTCCTGCAAAACGGTGGCGGTCAATTTCGCTCCGGTGCAGCCTAGCGGATGGCCGAGGGCTACGGCGCCGCCGTTGACGTTTACCTTTGACGGGTCCATTTCAAGGAGCTTCATCACGGATAAACCCTGTGCGGCGAAGGCTTCATTGAGTTCGATCACGTCTATCTGATCGAGCGTCAGCCCGGCGAGCTTTAGTGCTTTCGGAATGGCATAGACCGGGCCGATGCCCATTTCCTCAGGCAAACATCCGGCGGTGGCGAATGAAACAAATCTTGCCAGAGGCTTAATGCCAAGTTCAGCGGCTTTGTCAGCCGACATAACGACGGCGGCTGCGGCTCCGTCGGACATTTGCGATGCATTGCCTGCGGTAACGGTTCCGTTGGCGTGAAATACAGCCCTGAGCTTCGCCAAACCTTCGAGCGAAGTGTCGGCGCGCGGGCCTTCGTCCTGGGCGAACACGATCTCTTTGCGTCGAACATGGCCTTTTTCGTCGATCTCATCGACAAAGACATTCATCGGCACTATCTCGTCCGAAAATTTGCCTTCCTTGATCGCGGCGAGGGCTTTCATGTGCGAATTGTATGAAAATTCGTCTGCCTGCTCGCGGGTGATCTCGTATTTGCGTGCAAGATTTTCGGCCGTCAGGCCCATGTTCAGATAGTAATCAGGATACGTGTCCGCGAGCCGCGGATTCGGGCGAAAAGTGTTGCCGCCCATCGGAATAACGGTCATCGATTCCAAACCGCCCGCGACGATTGCGTCAGCTCCCCCAGCCATGACGCGTTCCGCGGCCAAAGCGATCGTCTGCAAACCCGACGAGCAGTAACGATTGACGGTCATCGCTGACGTTTCGACCGGCAGCCCGGCGAGGATCGACGCCGTCCGAGCGACATTCATCCCTTGCTCGGCCTCAGGAAAAGCACAGCCCATGATCACGTCATCAATGAGTGACGCGTCAACGCCCGAACGAGCCACAGCCTCCTTGATCGCCGCTGCTCCCAATTCGTCCGAACGCGTATTCCTCAAAGTCCCCTTAGGAGCCTTACCCACAGCCGTACGCACGGCCGAAACTATTACTGCTTCTTTCATAATACTCACCTACTCACCAATAAATTTTCCGTCCGGTGCCATAATGAAATCATTCGAAATAGGAAAGAAATCCGTCCACCAGCTAAAGCTGACAATACCCGCAACACGAATGTTCCCTGAGTCTTGATCATCAACGAAAAAATCAAACTCGATCTGATAGTCTTCGTTATTCTCACTCGTGCGCTCAAAGCTCTCTTGTTTACCAATGCGCGAGTAAATTTCCTCGTAAGACATCGCTCGATAGAACTCGAGACCCTTTTCCGCAATCAATTTGGCTTCAGCCTTATCCATTCGCCGCCTCGGCTTTTATTTTGATCGTCTTCAGCATCTCCTTCCTAATCAAACCGCTGAATGGCTGGATGAATGTCCAGTAAAATCCAAAGCAGCGGCGGCTGCCTTCGTCGAGGCACTTTATACGAGTTTGGGTTGTGAGGCGCGTAGCTCCACGCTCCGGGTCATCGGCATCAAGCGAAAAATTCCAGACGGCCTTGGCATAGCCGCTTTTATCAAACGCCTTGAAATTCTCCGCATTCACGTCCTGCAGATCGCCCCACGGGGTCCAGAATTTACCTGCCAAACCTATTAGTAACTCCTTTGCCGGCCGCTCGCCGAGAATTCGAAACTTGGAGTAGCTCAAATTTCGAAGCGTCAAAGCATCTGCCGACATACCGCGTAGCGTTAGGAGCATCCGCACTATACTGGATTCGCCGAAATTCGCGTCTTGAGCCGCTTCGTACACAGTTGCGGCATCCGCTCGGATGGCAATTGAGTGCTTTTCCTCGAAATCGTATTCGGATAAAAATTCGTCTATCAGCATTCAAATCTTTGCCACGAATGCACGAATTATTCGTGGCTAACTTTCTAGTTCTCTATCCCCACTTCGACTTTTTCGACCTTCACGATTTCCCGCAAATCCGACGGTTCGATCTCCACCAAAAAACCCCGCTTGCCACCATTTATGAAGATCTTCTCCAGATCAAAAATAGTCGCTTCAACATAAACCGGCATCCGCGTTCTTAAACCGAACGGCGATGTGCCGCCGACGAGATATCCGGTCAATTTCGACGCTTTTTCCGGCGTTACCGGCTCTACCGCCTTAGCTCCCATGTGCCGGGCCAGATTCTTCGCCGAAACCTCGAGGTCACCGTGCATAAGTACGATAAGCGGCTTTCTCTCGTTCGTTTCAAAGACCAGCGTTTTAACTACCGAATGAAGGTCGACCCCGAGTTGCTTGGCAGATTCCTTAGCACCGCCTTTTTCGATGTAATCGTAAAGGTGCGGTACAAAATCGACCTTTCTTTCCCGCAAAAATCTTACCGCCGGTGTTATCGGATATTCCATGAACCTCTATGGCTTAGCGGCGGAGATTCCAGCCTTCACACCTGCTACCTGTCCCGCGTGGGACAGTAAATGGGACAGATAACTCCGTTTATTTTCATCATTTATCCTTGTTTGTCCCATTTTTCAAAAAATGCGTAACGTGTTTCACGTGTGTGGCGCACGTCGTTTCATAGTTAACACACTGTTGCATATGCGTCAAGCATTTTCTATTTCCTGCCTCCGAAAACACTTGATCAGATGATCATTTACCATGCCAGTCGCCTGCATATGTGCATATATGATCGTCGAGCCCACAAAATTGAAGCCCCGATGTTTCAGGTCCTTGCTGATCGCGTCTGAAACTTCGGTGCGGGCCGGCACCTCAGCGAGGGCCTCCCAGTTGTTGACGATGGGCTTACCGTTAACGAATCGCCAAATGTAGGAATCGAACGAGCCGAACTCATTCTGCACATTGAGAAACGCATTCGCGTTCTTTATCGCCGATGCGATCTTTAGCCGGTTGCGAACAATTCCGGCATTATCCAAAAGCTCGGCCTGCTTTTTATCGTCGTATCGGGCGACCTTTGCGGGATCGAATCCGTCGAAGGCCTCCCGATACGCATCGCGCTTTCGCAGGATCGTGTCCCAACTCAGCCCTGCCTGCGCCCCCTCTAAAACGATAAATTCAAACAGCTTCGTATCATCATGCAGCGGCACGCCCCACTCGGTATTGTGGTATTTGATCGCCAGCTCGTTTTTTGCCCAGCCGCAGCGGTCCATTTTGACACTTCCCTTTCTACCGTTCCTGGTTCTGACCTTTTTTAGAGATATAGATGGTTTTTTCCACCACTGCGTGAATAACACCTTCTTTATCTTTCAGTTCAAGGTTATAAACACGATCGATCGAGCGTTCAGTTTCGGCCGCGTGTTTGATCTCCTGGATCTCCCCCTGCGTTAGTACGAAGTCAACAAATAGCGTATCGCGGCCCGGCCGTTTGAACCTGATCTTTGCGGCCTTGTCCCACACCAGATAGTCAGGGCCTAATATTTTCATCAACATCAGCATATAGATCGGGTCGACTGCCCCGTAAATGCTGCCGCCGTATATCGTGCCGACGTAATTTCGTGTCCGCCATGAGAGCGGAACCTTAACGCGAACCTCCCGAAAATCATCGGCTATATATGTCACCCGCCCGCCGGTACCGCGATAAGCGGGGAAAAGGTTGAATCCCCAGCGAAAGCGGCGGCTCTTAAAACTTTCGGACATATCGAACTCAGCTTTGATTCCCCGGGTTTTTTGAGTCCGCTTTAGCCATCAGAACGGACGGACTTCATGACTATTTCGGGAACCCAGGAGCCTCCATAACTCGCCTCGCTTGTCTGATATGCCGTTTAGTGTGTTCAACGAGTACGGTAAACGCGTCGTCGAGCCTATACGTAAATATCGCAAGGAAAGGCGACGTCACCACTGTCTTTTGGCGATCGGCAGCCGCACAGGCCTCGACCTTCTTATTTACTTCGGCAATATGGGCAGAAAACCTGGCGATTATGTCGGGCTCGATATCACTTGGCGGCACTATATCGTTCGAAGGAGCCTTTGCCTTTTTAGAATCTTCTGAAACGGCCTTGATCAAAAACCGCCCGCCCCATCCTGAGAAGGGCGACCAGTTTTCCCAGAATGAGTTCTGACGGCTGCCCGCAGCGAGCTTGTCAAATTCTGGATAGAACTGGTGATTTGTCTTAATTATGTGATCGATGCACTGGCCGACACTCCAGCTTTTCTCCCCGGGCTTCCAGTTAAACTGCTCAGCGGACAGGTGGCCAAAATCTGCCGCTGCACTGGCTGCGGCTTCTGACATTTGCGAAGTAATGCTGTTGATCCGATCGTCCATTTTCTGATCCCCCGCAGATTTTCTGCGGGATTAAGAGCCGGCAGGATGCCGGCGCTCCCTTAATTTCTAAGCGGTTTGCCTGTTTTAAGCATTGCCGCAATGCGCTCCTGCGTTTTACGCTCGCCGCAAAGCGATACAAACGCCTCGCGCTCGAGGTCGAGCAGGTAGCGTTCGGACACCTGCGTTTTGTGATTGATAGTTCCACCTGCCATTACGTGTGCGAGCTTTTGGCCGATCTTCTGATCATGATCGGAGATAAAACCGCCCTGTTTCATCATATGCAGGGCCAACTTTAGGGCCGCTTCCAGAGATTCACCGAGCACGGTGATATCGGTCCGCTCGACAGGTAGCACGTAGCCGGCCGCGTCAAGATTCAGGACTTCCTGCTTAGCATCCTGGATCAACCGATCTCCGTTCATCGAAATGGCGTCGCTGTCACGAAGAAATCCGAACGAACGGCCTTCCTGAGCCGAGGTCGCAACCTTGCCCATGCCGATGGTCTCAAAGGTTTTCTTTAGAAACGCCAGCGGGTCGGCGTCGGGAGCTTTCGCAGCGGCGTCCATTGCACGCATCGTCATCTCCTTTGTACCGCCGCCGGCCGGAATTACGCCCACACCGACCTCGACGAGGCCGATATAAGTCTCGCCGGCAGCCCGCACCTTATCTCCGTGGATCGCGATCTCGCAGCCGCCGCCAAGCGTAAGTCCGTACGGTGCCGTAACGACCGGCTTTGGCGAATACCTGAGCCGCATTACGGCTTTTTGAAGCGCGGCGACCATCATGTTGATGTCATCCCACTCCTCTTCCTGGGCCGCGAGCAGGAGCATCATAATATTAGCCCCGGCTGAGAAGTTCCCGCCCTGGTTGCCGACCACGAGTCCCTTGAAATTGCGTTCTACCTCGTCAAGCGCGAAGTTCATCATCGGAACGGTATCGCCGCCGATCGAATTCATCTTCGAGTGAAATTCGAGGCAGGCAACGCCGTCGCCGATATCGATGAGCGATGCACCGGGATTCGATTTGATCACGCCGGTCCGTTCTTTTACGGACTTGAGGATAAGGACTCCGGGGCGGTCGGGCATCGGCTTATATTCGCCGGCGACGAGATCGTAGAAGGAGCGACTGCCGCCCTCGTTCCTATAAAAGCTCGTCGCACCGGATGCCAGCATTTTCTCAATGCTCACGGGGACCGGCTGGCCCTCGCTCTTCATCCGTTCGACTGACTCGGTAGGGCCAACGGCATCCCAGGTCTCGAAAACGCCGATCTCCCAGCCGAAGCCCCACTTAATAGCGTTGTCGATCTCGACAATAGTGTCAGCGATCTCCGGGATACGATTCGCGGCATAGCGGAAGGTGCGAGACATCGTATTCCAAAGGAACTGGCCGACGCGGTCCTCGCCCCAGACGAGCTGCTTAATACGGTTCTCCTTGTCGTCGATCTGCTTCGCGGCATCGAGCGAGGGAAATTTAGACTTTTGCTGCGGCTTGTACTCGAACGTTTCGAGGTCGAGTTCGAGGATCTGCCGGTTCCCTTCGGCATCCTTGGATTTCTTGAAAAAACCTCCCTTGGTTTTATCTCCAAGGATCTCCTTTTCCAGCATTATCTCGATAACGTTCGGGACCTTGAAAACGTCACGGTCTTCGTCATCGGGAACGGCGGGATAAAGATTTTTATTTACGTGGGCGAGTACGTCGAGGCCGACGAGGTCGGAGGTTCGAAACGTAGCCGACGAAGCATGTCCGATCGCTTTGCCCGTAATTTGGTCGATCTCAGTGGGGGTAAAGCCCATCTCGAGCATCTCGTGCACGGTTGCCATCATGGCGAACGTGCCGATCCGGTTTGCGATAAAGTTCGGCCGGTCCTTTGCGGGCACGACGCCTTTACCAAGTCGTTGATCGAGGAAACCGGATATCCCACACGCCACTTCGCCGCTTGTCTTTGTGCCCGGAATTATTTCGACAAGCTTCATGTACCGCGGCGGGTTGAAGAAGTGGATCCCGAGAAAATGCTCTTTGAAGTCGTCTGAAAACGGCTCAGCGATCGAATCTATCGGGATGCCGCTTGTGTTCGATGCGATGACGGCGCCGGGCTTGCGGTTCTTTTCTACTTCGGCAAAGATCTTGTGCTTGATATCGAGATTTTCGACAACCGCCTCGATGACGAGATCGCAATCTTTGAGCTTGACCATGTCGTCGGTGAAGTTCCCGGTGGTAATCAGCTTTGCGTTATCGCCCAGCATAAAGGGTGCCGGCCTCAACTTTTTAGCAACTTCGAAAAGAGAATTGACGATCCGGTTCCTTACGGCCGGGGAATCAAGTGCAAGTCCTTTTTTCTCTTCGTCGGTGGTCAATTCAGCTGGCGCTATATCTAACAGAATCGTCGGAATGCCGGCGTTTGATAAATGTGCGGCAATACCTGCGCCCATTGTTCCGGCACCAAGGACAGCGGCTTTAGCAATATTCATAATTGGCAGATCAATCAATAAAGTTGGTCAAGAAAGACGTGGGAATTATAACTGAATGAGTATTCATTCAGCAAACGTGAGGGCTGAGTTGGTATCTCACAATACCGACCGGAAGCGATCGCAGTCTTAGAGTATCTATTGGCGGGCAAAGAGTTTGATGTTTGCCGGTTTAGCCCGCAAAAAATCGATCGGTGGACGAAAAAGGGAGGTGCCGTGTATCGTTCCGACTCGATTTTCTTCGCTTTAATCTTCGTTCTCTCGTTCCCCATTCTGATCTTGGCGCAGAAGCCGCCCCCGGACCAGTCCGCAACCAGCAACAATTTGCTTAAAAAAGTCCCCATAACTAATGCGGCCAAATCGTCTGCGGGCATTAGTAAGAATCTGAAGGTCAACGACATTGTTAAAATCAGAGACCCGCTGCTTCTTAATAATATGGGTGTGGATTATGCGGCCGAAGGCAGGCTTGTCGATGCAGTTCGACTATTGAGACAAGCGGTCGTTGTCGCCCCGGATGTGGCGGGGATCCATGTGAATTTCAGTGTGATCCTCGAGGGTTCCGGACAACTCAACGAGTCGCTAAAACACGCTGAGTTGGCTGTACAGCTCGATCCCACAGGTCAGCGAACGGTAAGGCAGCTTTGCGGAATACAGTTCCAGCTGAAAATGTTTGACGACGCCGCACAGTGCTATGAAACCTTAACGAAAATATTACCTGATGAGCCGGAGGCTGCAGCAGAACTCGGTGCGGCATTGATACTTTCCGGACACATTGATCGAGCCCTGAAGGTGCTTCGCAACCTGGTTGCGCGTTTTCCTATTTATTCCAAGGCCCAGAATTCTATTGGATTCGCCCTTTTCACAAAAAAGAAATATCGGGAAGCCGCGGCGGAGTTTAAAAAGGCGGTTGAGATCGACCCTGCCTCAATTTTATACAGGTTCAACCTAGGTATGTCTCAGGCTCTTAGTGGAAACAAGGCAGGAGCCTTATCACAGTACCGCGCCATAAAAGAAAAGGAACCTGCACGCGCCCGACTGATCTATCAGGCGGTTTATCGGGACAAGGTTGTTTTCGTTGATAAAACAAAGAAATAATTGCTCCCGAGTTCTCAAAATTCATTGATGACCGAGATCCCGGTCCCGCGAAACGCATCCATGCCGGTCAATTCGTCGATCGAGGCATCAAGACCGATGGTCTTTTCCACTAGTCTTTGGGGCTGTAAAGTTCCCTTTCGGATCATCTCAAGCATTTCCGGATATCGATGGGCCTGCATTCCATGGCTGCCGATGATCTCAAGCTCCCGGGCGATGACTTTGTCGATCGGGACCGGGACTTGATGCTGACCTGCTTCCATTATGCCGATCTGGATATGCTTGCCGCGTTTTCGTAACGAGGATATCGAGTTCATGAGGATCTCCGGATGTCCGAGAGCGTCGATCGAGATATGAGAGCCGCCGCCGGTAGTGTCGAGAATAGCTTCGACCGGATCGGTGGATCTTGAGTCGATCACGGTTTGAGCTCCGACCGACTTCGCGAACTCAAGCTTGTCACCCGAAACGTCGATAGCAATAACTCGTGCCCCGAAGGCAGCGGCGATCATTATGGCAGACAGACCCACGCCGCCGCAGCCATGAACTGCTACCCACTGACCGGGGCTGACTTTCCCCTGATCAACCACTGCACGGTAAGACGTCGCGAACCGACACCCGAGAGATGAGGCGGTCACGAAGTCGATCTCGTCGGGCAAACGCACGAGATTGGTTTCGGCGTGCTCGATCGCGACGTATTCGGCAAAGCCGCCCCATGCTGTAAACCCCGGTTGAAACTGGCGATCGCAAACCTGCTGATCGCCCGCCATGCAGGGCTCGCACGTCCCGCAGCCGCAAACGAAAGGAAGGGTCACTCGCTCGCGGCCAGTCCATAAACGAACCTCGCGCCCGACCGAGACGATCTCACCGCTCAGCTCGTGCCCCGGTACTTGGGGCAGTTTGATATCGGGATCGTTCCCCATCCAACCGTGCCAATCGCTGCGGCAAATGCCGCACGCTTTCACGGCAAGTACCACACCGGACGGCGACGGCGACGGGTCCGCTACATCCCGGATGTCTATAGGACCCTGAAATTGATCATAGACGGCTGCTCTCATTGTTTATTTTCTTCGTCGATATTTTTCAAGCGCTATGGTCGGGCGAGGTTCTTCTCCTGAAGCTGCCTGGTAAGCATTGCCCGTTGATCATCATCTATCGCCAAGCTCTGATGTTAGCCTCAATGCTGCATTCTATCGACATACACATGAAATTCTTGACATCCGACCAGGATTCAGGATAATACTTTCAGTTAATTAAAGAATACAAGCAAGCTTGGATCGAACATCGCGATTTTCGAGCTCATTCTCAGGCTGATTCAATTCAAATACGACATTGGAGATTTACAAATGCTTAAAAGGACATTCCTGTTTATTTCGGTTTCCCTACTTTTCGCGATGACGGCTTTCGCCCAGGGATCTACCACGTCAAACAGCACAACGACGGCCGCGACCACTACTACAACCAAGAAGAAGCCGCCGGTCTTCAGGCCATCAAAAGACCAGATAATTCAGGTCCAGATCAAGCTCAAGGATAAAAAGCTCTATGCCGGCGAAGCCACCGGAAAATATAACGATGAGACGCGTGCCGGGATCAAGAGCTTTCAGAAGGGCAACGGGCTAAAGGAAACCGGAACATTAAACCGGGCGACGCTCGAAAAATTCGAAGTAGAATTGACGGATTCTCAAAAGCTTATCCCTGTTTCGCAAAGTTCATTCGGTTCCACGGAAACCGATAAGGCAGCGACGGGCACGTCGAAATCGACCTCGAAGACAAAGGCGCCCATATTTCGCGCGACGGTTGACCAGATCAAAGCCGCTCAAAAAATGCTCAAGGGAAAGTCGATGTACAGCGGCGAAGAGACCGGCAAGCTTAACGACGAAACCAGGGCGGGCCTGAAGAAATTTCAGGTCGAGAATGGTGTAAAGGTGACCGGAACACTCAATGCCCTCACTCTGGAGAAAATGGGGATACCGCTGACCGATAAGCAAAAAGCGGACGCGGCAGCAACAGCCAAGTCCTCTAACTAGCCAGATCGCAGTTCGTTAGGTAAGGCCGGTGAACATCCAGCCTTATCTTGTTTGGGAAGTGTGATAGGGATGAAACTGATATCGATAATATTTCTTCTCGCTTTTGCCGCGGCGCCGGTAGTTGCCCAGTCCGACAGCCAAAAAGAAAAGATCTCGTCTGAGATCCGAAAAGTAATGTCCGATCAGACCGAAGCCTGGAACCGCGGGGATATCGAGGTCTTTATGAAAGGTTACTGGCGGTCCGACAAGCTCGTCTTTATCTCAGGCGACAATGTAACTCGAGGCTGGCAGCCAACCCTTGACCGATACAAACAGAGCTACGATACGCGTGAGAAGATGGGCACTCTGACATTTTCCGGGCTTGAATTTACCGTCATTTCAAAAGATGCCGCCGTCGTCCTTGGGAGCTGGGATCTAAAACGAGCGAAGGACAATCCTAAAGGCAAATTCACCCTGACATTCCGAAAGCTTAAGGAAGGCTGGCGGATCGTAATGGACCATACCAGTTGATGAGCCCTATCCCGAGCGGGGTCTCCTCTACTCTAACCCCGTAAAATCAACTTCAGAAAGGTCGAACTCGACTCGAACACTCCTGCTGTCAAAGCGATAGCGGCGGGACGCGACGGAGAGTGTATAGGAAGCCCCGGTCGGTACTCCTTCAAAGGAAAAATAGCCGAGCGAACTCGTAGCAGTTGTACGTCGCACACTCGCCGCGTCGACGAGCGAAACAGAGGCATTTCTTAACCCAGACATCCCGGACGTCAATACGCGTCCGGACAAAGTTGCAAATGGTGAAACCGAAGGCAACGCATAATCCCACATTCCGCGGCCATGGGTTGCTATACGCAGTTTTCGAGGTGCCGAGTTTGTGATCGCCAGGTCAAAAACGGCCACACGAGGCAGCCCTGTGCCCAAAGGCAGCCAGGTATCGCCTCGGTTGCTGGAAATGTAAACTCCTATATCCGTGCCGGCGTACAGAGTTTCGGGTTTTTGGGGATCGATCGCGAACGCGCTCACGGGAACCTGCGGCAAGCCCGCAGCGGCCGGTGACCACACGATGACCGGACCGGAAAGATTCTCCGTCTTCCACACCGACGAAACGCCGAACGCTGAAAGCGTGACGTAGGCCCGATCCGGGTTGCCGGGGTCAATAGCCGCCCTTGCAATGAAGGCCTCCGCGGGCACCTGGCCGAGCGGATCCAGGTTTGAGAGGACCGACGATCCCGTCATAGTTCCGAACAGGCCTCCGTTCCGCATCCCAACGATCCGTATATTGTCATTTTGCGAAGCGATCCCTATCGCACTGATAGGAACGCCCGTTTCGATGGGTTCCTGGCTGGCCTTGAGCATTGAGTTGCCCCCGTCGGACGAGCGATACAGCACGTCGGTGCCGAAGTAGAGCGTATTAGGATCACCCGGCCCGCCGACCAAAGGAGCGTAAAAAAGCGTGGCGGTTGACGGGCAGGTGATGCCGTTGGGCGTTGCTCCAGCGAAACCGCAGCCAAGCAGCATCCAGTTGGTACCTGAGTTCAGGCTCCGGGCAAAGCCCATGGTCGCTACTCTATTAAAATAAGTATGATACGCACGGACGTTAGAAGTGTCTGTAGCGTTCTGATCAATTACGGCGTAACCTCCGTCACCGCCATCGACACGGAACCACGTGCCGTCCGGGCGATATAAATTGGTTCCATTGTCCTGCGTGCCTCCGATCGTGAAATTCGGGTCCGTCGGATGTACGGCGATGCTCATAAATTGAGTCGCGCTGAATGTCGAGTTGTTGAGAGGCGTCCATTCGATCGGCGTTGCCTGGACGTCATTCGTGCGATAAATGCCGCCGTCTGTTCCCAGATAAACTATCGATGGGTTGGACGGCGCGACGGCGATCACGTGAGTATCGACGTGCAGTCCCGATGTAAAATTCGCTCCGTTTCCCGTAAACGTCGTACCGCCGTTGCCCGAGCGCCCAAACACAAGCGCCGGCGATCCGCCCAAATAGACAGTATCGGCATTGTTAGGATCGACGGCGACTGCAATGTTGTAAAAACATTGCGGATTGCAAAAGTTATTATCGATGCGCTGTACCCACGTTGCCCCGCCGTCGGTCGAACGGTGCACAGTTCCACCGTCGCGGGCCGACGCGGCATAAACGGTGACGGTTCCATTTTCTGCTCGATGTAGTGCGAGTTCGGTCCTCGAATTATTCGATCCGATCCCCGGGGTCGTAAGCGTGCGGACAAAGGTAGGATTTACAGACGAAACAGCGTCCACCGACCTATACACGCCGCCCTCGCCCAATGAGAAAGTGTCCACCTCAGTCGCAAGCACGAGATCAGGATTCGCCGGGTCTACTACGAGATCCACGAAAGCACGGTCTTGCCCCGCAACGCCCGACACGGTCAGCTTAGTAAATATAGGAACCGGGCTGAGAGCGTTGGTCGATCTAAATATGCCGCGTGTAGCCAATACATTCGAAACAGCGCCGCCGATCCCGGCTTGTCCGGAAGCCGAAGTGACAAACATGATATTGGGGTTGGTGGGATGTATTACGATCTTGCTGATCGACCTGCCAACAAACTGCGGAGTGGCGAATGGCCCGCTCAGGTCGGCCGTCGTGCTCGCATTATCGATGCGATAAATACCCACCCCGAAAAAGCAATCCGCACAAAAACCCGCTTCACCCGTTCCAACGAAGATCGTTTCAGGCTGTCCGGGCACAAATTCGATTGCGTTCACAGCCAGACTTAGGGCGTTATCCAGAAGGGGAGTCCAAAACGAGCCACCATCGGTCGTCCGATATAACCCGCCCTGTGCTGTTCCCACGTATGCAATGTCCGGATTAGATGGATGAACCGCAATCGCCACCACGCGTCCGCTGGCCGGTGTCGACGGTCCGACATTTACCTGACTGTTTGGGATCGGTGCCGGGCCGATCGGAATCCATGACGAAAGAAGAGCGTTCTTTGCATTCGAAGGGGGCATTTTAGATCGGGAAAGCTCCTGAAGTTGGAGTTCCTTTATCCCGTCTACGCGTTTTATCGGATCGAAACGCTGCCCATCCCTGATCCCACGTTTTAACGCGATCCCCTCAGAGCGGGCCTGCATGAATTCCTCTTTGCTGACTGAAGACTGCATCCATCTCGGATAGTCCGGGTCATCGTGGATGAGGTCCATTATGCTGGCGCCTACACGGCCCAGTACGCCCCAGCCGAAAAACAGCAGAACTGATAGCAGAAGGACCGACCCGGTTAAAACGAGTTTCTTCATAGATCACTCTTTGTATTCGTAAATTTCTGGATAATACTACAGCAACTCAAAGAATCGCCACTTTGCCCGAGGCGTCCGATTGTCGGGCTCCATCCAACACTTTTTGAATTTTCACTCCGTCTTCAAATGTCGCGGCTTGCGGAATCGAGGTCTCGCCTGCTATCAAAGCGGAAATAATGTGCGGAGCGAATTCCATAAACCCGCGTGCAAAACCGGTATCCGGCACTCCAGTCACAGTTTTGCCCGGATCCGTGTCGATACGTTTCCAATCCTCGTCGCCCGGCGATGCGACATCGATCATCCCGCTTTGATCGATTCTTATCGAGCCGTCGGTTCCAAAGAACTCTAACGAATTCTCGTATCGAGGGTTTTGGCACATCGAAACTGATACCAACCCAGTTGCGTCCGACGTAAGATCTCCATCACGAAATCGAAGCAGCATATTCGATTCGTCGTCGCTGGTTACGGCCATCATTTCCCCGCTTAAGTTTCGACGTTCCTTTATATGCGTTTGAAGTTGGCAGGACACGGAAGCGACATCCGTACCGAGGAACCAGTGAAATGAGTCGATTATATGCGAAGCAATCGCCCCAAGGGCACCACCGCCTTCGCCGGCGTCAGACCACCAATTCCACGGCACAGTTGGGTCACCGCGATGCGGAGCCCGGAAGATCGCCTTTGCATGACGAATCTTACCGATAGCACCCTCGCGAAGCATATCGAATGCGATCTGCCGACCCGGCTGGAAGCGAAGTTCGTGATCTATGATAGCGAGCAGTGATAAACCGTCCGCCGCATTCGCCATTTCTTCTGCCTCGGTCTGGTTCATTGCCATTGGCTTTTCGCAAAGTATGTGCTTGCCTTGTTCGATCGCAAACAACGTCATCTCGCGATGAAGTCTCGGCGGCGTTGTTATACAGACGAGGTGGACATCGGGATGCGATATAGTCTCGCGCCAATCGCCCGTGAAGTGTCCTACACCGAACTCCGCGGCTGCGGCGGCCGCGTTTTCTACCCAACCGCTGGCAATCGAAACGATCCTCGCCCCCTCGCATTCTCGAAAGGCAGGGATCTGAACGCGGCGCGCAAACCCAGTCCCGATAATACCGATCCCGACTTGAGACATAATGACCACTATTCTACAAGCGGTTACAAAAAAAGCGTAGGACTTGGTCACTACGCTCCCGGACTATTTTAAGATTGTGTCGCGATCAGTCTATCCCGAGTTCAAATCCGTGCGCAGTTCCTTTAGCACCTCGATGGCCGTTCACCACAAACGTTTCGTAAGTATCCTTATCGGCACCTTCCAAACTCGAAATTGCCGCTCCCACCAAAAACTTTTCCGTCGAGATATGTATGCCCACCTTCTTATAACGTTTACCTAGCACTCGCATGTAGACCTTTCCAGTCGGAAGGTCGATCTCAACATTGATTTTGCGTTCCTGCCCAACCAAATACTTTTCCTTCCTCCGGATCGACGGAACAAGAAAGCTGATCCCGCTTCGGCTAAAGTCGATCGTCTCGCCGATTATGCAATCCGCCCGGGCTGCTTCCAGAGCGCGTTCGCTTTGAATATCTGCGTCGAACCAGAGCCTTACGGGTGCCGAATGCTTCCTGCGTGGTGCCACCATGCGTTCGGACATAGCACGGTTTATCTTAGTGATCAGCTCTCTTATCATCTCATTTTACCTTCAAAAAATTGCGATTCTACATATAAACATAAAAAGCGAAGATCGCAGCCTGTGGAAAAGTTCCCATCAAAAAAGCCCCCTTGAATGTAAAGATTTTTTGTCGCTAGCGGGTGAAATCGGCTAACTCCCCATTTAACGGGGATTTAAACTATACACCTAATTCGAAAAAAATAAATAGAAAATGTGCATGCCTGTGGAAAAAAAATTCGGTGAGTGATCACCGATCCAATGGCTTCCCGCCCTCGTCCCGGGACGAAACACGGGATACGCCCTTGTCATCCTGCCGAAGCAGAAAGGAAAGCCGGCCCGTCTTACCATAAACAGCCGGCGTTGCACCGGCCGAGTAGCATTTATTTTGGGCCGAAAGATGCACCGAATAGTTGTAGCCGGTGCTGTCACTCGTCTTGACGTCGTCGGGCAGCAAACCGCCGGCGACCAAGGTATTGAGATCCGCGTATATGCCGCCATTTTGCAGCGAATAAGCAAGCTGGGCCTTGGAAATACGCTCAAGCATGCTTCTGGCTTCTTCTTCGTGAGTTTCGATCTTCAGATTGTAAAAGTAGTTTTTCCCCTCTTTCTTAATGCGGGCCTCGGCAACTGGTTCGACCGTGAGGATGATCCAGATACCGTTTTCGTTCCGAAGCCGGATCGTCTGTATCTCGTTCTTATCTTCGTCGTCAGCCGGCAAATTGGCGGTTACGGTCGCAAGGCTGCCCGAGGTTATCTCACCGTTGATCTCGAGATCGGCCGGGACACGTCCCGCGATCTTCTCGAAATCAAGCGAAAACTCCCGGAGTTCAGCATCTGTCAGCCCCTCGACCGCCGGCCTCAGATTGGTAAGATAGACGGCTTCGCGAAACTTCTTTTCGCGCAAGTGCTTATAGAAAACCCGAACAGTATCGGCCGGGCCGCCGGAAACGACGGGGATCGAAGTATTGCCGTAGATAGACTTATTTCCGACGGGCGTCGCGACAGCTGTCGTAACGTCGGCAGCCTTATGGGCCCTTCCGCAGCCCAGTCCCTGTATCGTGAGGAGCAAAACCGCGAGCCAATATGCGTGGGACAAACAACGACCTGAAGCGGATCTTCTCATTTTAGGGGAAAAAAAGAACTGAGTTTGAAAGAGCGGACGCCCTAACAAAGAGCGGCACGTATAAGAGCATTATACGTGCCGCGTGCGAAAAGTAAAACAAAATTTTACATCACTCTACAGATCGCCTTCGCGTACTTCCGTCGCGGCCACTGGCTCAGCCGCTCCATTGCCGACGCCCTTCATCAGTTTCTCGCGGCCAACCAGATAAAGGATTATCGCGAGTATCAGGAACGGCACCGCTCCGAGCCACCAGCCCGTTTCGGGCATAAAGAACGGATTCGATTCCTTTGCCCAATCTGCAGTGGCCGTCTGAAGAGCATTTAGCGCCGGTTGAACTGCAAAGATGGCGATCAGAATTCCGGCGATCGCGCCGCCTGCGATATAGCCTGACGCCATCAGAACGCCGTGCGATTTATCGGTCTCGGCAACGATCTGCTCGTCAGTCAGGTTTTGCGCGGCGAGTTTTCGCTTAAGATAAATATCCACCAGTTTTCTCACCATGCCGCCAATAAAGATCGGCATGCTCGTGGCTAACGGCAAGTAAAGTCCGACGGCAAATGCGAGCGACGGGACGCCAACTATCTCGAGCATGATCGCGATCATTGCGCCGATCAGCACGAGTCCCCACGGCAAATCTTGTCCGAGAACGCCTTTGATGATGTAGCTCATCAGGGTAGCTTTCGGAGCGTCGTAACGTGTCAGCTTGTTGCCGTTTGCGTCTTCTTTGACGACGCCGTTGATAGCGGGATCGACGAGGTACGCGGGCTGGCCCAGATTGTTGACAAGATATTTGCCGATCTGGCCTGACTTCGGATCCGTGTTTTGCCAGACGCGATACTGCGTCGTGTCTGTCATAAATTCGCCGGTCTTAACCTGCTCGCTCTTGAACTGACCACCATCGCGAAAAAGCTTATCCTCGGTGACCGTAAATCCGGCCGGGAAAGTCGTCGCATCAACTCGTTGATAATATGTGCCGCCGGTATTGAGATAGAGCAGCAGCGGCCCGAGCACGATGGCCGATGCGAGCGCACCGATGAGAATCGCGATCTGCTGTCGGCGCGGAGTTCCGCCGACGAGAAATCCTGTTTTGAGATCCTGCGAAGTCGTTCCCCCATTGGATGCGGCGATGCAGACGATGCCGCCGATCGAGAGCGCCGTAACGAAATACGGATCGGCAGCCGTCCAACCAAGGGCGAGAAATACGAGACAAGTAAACAAAAGCGTCGCCACCGTCATTCCAGAGATCGGGTTTGACGACGAGCCGACTTCGCCCGTCAGCCTCGATGAAACCGTCACAAACAAAAATCCGAGAATGATGATGAGAATCGCGCCGAGAATGGAAACGACCGGATCGTCAAATAAAAACAAACCGAGCGACGGCGATAGCATAATTGCCGCAAGCAAAACGATGAGGCCGATGATCACATATTTCATCGACAGGTCCTGATCGGTGCGCTCGACGCCGGTGGCCGACGATGAACCGCGAAAATCGGCGATGCCCGATTTCAAACCGCTCCAGATCGTCGGCAGGCTCCGAAAAAGCGAGATGATTCCCGCCGCGGTTACAGCGCCGGCGCCGATGTAAAGAATATATTCGCTGCGAATATTTCCGGGCGACATATCGGCGATGTTTTTGCCGACCGCGGGTGCCAGCGGATTGGTCAACGCCTCGCCAAAAAATTTAATCAGCGGGATCAGTATGAGATACGACAACACGCCGCCGCCGAGCATAATGGCCGAGATATACGGGCCGATTATATAGCCGACGCCGAGAAGCGCCGGATTGTTTTCGAGATGGATCGAGCCGCCTTTGAGCACGTTGTCGGGCAAATCTGTGCCCGGTTCGGGATGCCACGCGGAGAAAACGTCCATCACCGATTTATAGAGAAAGCCGAGGCCGAAACCCGTAGCAATGGTCTTTCCGCGATGAAGAACTTCGGAGTCGGACGAAGTGTCGCTGCCGGCTTGATGTGCCGCGTCGCGCGATTCCCTTGATGCACCGGCGATCAAAACCTGCGCGCAGGCCGTCCCTTCCGGATATTTCAAAAATCCATGCTGATCGCGAATAAGCGCCCGGCGCAGGGGGATCATCATCAAAATGCCGAGCAGTCCGCCAAGGATCGCCACCAGAGTCACGCGCCAAATATCGAGGTCGAATCCGAGAATCAATATCGCCGGCATCGTCACACCGACGCCGAACGCGATCGATTCACCGGCCGATCCGGCTGTCTGCATCACGTTCGATTCGAGGATCGTCGCATCACGCGCCCCCATCTTCGACATCAGGCGAAACAGCGTAATCGCGATCACCGCCACCGGTATCGAAGCTGAAACCGTCAGACCAGTCTTTAAGACCAGGTAGAGCGATGACGCGCCGAAAATAATTCCGAGCAATGTGCCGACAAACAGCGGAAATACAGTGAGCTCGCGCAGGCTCGTGACGCTTGCCGGAATATATGGGCGAAAATTTTCGAGAAACGGATTTTTCATCCTGTAGGTCTCCTTGGATCTTGGACGAGTTGCGGGGAAAGTTCTGAAAGAAATTTACAGCGGAATCGCTAAAAAGGCAATGGACTGGAGTGCAAGCATCTCTGCTTGCAATCGGCCGCCTCGGCCGCTTGCAGCCGTGCGACGGAATGATCCCAAGGTCCGCCCCGTCATACCGAATGTACCGGCGGGGCAAGCAGGGATACTTGCCCTCCAGTAATACCGCTTGCCTCGCAAATGAATCTATCGGAAACTATTCGTATATGAAACACTTTGGCTTCCTGTCTGCGTCTCCGCGGCTCTGCGGGACTTTTCTTCTCTTTGCCCTCTCAATAGCAGCTCAAGATGTTCCAGCTCCCAAAGACACCTTGGGCTTTACGCCGGGTGACGACCGCAAGCTGGCAAGCTGGGCAAGCATTGTCGATTATTTCAAAAAGCTGGATGCCGCGAGTGACCGTGTAATGTTGGAAGAGATCGGCAAATCGACAATGGGCGCGCCGTTCGTCTACGCCACGATCAGCAGCCCCGAAAATCTCAGGAACCTCGAAAAATACAAGCAGATCAACGCAAAACTTGCAGATCCGCGCAAGTTGACTGGAGGGCAAGCATCCCTGCTTGCCCGCGACGCAGCCGCGAAAAAGTTCATCGCTCAAGGCAAAACCGTCGTCCTAATAACCTGCGGCATACACTCGACAGAGGTCGGCTCGACGCTGACGAGCATGATCATCGCCCATCAACTGGCGATGGCCGATCATCCGGATACAGAGAAGATATTGGACAACACCATCATCCTGCTTGTCCCGTCCCTCAACCCGGACGGCGTGGACATCGTCAAAAATTGGTATGACAAAACGCTCGGTACGCCGTATGAAGGCACAACGCCGCCCGAGCTTTATCACAAGTACGTCGGTCACGATAACAATCGCGACTGGTATGCGTTTACGCAGGTCGAAACGCAGCTCACGGTGGATAAAATTCATAACGTTTGGCATCCACAGATCATTCACGACATCCACCAGCAGGGCGAGAACGGCTCGCGACTCTTCCTGCCGCCGTACATGGCTCCGGTCGAGCCAAACGTGCCAAAACAGATCGTCGAGGGCTATACCGAGCTCGGAAACTACATGGCCGAAAAGCTCCGACTGATCGGCATGAAAGGCATTACTACCAATTCGACCTACGACGCGTGGACGCCCGCCCGAGCCTATTCCCACTACCACGGTGGCGTGCGAATCCTCTCCGAAACCGCCTCGGCCCGACTCGCGACGTCGGTCAATATAAAATTCGAAAACCTCCGGGCGGACGCAGCCGACGGATACGACCCGAAAAAAGAATCCGCTAACTTCGGCCCAATCTGGCCGGGCGGCGAATGGAAACTCCGTAACATAACCGACACCATGACCCTCGCCGCGAACGCCCTTTTGTTTCACGCAGCGGACAATCGCGAGAAATGGCTGTCGCGGTTTTATGAGATCGGTAAGGAAGCGGTGCGGCAGAGGAAGGATGGAGAACTTCAATATATCATTGCAGATGAATCAGGCACGTTGAATTGGTCAGTGTTGCAAGGAATTTTGTACAAAGGTGGTGTTACTTTCCAACAAACCGGCGAATTTGCGTTCGACGGCAGGAAGTTTGAGAACGGCACGATCGCCATTCCGATGAATCAGCCCTACGCAAACTTCGCAAAGGCTCTGTTGGAACGTCAGCAGTATCCTGATCTTAAGGATGGGAGCGGCACCCCCATTACTCCCTACGACGTTACCGCGCATTCCCTTGACCTTCTCATGGGTGTGAGGATGACCCGAGTCCATACCAGATTTACGTTTCCAAAAGTAGTGCCCTTTTTGCACTCTCTCAGCCCGAATCAGCCGTCCCCGACCCGGCCCACTGACGCCAAAGTGTCGATCTTCAAATCGCATAATCCGTCGATGGATGAAGGATGGACGCGATGGGTTTTTGAAGACTACAAGTGGATGTCGGGCTCGGGGAGGTTCTCTTATTCGTCGCTCGTCCCTGAGCAGATCAGGAACTTGCGACCGGAACAGAACGCGTATATTGTCTTCCCCGACCAATCCGCGGTGCAGATCCTCAACGGCTATGCAAAAGGCACGATGCCGGATGAGTTTACGGGCGGCATCGGGACGGAGGGCGTTGAGAATTTGAAGAAGTTTGTCGAGGCGGGCGGGACGCTTGTGTTTTTGAACCGCTCGACGCAGTTTGCGATTGAGCAGTTCGGCCTGCCAGTCAAGGACGTGACCCGCGGCCTCTCGCGCAAAGATTTCTACATCCCCGGCTCGATCCTGCGCACCGAGCTCGACCTAACGCATCCGATCGCGAAAGGCATGCCGAAAGAATCGATCGCGTGGTTCGGAGGCCCTGGAGAAAACTCTCCGGCATTCGAGATACAAACCGACCCGCTCGCACTGACGAAAAACTTTCGCATCATCGCGACCTACCCGAAAGACCCGAAGCAAATCCTCCTTTCCGGGTGGGCGCTCGGGGCCGAAAAGATCGCAGGCAAAGCCGCACTCGTCGAAGTTACAATGGGCAAAGGCAAAATAATCCTCTTCGGCTTCCGCCCGCAATACCGCGGCCAGTCGCTCGCCACGTTTCCGCTCCTCTTCAACGCGATAAGTCAGTAAAAGGTTTTTGCCACGAATTACACGAATAGCACGAATGGGAGAGAAATCTTATTTTAGAAATTGTGAGTTACCAAAATTTTCGTGAAGCAGTCTCAAAAGAAACCTCCTTATGCGCGCCATTCGTGTAATTCAAGGCAAAAATCCCTTTCGGTTTTCTCGAAAAGGTATACGAAAATTCACTGATGGTCTTGTTTCAGGAGAATGGCATCAAGGGAATTCAGCAGGTGCCAATATTTGTTCCCTTCCACGGCAAGATCGTCGGTGAATGTGTTGCCGATATCGTTGTCGAAGATTCAATTATTCTGGAACTTAAAGCGTTAGACCGAATTGCCGAAATTCACAAAGCTCAAACATTTGAAGGCAACGAGCTTCCGCCTCGCTCTTTTGATTAATTTCGGCACGCACCGATTGGAATACGAACGCCTTGTTCGCTGACCATTATTAGTGTTATTCGTGTCATTCGTGGCTAAATACTTCTTTTCATTGTATGATGTCCGCAATCGCAAAAACCCGGAGACCCCTCACAAATGGATTTCCTTACGAACCTAAATCTCCTTACTTTATTTGTCATTATCGGTGGCGTAGGCTTCGTGTTTCTTTTGATCTCGCTTGTTCTCGGCGACATCTTTGAGATGTTCGGCGGCGGAGCCGATATAGGCGGTGACACCGGCGTGGATTTCGGATTCCTCGACAGCCGTGTGCTTGCGGTGTTTATTACGGCATTTGGCGGATTTGGGGCGATTGGAGCGGAGATAGGTTTTGGAGCTATCGCGAGCTCGGCGATCGGGCTGCTTGGAGGGGTTGTTTTTGGAGGTATCGTTTCGCTCTTTGGCCGGTTCCTCATCGGCCAGCAAGCGTCAAGCTCGGTGACCGACAACGATCTAATCGGCCGAACTGCCCAGGTTGCCGTCGCCATTAAGGAAGGAGCAGTCGGGCAAATTTCGATCCGCATCGGCGACGACCGTATCGAAAAGATCGCACGTTCGATGGGCGGCGAAGAGATAAAGGCTGGCAGTCTGGTAAAGGTCACGTCCGTAGCCGGCGATTCGGTGATCGTCGAATTAGAAAGAGGTGAAAACACGTGGAATTCCTAAATAATTACACAAGTCTCCTGATCCCTGTCATCATTTTAGTCATTGTCATAGCGGTACTGATCGCTCTGATGTTGATCAGTCGAAACTATATCAAGGTTTCGCCTAATCAGGCCGCCGTGATATCGGGCCGACGGCGAAAACTAGCCGACGGCTCTGTTGCCGGTTACCGACTTGTCCGCGGCGGTGCGACGCTCGTATTTCCGTTTCTTGAAAAGGTCGAATATCTCGACCTGAATGTGATCACGGTACCGCTCGCCACGCAGAGGGCTTACACCGTACAAGGCGTGCCCGTTTCGGTGAAGGCAGTGGCGAAC
>JBGSWW010000102.1:0-2573 GCA_041751735.1 Pyrinomonadaceae bacterium | reverse complement strand
TGGTAATCGGACCCGCGTCAAAGTGGTAAAGAATAAGTGTGCCCCGCCTTTTCGTGAATCCGAGTTCGACATTATGTATGGCGAGGGTATTTCTAAGGAGGGCGATCTGTTAGACCTCGCCGTAAATCACAACATTGTGGAGAAGAGCGGTGCATGGTTCTCTTATAAGGGCGAACGCCTCGGCCAAGGTCGTGACAACGTCAAGAATATGCTGAAAACGAACGAGGAACTACTAGGTCGCATTGAGATCGATGTTAAAGAGGTCCTTGGTTTCGTAAAGACTGAGGGAGTTGCCGCATAACCCTTTGAAGGTTTAAAAAGGCTGTGCCGGTTTGAGCGTAGCGTCTCCGGGGGACAGCGACGGCGAACAAACCGGCACGGGCAGGCATTTTATTCTCGGAGCCGCTGCATGAGCGGCAACCGACAAAAAGAATTATATCCTTCTTCCATTTTTTGTCAAACTTATTTTGCCGCTCACGACACCGAGTGGTCGAACTCCCCCAAAGATTTGACAACCCCAAATCGCTTATTTACACTTACAAATTCGCATCGTCGCAATTTCGCGAAGCGATTGGCCAGGTAGCTCAGTTGGTAGAGCAGCGGACTGAAAATCCGCGTGTCGGCGGTTCGACCCCGTCCCTGGCCACCAATTGGATCGATGAATTAAGGCTGCAAAAGAGTGTGGCCTTTTTCTGTATGCAGCTTTGTCATAGAGCTTATCGACCCATCGTCCATGATCCTCGCCGGAATACCTTTTTAATACCAAACTACACAGTTCCCCTTTTGCCAATTCTGCGGTTGTTCGCCGTTCCTGAGCGGCAACATACGTGCTGGGAAATATGCAAAAAACAGGTCTTTAAAGCCCCCCAAATGATATACAATTGTCAGCAGTAATATGCGGGTCTATTGTGGACACAACTCCCAAACTTAATCGGGGCATCCCGCACATTTTGATCGTTGATGATGATCTGGCGATCAGGAATCTGCTCGACTCAATTCTGAGCGATAACTACTCATGTACAATGGCGGAATCCGCCGAGGCGGCACTCAATTGCCTCGAAGATCAGGTCTTTGATGTCGTAATAAGCGATATTAATCTTGGCGGAATGGACGGGATCGAATTGACTTCGCGAGTTCTGGCCGCATCTCCCGACACCGTTGTGATGATGATAAGCGGGAATCGCACCCTTGAAAGTCCCATCGATGCCATTCGAACGGGGGCGTTCGACTACATAAGTAAGCCATTCGACATCGATCAAGTCGAAATGGCCGTGGCCCGTGCAATAAGTCACGCAAATCTCCTGAGTTCCAAGCGCGAACATGAGAGTCGGCTGGAGGAACTGGTTGCAGAGCGGACCTCGAAACTTAACTACCTCGCCTATCATGATACGCTCACGGGACTGCGAAATAGATTTTTCTTCGAGGATGCCCTGGCTGGAGCTATCGATCGACAAACGGGCTCCAAGAAAATTGGTGTGTTTTTTATTTCGCTCGATGGGTTTAAGTTTCTGAGAGACACTTTAGGCCATTCGGCCGGTGACGGCCTTTTGGTGGAGGCAGCACGCCGACTCGAACATGTCGCCAACTCATCAGCGACAGTTGCTCGATTCGAGGGCGATGAATTTGGTGCGATGTTAACGGTTGAAAGCCCTGATGAATTAGAGACGTTCGCAAAAAATATTTCGGCCGCGTTCATTACTCCAGCTTAAGGTCGGCGACGACGAGATAATGGTTACCGTTAGTATCGGGATCAGCCTCTGTCACCGGACGACGGTGAAAGTGCGGCTACGCTATTAAGAAGCTCGGGGGCGGCACTAGGTAACGTGCGCAAAGAGGGCGGAAATCACCACGATTTCTTTACCATGGAAATTCAGGACTCGGCCCTTCGCCGGCATACGCTGGAGAATGAACTCCGATGGGCCCTCGATCGCCGTGAATTCCATCTGTACTACCAGCCGAAACTCGATATTGCGACGAATAAGATCGTGGGGATGGAGGCTCTCATAAGGTGGGTCCACCCGGAAATGGGCCTCGTTGCTCCTTTTGATTTTATTCCGCTTGCCGAGGAAACCGGACTTATTCTGCCTATCGGCGAATGGGTTCTGCAAAGCGCCTGTGCTCAAAGCAAGCTCTGGAACGACAAAGGATTCGAACTCGATCTAGCCGTCAATCTATCGCCTCGTCAGTTTCAACAAAAGGATCTTGCGGAAAGGATAAGTGAAATCGTCCGTGACACGGGCTTCGATCCGAGTCATTTAAATCTCGAATTGACCGAAAGTTCGATCATGAACAAGACGGACTCGGCCGTCATCGTTCTCCGTGAATTAAGGGACACAGGTATCCGTATCTCGATCGATGATTTTGGTACAGGATATTCGTCGCTTGGGATTCTAAAAGACCTGCCGATCGATGTGCTCAAGATTGACAAGTCCTTTGTCAACGATGTGACAAATAACCCGGATGATGCTGCCCTGGTCATTGCCGTCATCACGCTTGCTCACAACTTGCGGCTAAAAGTAGTTGCAGAAGGTGTAGAAACTGAGGAACAACTCAGTTTTCTTAGAGACCTGAAT
>JBGSWW010000101.1:0-49078 GCA_041751735.1 Pyrinomonadaceae bacterium | reverse complement strand
CGACTGAACACGTCACGGCTCACTTCCAGTCTGCCGTATGAAAAATGCCTTCCTTATCGATCCGCTGGTATGTATGCGCACCGAAATAATCTCGCTGTGCCTGGATCAGGTTGGAGGGAAGACGTTCTGCACGGATCGAGTCGAAATAGGCGAGGGCGGATGAGAAGCAGGCAGCGGGAATACCGTTCTCGATGAACGTGACGACCGTTTTGCGGAGTGAGGCTGAGCGTGAGTTCAGGATCTCGGCAAATTTCGCGTTAAGGAGCAGGCTCGCGGGTTTAGGGTCGGATGAATACGCGGCGCGGATGTCCGCCAGCATGCGTGAGCGGATAATACAGCCGCCTCGCCAGATCTTAGCGATCTGCGCAAGGTCCAGGCCGTAGCCTTTTTCATCGGAAGCGGCGGCCAGCAGAGACAGGCCCTGGGCGTATGTTAGGACAAACGCGCACAACAGGGCGTCCTCGAGCTCTCCGATCGACGTCCGCGAACGGCTAAGATCAGCCGACGTTCTAATTCCTTCGTATTTGGTGCCGAGGCTGGTTCTTAACGCTTTTTGCGACGAGATCTGCCTCATCGTTACAGCCGAATCGATCGTCGGGATCGGAATACCGAAGTCCATCGCTGCCTGGGAGGTCCATTTACCCGTACCTTTCTGCCCGGCGGTGTCGAGGATGAGAGAAACTAGATGTTTGCCAGTTTCGGGATCGCTTTTTTTCAGGACCTCGGCTGTGATCTCGACGAGGAACGAGTTGAGATGGCCGTTATTCCATTCGGCGAAGGTTCGGCCCATCTCCGTGTACTGCATTCGCATAACACGCTGCATCAGGTCGTAGGATTCAGCCAGAAGCTGCATCATGCCGTACTCGATACCGTTATGGACCATTTTGACAAAATGCCCGGCCGAACCGGGGCCCATATAGGCCACGCACGGCTCGCCGTTAACCTTGGCAGCAACCGCCTGAAGGGTCCGTTCGATGCGGTCGTAATGCTCGCGTTTTCCGCCAGGCATGATACTGGCTCCGTGACGAGCCCCTTCTTCGCCGCCGCTGACGCCCATGCCCATAAAACCGAAGCCGTTTGCTGCAACAGCGGCTTCCCTGCGGTCAGTATCCGTGAAGTGCGAATTGCCTCCATCGATTATCAAGTCGTCGTGTTCAAGATAGGGCAAGAGGTCTGCAATAACCTTGTCGACGACAGGGCCGGCCGGTACGAGGAGCATGATATTGCGGGGACTTTCGAGTTTTTCGATGAGATCGGCAAGCGATCCAGCCGCATCCACTGGTATCCCGGCACCTTCCTGCAGCAGCAGCTCTCGCTTCGAAGCATTGAGGTCATAGCCGACGCCTCGAACTCCCTGCTCTGCAATGTTAAGAAGGAAATTCCGGCCCATGGTGCCCAGCCCGATCATACCGAAATGTGCTTTTGACATATGGTTTTAGTGCCCCAAATGACTCAGGTAAGCCTTTTTCAAGTTCTTTTCGATCTCGGCGTGCAAAGGTGTATCGCTCGTGGCCTTTATGACCTTTTTCCCGCATTTCCCGCACAAGAGATACCCGATCAGAACCCCGTGCTCACGAAAAATAAAGGTGTTGAGAGATAAAGTTTCCTTCCCTTTGTGCTTGCCGGCGGTTATCTTACCGCCACAGCCCGGGCATTCATCGCGGTCGTGAAAAGTGGCCCCTTTCATAACACTGCCAAACCGAATCTTGGCCTGAAGGTAGAGTTGGTCCATCAACTCAGAGATCTCGTTTTTCTTCATATGCTTAATACTGGTTCAAGTATCAACGGCACGATTATACGTCCCAGACATCGGCTTTCACCACCGATCCGTCATAGAGTTCGGGCATATCGGCAAAATTCCACCAGGCTCCAATCACCATTTGGGCATATGCCCATTGCCGTACCTCGATCGGCGATAAGTGAAAAGCGTCAGCAAATTCGCCAACGGCATACTCCAGTCGGTGCTGGATGTCCGCCTTTGATTCCTGCCACCAATGGTAGTTATTCAGGAAAACGGCGATCTCATATCCAATGTGGCCAGCCCATCCTTTCGGGTCGATCACGCAGTATGACGACTCGCCTTCTGTAACTATGTTGCCCGGATGATAATCGCCATGGAGATAGAAATTATACCCAGACTGGTCGGAGAGACCGTCATATATGGCGAGAGCCTTTTTAGAATAGTCCTCCGGAAACCCAGATCCCTTGAACTTATTCCGGAACGAGTCGAACCAACTGTCGACAGGTGTTATATGAGTAAGTTCATCAGGAAGCGGCCTAAGCACGATCTTGAGCGCGTCGATCGCAGGTGCAACGGCTTCGGATTCCCTACCCGCGAAATGCTCCACAAAACTTCTGCCTGGGAAAATTTGCTCGATCATGATCGCCCTGCTTTCAGGGGCTTCCGCGAGGAGCCGCACCGAACCCACGCCGTCCCGGAGGCGCAGGTACGCCGCCTCGCCGTGGATCTCAACAGGGTCCCACGGCGGCGCGATCTTAATGACAACTCCTTTACCATCTCTGTCGATGGCCGGAGCCACAAAATTGAATTCGATCCCCGGGAACGGTTCGCCAACCGAAACCGACCACTGATCCTCCAGCCCCCCTATCAGTGCCGGCAGTTTCTCGAGCCACTCGTAACCCGGCCCGCCGCAGCCTGCCTTTACATGGGCCACAAGCTCAGTTGGCAGAGAGTCCGTAAATCCCTGGGTCATAAACTTGACGAGTTTAGCGTTGTGCACGATTCTTATCAAATGAAAACACTGGCGGAAGCGATACGGCCTACGACGTTTATTCAGTCTTCGAAACTTAATGATCACCTTGGCCTCGACGTTACGATCGCCAGTGAGACCTTTCAGCATACTGGCAGCTTCAAATTCAGGGCCGCATACAATCTTGCCCTGAGTGTTGCCGAGAATGAGATCCTGACGGCTTCTTCAGGCAACTTCGGACAGGCCCTGGCATACGCATGCAAGCTGGTCGGTAAGAAGTGTACCGTCGTAATGCCCGAAACGTCGGCTAAGGTCAAGGTCGAGTCTGTCTGCGGCTATGGCGCTACAGTCGATCTCGTCGATACAACGAAGATCGGCCGCAATGAACGGGTCGCCCAGCTTGCCGCCGAAATGCCGGATGCTTATCTCGCGAGTGCCTATGACGATAAGTTTGTTATCGAAGGCAATTCATCATTGGGAGACGAGCTTGCAGTCAAAGGTTTTGATGTTGTCATTACTGCGGTTGGAGGAGGAGGATTAATATCCGGATTGATCACGGGGTTCCAGCGAGTCAATACTGACACTGAAATTCTTGGCGCCGAACCGCTGCTCGGCAATGACGCTGCCCGTTCCCTGAAAGCCGGAACGTTAATAGCAAACGAAGTTGAGCCGACGACTATTGCCGATGGAGCTCGGACAATCTCGCTTGGCAGTCTTAACTGGGAGATCATCAGAAGCGGGGCCGCAGGAATCATCGAAGTCGATGACGAATCCATATCCGACGCGATGAAAGCGTATTTTAACCTGGTAAATCTTAAATGCGAACCGACAGGGGCTCTGAGTTTAGGGGCTGTTTTGACGGACAAGACACGTTTTACGGGTAAACGCGTATGCCTTGTAGTTAGCGGAGGGAATGTCGATCCCGACGTTTACGCGAAACTGATAACCGGTTAGAAGAACCCGCCGGACCGACGGGTGTTCTTTCATGTTCTTTGAAAACTAAACTTTCCCGATCTCTTCTACAAAGGTTACGCGGTTGATCTCGTGAAGCGTCGTCATTCCGAGGTAGACCTTCTTAACGGCCGACTCCCGCAATGATGAAAGCCCCTCTTTCTCGGCCTGTCGCCGTATCTCGGAACCCGGACGGCGTTCAATGATCATCTCACGGATCGTGTCCGACATGTCCAAAAGCTCATGGATCGCCGTCCGGCCCCGGTAACCGGTATGGTTACAGCCGTCACAACCGACACTGCGGTAAAAGATGATCTCGGCTGAAAGGTCTTCGCGGCGCATACCGGATTCTTCCAACTCTGCGTCGGACGGGTCATAGTGCCGTTTGCACAACGGGCAGAGCAAACGGACAAGCCGTTGTGCCAAAACGCAGTTCAGGGATGATACGAAGTTATATGGCTCAACGCCCATGTTCAGAAAACGGCCGATAACGTCGATAACATTGTTGGCGTGGACCGTAGTGAACACCAAGTGGCCCGTTAGTGCGGACTGGATCGCGATCTGCGCAGTTTCTTCGTCACGGATCTCACCAACCATTATCTTGTCCGGATCGTGACGAAGGATCGATCGAAGACCTCGGGCGAATGTGAGGCCTTTCTTTTCATTGACCGGGATCTGTACGATGCCTTGAAGCTGATACTCGACCGGATCCTCGATCGTGATTATCTTGTCCTCGTCATTGCGGATCTCGTTGAGGGCCGCGTACAGCGTCGTGGTTTTACCAGACCCAGTAGGGCCGGTAACGAGGACCATGCCATACGGCTCTTTGATATACAGCCTGAATCTCGAAACGTCGTCAGGGTCAAATCCTACAACATCGAGATCGAGGTTTTTGAAGCTTTCGTTGATCTGCTCTTTGTCCAGGATACGGATAACCGCGTCCTCGCCATAGATCGTCGGCATGATCGAAACTCGAAAATCGACCGTACGCCCTTTATAACGGACCCGGAAACGGCCGTCCTGCGGAATTCGGCGCTCGGCAATATCGAGTTCCGACATAACCTTGATTCGCGAGATCAACGTCTGGTGGAATGCGATATCGATAGGATCGACCTTGGCGTAAAGGGCTCCGTCGATCCTGAACTTGACCTGCACGTCGCGTTCACGGGTTTCGATGTGAATATCGGAAGCACGCGACTCCATGGCGTTGTAGAGTATCGTATCGACAAGCTTGATGATGGGCGACATCTCCGTGTCGGACGCCAGCTTGTCGAGGTCGAGCACTTCCTCGCCCTGTTCTGTTTCCTTGAGCAGCGAGATCTTGAATGTCGACGCAGCTTCCTGAAGCACACGCTGGGTTGAATCTCCCTTTCGGAGCACAACATCGATCGCGCCGGCAGTCGCGACATACGGAACGATCCTCATGTTGAGAACATTCTCAAGTTCGTCGAGGCGTTCAAGGTTCGTAGGGTCGGCCATCGCAGCATGAAGGTTGCTTCCTTCGCGCCGAAGCGGCACAAACTGGTTTCGAAGCATCAGATCGACCGGGATCCTCGCAAGCTCGTCGGTATCTACGGGTGAAGGCTGTTCAGGCGGAAGCAGGTCAATAAACGGCAGTCGATACCGATGGGCCAGTTCTTTGGCCTCGGTTACTTCGGGCGGTTCTTTATCAAGAAATTCTGCAACGCCGATCGTCGGTGCCGCTACAACGGTATTTTGAGTTTGTTCGCTCATTATATGAATGTCCTATCTTCGTGTTCCGGTAGGGCCGCTTGAGATCATCTGAATGATCGGAAGATATATCGCAAGCAATATCGTGACCACGACAACAGCCATGAAAAGCAGGATCATCGGTTCGAGAAGCGTAGTGAATTGCTCGAGCCGAACTTCGGCTTCGGCATCGTAGAAAGTTGCAACTTCATCAAGCATTTCGCGAAGACTTCCCGATTTTTCGCCAATGCCGATCATGTCAAGTGCGAGATCTGGAACCCAACCGGCTTTGTCGAGGGCTTCGGTAAAACCGCGGCCCTCCCGGATCATGGGTAGGACACTCTGGCTAAGCCGCCGCAATTCCAGATTATTTATCGCCTGCGAAGAGATGTCCCATGAATCCGGCACCGTTATACCCCCTGACAACAAGGTCGATAGCGACCTCGCAAGCTGGGCCGTAGTCATGTTCCGGATCAACTTGCCCGCGATCGGGATCTTGAGAAGCGACTTGTGAAGCAAGAGTTTTCCGCTAGTACTTCGGAGCCAGACAAATAAAACCAGCCCAACTATTAAAAGGAGTGGAGCAAGCCAAATGATATTATTTACAATGCCGTTCGAAAACCAGAGGACCACCAACGTGACGGTCGGCAGTGTGCGGCTCGCACTCAGGCTTTTAAATAAGTCGGACATTCGCGGGACGATATAAAGCGTCAGAAAAGCCACCATCATCATCGACGCGAATAGCAAAAATGCCGGGTACGCCAATGCACCACGCAGTTTTCTCGAGACACCGACGCTCCGCTTCAGGTAGGTTACGAATCTGGAGAGGACGTCATCAAGGGCACCGCTACGCTCGCCGGCAAGAATCGAGGCTGTATAGATCCTCGGAAAAATACCTTCGGATTCGAAAGCTTCTGAAAGAGGCACGCCGCTTTTGATCTTTTCTTCGACATCGCTGAGAACAGCCCGAAGATTTGCTGACCCAGAGCGGGTTTTCAGAAGGCCGATCGATTGCAGCACCGGGATCCCGGCCCGAAGCAAGGCCGAGAGCTGTTGGTTAAACAGAAGAAAATCCGCCTGTTTGACCTTACCTCTCTTGCCACCGCCCATGGAAAGCACGGCGGACAAGCCATCGTTCGGACTCGAAACCGCGAAAACGCGAAAGCCCTCGCTTTCCAGCCTGCTTCGCGCATCGGCGGCTCCCGCCGCTTCGACTATTCGGGTAACTATTTCGCCGGATGGGGTTCCGAGCCGGCAAATATATTCAGTCATATCTTAGAAACTTAAAAACCAATCCGGATTCCGAGCTGTGGGACTGCTCAACAAATCCAGATTATAACACGCAGGGCGGTGCCAATTGTTGCAATCCAAATAATTTGGGGCCGCCTTTGCCTGATTCAAACAACCCTATATGATAGCCAGGCATCCATATTCTATCTTGCGGAATTTGTATGTGTTCCCTGGAATTTGTGGTCTGACTAAAGGGAGAAGAATGTTTGCTGCACCATCGCTGCGTCTAAGAATTATCGACAAGCTGCAACGTTGTTTTTGGATCATACTCTGGCTGATCCTTGGGTCATCTATGTATTCGGCCCAGGTTGCACAGCCCGAACCCACCCCGCCAGATGAACCAGACGCTCCCGTTCGCATTAAGACCGACCTCGTTACCCTTACTCTGACAGTAACGGATTCTTTTGGCCGATATGTGTCAGGACTCACCAAAAGCGCATTCAAGGTCAGCGATAACAATAAAGATCAAGAGATCACATTCTTTAGCGATAAGGATGCACCGGTCTCGATCGGTATATTGTTTGACGTGTCAGGTTCGATGAGTAACGAGAAGATCCGCAAGGCGCGAAAGGCCCTCGAACGATTTGTCGCGACTAGTCATCCTTCGGATGAGTATTTCCTGATCGCGTTCAATAGCCGTGCTCAACTCCTTATGGACCGCACCCGTGACGGAGAGGCCGTTCTCAGAAAACTGACTCTCGTTCAGCCGAAAAACAACACTGCTCTTTATGATGCAGTGTATCTGGGCGTAGAGCGAGTAACTCGCGGAACGCACCAGAAGCGGGCACTTCTGGTGATAAGCGACGGCCAGGACAATGCATCGCGTTATAATTTCGGTGAGGTCCGGCGGTTAATCAAGGAGTCGGATGTGGTTACTTACTCTGTCGGGATAATGGATCGCGGCGACTCGACCTCATCCCTGGGCATGCAGGGTCAGGCATTTCTCGATGAATTAAGTTCAGTTACTGGCGGCAAGTCGTTTTATCCACAAAGTGATATCGAGATGGACGAGATCTTTGAACGCATAGCCCTCGAGTTACGCCATCAATATTCTATTGGTTATATACCGAAGGATTTCGAACCGGACGGCAAATGGCGAAAAGTTAAAGTTAGTGTGAAACCTCCCCGCGGATTACCGCGTCTAAGTGTTCGGACGCGCGAAGGCTATTATGCCACTCCGAATTTCAACTTTCGTTGAGAGTATTATCCGATGAATAAATTACTACTGCTGTTTTCTGTAGCATTCCTAACCGGGGGTATTCTCGTAAACCCGCACTCGGTCGTGACCGTTGGAGCTCAATCCGGAAGCCCGACGCCAAAGCCCTTGAGCACCCGGCCGGTGTTAACGCCGACACCCCTCCTTGATGACCCAAACGAGATAATTAAAATCGATACTGAATTGGTCAATATGAATGTGCGGGTTATCGACCGTAATAACCGGCCGATCAACAACATTCAGCAAAGAGAGTTTAAAGTCTATGAAGACGGGGTTTTACAGAAGATCGACTTTTTTTCGCAATCCGAAGTCCCGACAAACTACGCTCTCGTGATCGACAATTCCGGTTCGCTGCGACAGCAGCTTGATAAGGTGATCGAAGCTGGGAAGGTGCTTGTTAATACCAACCGGCCTGGTGATGAAACCATGGTAATAAGGTTCGTTGGGCGAGATAAGATCGAGATCGAACAGCCATTTACCAGCAAAAAAGAAGACTTGATCGACTCACTCGATAATCTTTATATCGAAGGCGGGCAGACGGCGGTTATTGATGCTGTTTATTTGGCGGCGGAAAACGTTGGTGAATACGAGAAAACGAACAAGTCCTCAGACCGCAAACGTAGGGCTCTGATCCTCGTCACGGATGGCGAAGACCGCAATAGCTTTTACAACGAAAAGCAGCTTTTCGAGCTATTGCGAGAATCAGATGTCCAGATCTACGTTATCGGCTTCGTTGATGATCTCAGTAATGAAGGCGGTTTTATTAGTAAGAGCCCCCAGGCAAAGGCCAAAGGTCTCTTGGAGCGTTTAGCCACAGAAACAGGCGGGAAAGCTTATTTTCCAAAATCTCCATCCGAACTTCCGAGCCTCGCTCGTGAGATCTCAGGGGAACTCCGTACTCAGTATTCCATTGGCTACATTCCGTCAAATGATCGAAGGGATGGAACGTATAGATCTATCAAGGTTTCTGTCGATGACGGCCCGGGAGGCCAGAAACGAATTGCAGTCGCACGGGCCGGACGAGTCGCTGAGGGAGTCCCTTCACAGCCAGCCGCCAAACCAAGTCCGACGACCAAAAATCAATAGAAACCAAAACCTAAGTTTCGAAAGACGAAGAAGGCTCCTCGGGCCTCGCATTGTTCAGGAGCTTGAGGCTCACTCAGGAACGCTGCCCGATATCTTTTTGCGGGCGGTTTCCCCGGTTTGCAAGACAGGTAGACCTTCATCCACTTCACCATGTGGACGAGGAATGACATGGACCGCCGTTACGGTGCCCACCCTTCGAGCCGCGGCCGCTCCGGCATCGACAGCTGCCTTTACGGCGCCAACCTCGCCCCTGACGATCGCAGTCACCAATCCTGCATCGACTTTCTCGTAACCGACGAGTCGCACGTTGGCCGATTTAACCATAGCGTCTGCGGCTTCTATCATCGCCACGAGACCGAAACATTCCACCATTCCCAGTGCTTCCATATTTACCTCATACACGCTATCTCCAGATCACGGTCGATACAACGGCAATTGCGGCCAGCAAAGTAATAACGAGAGCAATCAAAAGCATGTGCTTTCCCGGCGGACCATTGACTGGCTCCCAGCTATATTCACGGCCCCTTCGTTTCGTACTCCTTGCCTTTTTACGCTTCGCCGCGGCAAGGGCTATCGCCTGTTCGTCGGTAGACTCGGACCCGATCTTGATGCGATCAGTCAATTCATCGAGAGCCGCCTTTGCTTTTAAATCGACCTTTCCCTCGCTGTAAGCGTCCAGACCCTGTTCGGGTTTGCCTACTGGTTGAAGCAAAACATCGGTCTTTGTGCCGTTAGACAGTACTTCCGGATCGGCGATCCTGGTGCCGCAATTGTAACAAAAGAGGGTGTTCTCACGGACATCGAAACCGCATTCCCCGCAAGTGGCTTTTTCAACTACGCTTCGTGACATGTGCTAGATTCTGGCGAAGACTTCCCTTTCGTCACCAAGATCTCTTGCGGACGGCGTCAGGATCGTCTTCTTAGAGATATATATCTTTTTTCCATCTTCGACGGCTCGCCGTACATCATCTTCACTCACAAACTCAACTGCTTTGATCGGAACAGGTTTCTGAACTGCACTTTCAGGAGTGACGTCATGGACAATCGTTTTGGCGCTAACATTAGGCTGTTGAGCTTCCGGCTCCGGAAATTCTGCGAGCTTCCTGCTTAGAAAATTGTCGACGATAGCAGCTATCTTTTCGCGATCAGGAAGCTGTGCTCGTCGGGGAGAAATCCCTGAAGTAGCAAGGGGCTGCGGCCGGCCAACAACCTGTTTAACAGGTTTAGTTTCAAAAGCTACCCTTTTGATATCCATGAGATGGATTGGCGAAATGTTGTCAGAGGTTACGTTCCCGCCCCACGAGCCACATCCGAGTGTCATTGACGGGGGAAGATCCGTTGAAAATCCGATCGCCCCATGTGTGGTAGGTGAGTTGATCACTATTCGTGAGGCCGGCATTTGCATGCCATAAGCGACAGCAGCATCTCTGTTCTCGGTATGCATTCCGGCTGTATGCCCCATTCCGCCAAATTGAAGTACCTCCTGACACCTTGCCGCTCCGGCCTCGACGCCATCCGCAACAAAAAACGCCAATGTCGGAGACAACTTTTCAATCGACCACGGAAAATCTCGCCCGACGCCCGCGCAATCTGCTAACAGACAACGCGTACCAGGTGGAATGGATATTCCCGCCAGATTGGCGATGAAGGACGGCGATTTTCCGACAATGGAGGCGTTGAGTGTTCGCTGCGGTGTAAGCAGGATTTGCCCAACCGCGTCGGCCTCCTTTTCATTTAAGAAATGACCTCCCTGCAAACGAAACTGCTCGCGAACGGCGGTTTCCACAGGTACGTCTACGACCACCGACTGTTCAGATGCACAGATCGTACCTTGATCGAAACAGGTGCTTGTCAAGATATCGGAGACGGCTTTTTCTATGTTGGCGGACCGTTCGATGAATACCGGAACATTGCCAGGCCCGACACCAAATGCCGGTTTTCCCGAAGAATATGCTGCCCTGACAAGCCCGGTTCCACCAGTCGCAAGTATGACGGCGGTCTTTCGGTGCTTCATCAAGGCTTCCGTGCCCTCGATGGTCGAGGTTGTAAGGCAGATGATGGCGTCCGCCGGGAGTCCGACCTTAACGGCGGCATCTCGCATTACGCGGGTGGTTTCAGCAATGCAGCCCGCAGCCGATGGATGGGGCGAGAGCACGATCGAGTTCCGCGACTTGATCGAAATAATGATCTTATAGATCGCCGTAGATGTGGGATTTGTTGAGGGAATAATCGCGGCAACAACGCCACGCGGACTTGATATTTCAACGACAGTACCTGTGTCACTGACGACGCCGACGGTTTTAAGACTTTTGAAATAGTTCCAAACGTCCTCGGCCGCAAAGCGGTTCTTTTCTTTCTTGTCTTCGGCAATGCCGAATCCGGTTTCCTCGTGGGCAAGGATTCCGAGCCGACCAGCTTGCTCTAACGCAGCCCGCGACATTGCTTCGCAAATCTCGTCTATTTTAGATTGCCCAAGCTTCGCAACGGTTTGAAAGGCAAACGACGCGGCCTCAACCGCGTCGCGAGCCTCCTGTTGAGCGATCAGATCCTTGTCACCCATGATGGATCAGCCGAATGAACGGCCTGCAGACTTGCCGTACTGCCAAGCCCTTCTAATACTTACCTGTTGACCTTTTCTTTGTTTCCCGAGGCCACGTCAGACCCGGTTGAACGGGATTCGCCTGAACCTAACTGCTTTCCGCCGCCCTGAAGAGAACGTTCGTCGGGGCTAAACCCCGTGGCGCCTCCTTTTGGCAATACTCGCTCCACCTCCCCGTGCGGCCGAGGAATTACATGTACGCTAATAAGCTCGCCCACTCTTCGGGCCGCCGCCGCACCGGCATCGGTAGCAGCCTTAACTGCACCGACATCGCCGCGCACGAAGATCGTCACATAGCCGGCGCCGATATATTCTTTTCCGATAAGTTTTACATTGGCCGCTTTGACCATCGCATCAGCGGCCTCTACCGCCCCTACAAAACCTTTGGTTTCGACCATTCCGAGAGCTTCTAAACTCATTTATGACTCCTCGCCTATTTGATTGCTCTACCGATATTATAATAAGTCAATGCAATGCCCAAACGCAGCACTGAGGATTGCCGCCATTAGGGCGTTCCTCAGTAGTTTCAGGGTAAAACAATTGACATAGCCGTCATTTGAAAGATATATTTCAAGTCAACACTGGGTATGCTCCTTTGTTTTTCGTTGGTCGTCCGGAACACTCAAAATGTCCTTAACTTTAGGTGAAAAATTGCGGCAGGCCCGCGAAGAACGCGGTTTTACCATCAGTGAAGTGGCCGAACAGACCCGTATCTCTTCTCTTTACCTTCAGTCAATAGAGAACGACGACTACAACATACTCCCTGGAGGAATTTTCAACAAAGGATTCGTAAAATCATTTGCAAAATTTGTCGGTATAAATGAACAGGAGGCTTTGGAGGATTACAGTCGACTTATCACCCAAGTTGAGGGCGGTAATGGCGATGATCTTAAGGTTTTTCGACCCGAGGTATTGACTGACGACCGGTCCGGGGCTTCGATGGCTCCCACTATCATTATTGCTGCGATCATATTGGCATTGATGACCGTGGGGGTGCTGTTTCTCGTGGATTATCTCCGGCAGCCTCCGCCGGATCTGACAGCAAACACTCCTGCTGTGAATGCGACTTCGGGTGCCGTGCTTCCTTCGCAAACTCCACTAACAGAAACTTCAACTTCACCCGAGATCAATTCCTCCAAAGTTGAATTCACGGCGCTCAGCGAACCTGTGTCGTTGCTGGTGACAACAGACGGAAAATTGAGCAGCACCACTGTAAGCCCAGGCACATCGGTCTTGTTCGAACCGAAAGAAAGTCTGAAGCTTAGTTATTCCAAATCGCTCGCGAACGTTGTCCAGCTGAGCATCAACGGTAAAAAGATCATTCTTCCGGCGCAACCTCTAATGCCGCGTCGAAACGCGATCGAATTTGAGATCAATAAAGAGAATCTCGGCCGCATTTGGGAGACAGGTTCCATATTCCCAGAGGTGAAGGGAGCTGAAGTCATATCAAACGCAAACGCAGTCCCAGCAGGTACCCCGGCTGTCGTTACAATTCCCACGCCAGGACGGCCCATTTCTTCGCCGCCGGCGCGCCTGCCGTCAATCTCTAACGTAAATTCTGATTCGTCGAAGCCTGCCCCACGGCCGTCCGGTACGACGAGGACAGCCCCGTCACCCGGGGCCCTTTCAAGCCCCGATCCGTAGGACGACCGTGCGTTAAGCAGTCGATGGTTAAAGAGTTTTTATCGGGCACGCGAAGGGTTTGCGGGCCTTTTTGTTTACTATAGAATGAAAAGATGAATATCACTGATATCAAGGAAGGGCTGACATTCGACGACGTTATGCTCATTCCAGCCTACTCTGAGATCTTACCTCCGGATGTAGATACTCGAACTAGATTTTCTCGTAACATACTGCTGAATATTCCGCTTTGCTCCTCGGCAATGGACACGGTAACCGAGGCTGCTCTTGCCATAGCCCTCGCCCAGCAGGGCGGGATTGGCGTAATACACAAAAACTTTTCGATAGCCGAACAAGCCGAAGAAGTCGATAAAGTTAAACGAAGCGAATCGGGCATGATCGTCGACCCGGTCACGATCGAACCAGACAAGCTTGTATCGGACGCTTTGGACATAATGGCCCGATACAAGATCAGTGGTGTGCCCGTCGTGGATTCGATGGGATTGCTTGTCGGTATTATTACCAACCGCGATCTCCGCTTCGAGGAACGTTTTGATATTCCCGTATCCGAAATAATGACGCCGCAGCCGCTCGTGACTGTTCCGGTCGGCACAACATTGGATGAAGCCAAGGTAAAACTTCAAAAACATCGAATCGAAAAATTACTAGTCGTGGATGATAATGGCCATCTTAAAGGGCTGATAACCGTCAAGGATATTCAAAAGGCAATTAATTTCCCTACCGCCGCGAAAGATGAGCTCGGGCGATTACGCTGCGCGGCCGCCATCGGTGCAACCGGGGATTATCTCGAACGCTCGGCTGCACTTGTCGGGTCAAGAGTAGATGCGATCGTCGTCGACACGGCCCACGGACACAGTTCTCGTGTAATAAATGCAATTGAGAGGATCAAATCGGATTTTCCCGGTATAGAGGTCGTAGCGGGAAACGTCGCCACTGCCGAGGCCACTCACGCACTGATCTCCGCAGGTGTCGACGCCGTTAAGGTTGGTATTGGGCCGGGTTCGATATGCACAACGAGAGTAGTTACCGGAGCAGGCATACCCCAGATCACCGCGATCACCGCGTGTGTGGACGCTGCCCGTGGATCAGGGGTGCCCATTATTGCCGACGGAGGCGTTAAATTCTCAGGCGACGTTGCAAAAGCGATCGCTGCAGGTGCGGATTCCGTTATGATCGGTTCGCTTTTCGCCGGTACCGAAGAAGCTCCCGGCGAGGTGATCCTATTCCAAGGCAGAAACTTTAAAACTTACCGAGGCATGGGGTCGATAGGGGCAATGAAGAAAGGGTCAAGCGACCGCTATTCTCAGGAAGCTACCGCTTCGGAATCTAAATACGTTCCTGAGGGTATCGAGGGCCGCGTTGCATATAAAGGTTCGGTCGCGGACATGGTCACCCAACTTATCGGAGGTCTCAGAGCAGGCATGGGGTACACGGGTTGTCGAAACATCGGCGAACTGCAAAACAAGGCTCGTTTTGTGAGAATGACCACTGCGGGACTGAGGGAATCCCACGTCCATGACGTGATCATTACAAAGGAAGCCCCAAATTACCGAATTGAGTCCTGATCCTGACTTATTTTTGGGTTAGCTATAGCCGCGACCGCAGACGTCGAATAACCGGACGTTTTATCTTTACCAAATCAATCGGTCACTTCTTAGAGCTACGTTTTTCGATCGAAGGTTCTGAGAGCGGAAGGTCGACAATAAGAGGAGCATGATCGGATATCCGGTCCGGCACCAGCGAATTGACGGCACCGAGTGTACGGCCGAAATGTGGAGCGAAAAGGTACGACCCCTTGTAATCTGACGGGTCAAACAGATGAACCGGTTTAACAAAGATCCAGTCCAATTTGAATCTCCCTATAAATTTAACCGGTCGGGGTAACCGAAAGGTCGTTACAAAGCCTTTTCCATCTCGCTCGTTTGAATTAGCCAGAGTGTTCTCCCGTCCCCCTCTCGAACGAGACGCCTCTCCGCGAAAGTCAAAAGCCCCTCCGTCTGCAAAACGAAACGACTTCAATAGTGAAAAAAACCCACGTTCTTCGTTAGGCATCAAAAACGGGACATGACGAACAGTCGGATCGCTATGATTCCGGCCGAAGGTGAGGGTTGCCGATACAGCGTCGTGCAACATTCCGAATCCCAGGACTTGATTTATGCCGGTTTTGATCCAATACTCCGGCTTTCCAAAACGCTTGCGGAGTTCCCTTTCTATTGTAGTCGGAGTCATGTCAGTGGTCGAGGTATTCATGTCTCCAGCGACAATTACTGGAGTGTTGATCGGCTTAATAGTCTCCAGAAGTTCATTAAGCTGCACCTTTCTTTTCCGGGGCGATGTACGACTTTCGAGATGGGTGGCAACCACCGTTGCACGACCAGCGGGAAATCTAGGGTCAACGATCTCCGCGATCAGCATTGTCCGGCCTCCACGGCGAACTTCCTTCAAAGCCTTTTCAAGAAATACCTGGCCAACTAACTTTCGCTTACCCTTTTCGATCAGGCTGACCGCTTTCTTCTCCGATTCAAACCAATCATATACCTGATTTTTGAAGGGAATTAGCCGGACATTCTCAAGCGGAAATTTGCTGAGAATTGCAGTTCCGTGAAGTCCTTTGTACCTTTCGACATCGACCTCCTCAGAGACCGATGTGGGGTCCGCCGAAGATCTGTTAAGGCTCCGCTGGACAGGACTGAGCTCCACAAACTCCACACCGAAAGCATAATTCCATCCTAGGAGGGCCGCTAATTCTTCTGGAATATTTCGATAGTCAGACCGCTTTAGGCCCCAATCAACCTCATTTAGCACTATGACATCGGACGATCTTAGCATTGCCGCCTGTTCGAGCAGTTCGATTCGAGCCGCGCTCCCGAGGGGAAACTTCGCGGGATCGAGAACTGCTTCCGTACTCGCCTCGCTGTCGAATATAGCCTTGAGAGCCCCAAACTCAAGACCTCGCTGTATGTTCCATTGCGCAACGCGAATATACGGTCCAAGCAGCGAAGAGGAAGCAATCACGGGCTTAATCGGCCTAGACGTGGAATTGTTTACGAAGGGCTCACTAAGGATACTGTTAAGCCTAAGCTCCAGCGTTGGCGGGAGACTCCGGTGGCTGTAGAGATCGGCGATCTCAGAATATGTTAGAAGCCGTGCCCCCGCGATATCATTGGCCGGCATTTGAGCCGGAAGACAGAACAGGACGATCATCAAGATCGAGGTCAGGCCTTGGAGTGAATCTAGAGTTCTTCTCAAAATCTTGATCCTTTTATGAAGCTAAATATGAAACCTTGAACGGCGTCGCCTCTCGATCGGCCCGAGGTTATTAGGCCCTACATTCAAAAATTCGTCGGTAGCCTTTCAGACAAAACTATGTTTCTTAAGATGGTTACCCTTCGTTTAGACGGTCAGCAGCCCGTTCCCATTCTGCAAATAGGCATTTGATCTCTTCCTCTGCGGCACCCAGTTCTTTTTTTACGGAAGCAAGAGCGGCGTGATCTGTCGCGGTTTGAGGCAGAGCTATCTCAGCAATTAGCCGCTCAACTTCTTTTTCGAATCTAGAAATGTCCGCTTCGATCTGCTTGATCCGATCTTCCAAGGCCTGTCTTTGGTTTTTGGAAAGATTCGCAGTCCGCGTAGTCGGAACCTCGACCCGGGGACTGGTCCTTGCGGGTTCGTATCGTCCATTAGCTCCTGTCTCAATTGGAGTGGCGGTTTGCTTGGCGATCTTCCAGTCATGATACTCGCTGTAATTTCCGTCGAACGTCGTCACAGCGCCGTCGATTTCAAACGAAAGGATCTTGTTGGCGATCTTATCCAGAAAAAATCGGTCATGGCTCACGGTAATGATAGTGCCGTCGTATTCCTCAAGTGCATTCTCAAGAGACTCACGAGACGGGATATCTAAATGGTTCGTGGGCTCATCGAGGATCAGAACATTTTTTTGAGAGTAGATCAGTTTCGCCAGTGCTAGCCTTCCCTTTTCACCACCCGAGAGTGCGGAAACCGGCTTAAATACATCCTCACCCATGAAAAGAAACTTGGCTAGAAAGCCTCGAAGAGTACCGTTATCAGCCGTAGGGGCGACCCGTCTTAGTTCCTGGATGACCTCATTCCGCGGTTCAAGGCCCTCGAGGTTCTGAGAATAGTAGCCAATATTTACCTTGCTCCCCCAAAGGATCTTTCCGTAAAGTTCCGGGATCTCACCAAGGATCGTTTTAAGCAGGGTCGTCTTGCCAGTTCCATTTCCTCCGATGATCCCGAGCGCGTCACCTCGATGAAGAGATACTGAAAGTCCTCTGCCAAGAACTTTTTCCCCGTAACCAATTGTCAGATCTTCGGCGGTAAGAACATTATTCCCAGTGCGTTCAACCTGTCTGAGGCCAAAATTTCCGCCCGACTTCTCGCTAGTCACTGCCTCGAGGCGATCCATTCTGGCGAGCAGGGTTCGACGAGACTTAGCCTGCTTTGTCTTTTGCCCCTCCAGATTGCGTCTTATAAATTCCTGGGTTTTGTTAATGAGTGCCTGCTGATTCTCGTATTCACGCTGCTGCTGCTCGCGTCGGAGCTCACGTTCGACCAGATATTGAGAATAGTTACCCTTATAGGTTACTGCTGTTCCACGATCCATCTCGATCACCCGATTCGTGGTCCGGTCAAGGAAATATCTATCATGGCTAATTACGACGTATGTCTTTTCATAATTGCCGAGAAAGCCTTCCAGCCATTCCACCGCGTCTACGTCGAGATGGTTCGTCGGCTCGTCCAAAAGCATCACATCGGCATTGGATAACAAAAGTCTGGCCATCCCGAGACGGTTCTTTTGGCCGCCTGATAAAGTCTTGACATCCATTCCCCAGTTTTCTGCCGTAAAACCAAGCCCAAGTAGCACCGATTCCGCCCTCGCCGCGTACGAGAATCCATCGGCCAGTTCGAAGGCCGCTTGCAGGTCAGCATATCTGTCGAGTACCGCCGGTGAATGGTCACTCTCCATCTGCTTTTCGAGCCGGCGCATCTCGGCCTCGATATCGTGAATCTCTTTGAATGCTGAAAGCGCGGCAGTATGGACGGTCTCACCCGATTCGAAATCGACGTGCTGGCCAAGAAGCCCCAGCTTCAGGTTGTTGATCTTTATCAGCTCGCCCTCGTCGGGAGCCTCCTGGCCGGTAATAATACGAAATACGGTTGTCTTGCCTGCACCATTTCGGCCAACGAGCCCGACCTTCTCAGACGGATTAACCTGAAATGAGACCCCCTTAAGAATCTCCGTCCCGCCATAGGATTTCCATACATCTGAGAGTCTGAAAAGCATAACCAAAAATCAATGGAAAAAGGCGAAAGGCAAGTAGGATCTTCTGCCTTTCACCTTCGGTTTTTCACTAAAATACTACCTATTAGCCTGAGCGTTAGTAGCGTTAGAAGGACGCGCGTTTACATTCGAAGCTGAGTTAGCGTTCCCCGATGAATTTGTATTCGCCCCTGAGTTCGTATTCGTCGCTGCCGGGCTGCTTGTAGAGTTGGCTGCAACAGGAGACACGGCTCCTGCAGGACGAGCACCGCTAAGCTCGTTGGGGTTGTCAACGACCTTTCGAGCAAGAAAATTCTCTATTTTTGCATCGTTCATTGCTATGGCTTGATAAGATGCTGCCAAGAGCTGCTTCCTATTATCGACCAGAAGTTGATTGATCTGCGGACGAACCTCCGGGCTCTCTAATGTAAGAGTTTCGTCCTTCTCGATCCTTTCCTGAAGCTTGAAAATATAGCCTTTTCCACCAATATTTACCATGTTTGTTACACGCCCAACGGTGAATTCAGGACTCATAAAACCCGCAGCGAGCTGTGGAAAATTCTGTTTAAGGTCATCTTCGCTTAAATAGCCAAGATCACCACCCTGCAGTTTGCTTCCGTCTTCACTGTACTCGCGAGCGAGCGATGCAAAGTCACTACCGGGTTGTGAGAGCTTAATGAGTATTTCTTTGACTCTTTGGTCCGCTTCCACCGGGTTACGAGTGGTATCGCCCTGTCCACTGTCCGCCGGATCGACCACGATCGCCGCCAGACGAACACCGCGTTTCTTTACGAACATCTCAGGATTGCCATTGAAGAAGGCCTCGATCTCGCTATCCTTAGGCGATTCGATTCGGCCCGTCACCTTGTCAACTAAGCGTTGGATAGCTAGACCCTTCTTGATCGTGTCACGAAATGCTTTTTCACTAAGACCGGCTTGCTCCATCTGGCGGTTAAATTCCTCAGCCGATAAACGGCTGTCAACTTTTCGCTTGTTGATCTCTACCGTCACTTCCTCATCCGTCGGGACCAAATTCTCTTTCTCGGCCTTTTGGAACATAACTTCCTGCTCGACCAGACTTTGTAGGACCTGAAGCCTTGCTCCTGCAAGCTCAAGTGGAGATAGCTTTGCTTCCTGCCCCTGCGCCTGCTGTTTTACGGCGCGGTCGACCTCCTCCATAGTGATGACCTTTCCATTGACCTTTGCGGCAGTTTCATTCGGATCGACTGGTCCGGAGGAATTTGATACACCGTCTCCACACGCGGCCATGGCCAGCGCGAAAACGGAAAATGTTAGGACGTTGACGATCCTGTTGGTAAAAATGTGCACAATTGCTTTTGCTCCTTTCGACTTATCCATTTAGATGACTCGCTTGACTATACCTTACAATATTTGTTATAAATCTTGTTTCGAGTTTTTCAAAAAACTCTATTATACCTCGATTCAACGGTGAGGCAATATTATGGCAAAACGCTGCGACGTTTGCGGGAAAGGCCCGCAGTTTGGAAATAACGTATCTCACGCTAACAACAAGACGCGAAGACGATTCAACCCCAATCTTCAGCCGGTCCGGGTTCAGCTTTCCGCTGGCGGCAATGGTCGAATGAAAGTCTGTACTCGCTGTATCAAGTCCGGAAAGATCATCAAAGCTGCATAACTTTCTTAGAGATACAGTTAACAGCAATGGTTGCCAAACGTAGAATATCGATGCGTTTGGCATTTTCTATTGCTTAACAATTGCAATGCAGTCGATCTCGACTCGGGCGTCTTTAGGGAGGCGGGCGGCTTCCACGGTCGCACGGGCCGGTTTATTTTTGTTGAAATACCGCCCGTAAACTTCGTTCATGAGGGCAAAATCCCCCATATCAGCCAAAAACACCGTAGTCTTTACAACATTTTCGAGGTCTGACCCCGCCGCCTTTAGGACCTCAGCAAGATTCTTCAATACCTGGTCCGTCTGCTCTGAAACATCTTCAGAAACAAACTCACCTGTTGCCGGATCGATTGGTATTTGGCCTGAACAAAAGATCATGCCTCCAGCCCGAATTGCTTGCGAGTAAGGCCCAATGGCGCCGGGTGCGCTCTCTGTTGAAATTACCTCGTGCATTGTTTAGTAGACACCGTCCATTAATCACGCAAAAGGCGAATTTTACCAGATTCGACTTCAAAAATAAACTGCGGCGGGAACATAGTTTCCCGCCGCTGACAACCTGCCCGCCTCGCAACTGTAGAGTTAGAAATTAGCAGTGATTCCAGCCAGCAGTCTCTTTCGATACATATCGAAATTCCGGAGTTGGCTACCTCCTCTAAGTCACACCCCTTCGAGACCTCGGCTCCTCGACCGATCCTCAGACCAGATTTTTCAAGAATTAGGCTTTCGATAGAAAAGGGACGCCCTGAGCGTTCATTCTGGCGGCGTAAGAACGATCTCAAACAACTTTGTCCAGTTTTTTCCGGTTACAAAGATCCGGTCGCCTCCAGCGTCATAAGCTATACCATTAAGGGTATTCGAGAGGTCCCGGGCTACGTCATCCGGCGATATACCGTCTAAATTTATCCAGCCAAGTAGCTTTCCGTTTGCCGGGTTGATACGAGCGATGTGGTTGGGTTTCCCAAGAATATCGGGATTGTCGGAACCCCAAATATTGGCCCAGATCTCGCCATTCACATATTCGAGTTCATTTAGATGCCTCAGCGGCTGGCCGTCGTCGCGCAGAACCGAGATCGTTCTCACTAAGTTGAAAGTCGTCGTATCCAGCACGCGGATGACATTGGAACCGTCGCTCATAAACATGTGACTGCCGTCCGAAGCGAGGCCCCATCCTTCACCCTGATAATTAAACTGACGGATCACTTCAAAGCTATCAACATTAAAAACTCGGCCGAATTGGTTGAGCCAGGTTAACTGGAAGATATTTCCATTGTGCAACGCGATCCCTTCGGCGAAGTTGTCACTCGGCAGATCAAACTTCTGCAGAACATTGCCTGTTTGGATCTCCACTTTTCGGAGAGTCGACACTCGGCCGGTGCTTTCATACAGAAAGCCGTTGTGATACAACAGGCCCTGTGTGAATGCTTGCGGGTCGTGAGGATATGTATTAATTACCTGGTAGCCATAGACCGGCACCGCGGCCGGCAACGGGTCCGGTATATCCCCGCTCCATGCCTCGAGTTCTACGATACGGCTGTAGCCGTCATGTGCAGAATTGATCAAAACCCTTATACTCGGCGTCGTGATCGGTGCGAATGTAAATTTCCTGACAACGAGGTTATTGCCGGTAACATTGCCACCGGGTACATCAGCCCAGGCCGCCCCGGTCCAGTACTGAACATTAAAATTAGCGATGCCGTAGACGGTTGATACCGTCGAACCTGTTGGCTCCGCCGTATTCAGATAATCGTCACGGACTCCATAAATGCCAATCTCATCGATGGTCTTTGAACCATTGAAATCGACCTGCAGCCAATCCGGATAAACAAACGGAGTCAGATCTTTCCATGATCCGGAGATGGCCCAGCTCTTGATGCCGTCGACTGCCAGGCTCGGTGAACTTAAGGCCGTCGATGCCGTGGCTACGCCGCCATTGGATGCGAGAGCGACGTTCGTCCTGCTTCCGGGCGTCGGCGATGCGGCCGGTGTCGGCGTAGGGCTCGGAGCGATCGTAGGTGTCGGGCTGGGGACAACAGTAGAAGTCGGCGAAGGCTGCGGAGCCGGTGTTCCTCCGCCCCATGCTTCTAGTTCCACGATCCTGCTGTATCCATCGTGAGCAGAGTTTACGAGCACTCTGATCCTAGACGTAGTGATCGGTGAGAAGGTCAGCTTTCTGAGAACCAAGTTATTACCGGAGATGTTTCCACCCGGAACGCTGGCCCACGCAGTACCATTCCAATATTCAACATTAAAATTAACGATGCCAAATACAGTTGACACCGTCGATATGGTTGGCTCCTCGATATTCAGATAATCGTCACGGACTCCATAAATGCCAATCTCATCGATGGTCTTTGAACCATTGAAATCGACCTGTAGCCAATCCGGGTAGACAAACGGATCAACGTCCTTCCAGGAACCACCGATCGCCCACACTCGATTGCCATCGATGGCTGGAGGGGCGAACCCCGACGAAGAGCTCGCAGTGCCGCCATTCTGCGGCCGGGCGAAATTGACCCTGACGTCAGAAACCGGCGTCGGCGAAGATACCGGCGTAGGTGTCGGTGAAACACTCGGAGTTGGAGTCGGCGACGGTATTGGCTCAGGCGAGCCGTCTAATGCAAGATACAATAACAAATTGATCGACCCCGACCCAATGCTCGCTACTTTACCGGGCGTTCCGTTTCCGACTATTGCGCTAGTTACCGCGGACGGAGCGGCATTCGGATTATTTTGTAAATAAAGGGCCGCGGCACCTGCAACGTGAGGCGACGCCATCGACGTCCCGCTAATTGTGCTCGTTGCGGTGTTGCCCGTATACCATGCAGATTTGATCGAACTGCCCGGAGCGAATACGTCAAGGCAGTTTCCAAAATTTGAATATGACGCCCTTACATCGCCGATCGTTGTGGCTCCTACAGTTATTGCTCCCGCGACTCGAGCTGGGGAATAGCCACAGGCATTTTTATTGTCATTGCCGGCCGCTACTACATAAGTCACGCCCGCATTTATAGAATTAGAAACCGCATTGTCAAGCGAGGCCGAGGTCCCCCCTCCGAGACTCATGTTGGCGACTGCGGGTTTGACATGATTAGCGGTTACCCAGTCGACGCCGGAAATTACACCGCTCGTCGGTCCACTTCCTTCACAATCCAACACCCGAACGGGAATAAGTGAGACATTCTTAGCAACTCCCCAGGTGGTCCCGCCCGTTGTTCCGGCCACGTGGGTTCCATGTCCATTACAATCGCTAGTCCCCCGCCCGTCGTTGATCGCCGAAAACCCGCTTAACACACGGCCGCCGAAATCACTGTGCGATGCTCGAATTCCGGAATCAATAATGTAAGCTCGCACACCGGCTCCGGTAGCGTCGTACTGATAGGAATTGTCAACCGGCAGATCCAACTGATCTATCCGGTCTAGTCCCCAAGGGGGGTAACTCTGAACGGCGTTTATCGACATCTCCGCATCTTCTTCAATGAACCTAACACGCGAGTCACGGCTCAGCACCTTCGCCTGCTCCTCACTCATCTCGACGACGAAGCCATTTATCGCGTGTCTGAAAACGCGGTCGATCCTGCCGCCGTAGACGATTCCAAGTTCCCATGCTACTTCATGAGACCTCGATAAAAGCCCGCGCGGTCCAGCAGCCCAGTCCTCGAGTACCACTATGTATTTATTTGGTATCTTTCTCTCGGTCCGAAGCAGTTTACTTTCCGCAACCTGGCCTCGAACCGACTGAGGTGGAGCGACGGCCATCAGAGTCACAAGCGCAGCCGTGCTTAATATAACAAATAGGAACCGTTTCATTATTCATTATCCCTGAGTAGAAAAATCACGCGTAACGCGATCAAGTATCCTCGCCTTGACTAACGAATTGTCGATCCAGCGAATTATAACAGAAATTAACTAAGCAAAATGAAAGAAGATGCAAAAATCATTCAAAAATCCCTTTCAAATATTAACATCACAGGAAGATGTAAGGAAAGATAATTGTTTTCAAAAATGCGCAACGTAAAACTTAATCTAAACCTTTAGTCTGCGGGTCATTTTGAATTCATTCTTTCAACGGCAATGACACCGGGAACGTGCTCTATTGCCCCCACGACCTTGTCCAGGTGTTTCTTATCGAAGACCTCTACAGTTACCTCGATCATGCCGATATCGTCTTTCGAAACGTTGGCGCGAGCATCTCGGATCCCAGTCTTGATGTCCGCAATCGCATTTGTTATACCGGCGAGCATGCCAGTTCGATTCTCTGTCGTTGCCAATAAGTGCACCGACTGGATCTGGTCGTTATCGCTCTTGGCCCATTCAACGTCGACGATCCGTTCCTTATTTATCATTAAGTGAGAGACATTTTTGCACCGTCGGTTATGTACAACGATGCCCTTATCCAGCGAAATGTATCCGATTATCTCTTCACCCCGAAGCGGATTACAGCATTTTGCCCGGTTGATTAATAGGTTGTCGACCCCTCGCACGACTATGGCGTCTTCGCCCATTCCAATGAATTTTCGAACAGCTTTCATCCCAGTCTTCAACCGGGTTTCTTTTCTCGCATCGGGATCCAGTTCTTTGAATTTTTCGGCGCCAAGGAACTTGGCTACGACATTCCGGGGAAGCGTCTTACCATAGCCGACAGAGGCAAATAGGTCTTCAGGTCGGCCAAGACCGTATTCATTGGCGATCCGTTTCATCTCTGTTTCATTTCCGACAAATTTCTTAGAACTTACCCGAAACTTCTCACCCTCTTTCTCCAGCAACTTCCGCCCGATGTCGATCGACTGGGCTCGCTGCTCAGTTGAAATATAATGTCGGATCCGATTTCGAGCACGGGAGGTTACCGCATGGTTCAGCCAGTCACCTGACGGAGTCGAATTCTGAGTTGTCAATATCTCAACCACGTCGCCATTCTGCAGCTCGCTTCTCAGCGGAACGATCCGGCCATTGATCTTTGCTCCTGTACAGGTGTCCCCAACCACGGAGTGGATCGCATAGGCAAAGTCGATGGGAGTGGCTCCCCGCGGGAGCTGTATAACCTTGCCCATGGGTGTGAACGTATAGACGTCCTTTGGATATAAATCAAGTTTGAGCGTCTCGATGAAGTCTTCAGAATCTTCGTTTCCGTCGTTATTCTCAACGAGCGGCAATAGCAGTTTCTCGACGGTCTTTCTTAACTCATCAAGATTTGCGTCATCCTCGCTTTGACCAAGACTCTTCTCCTTGTACTTCCAGTGCGCAGCAACTCCCTCCTCAGCGGTCTGATGCATTTCCTGTGTTCTGATCTGAACCTCAAATGGCTGACCGCCGTCGCCTATCACGGACGTATGGAGGGATTGATAGAGATTGTCACGGGGAATGGCTATCCAGTCCTTAAAACGCTCGGGGACCGGGGTCCAACGATCGTGGATAACACTCATCGTCAGGTAACAGTACTTGCGATTGTTCTCCGTGATTATTCGGGCAGCGATCAGATCGTAGACCTGTTCGATCCGGATCTTTTGTTTCTTGAGTTTCTTCCACAGCGAATAGAGCCGCTTGACTCGCCCTTCTATCGCCACGAAAGGAACATCGTTAGCAGTCAGGCGTTCGGCAATGACAGATTTGATCTTCTCGAGCGTAGCTTCCAGCTCGGGGCGTCGGGCGTCGATATCTTTGGAAAGGCGCTTGTACTCGTCCGGATATAAATTTTGAAACGCCAGGTCCTCAAGTTCGCTCCGCATTTTACCCATCCCCAGACGGTGAGCAATAGGAGCGTAGATATCGAGCGTTTCCTGCGAAATGCGTTCGCGTTTCTCAGGTTTGAGATACTGCATTGTACGCATGTTATGCAGCCGGTCGGCCAATTTGATAAGTACAACGCGGACATCGGTGATCATCGCGAGCACCATTTTCCGAACGTTCTCCGCCTGCTGCTTTTCCCGGGAAAGATCGCTAATATTTGCGATCTTGGTGAGGCCGTCCACCAGGAGCGCTATCTCGCTACCAAAATAGGACTTGATCGTTTCGAGATCGACTAGTGTGTCTTCGACGACGTCGTGGAGTAGTCCAGTCGACACACTTACTTCATCGAGCCGCATTTCGGCGAGGATCTCGGAAACCTCGAGCGGATGAACTAAATACGGCTCGCCTGATGCTCTTGTTTGGCCACGGTGATGGAGCGCAGAAAAGAGATAGGCACGGCGGATGAGATCTGTGTCCGCTCCCGGCCTATTTTGCTGAACTGTTTCAATTACATCCTCAATCCGGATCATCGAGACCGTCTGTCGGCACCTCCGCAGGATTCCACCTTATGTGAAAAGTGGCACTCAATTAAAATTGTAATTGAGTGCCACTTAGTTGAAAAGAAAAAGTAATTTTTATTTATTCGCGTTTGCTCCGCCGGGAGCCTCGGCAGTCTTGGCAGCCGTTCGTTCGTCGATCTCGGCCTGGATCTTTTTGACGACATCGCTCAGTTGAAGGAAAGAGGCCCTAGCGGCTTCTGCTTCATCCTTTAGCCGGTCACGTTCTGCTTCGTTACCTTCCATTTCCATCTGCCGCATCTTTTGGACAAGCAGGCTGGCCTTATAAGACCGGGCCGACTCAAACACCTTCAGGAGATCTTGAGTTTCCTTAAGCTGCTGGTCCGAACTCCCCTTAACGTCAAACGAGGCCGCGTTCTTAACTTGCGGTGTTTCGAGGGCCAACGCCTGATCGATGAGCGCAGTACCTTCCTGTATGCAAGCAGTCAAAGTCTCAAAATCGGTCGGATTAGCTGGTTTTACGAACTGAAAGGCAGGTTTACCATCTTTAGTGATAGTCTTCTTGGTCTGCTCAGTATCCGTAATATCATTTGCGCAGGTGTTTTTCTTCGCCGCAAGCGACGTCAGAGCCTCCGCACGCTGTTCCGGTGGGATCGATGTATTATTGGAACGATCGGTTACCCATTTTTGCCAGTCATCTGTACGCTGGAGGTTTTCGTACAGACTTGCTATCGCCTTGTATGAACTCTGGTCACTGGGATTAATAGCTAACGATTTCTGATATTCCGCTATTGCCTGTTCTGCCAGCTCCCGATTTTGCCGATCGCCGATATATCGTGAATGCAGCGTGCGAGCGAGAAATAACTGAGCGGTTTGCCCTTCCAAATTGTCGCCATCAGGATCGCGTGACACTGCGTTTCTAAAAAGCCTTTCAGCTTCTCCGAATTTGCGGTCTTTATACGCTTTTGAACCGTCAACAAGGTCTTTGCGGGCCATTACCCGGTTGTAGTACGTGCAGTTAGTTCCAGCCAGTACGGATACTGTTACGAGAACAAGTGCCCCTAAACGAGAGAATCTCATCTTATGACTCCATTGATTGGTAATCGAAGTGGCCGGCACGGGCCGACGGTTCTCTGACCAACGTATAATTAATCTGCTAGATCGTCGATCTGAAGGCCGATCGGAGACGCTCCGACCATTTTGGCGGCATCGATTACCTTGATCACGTCACCGTAGCGGACAGATCGCGGTGACTTGATGAAAACTGTCTTTTCCACCTCATTAGTGCCTTCTCGAAATACCCCGTTATTCTCCCTTTCCTTGAAGATCTCTCGCAGTCGTGTCGTGAGCTTTTCGGGATCAGAAACGTCTCCGTACGGTTCATTATTGAGCGTAACAGCCCGGGTTTCCCTGTTGATCGCGACGACCAACGTGAGCGGATTAGGCTTAATATTCGCCTGCTGCAATTCCTCTTTGGGCTCAGCAGGAACCTTTGCCTCAAACCGGCTTGGCTTCAATGGCGTGATCACCATGAAAATGATCAAGAGAACCAAAAGAACATCGATCAATGGTGTTACGTTGATTTCAGGTACCGCACCACCATCGCCCTTACCACCTGTTGACATTGACATAAACTTATTCCTCGATCCAGGCCCGTTCGCTTCTTAGCACTATTGCGGAGCTTCGCCACCTTTCTTTTTATCTGCAACCAGTCCGATCTTGTCGATATCTTGTCGTCGGATAGTCTCAATGGCCTGGACAACCCGGCCATAGTCGACATCCACACCGCTCTTGATATAAACAATACGTTTATCGGGCGTTTTGCCTTCCATGCGGCGCTTAATGACCTCGCCTAAGGCATCGATCGGAAACTGCTCCTTACCAATGTAAAAATTACTATTATCAGGGATCGCAATAACCACCGATGTGTCTTTCGCAATATCAGCGTCTTCGTCGGGGCTGATCGTATCCCTCGGCAAATTTACCGATACACCCTGTTGAAGCAGCGGCGTCACGATCATGAAGATGATCAATAGCACCAACATGACGTCCACCATCGGAGTCACATTGATATCCGAATTATATTCGCTCGTTCCGCCAACTTTCACAGCCATAGCGATTTACTCCATTTACTTGAAATTCAGAGATATGCGGACCACTAGCCACGAAGCTGTTTTCCACGCTGTCGGATAAAGTAATCGACTAATTCCGAAGCTGAATTCTCCATCTCAACGCCGAAACTGGTCACTTTGTTAGTGAAATAATTGAAGAGCCAAACAGCCGGGACCGCAACGAGAATACCGAAGGCGGTAGCGACAAGGGCTTCTCCGATAGCACCGCCGACGGCACCGATACCGGCCGATTCGCTGGTTCTTAGAGCCTGGAACGCTCCAATGATGCCGACGACCGTTCCAAACAAACCTACGAAGGGAGCGGTAGAACCAACCGTTGCCAGTCCTGCGAGTCCGCGTTTCAACTCAGCAGTTTTAACTGCAATGGCCCGTTCAAGAGCACGCTTTGACGCTTCCATTTCGTCCGCAGTAATTTCCGTATTACCCTGATGCGCGGCAAACTCCTTCAAACCCGATGAAACAACCATCGCGAGGTGAGAATCCTTATGCTTATCGCTGATATTGATAGCTTCGTCAATATTGCTGTTTTTCAGGGCCTGGGCAACCTTAGGGGCGTACTGTCTCGACTGCGCCTTGGCTTTATTGTATGTCAGCCAGCGTTCGATCCCGACGGCGATCAGATATACAGACTGAATAAGAAGCGTAATGATAACGCCCCAACCCGGAATGGTCAGACTCTTTGCGATATCGTAGATACCGAACGAGACACCCTCGCCGGTAAACATCAAGAAAAAGCCCGAAATATCCGATGCGATCAGGCTGCCTAAAAATGTCATGGTTTTTCCTCCAATGAAATCGAAAATTTAATGATTGCGATATATAAACCTCTGCAGGCGACGCCGGCAAATAGCGCCGTCACCTGCAAAGATTGCAAAAAACTTATGGAACGAAATTGTATGTGATCACGCCCGAAACCTTAACGGGCTGACCCGAAAGCAGCGTTGGACTGAACCGCGCGCCTCGTGCTGCCGAAACCGCAGCTGCCCTAAGCAAGGGATGTCCGCTCACAGCACTTGCCGATATGACGCTGCCGCTTTCACTGATAAGGACCTGCACGCTCACAGCCCCTGCCGCCCTGACTGCCTTGGCCGCGGGGGGATAGGCAGGCTTCGGCAAGCTGGTTGCTTTACCGTTAAGCACACCACCCGAAACCGTCTTTGGCGGCGGAGGCGGTTCTTTCTTCGGTGGCGGCGGCGGCGGCGGAGCATCCTCGCTTCCCGTAGACGCAGTTCCAGTTCCTGTCGATAATCCTCCGGTGCCGCCGGACTCTACAACACGAGCTTGTCCGGGATCGACCCTAGCACCTGTATTGAGATTCGATTCGCCAATAACGGTCAGTCTGTCAGTGCGGATCGGCGGAACCTTGTTCTGGGTCGTACTGATCTCCTTGGGCGGTTCCTTCGGCGACATATCGATAGTCGCGATCAGCTCTTTACGAACATCCACATCAGGCCTAACCTGCTGCTCGGGCTGCTTTTCAGGCTCCGGTGGAGGCTCTTCCTCGGGAACAGGCACCGGTGCCACCAAGGTCGTCAGCGACAGGTCGTCGCCACCCATTCCGAAGTCCTTCGCAAACAAACTGTAGGTCCAACTCGATAGCAGAACTGTCACGGCGATCACGAGAGTTACCAACATGAATTCGCTGCGTCGTTTGTTCTCCTTTGAGTTGCTTTTAGATTCTACTAACTGATCAAGCATTTTAACTTCCTCCCTTTTTCCGGTGCCAATTTTAGGTCAAGGGTTACGAAACATTACTAGTATTTAGATGATAGTAAGCAATCTTAGCGTTGTCACCGCAGAGTAAACAGCGAGGGCGACGCAAGGATCCTTAACTTCCATTGCTCCGAGCCGGCTATCCAAAATAGTGGGGGATTTAGAACTTTACCGGCCTAACACGCAAAAGTCCTACGAATCCCGATCCCGTTTCAAAAGGCAGAACGCGGGACAAAGCGTTAAATCAAAGCAATTAAATTGACCAGCAACGAAATGAAGTCTAAAAGTTTAGGAATCGAAAGTCAAGATTAATCACTTCATTTTCTAGCTAATACGGATGCTTTTTGTTGACCGGTCCGTCCAATCTACAAGCAATCGAGATTTACCGCGTCACCGGGCGCCTGGTAACAGACCTCCGGGAGGACGAAGCAAGTTTCTCACCCTTTTGGGGAACGAGCACCTCTTTCACCCGTGAGTCACCAAGCTTGCTCTGCCACCAGATCGCGATCGGGCTGGCGATCGCTATTGTAGAATAGGTTCCCGTAATACTTCCGACAAACAACGCTAGCGAGAAACCCATCAGAACCTCTCCGCCAAACAAGACCAATGACAGGACAGCCAGGAAAACCAACCCGTTTGTGACAACAGTTCTGGACATTGTCTGGTTTATAGATTTGTTAGTGAGTTGATAGAGAGGTTCATTACGATGAAGCGTTAAATTTTCACGAATTCTATCAAATATCACGATAGAGTCATTGACGGAAAAACCGACAAGCGTCAAAAGGGCGGCCAGTACGGTAAGGCTTACTTCCCACTGGAATACGGAAAAGAACGCGAGGGTGATCAGTACATCGTGAAACACCGCGATGACGGCTCCCGCGGCATACGTCCAGTCATATCGGAAGGCGATGAATAACAAAATTCCGACCATGCCCAACAATGTAGCAATTACAGCCTGATTTCTAAGCTGAGCACCGGCGACGGGACCAACGGAATCAGTGCCGACTATCTTATACGCGGCATTTGCGTCATCCTGCAAAGGCGTTGCTGCCTCTGCTTCAGGTCCGAATGTGTCGAGCGCGGTTTTGACCATTTGCCGGCCGATGTTAACCTGCGAGCCATCACGTATAGGCTCTGCCGCAGCGTCACTTTGAGTTTCTGGTGCAGGCTGGGAGGCTTCAACGCCACTACCTTCAAGCAAAGGAACTTTGATGAGGACCTCGTCCGCTTTATCTATCGATGACTGGATAACAGCATCATTGATGCCTTTATCTCTAAGCGCACCACGGATATCATCCTCAGACGGCTTGTTTTTGAACTTAGCCGTGATTACGGTGCCCCCCTGGAAATCGACGCCCAAATTGAAAGCGTCGGTACCACCCGGAGTTAGTTGACGAGCGAGCGAGGATCCCAGACCAGCCAAAAGGACCACGATCGAAACCATGATCAGCGGCTTTCTCAGCCCCATCCAATCGACGTTTAAGTTCTTAAAAATTTGAAACATTGTTAAATTGCTTGCGAATCTATCGATTCGTCATTAGATACTGACGCTCTCCATCTTCGCCTTTCGTCTCAACAGCCACATAAAAATGGTCCTGGAAACAAACACGGCGGAAAAGAGATTGATCAAAAGTCCCAGAACCAGGGTAACCGCGAATCCGCGGATCGGACCTGAGCCATACATATATAGAATGGCCGCCGAAATGATTGTGGTGAGATGTGTATCGATGATAGTTATAAAAGCCCGGTCAAACCCCAATTCTATCGCTTTTTCGGCGCCCTTTCCGGCGATCAGCTCCTCACGGATCCTCTCGAAGATCAAGACGTTCGAATCGACGGCCATACCTATACCGAGAATGAGGCCCGCGATCCCCGGAAGGGTTAATGTCGACTTGATCATTACAAGGGCCGCTATCGTAAGGAGTACATTCAGGAGCAACGCAACCACTGCATTGACGCCAGCCCCTCTATAATAGAAGAGCATGAAGACCACGACAAAAATAAGGCCCGCCACCGACGCCTGGACTCCTGACTTGATCGAATCGGCCCCAAGACTCGGTCCTACTGTTCGCTCTTCGAGATATTCGATCTTCGCGGGCAAGGCTCCCGATTTCAAAGTTAACGCGAGATCGTCTGCTGTCGCCTTAGTAAACCTGCCGGAGATCTCGCCGGAATCGAATATCTGAGACTTGATATAAGCGGCAGACTTGACCTCATCATTCAGGACGACCGCCATGTAATTGCCGATGTTTTTTCCGGTCCAGTCACCAAATTTTTGTGCACCGTCAGGCTTGAACGAGAAGGAGATCTGATAATCACTGTCGCTTCCGGTTCTTGAAACAGCATTAGCATCCCGAAGTTCACTTCCATCGACGACCGCAGGATATTCGACTACTACAAATTGCGTCGGGACCTTTTGGCCATCAGGTGTGGTAGCTGCACTTGTCGGATCGTCGCGGTCGGCGTAAGGATAAACTTTTCGAGACGGAGTTTCCGCACCTCCGATCGACTGCAGAGCCGCTTCCCGCGTTGGGTATGTTTCAACCGGTGACGGGTTAGGCGGACCCACTATCTTCATAAGAGACAGATTCGATTCAGCTCCGATGAGGTTCTTGACACGTTCCGGATCATCGACACCGGGCATCTGGAGGAGTATCTGGCCAGAACTTTCCGATCCATGTTTCTGAAGCGTAGGCTCCTTAACACCAAACGCGTTGATGCGGCTATCGACAATCTTCATAGCCTGGTCAACGGATTGCCGCTTAAGAACTTCCTGGACCTGATTCGGGAGGCTCCAGGAGATTGACGATCCATCTTGAGATTCCACCCAGTTGACAAGATCGACCTTATTTTTTACCTCGTCAACAACGGCCTGGGCCTGGGTGGGGTCCGACAAGTTGATGGCAAATGAATAATCACCGTTCGCCGCTGTAACCGAAGTATCAGTGACCGGAAGGTTCGCCGCTTGAGCCGCGGTCAGTACCCCTTGTGCCGTATTCTCCGTAAGGGTCTTGAGATAATCATCGGTCTTCACCCTCATCACGAGGTGCGAACCCCCCTTGAGATCAAGCCCCAGATTAATGTTCTGTGCTAGGTTATTCTTAATTCCCTGCCAGGTAAAATCCTCGGCGTTTGGGGCGCGACGCGGCCCAAAAACGAGATAAACGCCAATCAGCGTTACTGCGATTATGATCGCCGTTCTGAACCATAAACCTTTGTTCTTCATATGCTGGTTAACCGTAGATCGTATATATCGAATACGACCTTCGTTCTACTAAAGGATTTGATCTACGATTTGCTACTCCGCTTTCTTGCCGACAATCGCACTCTTTCCAATTTCCAGAAACGATTTTTCGGCGCTGTGGATGATAAAACTCGTATCTTTTATTTCTTTGATTCTCCCTATAACGCCGCCATTCGTTACGACTTCGTCGTTGATCTTAAGACTGCCGATCATGTCTTGCAGCTGCTGTTTTTGTCGCTTTTGGGGCAGGATCACAAGAAAATAGAAGATGCCAAATATGAAGACAAAAGGAAGCAGTGTCCAAATGATGCTTCCGCCGCCGGCAGCTTCCTGAAAAAGAAATAAAAATAGATTCATTTTGAATATTGCCGAAAGACAAAGAGAAAATGATATACATTTACCGGCGAGTAATCAAACGTCGGGACTATCGTTCTCCCGCAACCGTTCCAGAAACTGATCTCGAAATTTCTCGAACGTCGATGACCGGATGGCATTCCGGGCGCTCTTCATCGTCTCCACAAAAAATGCCACGTTGTGATGCGAAAGCAATATGGAGCCGGTCATTTCTCCCGATTGGTATAGGTGCCGAAGGTATCCCCGAGAATACCGCTGGCACACCGAACACCTGCAGTCAGGGTCCAGCGGACCGGAATCGGAAGCAAATCTAGCGTTTCGTATATTGAGCCTTCCGCGGGATGTGAATGCGCTCCCGGTGCGGCCGTTACGGGTCGGTATCACGCAGTCGAACATGTCGACCCCGCTGCCCACAGCTTCGAGCAGGTCTTCGGGAGTCCCGACGCCCATCAGGTAGCGCGGCGCTTCTGCGGGCAATTGGGGCGCGAGAAAATCGAGGACCTCGTACATGACACTTTTTTCCTCACCCACACTTAGTCCACCGATAGCATACCCGTCGAAGCCAACATCCACAGTAAGCTCAAGGCTCTCACGTCGCAGCTCAAGATGCCCTGCGCCCTGTACTATCCCAAAAAGAGCCTGTTCGCCGGAAAGGCCGCTGATATCACGAACATACCCGGAATCCGCCGCCGATGCTTGAAGCGCGGCAAATGAATCTTTCGATCGATTTGCCCATCGCGCCGTTAATTCGAGGCTCTTCCTCGTTGCTTCGAACCCTGCGTCGCCGGGCGGACACTCATCGAATGCCATCACGATGTCGGACCCGAGCGCAGCCTGGATCTCCATGGAGAGCTCCGGGGAAAGAAAATGCTTGGAACCGTCGAGGTGGGATCGAAATTCAACCCCTTCTTCTGTAAGCTTCCGTAGCTCGGTAAGCGAGAAGACCTGAAATCCACCCGAATCAGTAAGAATCGAACGGTCCCACGAAGAAAAGGTATGAAGCCCGCCCAGATTCCGGATCAACTCCGGACCCGGACGAAGAAATAGATGGTACGTATTTCCTAAAATTATCCTCGCGTCGATCTCGTTCTCTAGCCATTCAAACCGAATGCCCTTGACCGCACCTTGAGTACCGACCGGCATAAAAACCGGCGTCTCGATAACAGATCGGCGCGTTCGCAGAGTGCCGGCGCGCGCCTTTCCGTCCGTTGCGTCGATTTTCCAATCTAAAGGCCGGATCTTCAAAATAATTGATTTAGTTATGCCGGCCGATCAAAGCCCAAATATCTGCGGCTCCCATCGCGGTTTCGGAGATGATGATCCCATCTTCATTGACCAGCACGGCCGAAGGCGTGCCAAACATACCAAACTTTTCGGAAACCTTGTGCCCAGGATCGATGATCGTCGGAGAACGAAAATCGAGAGCCGCATTCGCTGAAATATCACCGTCTGAGAATACAACCATCGCCGGATCACCGTTACTTCTGGACCTGTCCCATTTGCGGAGATCATCTAACATTTGTTTACAATGCCCACAGTCCAACCCCCAAAAAGCAACCAATGTCTTTTTACCTTTAAGGGAGTTTGCACCTATCGGCTGACCTGTAAGGTCATGCAGCGAAAATTCGGGTATCTCATGCCCGACCATGATCCTGTGTTCATTTCCGTTATTTGCGGGAAAATAAACATGCTCCTTGCCCAGGTCTTGCGACTTTAACTTTTCGACCAGGTCCCGAATAGCTATATCACCGGCCGCGGCATGGCCGGCCACGCGGCCATGCCGATCGACAAATATCGCCGTCGGTGTCCATTTTGCCCGCGAAAGTTCCGCCAGCTCCCGTTTCTTTTGGATCAAAAGTTGGCGCTTTATATTCTCGCCGAACTTTTCCTCATTCTCTTCAGCCGAGCCGCTGCTCACAAAAACCAGGTTGACCTTATCCTTGAGCTCTGTTTGCCATTGTTCAAATTCGGGCACCAGTGCCTTGCAGGGCGTACAGCTCGGGCTGATGAAAAAGAATACAGAGGGCTTGCCGGCTGACTTAATTATTTCCAATGTAACTCGATCTCCATTGACGCCCGGCAGATCAAAATCAGGGAACTTCGAGCCGATAGGCAGTCCTTCGTGTGGATGAACAACTCCATCTCGCTGAACGGATGAGCCTTCCTCGCGAACAAGGTCCATCATTTCAATACGGCGGACCAGTTCGATTTGCTGATCTGAGATCCGTTTCAGCATAAACACGATCGCGCCCAAAAGAGCGATAGTCGCTAAACCAATTATGACTTGCATGATTTCCTGAGAAGAATTGACCAGGCTCAACCCCTGATATGACATTCCCTGGCCTATCAAAAATCCGGCCATCGCTAATAACACAAGATTTCGCGCTACGCTTATCAATCCGACAGGTTCACTGTGAAGTTGTCCAAAGCAATGACAATCGGGAGCGTTACCTTTGGCGATCTGGTAAAACATTCCTCCGAGGAATATGATAAGCAGCATCCCTGCCCCGATTGAGCCGATCCACGAGCTCGAAACGAACAATAAAGCTATCGCTATTCCGAGTTCAGCAGCTGGTAACAGCTTTGACAAAGGTTTTCTTGCAAATTCCGGAACTCCAAAACCCGCAAACGCCTTTTCGGTGCCGGCTTGATCAAACAGCTTTGCAAAAGCGGCAATTCCAAAAACGGCCGCAAGCGTCAACCTCAAGATTAATAGGAAAATATCCATTAAAAAAAATACATTTATTGCGTCGAACCTATTTTACAGGTTTCGTCTTGTGCCTTTCCACTAAGCGGATCGGTGTACCGAAGAATTCGAATTCCGCCCGAAGCTGGTTCTCGATATATCTAAGATATGAGAAATGAAGACCTGCCTTACCACCACCCGAGGTAAAAAGGATAAAGAGTGGCGGCCTCAACCCGGCCTGCGTCAGAAATTGGATTTTCAGCCTCGAAACTCCACCCTTCACGGGTGCCGGTGTTCCCCCTCCTTTAGGTTGGGAGATCGAATCCTCGAAGAAACGATTCAGCCGCGATGTTTGAATGCGCTTGTTACGAGCCTCATTTGCTCTGACGATAAGTGGAAGCAATTTCGTCACCCGCTGCCCAGTCAACGCCGACATCGTTACGATCGGTGCCCACTCCAAGAACTTCATTGCATTGCGGAGAGTGCGTTCGAACTCGTAGATGGTATTTGTTTCTTTTTCCTCGACGGCGTCCCATTTATTGACCGCAATTATCACGGAACATCCCGAGTCCACAGCATATCCCGCGATATTTGCGTCAAGATTCGTGACACCTTCGACAGCATCTATTACTAGGATCGCAACGTCCGCTCGTTCGAGTGATTTCTTTGCCATAATGACCGATAGTTTTTCGGCCATTTCCGTGGTCTTTCCCTTGCGTCTGATGCCGGCGGTGTCTATCAGCACGAAGTCCTGGCCATCAGCTGTTAAATGAGTGTCGATCGCATCACGGGTCGTTCCGGCGATCGGAGAAACGATGACCCTTTCTTCCCCCAGCAGCCTATTGAGGATCGACGATTTACCCACATTTGGCCTGCCGATGATGGCCAGTTTGATCTCGGAAGGTACGGCTGATTCAATTTCATCCTCAAATTCCAGATGGTCAAAGACCTGATCGAGAAGGTCGCCGATCCCGGTCCCATGTTCCGCCGATATCGGCGCCATTTCAAAACCAAATCGATGAAACTCTCCGGCTTCGTTCTCGACGGTTCGAGATTCGACCTTATTCGCCGCGATGATTACCGGCTTGCCGGTATTTCGCAGGAGGATAGCCAATTCTTCATCAAGCGGCGTAATCCCTGCGCGGGTGTCCAGGACCCAGATTATTGCTTCCGATTCGTCTATCGCAAACGAGGCCTGCTTGAAGATATTTGCAGGTATGATCGCTTCATCGTCGGGCACGATCCCGCCCGTGTCTACTAGACGAAACGTCTTAGCTTTCCAGTCTACCGCTCCAAACATTCGATCGCGCGTGATGCCGGGCTGGTCGCCGACAATGGCCTTTCGGCTGCCGGTCAATCGATTGAATAAAGTTGATTTGCCCACATTTGGACGGCCAATTATGGCGACGAGCGGACCTTTCATACGCGTTGAGCTTGATTCTATCAGACGCGATGTATAATTGACGAGATCATGAAATTCGAGCTTGATAAAGCGACCGAAATACTTCGCCAGACACCATACGTGCTCGCGAGACTACTGCAAGACCTCTCGGATGAGTGGGTAGCCGGTGAAGCTGATGAGGACCATTGGAGCCCCTATGACGTCCTCGGCCACCTCATTCACGGTGAGGAAACGGATTGGATGGCCCGAGCCGAGATCATCCTGACCCAAGATGGCGATCGCAAGTTTGAGCCATTTGACCGTTTGGCCCAGTTCAAGAATTCCCGCGGGAAGTCAATGTTGGACCTTCTGACCGAGTTTGCACACTTGAGAAACGCGAACATTGAGCGGTTGATGAGTTGGAATCTAAAACCGGATAATCTGTCGCTTACCGGAATGCATCCTGAATTCGGCGAAGTCACCCTGCGACAGCTCCTGGCAACATGGACCGTCCACGATCTCAATCACATCCGGCAACTGGTCACATATATGGCAAAACAATATTCCGAAGAAGTCGGGCCCTGGAAAGCTTACCTTTCCATTTTGGAATAAAAAGGGCCCCACTAAACGAGGCCCTGTCGACGCAATGCTCTGCAGGTTTTAATCCACGACGATATCAAGAATAGTTCCGACTATCGCGCCTAGTATCGAAAACTTCCCATTTGAATAATTTCCGTACTGATTTCGGCCATAATAGCCGTCCTCATAGCCTTTGCGAAAACCCTCGCGGAAGTAGTGATTGTAATCCTCGTAGCCGACATAATGGCTATCGTAGCCAAGAGCTGCGTCCTGATAACCGAAGGAATTGTTGTAATCAAATCCCCAGCGATCCTGACGGTCAGCCCGGCCCGCGTAATATCCTTCCTCATATCCGGTATTGATCGCCTGCTGAAGCATCTGCGCCCCGTACTGGCTCGTGTAGTAGGACTGCCCGCCACGTGAATATCGGTAATTGTTATAGAAATTATCGTAGTATCGCCCTTGCTGAAGCCTCAGTCTATCTTGTTGGAGCCGGTGCCAGTAACGCTGTTGGTACTGCAGATACGATTGACGCCGCTGCCGCTGCAATATTTGCTGACGCTGCTGCTGGATCTGCTGCCAGTTGTTCCATCGCTGGCTGTACTGACTATATCGCTGCTGCTGAAGTTGATGCTGCTGTTGACGACTGAACTGCTGGCGCCGCTGGTTCCAAACGTTTTGAGAATTGCGATCACCGCTCTGTCCCGACCACGTACCGCGGTTCTGCTGGGTCCATATCGAATCGTTTTGGTTACGCTGTCGATTCTGCTGCTGCTCTATGACCCGACGTTCCTGCTCTTGGCGCTGCTGCGAGCTTCGGACGGCGTCGGCCTGCTGTCTGTCATACGAGCCACGCTGCGATCGTATGCCTCTCTGCTGGTTTTCCTGCTGCTGCTGGACCTGTCGGTTCTGACTATCACGTCTGATCTGTTCGACACTCTGCTGCTGTATACGCTGGCGTTCGGCGTTTCTTTGCTGTACTTCGGCTGCACGCTGTTGCCCTCTTTGCCCATTTTTCTCTGCGGCCTGCCGGGCGGCTTGCTGCCGCTGCTGGCTCTCCTGTTGCTGCTGCTGGATCTGACTGCTTCGATATTCTCCACGACGTCGGACCGGCTGCGGCTGCTCTGCTTGCGGCTGCTGAACCACCGGCTGAGCCTCATTCGACTTCGTTCTTTCAGATCGCCTTTCATTCTGCCGCCCACGTTCTCGCTGGGCGCTTGCATCACTGAAAAGGAGTAAAGTCATAACTCCTGCAGATAGAAACGAAATTCTTAATGTATTTTGTATTGTACTTCTCATTGATTGCTCCCAACTAACATTCACCGCGGCGTAACACCGTCTATGTCGGTAGGTGCAATTGCTATACCAAGACATCAAATCAAAGAAATGGGTAATTCAATCGGTCTAGGCGAACTAAACGGTGCCCAGAGGCGACCATTTGCGTGAGGAACACCGGTCAGTTCCACGGTCAGATTACACTTTTGAAAATGTGTAATCGATCTGAAGGGTAAGAGATCCGTTACCCGTAACAGGCCGGGCTCCGACGGCGCGCATTTTTAGCGTGCCGGAGCGGTTTATCGGGACCTCGAACGAGAGCTTATCAAGTGTCATCAACTCGACGGGGTTCATCTTCCGGTCGATGGATGACTGCAGCATGCGGGCGATCAAAGACCCGCCGATGCCGCCCGATCCATTAAGGTTGACGTTGTAAACGGTAATGCGGCCGATCAAACGTTGTCGCTCAGCCTCAAAGACGAGATCGACATTGGCTTCTGCCCATCCACCGAACTCGACACATCCGACAAACGGCGGCGAGTAGCTTCCGGAAAATGCAAGGGGAACATAGATCTTGCCATCTCGAAAACGTACCGCGGTCCTGACACCGCTCGTCTCTCTAAGGATCTTCACGGACTGATTGCAACTGGCTGCCCGGCGGCCAAGGAACGAAAATGTCTTGCCGTTACCGAGACTCACCGGAAACAAATTCTCTGCTATCGAAAATTCCGGTGGATCAAAATTCTTGAAGACAGAATCGAGGATCGTGTCGAAAAACGCCTCATCAAGACTTAGGGTTACGGTCGCTTTTTGAGCGCTTGCGGAGGAACCGAGGATCAACAAAAATGCAATGGCGGTAAACAAATGAGTGATGTGGGGTCTCAAACCAAACATAACGAATTCCTCGATCTATAGTCCTACTCTCACTACATCATGGATGCGAAGCAGTCCCACACAGGTGCCCTCTTCATCGTTCACGGGTAAAACCGATATTTGCCTGGGCCGGTCTTCCATCGTCCGCAACGCCTCGAAAGCGAGGGTCTCGGGCGTCACACCAACCGGCGAACTCGTCATCATCGACTCGGCCTTTAAGGACGAAAGTTCGTTGGAAGGCGTTCGTTCTATCGTCCTTCTCAGGTCGCCATCCGTAATGATGCCAAGAAGTCTGGAATTTTCGTCTACAACATTTACAGCACCTAACGCGTGATCGGAGATCGCCTTCACTACCTCGAGCCAACCGGCATTTATGGACACGTTCGGACTGGGGTGCATCAGGTCCGCCACCTTAACCGTTAGCCTTTTCCCAAGTCGCCCCGCCGGGTGATTAGATGCGAAATCTGCCTGGGTTAAGCCTTTCGATTCCATCAAGGCCATTGCCAACGCGTCCCCGAGAGCCAAAGCTACGGTTGTTGACGTTGTGGGAGCGAGATTTAATGGGCAGGCCTCCCTACTTACCGTTGCGTCCAGCACTATGTCAGAACGCTGCGCGAGGGATGATGCCAGATTACCTACTATTCCAATAACAGAAACATTTCTTCGCCTAACGGTCGGCATAATGGCAAGGATCTCGTCCGTTTCGCCCGAGTTGCTTAGCGCTATCACTACATCACCCGATCCGACTACGCCAAGCCCTCCGTGTAGTGCGTCAGACGGATGAATGAAGACTGCCATTGTCCCCGTGCTGGTAAGAGTCTGGGCTATTTTTTGCGCGATCACACCTGATTTCCCAACGCCCATCACTACGACTTTGCCCTCGCAATTACGTAGGGCGTCGAGAGCTTTTTCAACGCTGTCGCGGTCGATCATCGAAGCGGTCGCTAATATTGCGTCGGCTTCTACCCGAAGGATCTCCAGTACTTTTTCGTAGCCGTTTTTCACTTAGATATTTTGAACCGATCAGGGTACAGGTTTGAAAACATCGAGGACCAGTCTCCACTTGCCATCAATGCGTTTCCAGATCTGAACCGCATTGCCCTTTTCGGCTATCTTGCCGTCAACCCATCTTCGATAGGTGTTTGTGTTATATGCAAGGTCGGCCGTTTCGAAAAATGTACTCCGTTTTGAAAGTTCGTATTTCCCCTTTTCCTTTCGTAGGTATTTGATGAACTCTTTCTTACCGATTATCGGCATTACGCCTTCACGAAAGGCCCTGACATCATCCAGAGCATGTGACTCATATGCTTTGACGACGCCATTTTGACTGAGGCTAGCGAAGAATGAATTCGCACTGTCCGCGGCAGAATGGCGAGCCTCATTCAGGTCCTCCGACTCAGACGAAGGCTTTGACCAATCTGATGAAAATGCGGCCGGTTTGGCGTGCCCGATCCCAATATCGACAACAAACCGGTATTTCCCGTCCGGATGACGCAGCCACACGGTGATAAACTCTCCAAACCCTTCGGGCGTAGTGCCTTTTCCCTTTGAGCGATATTCCCAGTTGCCCGTCGTATATCCCAAAATGCCGTTAGCAGAGATATCAGCATAATTCGGAGCCCCTGAAAGGAGTCCGTCGGATTCTCCGCGATTATTCCAATACTCGTTACCGTTTACCCTGTCCGGAAGAAATAAAATGCCGTCTTTCGCGAGAAACGCCAGGAAAGCTGCTTTTGTTCCTTTCTCGGAAGCAAACTGCGCAAAATTGTGTTCGGTTTCGACCATCTTGTCGAGGTCAGACTGGGCGGACACCGAACCGGTGCAGAACAAAAACAGTAAGAGCAATAAGATCTTCATAATCAGCAAATCCGATGTTATCTTGACGCTTTGCGTAGTATTTATCAACCAACAACTCTGATGCCAATTGTCGGCAACAGAACGGACCTAAGAGTTAGGATGTGTAGAATAAACATATGGAACGAGGCAGCCTGATCTCGCTTACATCTGCCGGGCTTTACTGCAAACAGGGGGACTTCTACATTGATCCTTGGAAGCCAGTAAAAAAGGCTGTCCTCACCCATGCTCACTCCGATCACGCTTACCGCGGGAATCGTAGCTATCTTGTAACTACTACCGGTGAGTCTATTGCCCGCATACGCCTTGATATAGGTGCCGACATCTCGACGCTCGACTACGGCGAAACCGCGATAATTAACGGTGTCCACGTTTCTTTTCATCCAGCCGGTCATATTTTAGGCTCCTCCCAGGTACGCATCGAACATAAAGGTGAAGTTTGGGTCATATCCGGTGATTACAAACTTACGCCAGATGCAACCTGTGAACCATTCGAGCCGGTCCGCTGCCATTTCTTCGTTACGGAAGCCACTTTCGGGCTCCCGATATATCGTTGGCCAAAGACGGAGCAGGTCTTCGGTGAAATGAGCCAATGGTGGCGGCGGAATCAGGAACGCGAAAAGGCCAGCGTTATATTCGCCTATTCCCTGGGCAAGGCCCAACGGGTTCTGAACGGAATTGACCGGTCCATCGGCCCGATCTATACGCATGGATCGGTCGAACGGCTCACGAATGCATATCGCGAAGCCGGTATCGATCTTCCCCAGACCACGTATGCGGGGAGCGTAACCCGTAAGAAAGATTTCGTCGGCTCGCTCATCGTTGCTCCACCATCCGCCCAAGCATCCAACTGGCTCAAGCGTTTTGGATCGATCTCGACCGGTTTCGCTTCCGGATGGATGATGGTCCGCGGTGCCCGGCGTCAACGTGCGATTGACCGGGGATTCGTTCTCAGCGATCACGCCGATTGGCCCGAACTGCAAAAGGCGATCGCTGCCACTGAAGCAGAAACCGTTTTCGTAACACACGGCTTTGCCGAAGAGGTCGTCCGCTGGCTGAACGAGAACGGCATAAATGCTTTGCCTCTGAAAACCAAGTTCGTGGGTGATGATGCTCCCGATCTACAGGACGAGGAGAGCGACCCAGCATAATGAAGCTGTTTACTGACCTCTACGTCGAACTCGACCAAACGAACAAGACCAACGAAAAGGTCGAGGCTATGAGGTATTACTTCGAGCACGCCGCTCCTCACGATTCGGCTTGGGCCCTTTACTTCCTTTCAGGGCGCAAGCCGCGTCAGATAGTTCCCTCCAGGTTTCTTCGAGAATGGGCACTTGAGCTTTCCGGCATACCGGAATGGCTGTGGGCCGAATGCCGCGACACCGTCGGCGACGGTGCCGAAACCATGGCACTTCTTCTGCCCAACAATACATCCGAAGACGAAACGCCGCTGCATATCCTCGTCGAAGACCAGCTCCTGCCGCTTCGCGGAGCCGATCCCGACACTCAACGCGAAGCAGTCACCGAAGCGTGGTCGCGGATGAACTACTCGCAGCGTCTGGTTTACAACAAGCTCATTTCCGGAGCTTTCCGTGTCGGAGTATCCCAATCGCTGGTCGTTCGAGCACTTTCGCAGTTCTCGGAACTGCCCACTGACGTTATAGCGTTGCGGTTAATGGGCGAATGGACGCCGTCCGCAAACTTTTTCAAAGAACTAACCGATCCTGAGCTTGAAAGCCAGGAAACCCCGATCGCCCGGCCGTTTCCCTTTCATCTTGCCCACCAGCTGGATAACGGGCCGGCCGATCTCGGCGATGTTTCCGAATGGCAGGCCGAGTGGAAATGGGATGGCATTCGCGCACAGGTAATCAAGCGGCAGGGCCAGGTTTTCATCTGGTCCCGGGGCGAGGACCTGATGACCGAGCGTTTCCCCGAGATCGCAATCGCGGCCGATTCTCTGCCCGACGGCACCGTCATCGACGGCGAGATCCTGCCGTGGAAAGATGAGCGTGTGCTTCCATTCACCGAACTGCAGAAGAGAATTGGCCGCAAAAACCTTTCGGCCAAAATACTCAGCGAAGTTCCCGTCATCCTCCAGTGTTACGACATGCTCGAATTCGAGGGCCAGGACATTCGTTCATTCGAGTTTCGTACCCGCCGCGAATTTCTCGAAAAGCTAGTCGGCGAACTGGACGAAAATGCCCAATCGGTGCTTCGCGTCACGGAGTCGGTCGATGCATCGAGCTGGGAACATTTCGCCGAACTTCGCGAGGACAGCCGTTCGCGTGGCGTCGAGGGATTCATGCTCAAGCATCGAAGCTCGCCTTATCGCGTCGGCCGGCAGCGTGGCGATTGGTGGAAGTGGAAGATCGATCCGCTCACAGTCGATGCCGTTCTCATTTACGCCCAGAAAGGCTCCGGCAAACGCTCCAACCTTTTCACCGACTACACCTTTGCCGTGTGGAAGGGCGAAGAGCTTGTTCCGTTCGCAAAAGCCTATTCCGGACTCACGGATGCCGAGATTCGAAAGGTCGATCGTTTCGTTAGAAACAACACGATCGAAACTTTCGGCCCTGTGAGAGCGGTCAAGGCGGAACTCGTATTCGAGCTCGCATTTGAAGCAATTCAAAGATCTACCCGCCATAAATCGGGCGTCGCCGTCCGCTTTCCGCGTATAGCCCGCTGGCGGGAGGACAAGACCATCAAAGATGCCGATTCCATCGAAACGATCTTGGAAATGCTCGAAGCATATCAATCCGCCGCGAAATGAAAAACGATCGTCGCGTCATCGATATTTCCGATCTCGGTGCCAACCGCTATCCGCATTTGAAGATAACCGGCGAGGCGTTTCCCCGCGTTCTCGCGACACGCCGGATCGAGGACGATGGAGCCGATTATTACGGTGCCTTCCTTACGAAGACGGCGGTTCGGATCATGATCGATCTTATCAACCGGGTTTTCAAGCTGCGGTTGTGCGACGTCGATATCGACGGCAGCTGGCCGGCTCCGTGTACCCAATTTTATCGCCGCCGATGCCTGGCCCCGTGTGTTGCGAAACTCTGCAGTGCAGACGAGTACAACCGAATGGCTGAACTTGCCCGGTTGTTTATCGCCAATGAACGAAAATCGTTTACATCGGCTGTCCAACGGATCATGGATGAGTGTTCCAATGATCTCGATTTTGAAAAGGCCGCATATTTTCGCGATATCCTGCTCGATATCGAAAAGTTCTGGAAACAGCCTCGCACGGATGTTTGGCTCGACGATACGGTGGACACCTACGCGGTCGAAGATACGGTCGAAGGCTCCGCGGTATTTCTCATAACACATCGAGGGCGTTCAGTGCTCGGCCGAAAGGTTTTCACTGTCGCCCGCGAAGATTACGAAACATCCGACGAGGCCCTTTACCGGATCATCGAGTCGTTCTACCAGTTTCATTTGCCCCGGGAGATCCGGGTAACACGCGATTTTTATAAACGGCGCGAACTGATCGATGTCCTTTCCGCGAGATTTGACCGCCAGGCGATCATCCGGGTTTATGGCCCGTCAAAAACCGGTATCAATGCCCGTCGCGGTTTGCACCTGGGCCGGGATGAGCACGAACTTGATAAGGTCAAACCGATCGCCACTCCTGAGATAATCGCCTCGAAGCTTCGTCAAATATTCGACACGGGCCGTTTGATAGAACGCGTCGAGGCTTTCGATGTGGCCCACATTTCCTCCACCGGCTTTGTCGCCGCATGGTCGGTTTGGGAAAACGGGCGTTATCTTTCCGCCGATTACGGATTCGTGATCTCGGGCGAGAACAGCGAACTTTCAGTCCTTGCGGATTCCGTCGAACGCCGACTCAACGATCCCGCTCGCCGTCAGCCTGACCTCATACTTCTTGACGGAGGAAAATCCCAACTGAATGCGGTGCTGAAAAAGCTCGAAGGAAGAGATGATCTGCCCACGATCACTGCTGCCGTAAAACCTCGCGGACGGCATTCATCAATAGCAGCTTTCTTAACGCCGCGCCGGGACCCGATCGATTTCAATCCCGAATCGCCTGCGCACTCTATGCTCCAACTCCTCCGTGACGAAGCTCACGATCTCGCCAATCGCGCCCACCGTGATCATCGTGAGATGATGCCTTTCTACGAAGTAGCGGGAGTCGAAAAGCCCGTGGTTGTCCCCCTCAGATTTCATGCCGAGAATGGCGGAGCGGACGACCTGATTCCGATCGAAACCCGATGATCCGCCGACGTCACTTCGTCCCATCCGTCCCATCCGTCCCATTGTGGGACAGCAAATGGGACAGATAACCATCTTTACCTGCAACATTTAACGCCATTTGTCCCATTTTTCGAAAATTACAGGTGGTGTTTCACGGATTTGGCATACTAATTGTCAAATAGCACGCGGGTCGGCCCCGCTTAGAGCGATTGTATCATCAAACAGCACTGCGTTGCAAGGATAATACACCGAGGTAAGAATAACGATTTGCCGGCACGAACTCCATTCTCTTTCCTACTCCACCGTCACAAAGTCCGTACCCGTGCGTCCGAAAGTTTCCGGAGCATACATCTCCTCGGCCTTTGCGGGCGGCACAACGAACTGGCCGGGGGTCGTGGCTCGGGTGACGTAGGAATAGTTGTAAACGCCTTCCCAGAGCAGAGCGGTGAATGCCTCGGCACGCTCGTCGCGGAAGTTCTGATGCTCGAACCAGTGCTGGCGCCACCACCATGAACCGTACCCGTACGAGCGGCTGCCATATGTCGCGACACTCGTAACCGGTTGCGTGTCCACCGGAACCACCTCGGTTACGGCGAGTCCCGGATTTAGGATCTCGAGTCCGGCCGGGAGATTGTCGACGAGGGCCACGTGATAGCGACGTGCCTGGGCGACCATCGTCAGACGTACGCGGACTCTGGCACCGGACTTGATCGTCCAGCTTCCGTCGGCATTTTGCTTGACGTCCTCTTTATCGTCGATCGGTTCATAGCTACGCAGGACCGTAAATCCGTAATCAGCGGGCTCCAGCTTTAGATTTTTCGGAGCGTATTTCATTCCGATCCGGTAATACAATCTTCCGGCACCTTGACGGTCAAGGATGATGTTTGAGGTTCCTCCCTGATCAATGAGATACGACATCGGGATATCGAGCTGTTTTGAGTCGACAGAGCGGCCCTTGAACACCTCCTCTCCCGCGTACGTATTCCCGAGCCAGATCCGCGTAACGAAATCGGGTGTGACCTTTTCAAAAGTATTGAAGTACTTGTCGAGCGCAAGCAGGATAAAGACATTCTCCTGCGTTGAACCCCAATGACCTTTTGTACGGTGGGCGAGAAGCCCGCGGACGAGTTTGGGCACGATGTCATTTGTCGGCTGGGCTTTTATTAAAGCCTCAAGCAACACGCCATCGGCCCTTCGATTCGAATACATAATCAACCAGGCACCGTCGCCGTAGTTGGTAACGAAGTTTGCGGCGGCCGCAGTTTCCGTCGTGCGATTCATCAAATGGCGGATGATGGCCTCGACCTCAGCGGTTGACCCTGCGTCGTTGGCCAGAAATGAAAGGACCCATCCCAACGCCTCGAAGGGCATCTTTTCGATCGTGGCTTCAGCCAGCAGCCTTTTGGCTTTGGCGGTGTCCTTGTCACCCATCAGGTCGCGGACGTACAGGGCATAAGCCGAGATCGTCCATCTCACCTGAGGCGAGTTCTTGTACCACTCATCGAAGTGCTTTTCGACATCCTTGAGGTAAGGCTTCATCTTGTTGATCATTTCGTCCGGCACTTTGTAGCCTTTGGCTTTGGCCAGGACGAGTGCGTGAGCGACGTGGATCGTCAGGAATGGATAGTTGTATCGCTCGCCGTCTCGCTTCCAGAGACCGAAGCTGCCGTTCTCCCGCTGGCGAGATTTCAGGATCTCGATGTCCCGAGCGAAATATCCTTCCAGTTCCTTCTCGGTCGGCATGTCCTTGGCCTTGAAGGCGCTCAGGACATCACGCATCGCCGCGATGGAGATCATTCGTGACGCGATCTGCTCCGAGCACATGTACGGGTAGTTTGTTAGGGAAATGAACGCATCGGTCAGCTCCTGCAGCTGAGTGGACGAGGTCGTGACCTCGAGTCCGCCGAATTGCGAGAATACATCGCCCGGCGTTTGGACCGGCTGGAAGACCGCGCCGTTCTGGTCGGTGGTTCCGTAAGTAGCGAAAGCCTCGGTCGTCGCCGGAGTCCAGACCGGGAGCGAGATCTCGGCGGCGTCGCTGAATTTTCCGGAGGAAACGACGAACTGGAAGCGGGCTGTGCCCGCCTTGACGGTGGAGGCCGGGAAACGCACCTCGGCGCGGTCGTTGGCTTTGACGAGGACGCGCTTGCCCGCCTGGTTGAGTTCCCCGGTCGCTACCGCTCCCGGTACTGACAGATCAGCGTTCGTCGCGCGGATCGCGACATCGACCGTCATATCCTGATCGGTCTGATTCTGCACGACAACGGGCAGCTCGACCTTATCGCCGAAATTCATGAATCGCGGTGCCGAAGGCCGGACCATTAGCGGCTGTTTGGCGGTGATGTTTGATTCGGATTTTCCGAATCGCTTGACTTTGTCGACGGCGACTGC
>JBGSWW010000100.1:0-2342 GCA_041751735.1 Pyrinomonadaceae bacterium | reverse complement strand
CGCGGCTTACGGAGCGATCCCGCGGTTCCTTAGGTCCGGGCTGATCGAACCTGTCGTAAAAAGACTGCCGGTTTCCACCAAGAATCTGTCTTTCGATTATCGTGCTAAGAGGTTTGTACGGTCTGCACAATATGACACCGTAACCCGTCATCACTCATGGTTCGGGTCATTCACGCATGAGGAACAGGAGAGGCTTTTGACTGTTCACGTCCGAGAGAGGTCCGACGGCGACATTTACGCCGGAGCGCGGAGGCTGCTGGATACTTGCGACGCGGCAAGCGAGATCGAACGGATGCAGTATCTCGATATCAATTTCTATATGGCGGAGGACATTCTGAGCAAAGTTGACCGCGCATCGATGGCGGTTTCGCTTGAAACGCGGGCACCGTTCCTTGATCCGCGCGTAGGAGAATTCGCCGCTTCGCTGACCCTCAATTACAAACTTCGTGGGAGCAAGGGGAAATATATTCTAAAAAGGTCGGTGGAAGGCTTGCTCCCGGCAACCGTACTTGCACGTTCTAAGAAGGGATTCGGCATTCCCATCGCCGAATGGCTCAAAGAAAGACTCAATCCGCTAATGCACGATCTGCTTGATCCGCTGAGGCTCCGTGACCAGGGGCTATTCAACGAAGAATATGTCCATAAATTGATCGCAGAACATGAAAAGGGAGTGGCAAGTCATCATAAGCAGCTTTGGACACTGCTGGTTTTTCAGCTATGGCACGACAATTTTCTTAACGCTTAGGATCTTGTTTCATGCGGTGAGCCAAGAATTCAGTTATCATCATCAAATATGGCAAGTCTTTACCCTGAAATCGAGCCCTTTGATTCGGGCATGCATGTCGTGTCCGACGTCCATACGATCTATTATGAGCGCGTTGGAAACCCTCAGGGTGTTCCGGTCGTATTTCTTCATGGTGGCCCGGGCGGCGGCCTGATCCCAATGTATCGGCAGTTTTTTGACCCAAGCTATTATCAGGTCATCCTGTTTGACCAGCGTGGATCCGGAAAATCCACACCACATGCCGAACTGCGTGAAAATACGACCTGGGATCTGATCGATGATATCGAGTCGCTGCGCGAGAAATTCAACGTTGATAAATGGTTTGTTTTCGGGGGCTCCTGGGGAAGCACTTTGAGCCTGGCATACGCCGAAACGCACCCCGAGCGGTGCCTCGGCCTGGTCCTGAGAGGTATATTTCTAACCCGAAAGAAGGAACTCAACTGGTTCTATCAGTACGGTGCGTCGGAGATCTTCCCTGACTTCTGGGAGCGCTATCGCGATGAGATTCCCGAGACAGAGCGAAGCGATTTTATAACGGCATATCACAAGCGGCTGACCAGCGAAGACATGGAAGTGCGAATATCGGCGGCCAGGGCGTGGAGCGTGTGGGAGGGCTCGACATCGAAGCTTTTTCCGGACAAAGACCTGATGGATCACTGGGAGGGGGAGCACGAGGCTTTAAGTCTCGCTCGCATCGAGTGCCATTACTTTACCAATAATTCGTTCTTTCCGACGGAAAATTACCTGATCGAGAATGTTGAAAAGATCCGTCATATACCTACTGTGATCGTACAGGGGCGGTATGATGTCGTCTGTCCGATAGCGTCTGCCTGGGAGCTTCACAAGGCGTTTCCCGAAGCCGAATTCAACATTATTCCGGATGCCGGGCACTCCGTTTCGGAAAAAGGGATAACGGCTGCGCTGGTTGATGCGATGGATCGCTTCAAGTCCGGCAGGCAAACTAGCCGTGAAACTTTCGATGATTAGCGGTATTATCAACTTGTCGGAAGAATACGAGGCGCGCCAGGCTCGGGGCACCTTATGAATACGCTCAATTATATGAATTTTGGAACAACAGAAATAATCCTGATAGTAGCGGTCCTGTTCCTCCTTTTCGGGGCTACCCGTTTGCCGCAGCTCGCCAAATCGCTAGGCCAGTCACGAAAGGCCTTTAAAGAAGGCATGCGAGAGGCTGAAGAGGAAGAAAGGGCCGAGCAGCAGAAGCTTGCAAATGCCGGAACGCCTCAGATCTCGGAAATGAACGATGAAGTTCTAGCCGAGGAGATGCGTCGCCGGGCAGAAGCGAAGCAGTCGTAAGAACAGGTTGAGAATCATGGTCGTGGTGGTCACTCTTTCTCACCCGTCAGGAGGGTAGCCTTTACCGAAAATCTGAATGAAAGATCGGCGTCCTCGACGTCGATCAGTTGGGCGAGCTTATCATTAACTCGCCCTTTTTCATTTTCATCCATCGTTGCGAGCCAGACGGGCATTAAGAAATCGGCGACAAGCGGAGACGCGATGAAGGCCGCTCCGTCCTCAAAATCGAAGACCTCGACGG
>JBGSWW010000099.1:0-7109 GCA_041751735.1 Pyrinomonadaceae bacterium | reverse complement strand
ACATCCGGTACCGGCGGCGGTCACCGCCTGTCGATAATAGGCATCCTGGGCGTCACCGCAGGCAAATACACCTGGAATGTTGGTTTTCATCGTTCGACCTTCGGTCTTCAAATATCCGACGTCATCCATTTCCAGAATCCCTTTGAAGAGGCCGGTATTCGGCTGGTGGCCGATCGCGATAAATACGCCCTGGGTTGGCAAAAGAGATTCCTCGGCGGACTTGTTATTGTAAATGCGAATGCTCTCGACACCGGTTTCTTTCGTGCCGTTGATCTCGCGAACCTCGGAATTCCAAAGCACCTCGATCTTTTCGTGGGCCAAGACACGTTCCTGCATTATCTTCGAAGCACGAAATTCACCTCGCCTGTGGATCAGCGTAACGCTGGAGGCGAATTTTGTGAGGAACAGGGCCTCTTCCATAGCAGTATCGCCGCCCCCTACGACAACGATCGGTCTTTCACGAAAGAAGAATCCGTCACATGTCGCGCATGCCGAAACGCCGTTACCGCCGAGTCCTTCCGGCACAGGTGCCTCGCCCGGGATCCCAAGCCATTTGGCTGAAGCCCCGGTGGCGATGATCAGTGTTTCCGCTGTGATCGTGGTGGAGATGTCGGCCGAATCCGCGCTCTCCTTTCCGTAAAGGGTGAAGGGACGGGCCGACAGGTCGACCCGGTCGATCCACACATTGATCAGCTCCGTGCCGAATTTCAGGGCCTGTTGGCGAAATTCATCCATCAGGATCGGACCCATTATCCCCGACGAAAAACCGGGATAATTCTCGACATCAGTGGTGATCGTCAATTGACCGCCTGGCTGCGGGCCGTCGATCACCAGCGGCTCCAACTGTGCCCGGCCGGCGTAGACAGCGGCGGTCAATCCCGCGGGACCGGATCCGAGGATAACGACCTTTTTGTGAATAGTTTCGGCACTCATATGTTTCCCGGGATCGCTATGTTTTTTGATTTCTCCCGATCATATAGTATAACTGTCGTGTATCTGGTCGTCTAATTAGTTCTAGTGTGAGAAAAAGGGCGTTTCGCGGCCCGGGAATGGCTCCTCTTTTTTCGCTTCATACTTCTGTAAAATTATGATGCTGCAAGGGATTTCGTGTTAAAATGCACTTTAGAGATTCCGGTAAGCTGATAGTCGATCCTGGACATGACCTCAATTCAACCTCAATATGAGGAAAAACGGTTTGCCCTTCGAATGGCCCTTCGGCTTCCGATCGTCGTTTCAGGACGTTCTGACGATGGTGCAACGTGGAGCGAACCAACTGAGACAGATGACATTTCCACGCTCGGTGCGCTTTTCCAGCTGAATCAGCCGGTTTCGCAGGGCGATAGTCTCTATGTTCGTTCACATCGTCCTAATGGAACGCCTGTCGAGGTAAAGGCCAGGGTCGTGCGAGTCATACCGGCGAGCTACGGCACATCGCGGGTGGGAGTTGCCATCGAAGAGCCCAAAGAAAGTTGGCTGCGCCTTTTCGTCGCCTGGATCGCCGACGACAACATCGTGGACGGTGTTCAAGAATAAGCTCCAGCCTCCTGCATCTCAAATTCCTAACAAGTTATGTCTAATTTCGAAACCATCACAGTTGAACGGCGCAATAAGGTCGCTATTTTGACCATCAATCGTCCCGATAAGCTGAACGCTCTCAACCGAAAGGTACATACGGAGGGTGTTGCTGCCCTGGACGAGCTTCGACGCGACGGATCAGTTCGCGTTTTGGTGATCACCGGTGCGGGCGAAAAGTCGTTCATTGCCGGTGCGGATATCAGCGAATTCGAGGGGCAAACACCGGTTACGCAGCGGGACCTTTTTCACGAAAAGACCTTCTTCAACTCGATCGACGCTTTTCCGAAACCTGTGATAGCGATGGTCAATGGCTTTTGTCTGGGCGGCGGAAACGAGTTGGCAATGGCCTGCGACCTGAGGATCTGCAGCGAGAATGCACGCTTTGCACAGCCGGAGATAAATCTCGGCATCATGTGCGGGGGCGGCGGCACACAACGCTTGAGCCGGTTGGTTGGCGAGGGCCGTGCGATGGAGATAGTTCTTACCGGCGACATGATCGATGCCCAGACGGCAGAAAAGATCGGACTAGTGAATCACGTTTATCCAGCTGCGGAGCTTGAGGCGAAGACCATGGAGCTCGCCGACAAGATCGCGGAGAAAGCACCGATCGCGCTGCAGCTATCGAAGGAGGCCGTAAAATTCGCCTCACGTTCGAATCTGGATGAAGGACTCCGACGGGAGGTCGATCTTTTTGCCATTTGTTTTTCGACTGAGGATAAGAAAGAGGGCGTCTCGGCTTTCCTGGAAAAACGTAAACCTGTCTTCAAAGGCCGGTAGACCTGTTCGACTGTACTTGACCAGTAACCGCAATTTAGGTAGATTCGAAAGTTCCGACTCGCGTCGAATCTGCGACTTCGTAACTCGGGTACTTCGCAACTCGGCAAACTTCGATCGGGGACGTAGCTCAGCTGGGAGAGCGCTGCAATGGCATTGCAGAGGTCAGGGGTTCGATCCCCCTCGTCTCCACCAAGTACTATTTAGGCTGTCTAAAATGGCAGTCTTTTTTGCGCTATCACACCGCGGATTCTGGCGATCTTGATAAGGCTGAATCAAACGTCATTTCTCTTTGAGTTCTCTAGTTCACCGGACTCGGTGTAAGATGCGATGGGTGGTAACGCAAAATGGACGAATATTTTTTGATCTTTTCCTTGTTCTTTCCGCGGATCGTGCTGCTGGTTTACATATTCATGTTTCCGGCGGCATACCCGGCGAATCTGGTGCCGCAATGGGCCGATATTCTGCTCGGGATATTTATGCCGCGTGTGCTGATCCTGATCTATATCTACCAGAATATGGGCGCGGACAATGTGTGGTTTATCGCCCACATGGTCGTGATGATCCTGGCGTATTTCGGCGGGAGCCGGGAGACGGTGAAGCGCAAGAGGCGTCGGAACGACGTCTGACCGGAGGTTGAACAGCACCCAGAATCCTAAAGAAATAATAATTGTCACAAAAAGGTTTGTGCGGTGTTTCTACGGATAGACGGAGGATCAAAACGATATGAGAGTTTTTTTAGCGGTCATTTTTCTGCTTAGCTGTTTGTTGTTCCCATCAAATGTCTCCGATGCCTATACGGAAGACAAGTGTTTATGTATTTCCTCAAAGACGGTTGAGAAATATTGTCAAGCGGAAAGAACTGACACGCCGAAGGGCGAAATTCGCATCAACCAGGAGGCGATCGCAAGACGCGATATCCAGCGTCTAATCGATCAAAGTATCGAAGCCGATGTTGCTAAAGATGCGATGGCGCGAAGTTTCATCGAAACGGAAGATCTGAAGATCCGCGAGCTGAATGGGAAGGTTTCCGCAGGGGCCCAGATCGGGGCAAGTGTCAACAGTTATCAAGGGATCCTGCGGATCAGCGATGACACAAAAATAAAGGTCGAATGTCTGACCCTAAAGGGAAAAGAAGCGATAGTCTACACGAACCAGCATTTCGTCCGATACGTGCCCGACCGCAAAGATGAGAGCCCCCACGAGGTGATCACGAATATCATTCATCGTGAAACCTGGGTCTTCACTGAGGATGGCTGGAAAGTACGCTATATCGAGGAACTGGAGAGGGGAAATACCTATTTGGATGGTAAATCTTATAATCCTCAAACTTAAAAATCACAGTAACTTTTCTACGCCGAGTCGCCCAAAGTCAAATGGTTTTTGGGCGGCTTGCACATGGCTGCACTGTACTTTGGTTTTAATAATATTGCGTACCATTCCCCGATCACTTTTTCGGCGTGTCTGAAACTGTGAAGAAATCGCCTGTCCCGCTGTTGGTACGGAGCATCCTCATCACCTCGTCGAAGCCGAAGGGCCGCGCTCCGCGGCGCCCGAAAACGGCGACCTGATTACCGCTCTCATCGGCTGCACGGTCACGGTCGAGTCCCTTTGAAATGGCGATAGCTTCGCCTTTTGTTTTAAAGGTCGCGATGTGGACGGGGGCGGGACGCGGGCTAAACCCCGAAAAGGTCGGCATGGTTTCAGGATCGGTCAACTGCAGAACCTTGAGGCCATTTTTTCCATCCGCGACATAGGCGTAGAGGCTCGCATTGGTCATCGCGATCTTGACAGAATGAGCATCATTCAAGGAACCGCCCGCATTGAACGTTTGGTCGAGGCGCGGCTGCTCCGGGCGTTCGACATCGATTATCGCGATGCCTTCGGAGCCATTCGCAACGTACGCATACGTGCGAGCGAGATAGATATCGTGAGCGTGGCCGAGGGGAACGCTTGCCCCTTCGACACGAGCCGCCTCGCCGCGTACCTGAAGCTCCTTGATATCCACAGTATGCAGCCCGTCGGCGTCGACAACGAACGCATACAGAAACTGCACGGCGACCGCCTTCGGATGGTTGAACGGGAACTGTTTAGCGATCTTCGGCTGCAGCGGATTAGAAATATCGACGATCACAAGCTCACGATCGGTCGTCATATAGGCGAAATTGCCGGCTATCGTAACATTGTTCGAGCCCGTTAAAACGCCGCCCGGGTTATAGGTCAAAGCGCGGTTTAAGAAGTTGTTTCGCGGATCGCCGTCGAGCAGCGTGGCCGCGTTGACCAGTATAAGTCCTTCAAATTTATCCGCTACATAAAGATATGCATATAGGGGATGGATCGGGCCTTCCTCATTGACGGCGGGTGCGGGCTTTCCAGTCTTTTTTGCCTCCTCGTTCAGCTTCAACGCTTCTTCCGGCGGAACCTGAACGAATGTTCCGTCGTCCCGGCGAACGGTCCGCCAGCGAGCGGGGTCGACAGCTAGTGTCGAAGGTGCGGCGACGGCGGTTGTGTATTTAGTGGGCACGTGGAATTTTTGGCCAAGCGGCGACACGGGCGCCGTTACGATCCGCTCCGAAAATCCTTTATGGTCGATCTGGGCGACGTCGTAGATCCGCAACCCGCCGCTGCCGGCCGCCGTATAGGCATACTCGCCGCGGACCTGGACCTGCAGGACCTCGGGCCGGCCCTTGTTTTCGTAAACTTCTTTCAGTTCGCGCCCCCCGCGGACGAATTTGTCGTAGTTGTCCTTATACGCCAGTTTGTGAAGGTTGCTGCCGTACACAGCCTGCGGCTCGTCATGCTCGGTAACCGCGATCGCCTCGAGCGCATGGGTGCCGGCGACATAGACATAACGGCCCATAAAATTAACAAAATTCGTGCCTTGAAGCATCACCTGTGCGAGCCAGGCGTTGTTATCTTTCTGGTTCGACACATGGCAGTCGGAACAGCCTTGAGTTTCTTTACCGCGGACGGTGTGCGGCACGTGAGTGTTAAATGCCTGGCCCGAAAATCCCTCGGCGGAAACGGTCTGCTGCTGGCTGTAGATCCATTCCCGGTTCTGATTTCTCGAGCTGACCAGAACGGCCGAGCTGGATCGGACAGGTGCGATCTTGTGGCCGGTTACGGTCCCGTCTTTGCCGAGCATGAAGATGTCATCACGGATGACCTGAAAATTATACGAAGTAAAATTACGTGAATCACCACCTTCGTTATGGCGGTTAGGCATCTTTCGGTTTGCCTCCATCGACAGGTGGCAGCCGAAGCAACTTGTCACCCAGGACGTATGACAGGCGTAACACGTCATGCTGGTTTCGCGATGGGCGAGCTTTTCCTCGCCGATCTTAGCGTCGCCCCACGTGGTGTTGTCCCGCTGCATGGTTTTAGCATAGGCCGACTTTTCGCTGTAGTCATCCGTTCCCGGGGTGACGGTATCCATGGTCTGCGTCACCTTCCAGCATTTGCCGGACTCGACGATGGAATTCTGGACTATGTCACCTGCCTTCAAGGGGACAGGCTGGCCTTTATCGTCATTACATACTTTTGAGCGGGCCGTGGCGGCCGTAAGGACTTGAAGGATAGACATCCTTCGGCCGTCGGAACCGCGAAAGGCGGGGCGTGTCAGGTCGCGGCCAATAAGTGTTTTATTCTGACGCTGACGCAAAGTGATCTCACCGCGATTAGTGATCTCAGTCGCTGCGTAGCCGCTCGTTAAGCCCGTCGCCTTGGCCGTCATCGATCCGTGGCAGTCGACACATCCTATCTCAACGGCCGCACGAGGTTCGTTGTAAAGAACGCCTGTGCCGTGGCTGTCCTGGCCAAAGTGGCAGTCGGCACAATGCATTCCTCGTTCCAAATGAATGTCCTGCAAATGAACGGCTTTGCGGAACTTATCCGGATCGTCCGGCTGGACAACCTGATCGGCGGCGTCGAGCAGATTCCCCTTGCGGTCCTTCTTATACACGTTTTTGAACATCCAGCCGTGGCCATGGCTGTCAGCAAACTGGACGTTCTTTAGCTTGGCGTTGAAATCCGCCGTACCGGTTTGCTGGAGGAAGATCGAATCGGACCATTTGCCCCGAAGCGAAGCAGCCTCAGGATTCTTATCAAGCTTCCTGACAGTCTCCGATTGACTGGGGTCGATCTGTTTATCGGCCGGGTACATCTCTTTGCCGTCGGTCTCGTTGTCCCACCACGTCCGGCCGAGATATGTCGCGACCATATTGGTGCCGGGGTGCATGTGACAAGTCATACACTGGGCGGTCGGGATGCGGGTTGTAAATTCATGCCTGATCGGATGACCTGCCTCATTACGCGGTATCGACTTGTCGGCCGTTTGCGAAAAGCCCTGATTCCCGGCCGACGCGTACGATCCGGATGCGGCGACGCTGGTGTCGTTCGCGTAGACGACGTGACAAGCGGTGCAGCCAGCGGAGCGGTAATCACCAGCATGGTCATTCGTACCGAGAAAATTAAGGGTCGGGTCTAGAAGACGGGTTTTTTGCAGTCCGAGATAAACGGGATCCGTCCGGTTATTTGTACCGAGGCCGCGGGGGCTCAGGCCTTTGTCGGGCTTACCAGGCTCTTCTTCTTTGTCGGGAAGGCCGACCTCGAGACGGCGTTTGCTGCCCCGTTCGAATACCCGCAGGATGTTCCCGGGCTGCGACAGTTCCCACCGCGGCAGCGGCGAGATCGAAGTTAGAAATCCCTTAAAAGCCTGCTGCTCGCGTGTCGGAGCCGGCCTTTGGAAAAGTGCCTGCGGG
>JBGSWW010000098.1:0-39619 GCA_041751735.1 Pyrinomonadaceae bacterium | reverse complement strand
CACTGCGTTTGTCAAAGACAACATCATGAAGCAGACCGACGGCCTGTTCCACAAAGTCTTTGACGAGATCGCTGTCGAGTATCCGTCGATCGAGGCGGATCATTGGATTGTCGACATCGGTGCGGCGAAGATGGCTGACACTCCCGAGAACTTCGACGTGATTGTCATGCCGAACCTTTACGGCGATATCCTTTCGGACGTTGCAGCGCAAATCGCAGGATCAGTCGGGCTAGCGGGCTCGGCGAACATCGGTGAAAATATCTCGATGTTCGAGGCGATCCACGGCTCGGCACCGCGTCGTGCGGGCCAGAACCTTGCTAACCCGTCGGGGCTGTTCCTTGGGTCGATCCTGATGATGGTGCACATCGGCCAGCCGGACATCGCTGAGGCAGCTCATAACGCGTGGCTCCGAACGGTCGAGGATGGCATACATACCTACGACGTTTACAAGGAAGGCGTTTCAAAGGAAAAAGTCGGCACAAAGGAATTTGCACAGGCGGTCGTCGACCGTCTTGGCCAGAAGCCGGTCACTCTCAAAGCCGTCGAGTACAGAATACCCGAGGTTATCGCCGAAGCCGATAAGAAGCCGATCTACTCGATTCGCGAGCCGCAGAAGAAAGACCTCGTCGGCGTCGACGTCTTTATCGGCTGGTGGAACGGAAACTTCTATGGGGCGGGCAACGACCTCGGGCCCGAGATCGAGAAGCTCGACGGCGACGGCGTTAAGCTCGTCATGATCTCGAACCGCGGCACGAAGGTTTACCCGAATGGCCACGCTGACACGTTCTGCGTTGATCACTGGCGATGTCGCTTTCAGGCCGAGAACGCGAGTGACCCCATTACGCACCAGCAGGTCATCAATCTTCTAAGCCGCTTCAACGACGCGGGGATCGATTTCATTAAGACAGAGCACCTGTACACCTTCGACGGGAAGCCGGGTTACAGCTTGGGACAGGGCCAATGAGTCGTGGGGTTTGCCCGTAACCGTAACGATTTCGTTTCAAACCGGACCCGTGACGATAAGCTGGCTTGAACGCGGAAACGGAATCCGGCAGATAAAAGGGGGCCAAACGCGCATGAATAATTCAAAAACCATAGATTTGGTTAACGGGAGCTTCGCCATGGCAGATGCTAGGGAGATCGTCTTGACACTTCTGAGCAATAAGATGAAATTTTACAGTCTGCGTAACGTTAGCTCTAAGGAGCGATTTGGAGAATCAGATCTTATTGCGGTGCAGAAACTTGAGCATCTCAGGCAAGCTCGAGGAGAAGCTGAACTGTTTTTTTCCGAGGCAATTGCTAAGGGTAAAACTATAACGCTGGATCTAACGCTTACGATGGCGACCGACTGACCCGCTCCGAAAGGGTTCGACCGCAGAACGGGCCGCCGTCGATATTGGGATCTCGGGAAAAAAGGACCTGATCTTGTCGACCGTCATTTTCCCTGAGCGTAGTCCAGCCGCGCTTCGCCATGCGAAACCCTGTTTCTGAAGTTTTGCGATCGCACCTTCGAGCTGTGGGACACAGGCAGAAACGTCGGTAACTTGATGATTGGCTTCAGGTGTTGTCGCCAAGTTTCGCTAGTGCGTCTGGGATCTTTAGTTTTTCGTCTAGATAATCCGGAAAGCTGGCTAAGATCCTTCCGGCGAGGGAAATATCCGGAATATTCGCAGATCTTGAAAATGCTTTTGAGATCGGCAGGAAAGAGTAAGTAGCCAGCATCGGAGCCTCATCCGTCAACGTGTAATGGATCTTCGATTTTCTTGTTATTTTTTGACCTGCTGAAAACGCTCTACTCACACTATGTTTAGGGCGCCCAGGGCTAAACGTAAACTAGCTCCGCATATCCGAAGGTATACTTTTTCCACCACACGCCGATCTAAATATCTCAGGGTAAAATGTTGATTAATAGCAAAATCCATCTATACTACAAATCACTCACACGACATTAAGATCGGAAATAGGGAGCTCGCTATGCTAGGCACGACCATCTCGCACTATCACATTACATCGCAGCTCGGCGAGGGAGGGATGGGCGTTGTTTATGAGGCAGAGGACACGAACCTTGGGCGTCAGGTAGCGTTAAAATTCCTCGCGCCGTCTATGGCAAATGATGAGAACCTGCTGCAGCGTTTTCAGCGCGAGGCCCGCGCCGCATCGGCGCTCAATCATCCTAATATTTGCACCATTCACGGTATAGAGCATGACGACTCGAAGCACTTCATTGTGATGGAGCTGCTCGACGGCGAAGCTCTGGGCGACAGGATCCGCCGCGGACCACTCGATATCGATACGCTTCTCCGGCTCGGCGTGCAGATCGCCGATGCACTGGAATCCGCGCACTCTAAAGGCATAGTGCACCGTGATCTGAAACCGGCCAATATTTTTGTCACGTCCAGAGGGCAGGCCAAGATACTGGATTTCGGGCTGGCTAAGATCGATAAGCAAAAACCCGATTCATCTTCGAACGTCGCAACAGCTATCGCGGACGGCCTGACCTCAGCAGGTGCGACGATGGGTACGATCGCCTATATGTCGCCCGAGCAGGCTCGCGGGGAAGTGACCGACGCCAGGACGGACCTATTCTCATTCGGGACGGTTCTCTATCAGATGGCGACTGGTGCGGTGCCGTTTCAGGGCGATACATCGGCGGTGGTATTTGATTCCATCCTCAACCGTGACCCGGCGCCGTTGAGCGAGGTCAATCCGCTGCTGCCAGCGGAACTTGGCCGGATCACCTCGCAGGCGCTCGAGAAGGACCGCGACTTGCGATTCCAGAGCGCGACGGAGCTCAAAACTGCCCTCAAAAGGCTGAAACGCGACCTCGATTCAGGCCGTAATTCGGGCGAAACGAGCGCCATCCACTCGACCCGTGCGCCGCAGGCTATCCATGAGCACTCGATAGCCGTCCTTTATTTCGAAAATTTGAGCGGGATCAAAGAGGATGAGTACCTTCGTGACGGGATCACTGAGGACATCACGACTGAACTATCTAAGATCCGGCGGCTAAAGACCTTTTCGAGAGCAAACGTCCTTCCATATCGGGACAAACTGGTAACCCCTAGCCAGATCGGACGTGAGCTTGGCGTGTCGTATGTTCTTGTAGGCAGCCTGCGGCGTGCGGGCAATCGCCTGAGGATCAACGCCCAGCTGATCGATGCAGCAACTGATTTTCCGGTTTGGTCCGAGCGGTATGACCGCGAAATGGAGGATGTATTTGCCGTTCAGGACGAAATCGCGTCGAAGATCGCAGCCGCTTTGCGAATCACGCTTTCGCCGCAGGAGCAGGAGGCGCTTGCCGCCAAGCCGACAGAAAACCTGCAGGCTTACGATCTTTATCTCCGGGGCAGAAATTACGCCCGCCGGGTCGGCCGTCAGGATATGCAGTTCGCTCTTCAAATGTACGAGAATGCCGTTGCTCTCGACGAGGATTTTGCTATCGCTCACGCAGGGCTCGCAAACCTGTGTGCGCAATATTATTACCATTATGAACGCCAGCAGCAGTGGATCGACCGAGCCATCGCCGCGACCCGAAAAGCGAGTTCGAATAACAATGACGCACCGGAGATCCGGCTGGCGGAAGCGTGGGTCGACTTTGCAGAAGGCAGATACGAGGCGGCAGTAGAAAAGGTACGGTCAGCCCTTGCAACCGACCCGGACCTTGACGGCGGCTACTATCTGCTGGGACGGGCGCTGTTCGAAGCCGGACATTACCAGAGTATCGTGGACATTATGGAGGACGCGTTAAAACACGCGGGTGAAAACTATAACACCACTATCCCGATCCACAATGCTCTGGGAGCTCTTGGCAAGAAAGATGCTCTCGTGAACTTCACACATCGCGAGATCGCCGTTTTCGAGGAACAGTTGAAGAAAGTGCCCGAGGACGCGCGGGTTCGCGTACTTCTCGCGAGTGATTATGCCATGCAGGGGCGAATGGACGATGCAAAGCGGGAACTCGAAATGGCTATCCTTCTCCGCCCCGACGACACGATGATACTTTACAATGCAGCCTGCTGTTACTGTGCTATGAGCAATCCAAAGGATGCGATGGCGGCCCTCAAAAAGGCCTGGGAGGGAGGCAATCGCAACTCTGCGTGGACACGTCAGGATCCGGACCTTGCAATACTCCACGGCGATCCGGAATTCGAACGACTGTATCCAGCAACCGAGTCATGAGGCCTGCCCGGACGACGGCCCTTTGCTTTCGCGGCACTTCTCTTTTACCTTTAAAGAATGGAAATTCGGGGGGAAGAAAAGCTGTTTTTGTCGTCATGCTTGCGGGCTTTATTGTGATGGCTTCAACTGCTTTCGGGCAAGTCAAAACCTCACCACCAAAAACCATCTTTCGCGATTCGGACGGGAATCTTATCAGCAACAACGAGTTCGTCGATATCCGGATGGCTAATTTTCACCTCCGCGACCAAACGAATGTGCGGACGCTCGAAGATGGCACGATCGAATTTCAACTGCAGAAGATCCCGCAGGAGGGCATGGAGGTTGGAGAGATCACCGCTGCTGACATATCGGGGCAGGCGGTCAACTTCAGCCAGTATCGCGGCAAGGTCGTCGTACTTAACTTCTGGTTCATCGGCTGCGCAGTATGCCGCGGCGAGATCCCAAAGCTAAATGACTTTGCAGCGAAGTTTGCCGGGGAAAGCGACGTTGCATTTATAGCGATCACAGCCGATCCGCGCGATGCCGTTAAGAAGTTCATTGAAAAGAATCGCTTCGATTACCGACAGATCGCCGATGGCAAGCCGGCTTTATCGCGGTTCGTGGTCGGCGGTTATCCCAAGAACGTTGTTATCGGCAAAGACGGCCGAATCGTTTATTGGCGAAGCACCATTGCAGCCTGGTATAAATTCGAATCGGTCGTAAGAACGGAGCTATCGAAATGAGTCCAACGTGTGCACAAAGACTATGGACGATCTGCCTGCTTTTGTGTATCGGGCTCGTGGGTTGTTCGACGGATCCGATCGTTAATAATGGCAATACAAAACACGAATATCCTCGAGAATCGACTGATGCTTTTTTCCGATCTTGTGAACAAGCGGGATCTCGACCGGATCTTTGCAGATGCCTATTAGACAGTATTCAATCGAAATATACATTCGAGGAGTTTTCGGTACTGGAATCAAAGCTTCTTGGGGGCAAAGCTCCCGATGATTTTCTGGAATTCATGGGAAAAGCTAAAGCCCGGTGTATGGAATAGTTCGTTATGGCGCTTAGTCGAACACAAACGTTAGTTTCAATTATTATGGGCAGCAAATCGGATTGGCCCACCATGGAGCCTGCCTCATTAACGCTGTCCGAATTCGGAGTACCTCATGAAACAAAGATCGTTTCCGCTCACCGCACACCCGACCTTCTTTTCGAATTTGCAAAAACTGCTGAGGAGCGCGGGATCGAGGTCATTATTGCCGGAGCAGGCGGCGCCGCCCACCTTCCCGGAATGTGCGCCGCAAAGACGGTGATCCCCGTACTGGGCGTCCCGGTCGAAAGCAAGGCTCTGAAAGGGCTCGATTCGCTGCTTTCCATCGCGCAGATGCCGGCGGGCATTCCCGTGGGGACCCTCGCTATCGGGCAAGCGGGCGCTAAGAACGCGGCGCTGCTTGCCGTTTCGATTCTCGCCAACTCACGGCCTGAACTGAGAAAGAAGATCCATGCATTCCGGTCCCGGCAAACAAAAGCCGTGTTGAAAACGAGACCCGGAAAATGACAGTCGACGAAATCCTAAATAGACTCGAACGCCTCGGGTCACCCGAGAATGTGGCTGGTATGGCCCGATTTGGCATTGTTACCAAGAAGGTTTACGGAGTCAGCGCACCTGAGGTAAAAAAGTTTGCTCGCGAGATCGGTAAAGATCACGACCTTGCTTTAAAACTCTGGCAGACCGGATTTCTCGAAGCCCGCGGTCTGGCTAGTCTCATCTCTGATCCGGCGAAGGTAACCGAATCCCAAATGGAATCGTGGGTGGCCGACCTCGACAATTGGGCAACTTGCGATACCGTGACGGGCTATCTTTTCGACAAGACGCCCTATGCCTACCGAAAGGCATTTGAATGGGCGGAGCGCGAGGAAGAATTTTTCCGACGGGCCGCATTCGCTCTCATGGCGTGGCTCGCGGTCCACGACAAAAAGGCCGGCGACGATAAGTTTGAGGATTTCTTACCGATAATTGAAAAATATGCTTACGATGATCGGAACTTTGTAAAAAAAGCGGTCAATTGGGCCTTACGACAGATCGGAAAGAGAAACCTGCACTTAAATCATTTTGCCGTAAGGTCCGCCATCGGCTTGTCAGCGAGTGAGTCTCGCTCCGCGCGCTGGATCGGGAAAGATGCGGTGAGGGAATTGACGGCAGAAAAAACCATTGATCGGCTCCGCAAAAAATCACAATGATCCTCCCAGGCTCCACGATCGGCGTTTTCGGCAGCGGTCAGCTGGGCCGTATGTTCGCTATCGAGGCTCGGAAAATGGGGTATCGTGTACACACATTCTCGCCCGAGACCGACACCCCGACCGGCCATATCTCCGATCTCGAAACCTCAGCCGCCTACGACGATTTGGATGCCGTACGTTTATTCGCCAGGGACGTAGATGTCGTAACGTTCGAGTTTGAAAACGTTCCCTCCGCGACCGTTGCCGCAGCTTCGGAGCTTGTCGACGTACATCCGAGAGGCGAGATATTGCATACCACCCAGAACCGGCTTCGCGAAAAAACGTTTCTGTCGAAAAAGGGCTTCCCGGTCGCTCCGTTTGACCATATTCGAACGATAGATGACCTTTATCACGGGCTACAGGCTATTGGCACTCCGGCGATTCTGAAAACCGCCGGTTTCGGTTATGACGGAAAAGGCCAGTCCAAGATCATGCATTTTGGCGAGGCCGATCCTGCTTTTGCGGCGCTTAAAGGGAACGAAGCGATACTCGAGGGTTTTGTTGATTTCGAGAAAGAGGTCTCGGTCGTTTGCGTTCGCGACGTGGCCGCGAATTTCGCCCATTTTGGAGTTATCGAGAATGAGCATGACAAACACATTCTAGACATCTCGTTTGCTCCAGGAGATGTGTCCGAACGGACGTACAATTATGCTATCGAGATCACGCGCAGCATCGCAGATGCCTTTGATTATGTCGGCACAATGTGTGTCGAGTTTTTCGTGACGCGCGATGATAAGCTTATCGTGAACGAGATCGCCCCGCGCCCTCACAACTCAGGGCATCTAACTTTCGATGCCTGTGTAACATCCCAATTCGAACAGCAGCTCCGGGCCGTTTGCGGGCTTCCGCTCGGTTCGACCGACCTTCTGCGGCCCGCGGCGATGGCAAATCTGCTGGGTGATGTCTGGAACGGCAGCGAACCCGACTGGATTGCCGCAGTCTCGTTTCCTAATGTCAAACTGCATCTTTACGGAAAATCAGATCCACGGCCCGGGCGCAAGATGGGCCACCTGACGGCACTGTCGAACTCGGCTGATGAGTCTGTCCAGATCGTTAAAAAGGCCCGGGGTGTCCTCTCGCGGGCTAATGGGTGACGGCCAGAGCGGGTCTTCGAAATCGGCCACATTTTCAATACAGATCGCATACCGACGTGATCGCTATAGCGGCAAATTCAGTTGCACCTAGGCACCTCGAAAGCTACACTCAAGGTTTATGGCCGAGGCGATAAGTATTCCGGCTGCCGCCGATAGAAGGACGATATATGAGCATATCGTTCCGCAGATCAATGCGCTGGTTGAAGGAGAGACCGATCTGATCGCCAACCTTGCGAACGTGGCCGCAGTCCTGAAAGAGGCTTTCGGCTTTTTCTGGGTCGGCTTCTATCTGATACGGGATGGACAGCTTGTACTCGGGCCCTTTCAGGGGCCGGTTGCGTGCACTCGCATCGATTTCGGCCGGGGCGTCTGCGGTCACGCATATAGCACTGCCGAGACCACGATCGTTCCCGATGTCGACGCGTTTCCGGAACATATTGCGTGCAGTTCATTGTCGAGGTCTGAGATCGTCGTGCCGATATTTGATTCTTCCGGTGACGTATTCGGCGTCCTCGATGTCGACAGTGCGGAGCTGAATGACTTTGATGAGATGGATGCGGATGGCCTGAATTCGATCGTGCGAATTGTTGAGGCCGCCATCGAAAGGGCGGAATAGCCGACACCAAGATCTCAGAAGCTCTGCCCATAAGCTGGCAAATGTTTTGGATGGTTTATCTTGTTGGATAACGCGCACTCGACCTATCAATCGAATTATGACACCTGTAGAACACCCTTACTGGGTATGGATATTGTTCTTTGCCATTGTATTGACGGCCTTATTTGTTGACATCGGTATCGTCAACCGAAAGGCTCATATTCCGACGCGAAAAGAAACGTTCGGCTGGGCGGCCGTCTGGGTCTCACTGGCGCTTGGTTTTAACGTCTTTCTTTATTTCCAGGTCGGCAATTACTATCAGGATTGGACCCTTGCGGCGGCTCAGGCGAAGCTCTATCTGACTGGCTATCTCATCGAACTTTCCCTTTCGATCGATAATCTTTTTGTTTTCCTGCTGATTTTCACATTCTTTAAGGTCCCCAAAAAATACCAGCACCGCGTATTATTCTGGGGCATAATGGGTGCGCTCGTGATGCGCATGATAATGATATTTGCCGGCGCCGAGCTGGTAGACCGCTTCCACTGGATCATTTACATCTTTGGGGCATTCCTGATCTATACCGGTCTCAAGATGTTCCAGAATACGGACGATAATTTCGAGCCGCATGAGAGCCTTATAGTCAGGCTTGCGACCCGATACATCCGGATCTCAAAGCATTACGACGGTGAAAAGTTTTTCGTGGTTAAGGACGGAGTGCGGACGGGCACCCTCCTGTTGCTGGTTCTGATCACGGTCGAGTTTACCGATCTTATATTTGCTGTAGATTCGATCCCTGCGATCTTTGGTATCACAACCGATAAGTTCATTATTTACACATCGAATATCTTTGCGATCCTCGGCCTGCGGACTTTCTATTTCCTGCTCGCGGACGTTGCCAGCCGGTTTCACTTGCTAAAATACGGGCTTGCTTTTGTACTCACGTTTATCGGCGTAAAAATGCTGCTGCCCCTTGCCGGACAGGGTATGATGATGTTGTTAGGCGAAGGCAACACCTCGGCGTTCGGGATCTTTCTGCAGCGGTACCTAAATCACGAGTTCGAGCAGGAGGTAATAAATCTTTCACTCGGCATCGTTGCCGGGGCCATACTCATTTCGATATTGCTGTCGCTGGTTATAAAGAATAAGGACGAAGAGACAAAGCCTGAAGTTATAGACGATCCGCTCCCCGATGGACGAAAAAAGGTACAGTAAGTTTTACGTCGACTGGTGGAATATCCGGAAAAGCACGGTTTACGCCATCGTGGCCGTCGTGCTCATAGGCGGGATCCTCCTACTAGGCGGATGGATCGCTTCTCGAAATGACTGGTTTGTCCCTGCCGAACAAACTGAGTTTCCCAAAGACACCGCCCGAATAATCACCTTCGAGGGCGAGGTCCGTATCGTCCGGGCAGCGACCCGCGAGACGATCCTCGTAACCAAGGAAACCTATGTCGCCGCCGGCGACACTATCCAGACACAAGCCGACGGGCGTGCGATCATTCGGATGATCGACGGGTCTGTCTACTCTGTCCGCCCTAACAGCACGGTCGTCGTCAAGAGCACAACATCGCTATTCGGCGGCAAGGACGTACGTGTTTCGCTTGGTGATGGGCAGTTGAATGTTAGAACAGACGAACAGCCGGACGACGTTAAAAATATTGTGGAATTGGCCAATTCGGAGAATCAGCTCTTGCCTAAGACCGATGCGATGTTCAATGCAGATGCCCAAACCAACGGTGGCGAGATACGCATAAGCCGTGGAGGCGTCGAGACATCTATCGGGGGTGAGAAAACTACGATCCGAGAGAATGAGTTCGCGTCCGTCAGTGGCGGAAAGATAACTACCCGAGAAAAATTGCTCGCACCGCCAGTTCCGCTTTCACCTGCTAATGGTGCCCAGGTGACCGATACGGGCCGCGGTGCAAACGTCACGTTTACCTGGCAGGATGCCGAGGGAGTGCCGGCAGCAAGTTACTTTTTGCAGGTCTCACGATCGCCGACATTTGCATCAGATTCTATAATGGTCGACCTGAGCACTCTGACCGGGCGAGAATACCGGCTCGCGAGTATGATGCCGGGCATATATTATTGGCGACTGCGAGCGACATCGCGATCGGGTCAGACGACTAACTGGAATGAATCATGGAAATTCAATGTCGTTCGCGCGGGTGACAATGTTGGGATCGAGGCCGTCGAGTGGAAGGTCGAGCGCGTCGGCGGTCTTGTTTACTTGATAACCGGCAGGACACGCCCCGGGATGAATGTCCGTTCGCGGGGGCGGGAAACCTTCGCCGGCCCTGACGGTGCCTTCCGGCTTCAGATCACCTCGCCATCGGTGGAAACCACGGTCGATATCGGTGATGATCAGGGCAACCGGAGCGGTTATGTGATCTCTCTTAGAAATGGAAACGTCTTAAGACGCTATTGATGTTGCTTCGGTAATGGGACATCAACATTCACATCACGGAGATACCCTTGGCCGAACCGGCCGCCTTAAGGCCGCGCTCGGGCTGACCTTTATCTACATGTTTGCCGAGGGCGTCGGCGGGTGGTGGACGAATTCGCTCGCACTGATCGCGGATGCCGGTCATATGCTCACCGATGTTGCGGCGCTCAGCCTGACATTGGGTGCGATCTGGATAGGCTCCCGCCCGGCGACAGCTAAAAAGACCTTTGGTTATTTTCGGATGGAGATACTGGCGGCCTTTGTTAACGGTATCGCCCTGGTCCTGCTTTCAGGATGGGTCATATATGAAGCGGTCGAACGCTGGCAGGCCCCGCCGGAAATAAAGGGCGGGTGGATGACGTTGATCGCCGTCGGCGGGCTTGCGATCAACATTGCCGCCGCAAAACTGCTACATTCGGGAATTCAACACGATCTCAACATGCGCGGAGCGTGGCTTCACGTGATGGGCGATCTGCTGGGTTCGGTAGCCGCGATAGCGGCTGGTATCCTCATAATCACATTGGGTTGGTATTGGGCGGACCCGCTCATCAGCATAGCGATAAGCCTCATCATAATTTTTAGCTCCTACCGGCTGATCCTTGATTCGGTGAACGTCCTTCTCGAAGGAACCCCGCCACATATCAATCTCACCGCTGTCGAGAATCTAATCCTTGATACCGAGGGCGTCGGGGGCGTACATGACCTTCACGTCTGGACAATATCCGCCGGCCGTGACGCCCTTTCGGCCCACATCAGCCATAACAGTTCTGTGGTCCATTCCGACCTGCTTGCCCGCGTGCGAGACCGCCTGCACGATCAATTTGGTATCGACCATCTCACAATACAGATGGAAACGTTGAGTCTGGAAACCGAGGCCGTTTACATCTGCGAGACGGGCACGAAGTGCTTTGAGCCTGCGAGATCCAAGCCACGAACCCAAGCTGATGGCCATCATTGAGCTAAAGTACGGTCGCGAAAGCATACCGTTCGAGTTTTCTGCGGACCGGTTCGAGGTCCTTGGCAAGACTGCGAACCTGCCTCCCCTGTCGGACGCCGAGATCGGCCGTAAACTGGACGCACCGATCGACTCGCCGCCGCTCGACGAACTGATCGAGCCCGGGAATTCCGTCCTTATCGTCGTGCCGGATGCGACACGGCGAACAGCAGCCGGGCAGATCGTCAATCTTCTCGTTCGGCGGCTGATCGCCGCGGGAACGGCAGCATTCGATATCCGGATAATATTCGCAACCGGCATCCACAGACGGGTAACAAGTGAAGAGCGAGATGTTATCCTCACACCCTTCATCAATCAACGCATTAAGACACTGGACCATGATCCACGCGATCTTGCCCGTATTGTGAGGCTCGGCGAGACGTCGGGCGGCATACCTGTGGAACTCGACCGTGCACTCCTGGAGCACGATCATGTGATCGTCGCCGGGGGCATCTCATTTCATTATTTTGCGGGCTTTACGGGCGGACGAAAGCTGATCTGTCCGGGCCTGGCGTCGTCACGAACGGTCGCCGGGACGCATAAGCTCGCATTCGACTGTGAAAACCTGAAGAGAAGATCGGGCGTGGATACCGGCTGTCTCGACGGAAACGCGGTGCACGAGGCATTTGTCGAAGCGGGCGGAAAGATCAAACCGCCGTTTGCAATAAGTACGATCGTGAATGAAACGGGCGAGGCCGTCGATCTGTATTGCGGTCACTGGTTAACATCGCATCGGGCCGCTTGTGACACTTATGCTCGGGACTACACAGTTGATATTGTTGAGCGCCGCGACCTGGTGATCGCGAGTTGCGGCGGCTTTCCGCATGATATCAATATGATTCAGGCTCATAAGGCCCTCGATGCCGCATCGCGTGCGTGCAACGACGGAGGAACCATTGTGTTGCTGGCAGAATGCCCCGATGGTATGGGCCGGTTAGACTTTCTCAACTGGTTTAACGTCGATGACAGCCGAGTTCTAGCCGCAAAACTGTGTGAGAAATATCAGGTAAACGGCCAGACTGCCTGGAGCCTGCTGGAAAAGGCCCAGCGGTTTCGAGTCGAAATAATTGCGTCGATCGACGAAGCAGATGCAATAAAAATGAGACTTCAAAAGGTCGAAGCCTCACGTTTAAGTTACCATGCCGGGCCAGAAGGTCCAGTGGGTTATTTGATGCCTGAGGGGGCGAAAACCGCCGTCAGGCTGTCCGGTCATGAGCGGACCGAGAATGTTCTGGCGATCGAATCAGTCTGATTACGGATCGTTCGAAGTGTGTCCTTCTGGCCGGTAAACCTTAGAACGAACACGGTCGTTTCGTTCGCCCGCAGGAAGTAATGCCTTCCCGTCATGTTGCGCCCGTCCTGAACATATTCGAAGTTGAAAACCGTCCCTCTCAGTTTGCCGGCGAAATTCTCTTCTTTCCCCGCAACGAAACCCCTCAGGAACTGGTGCTTAGACTCCTCGTCCTCGATCACATCGACAAGGATCGCGTTCTTTGCGACGGTCAGCTTTCGAACCTCTAAATGGCCGTCGCGGCGGTCACCGTAAACATATTCAACATTAGGGCTGGTCACCGATGGGCGGCTTGTGATCCGCCACTTTGCATCCGGAAGACTGAAAGAATATGCAACATCAGGATGGCTAAAAATATCTTCCTGGGCAAAAACCGGCCCTGCGATCGTCAGAAGCGACCAAACCGATACTGCTAATACTAATCTAATAGATCTCATGTAAACCTCGCCGTTTGAATGCTGACAATATAACTTAAAGGTGCAGAAATATCGAATATTTAGATGAAGACGGCCGAAGCATTGTTGTCTGGCCGGTGTAATCAACACGGTCCCAGACCTGCATTTCTTCGTCCATTTCGGAATCAGCGGCATCTAACTACCAGCAAATACGATAGTAAGATGCTTAAAAGGAATAGTTGTTATGGATAAATTTTGCGGCCTTATTAGACGAATATCAGTTCTTGCGGTTATATCAGCAGTTCTCGCACCGGCGATGTTCTTTCGCGCGGAGGTAAGATCGAAACCGGCTTCGCTGACCCCTGAACAAAAGACCCTTCATGTACTTAACAGGATTGGCTTTGGCGCCCGGCCGGGCGACGTTGAAAGGGTCAATGCGATGGGACTGCAAAAGTATATCGACCAGCAGCTCGACCCCGCGTCGATAGCCGACACGATTGCCGAAAGCAAGGTCCGCGGCCTGGACTCGACAAAAATGACGACGAGCGAACTTTTCGCAAAGTACCCGAACCCGGGTGCGCTTCTTCGTCAGTTAGAAGGCGGCCGGGCGGCCCAGGCGCAGAACCAGCAGCAGATGCCGCGGGGTTCCGCCCCTGCAACACCGCAGGAAGAGGCGGCGATGACGCAGGACGAACAGCGTGAGCGCCGTCAAAAGATCAATGAACTTTATCGGAAATACGACCTGAAACCTGCCGCTCAGCTGGTGCCGCAGATCGTTGCAAACCGGGTTCTTCGGGCTGTCTATTCCGAGAAGCAGCTGCAGGAAGTAATGGTCGATTTTTGGCAGAACCACTTTAATGTTTTCGCCGGCAAAGCGGCCGTTCGATGGTATATCCCGAGCTATGAGCGCGATGTGCTTCGCAAGAATGCCCTCGGCAATTTCAAGGACCTCGTAGTCGGTACCGCACAGCATCCGGCGATGCTGTTTTATCTGGACAATTTCGAATCAGTCTCACCGGCTGTGCAAAACGCTGCAAATGACCGTAACGTGCAGCGCATCCAGCGAATGATACGAAATGGACAACCGCTGCCCGCCCAGGCCCGCGAAAGGCTGAAACGGCAGTTCAATCTCGATGATACCCAACTCGGCCAGCGCCTCAAGGAAATGAGGGCGAGCGGCTCGATCCAGATCAGGCCGCAGCAGCAGAATCAACGCGGCATTAACGAGAATTATGCCCGAGAGCTGATGGAGCTTCACACGCTGGGGGTCGATGGCGGCTACACGCAAAAGGACATAGTCGAGGTCGCAAAGGCCTTTACAGGGTGGACGATCGCCGATCCCAGGGGTTATCGGCGCGCGGCAGCCTCGATGATACAGGGCAGTGAAGAGCAGCGACTCAACCGTATTCAGCGGCAGATGGGATTTTCAGATGATGTGGATAGCGGCGAGTTCTTCTTCAATACCCGCTGGCACGATCCTAACGTGAAAAATGTTCTCGGGCAAAAAGTGAACGAGGGTGGAATAAAAGATGGCCTTAAGGTCATTGACATACTCGTTGCTCATCCGTCCACCGCAAAGCATATTGCGCTCAAGCTTGCGATGAAATTTGTCGGTGATAATCCCAGTGATGCGCTAGTAAAACGCGTAGCCGAGGCATTCTCAAGCTCGAAGGGCGACATTAAAGTGACTTTGAAGGCCTTGTTTAACGATAAGGAGTTTTTTGCACCCGAAAATTACCGCACCAAGATAAAGTCGCCTTTTGAGCTCGCGGTCAGCTCGATCCGAGCGCTCGGCGGTGAAACAAATGCAAGCCCGGCTTTTGTCGCGATGTTGACTAAACTAGGTGAGGTCCCTTATGGTTACCAGGCCCCGACCGGCTATCCGGATACGGCCGAAGACTGGGTAAATACCGGAGCCTTGCTCGAGAGAATGAATTTCGCCGTTGCCTTCGCCAGCAATAGAATTCCGGGGTCGCGTGTCGATCTCAGGCGATTCGCGGTAGAGGACAAGGGCAAGCTCCTGGACGGAGCTATTTCGAAGATCCTCTACAACGAGATCTCAGCCTCGACCCGGTCAAACCTTCAAAAACAGCTTGGCCAACCGCTCCCGGAGGTCAAGGCCGGCGCTGATAGCGACGCCGATGCCATGGACGTGCCGAATATGCGTAATGGACAGCAGGGTGGAGGAAATCAAAGACAGGCCCGGCTTCTTGCCCCATCCGGTAATCCCGAGATCTTTAAGGTAGTAAGCCTCGTGCTCGGGACTCCGGAATTTCAACGGCAATAAAACGCATCTCGATTGGAATCAGGCCGCCTCGATCTCGTACGGCGGCCTTTTCTCATTTAAATCTTCCGTCCGATCGCAAAGACCTTTACAAGGGCGAGCCCGGCGAAAAATCCGCCTATATGTGCGGCATATGCGACTCCGCCTGTGCCCGACGGGGTCAGGTATCCCGTAATAAGCTGGTAAGCGATCCAGATGCCGAGAGCTACAAACGCCGGGACGGTTGTGAGGAAGTTGAAGATTATCGCACGAACCCGCCGCTGCGGAAAGAGTAGGATATAACCACCAAGCACGCCCGAGATTGCTCCTGACGCCCCGAGCATCGGGATAACGGAATTCGGGTCCATCAGGATCTGAGCCGCCGCCGCGGCAAACCCGCAAACGATATAAAAAAGCGCGTAGCGGACATGACCGAGCAGGTTCTCAAGATTGTCACCAAATATAAACAGAAACATCATGTTTCCGAAGATATGCATGATATCGCCATGCATGAACATCGACGACAAGAAGTTGAAGTAGACAGGTAGCGGCGTGGCATAGTGCGGCACCTCTCCGGTATTTCCCATCGAATCTCGCACTACCTGTATTCCTGAGAGGTCTATTCCCGAAGTGACCTCCTGAGGTACCAGCGAGAACGCGTAGGTAAAAGATTCGTTGCTGCCGATCTGCTGAAGTAGGAGAAAAACGAGAATGTTTACACCGACGAAAATATAGTTAACGAACGGTGTTCTGATCCTGTCCGAGTTGTCGTCGCCTATTGGAAACATTCCTTCTCTCCTTTCAGATAATATTGTCGGCTGATCTGCATCTCTAGCCGATGCTTGACCTATTTCTCGTCGTCAGCAATTCAAACCCCTCGCTTCTTGCAACGAAGGTGGCGGCAGTGAGGTCACCTACGACATTGAGAGTGGTGCGGCACATATCGAGTATTCGGTCGACGCCTAGAATAATCGCGATAAGCGCCGGGTCGATCCCGATCATAAATAATATCCCGATAATGAACGGTATAGAACCAGACGGCACGCCAGCGGTCCCGATGCCGCCGAGTATGGCGAGATAAACGATCATTAGCTGAAGGCCAATTGTAAGCTCTACACCAGCCAATTGGGCGAGAAATAGCACCGTCACACCCTCATAAAGAGCCGTACCGTTTTGGTTAGCAGTAGCTCCAACGGTTAGGACAAAGCTATTGATCTCCTTCGGTACGCCCAAATTCTCGTGCGAAACCCGAAGCGCCGTCGGCAGCGTAGCGTTGGACGAAGAGGTTGAGAATGCCGTGAGGATCACGGTCTGAACACGGCGGAAAAATTCGATCGGGCTGATCTTCGATAAAAACCATACCGAGAGCGAATAAACTCCAAAGAAATGAATCGATAGGCCGAGCAATACCGTCACGACGAACCAGCCGAGCGATTGCAGGAGTTCGAGGCCGAACTGGGCTATGTTGTTAAAGAGCAGGCATGCGACCGCATACGGCGCAAATTTCATCACGATGTCGATGATCTTTGCCGTGATGGCGAACAATGCTTCGCAAAAGCTCACGAACGGAGCCGACACCGGGCCCGGAAGAAGTGTGATCGCGATCCCGATGATCAGGGCGAAAAACATTATATGCAGCATATTCGGGCTCGCGGCCGAAATGGAGTTGAATATGTTGCTGGGTACGATCGTTTTGACGGCCTGCATCAAGGCTGAATCCGATTTGGCGGCTTCCGACGCCTTCTTTTGAGCCTCGGTGACGGCGGACGCGCTGGTGCTGAACTCCGCCTTTAGAACAGCGGCGGTCTCCGGGCTGATACGTTCGCCGGGCCTGATAGTATTTGCCAGTGTCAGGCCGATGACCACTGAGATCGCCGAGATGATCAGCGTGTACCCGAAGGCTTTCGCCCCTATACGTCCAAGCTTGCGAATATCGCCGATACCCGCGACACCGACAACAAGCGATGCAAAGACGAGCGGGACGACGATCATCAGGAGCAGGTTGAGGAACAGTTGGCCGATCGGACGAGTAAAGTTCTCGACCGTCCACACGACCCACTCGTTGTTGCCGCCCAGCGTCCAATTAACGGCAAGTCCGCCAAAAACGCCGACCGCGAGGCCGATGAAGATCTTGTTATGAAGGGCCATGCCCTTTGGTTTGTCAGGCGTGTCGTCATCGAGATCGGTCGTCAGCTCGCGTTCGTATTCGTCTGGCGAAAGTCGCTCTTTGTCTTGTTCAGCCATGAGTTGATGTCACCTTTTTGTCGGAATGGATTTGGAACTGTTTCGGATTCGGAGAGTTTAGCAGAAATGGCGTTAATTTGATAAATTTGTCGGTTTAAGTTGAGACGGGAGACGAAGTTTCCATTCCGGCTTTCTGCCAACCCGGCAGGCGCAACGGTGCTATCAAGGCTGAGCTAAATCCGGCCCGTTGGTTTTTGATCTGAAAAAGCTTTACTCGATTCCAGTTATTATTAAGTTCGTCAAGCTGCCATTTAACGATATTGCCGAAGTGTCAAATCGATAACGCCTTGATGCTGCCCGCAAAGTATATTCCCCCTTGGGAAGATTCTCAAAGCTAAAATAGCCGAGCGAACTAGTCGAAATTGTACTAATGATACTATTTTCTGACACGAGAGAAACAAATACATTCCTTAATCCGCGGCCGTCAGGTGCGACTACCCGGCCACTCAACTCATGGGATGGAACACTAGGAGCGTGAACCAGACCGGACAAAGGTATGACTCCAGCCCCGCCGAAGTTGGCTGTCTTCGACGAATTGGCTATAAAGAACTGAATATTCCAATTTCCTGTGGCAGGGTCGTAGATTGCCGGATCGGTGCGGCCGTCGCCATTGAAATCGCCGATGACCGGTACTCCACCGGGTACGAAAGGTACGGATACCGTGTACTGGTCGCCGTAGGGTAAGTTTCGCACACGCCATTCACCGGTAGCCGGACGATAGTAAGATGGATTCAGGAAACCGCTTCCTCCGTAATCAGCAACGAAAATATAATCTTCAGGGGTCCCGAAACTAATAGTCATAGGGCCGTTCAAAGAGGTGCTCAACTCCCACTTTGACGTCTCCCTGTTGAAGACTGCCGGCTCAGCCTTTCCGTCATTGTTCCAGTCGGCGGGTACAGGAAGCGAATTCACGCTGCCAAATACGACCTCCGAAGGCCCCGATAGGCTTTTATTAATAAACCATCGAGAATCCGACGGCCGGTAGACGGCCGGATCAGCCTTCCCGTCGCCGTCGTAATCTTCCGGAATCGGTATATCTCCGTTAGTGCCAAGTTTGAACTCTGTTACCTGCCCGTTCGAACTTTTTAATATCTTCCAATTCCCCGTCGAAGGTGAGAACAAAGCAGGATCCGTTTTACCGTCACCGTCATAGTCTGCGGCCACAACCTTCTCTCCGGCGGTTCCAAGTGTGGCATCTGAAACGGTTCGCAGTGAGCCCTGTGCCCGCCAACCGCCGCTTACCGGATCGAAAGTTGAAACGTCGGAGATCCCGTCTCCGTCGAAATCAGATGATGCTGTGAATAGATTTGGAAGCTGATCTATGTGTATGTAGGTCGCCGGCCCGCCGGACCAGCCGAAGGAGTAACCAAACCCGATCGACCCGCTTCGGTCGTCGTTCTCAGTTACAGGCGGAATTCTGAAAGGAATCGAACGGGAACCCTGATATAAGGCAGGCTGCATTTCGATCCAATTCTGACTTTTACTAAGTCCCCAGGTACAATTGGCCTGAGTAGTAATGTTCAGGATCCCCTCGGTACCTCGACCTGAGACACGCCTTTCATTATTCGGCGCGATCGAGTAGGTACAATTTAGACCCTGCTGCTGCACGTCGTAAATCGCGGTGTCGATCCTGATCGGTCCGCTGCGAGCGGGGCCATTGTTGTGATAGATCTTATACGCGACCACACCATTGCCGTTCAGCGAGCTCCCGTGAGCTTCGAAACCACCCACTGCAGACCATTGGCAGCCTGGCTGGGATTGCACCGTAATATTGCCCGTTGTTTCGAACGGACCGACCATCAGAGGCGACGGGGGATCGAAGGTATACGTACATACCTTCGGCAGTTGGGTCACGTTATGATTGGCCTGGATCGGATAAGGAGCGACGCCTATCCCGCCGATACGCTGCTGATTTCGAGGATTAGGGGTGACCGTATAAGTTACCAGGCCGTTCCCTAAACCTTGTCCAGAGGCGGTGAGTGAATTACTGTCCACGTACATATCACCCGCTCTTGCCTGAAAATAGCAGCGAGGCGGCGTCTTTACCGCATATGTAAATGTTCCGCCCTCGGGAGGCACCACGGCCGAAGACGGCGTGATGTCGTAAGTACAAACAGGACCGCCCCGGAGGATCACGTTGTAATTACTCGAAGCAGCCGCCTGATACGAAGTCGCGATTATGAAATATATGCCGGTCTCGGGCACCTTGGCTAATATCCGGGCGGCCTGATTTCCTCCACTGTCGTCGTCAGAAACCACCCACGTCCCAGATTCGTTACCGAGGAAGAGAACGGTGTCGAACCAGTTCTCGTACATGTGGATATCCACCTGCTCACCGGCTAACGCTTCGAAATAATAGACATCAAAGTACTGGCCCGTCTCCAGAATGCAGTCGACGCTCTCCAGTCGACCATTTATCCGTTGCTGAAAGTGTATCGATTCGGCAACGCATGTATCGTTTTCCGGCGAAAACCGCAAACCGGTCGGCAACGCGAAAGCTTGCGCTTTAAACAATGAAGGTTGAATGCGTGGATTCAGCGTTTTCGGAAGGCGATCCTTCTCCACACTTGCCGGTATAGATGCAAGTTCTGAAACTAACTGCGGGAACGCAGTTGTAAAAGGGGCTAAAACGAAAACCGAAACAAGGAAATAGGCTGAACGCCGGGTACAAAACATTGCTTTGGGAGCGATATGGGTGACGCTGTGGTCGAGTATACTTTCAATCGGTTGGCATGTCCACGGATATTTGACTTTGCAGCTTAGCATAGTCTGCCGAGATTGTGGTTTGATACCCTTTGGAAGGTTAGGCTTGTTTATGTTTCGATCTATACATTTCGTTTCGAAGGGCCGGGCAACTACAAACGCCTCAAAGCCCGAGGTGATCGAGCGGCTTCGCTCCATCGTTGGTGACGAGAATGTAATTGTAGATCCGTCTAAAGTGGAGCCGTACGGCGCCGATGCCGTGAAGGAAAAGTTTCCGCCTGAAGCGGTCGTGTTTCCCGAGACCGCCGCTCACGTTGTCGATATTCTAAAACTGGCTAATGAGTATCTGTTTCCGGTAACAGCCCGCGGTGGCGGAGTTGGCTACACGGGTGGGGCTGTTCCCATAGATGGCGGGATCGTCGTAGGGACCGACCGTATGAATCGCATCGTCGAGCTCAATGTCGATGATCTCTATGCGATCTGCCAGCCTGGTATAAGGACGATCGAGTTGCAGGATGCTGTTCTCGAAAAGGGGCTGATGTTTGCGCCCGACCCGGCGAGCTATAAAGATAGCTTTATCGGCGGCAACATCGCCGAGAACGCAGGCGGGATGCGTACGCCGAAATACGGCGTTACTAAGCATCACGTCCTCGGGCTTGAGGTGGTGACCGCGACTGGCGAGATAATAAGGACGGGCGGGAAGACGGTAAAAAACGTTGTAGGCTTCGACCTGACCGGCCTTATGTGTGGCTCCGAGGGGATGTTGGGAATTATTACGGAGGCTACGCTTAAGCTGCTTCCGGTCCCGGAGGCGACATCAACCGTCCGAGCGAGCTTTCATTCGATGGAAGCGGCGTGTCGCGTGCTGACGAAGTTTACTCCCTACGGTTTGCTGCCGATGGCGATGGAGGTCATCGACAAATTCTGTGTTGAGGCCGTCGAGGATAATTTCGCCTTTGGTCTTTCTCCGGAGGCCGAGGCTATTCTGCTCGTGGCCGTTGACGGTTCAAGAGAAGAGGTTGACCGAAGCGCGGCTCTTTTGGAAACGATCATCGGTGAAAATGGCGGATTCGACATTCTGCGTTCCCGCAACAAAGAGGACGAAGACAAGCTATGGGACGTCCGCCGTGCCATCTCACCCAGCCTCATGAAGTACGGCACACTAAAGATCAACGAGGATGTCGTCGTCCCGCGGTCAAAGGTGCCGGAGCTGGTGGCCGCCATCGAGGAGATCGGAAAGCGGCATGATACCTTTGTCGCAAACTTCGGCCACGCGGGCGATGGAAACATTCATGTTAATTTTGTCGTAGAAAAAGACGATCCCGCGGCTATCGCGCGTGCCAGAAAGTGCGTCTCCGAGACTTTTCGCCTGTCGGTCGATCTCGGCGGAACTATCTCAGGCGAACATGGCATCGGTTACGTAAAAGCCCCGTACCTCGATTACGCCATCGACCGACCCACGCTCGAGGTGATGAAAGGCATCAAAAAAGTTTTCGATCCGAATGGGATATTGAATCCGGGAAAGATGTTTGTTTAGGTTCTAGTTGATGTTAAAATCGGTGAATGCGTGGAATAAACTTCGTAACAAACGATGAAGGCGAGAGGGTTGCCGTGATGATCGATCTCCGGAAGCACGGTGAACTTTGGGAAGATTTTTACGACGGTTTGGTGGCTAAAAAGAGAAAGGATGAGCCGCGGGAATCACTCAAGTCGGTAAGAGAACGTCTGACCAAGAAAGTGAATCTCGATGGGTGATTATTCGATCACCTTTGCGCGGTCGGCTCGCAAGGAACTTGAGTCCCTTCCAAATCTGCAACTAGAGAAAGTTTTTTCCAGAATTGAAAGCCTTTCAGGCGAACCTCGGCCGCGGGGTTGCGTGAAGCTGCAGGGATCGTCCGATCTATGGCGGATCCGGATAGGAAATTATCGTGTTATCTATTCCATAAATGATGCCGACAAATTACTGGACATCACCGCCGTTCGCCATCGCAGTCAGGCGTATGACTAGTATGAAAATTAACAATCTTATCGTTTTGATCGGTCTGTTTATGGTGATGGCGTCGTTCCCAATATCTTCAAGCTCCCAAACCGACAAAACCATCGTCCTAGTCCGACACGTTGAGAAAGACGCCTCTCCGTCGGCTGATAAAGTAGATCCAGAACTCTCGGACGAGGGCCGGCAGCGTGCTGAGCGGCTTGCTAAGCTTGTGAAGAGGTACAAGCCTCACGAGATCTTTTCGACACCCTTCAAACGGACCCGTGGAACGGCGGAGCCCATCGCAAAACGCCGGAAGAAGGAGATCCAAAATTACGACCCGTCAAAACCGGCCGAGCTTGTGAAAAAGATCATGGACCCTGCAAGTAAAACCGTCCATTACCTGATCGTAGGTCACAGCAACACCATACCTGGACTGGCCAATCTGTTAGCCAAAAAAGAGGTATTTCGTCCGCTGCTCGAAACCGAATACGGCGTTATTTGGGTGATACGGATGAAGAACGGCGAGCTGACGCGGGTCGAGGTACATCCATATTAAGGTTAGCGTTACAGCAAACAAAATTTATGAATATCAGATCGATAGCCGGAAGTGCCTTGTTCCTGTTGCTTATGCTTGGGTCACTGGGATCGCAAGGGAGGGCATCCGCCCAAACGCCGCCTTCACCGACGCCCACACCCGCGGCCCCGGCAGCGCCGGGGATCGAGCCGTTTTGGGCTGAGCTTAAAAAGCTGTGCGGCAAGGCATTTGCGGGAACTATAGCTGCAGACACCTCGAATAGCCCGGATTTCGCTGGCAAGGCCCTGGTGATGCATGTCCGCTCCTGCGAGGAAAACAGGATCCGCATACCGTTCTTTGTCGGGGACGACCGCTCCCGAACATGGGTTCTGACAAAAAAGGGCGATCGCATTCTCCTGAAGCACGATCATCGGCACAAGGACGGCACGCCGGATGAGATAACAATGTACGGAGGCTGGACGACAAACACCGGGATGGCGAGGACGCAGTTCTTTCCTGCGGATCAGGAAACCGCGACGTTGATTCCAGCCGCGGCTTCGAACGTCTGGTGGATCGAAGTCGTACCCGGCAGTCACTACGGATATAATCTTCGCCGGATCGGTACCGAACGCTTATTCAGCGTGAAATTTGATATTACGAAGGAGGTCCCTGCGCCCGAGGCTCCGTGGGGTTGGAAAGATAAGTAGCCTAAACAGAAGGAGCATTCCAGAACATTTCCGCCTTCACGCCCTACCGCGTCGTGGGCGATGCTGAGGCGTTTCTCGACTTCATTGTTGAAACGCTCGTAGTTAGCTGGCCGCTTATTTCTGTCCCGTCTTAGCGAAATAGCCCTGCCGGTGAGTTATCTTGACCTTTTCCTTCTGTAAAGCTTCGTTTGTCAGATTGATCTCGATCTTTCGGTACGATCCGTCACGACGCTGGTCCGTAGGCTCGTACGCAACCAGGTACTGAGAACGCATCTCATCCTGGATCTGCCTAAAAGCATCTCGAAGCTCCCTTTCATCTCTCGGGAAATATGCACGGCCCCCGGTCTTTTCAGCGATCTTGTTTAAAGAACCCTTGTCGACACCACTGTAAAAATTATCGCCGATGCCGATCGAATAGATTATCGCCTCAGATCTTAGGGCGGCCTGAACGGCGTCGTCCAGGTTCTTTCGCCCCGACGTGTTGACGCCGTCGGACAATAAAATGATCGCACGGCGAGTGCGCTCAGGCGCCGGGCCGAGCACCTCATCGGCCGTCACCCAGATCGAATCCCAGATCGCGGTCGACCCCTGGGTCATCTGATTGTCGCCCGAAATTGGTGGTGTTCCGGCGATCACACCCCCGCCGATATATCCTGACGGCGGAGTGAACTTAACGCGCTCGATCGCGTGTCTAAGACGAACGAGATTATTGGTCATTCCCTGTTCGAGGGTTGCCTCGCCCGTGAAAGAAATAACGGAAACCTCGTCTTTGGACGGCCGCATTACGGTTTCGAGGAACGAGATGGCAGCGGCTTTCTCCTCCGGCAGCGTACGCTGCTGCGAGACACTCGTGTCTATTAGTATCGCCAGGCTTAGCGGCAGATCGACCTGTCGCGAGAAGGCAACGACTTCCTGCGGCCGACCGTTCTCAACCACGCGGATGTCTTCCTGGCGTAAACTTGTAAGCAGGCGCCGATTGCGGTCCTGTGCGGTAAAAAGAACGTTGACCACTTCGCTATCGATCTTGATAACTTCGTCGTCCTCGATTGCCGGAGGTGTAGGTGTTGGCGAGGCGGCCTTAGTGGCCGGATTCGGCATCACCTGAGCGTTTGCGTTGAAAAAAGCGGATGCCGACGCAAGCGCGAATGCGCCGGTTAAAACCGTTAGTAATTTGAGCTTAAAAAACATCTACGCTTCCTACTTAAGGGTGTCCTGGATGGCACGATAACTCGTCTTGGTGCGGATCTTATACTTCTTGTCTTTTTCCCTATCGACAAATCGGACCTCGACCTTGCGACTACGGCCGTCATAATTCTGGTTCGCCGGGCGGTATGTTATTAGGTATTGCGACCGTAGTTCCTCAGAGATCTTTTTGAATGCCCTCTCGAGCGCGATCATGTCGCCGGTAAAAAACGCTTCGCCCCCAGTCTCTTCGCACAGCTGCGTCAGAAACCTGTCGCCCTTGTCCTTTACCGTGCCCGCCTCGACACCCGGCACCGAACCGAGAAACCCAGCCTTGGTCGATATTCCGAATATTGTCGTTTCAGTCCTCTGGGCTATGTCTATAGCATCCCGGAGTTCGGCCCGGCTAAATGTATCGTCTCCGTCGGTTATGACCACGATCACCCGCCGGCCCGGAACATTTCTGAGCTTTTCGTCAGCAAATTGCCAGACCGCGTCGTACAGAGCTGTTTGAGACCCCGGTTTTTTGACCTTTTCCACGGCGCGATCCAATAGGTCGTGCTTGTCAGTAAAATCCTGCCTAAGTTGGACCTCGTGGTCAAAAGTCATAAACGCGGCTTTATCCTTTCTCAGTCGCAATACAGTGTAGAGAAAATTCTTGGCGGCTTCCTTGGAAAAGGTCAGCTTTCCTGCCGTCGAAGACGAGGTGTCCATCAGAACGCCGACGAAAACCGGCGGGTTCGTTTTCTCGTCAGAAAAGAACGTCACCTCCTGCTGTACGCCGTCCTCGAATACGAGAAAATCGCCGCGCGACAAGCCCGTGATCAGGTCCTTTTTCTGGGTCACTGTGACCGGAAGTCGTACCTCGAAGATCTTGGTAGGGCCAGTGTCATCGGTCGGCGGCGTAGGCCGTGGGGTCTGGGCCGACAATGAAACGGCAAGACCGGCACACACTAATACCGTTTGTAAAAGAATTGAAAGAACAGATCTGGTCATAAAACTTTCGGCAGGGAGCCGATTTTGTCCAATGTTTTCGATGCTCCGCCTCGGCCCCATGTTGCCCCTCGCGTAAGTGCCCGAGTATATCAAATTACTATTTTCAGGGCATTATGTGACCTTTGAAGGTATCGATGTGCCCGGGAACGGTTCTTCCGCCGCGAGATTGCACGGGGCCGGCCGTTAGGTGAAAATCATATGAGATCCGTATGAATCCTAATATTTTCAGAGAATACGATATTCGTGGTATTGTCGGCACCGATCTGACGTATGAGGCCGTTGCAACCCTTGCATCAGCGATCGGTACTTACTTTCAGGCAAAGTCCGCCAAACGGATCGCTGTCGGATACGACGCCCGCTCAAGCTCACCCGGCTTTGCCGAATTGCTAACGGCCGGATTGATGGCCTCCGGTTGTGATGTGGTGGTGATCGGCATGGTGACCACTCCTGTCCTGTATCACACGGTTTTCACCAGGCCTGTCGACGGCGGCGTGATGATCACCGGTTCCCACAATCCTCCGGATCACAATGGCTTTAAGATCTGCCTTGGCCGGGACGCTCTTTTTGGTTCGCAGATACAAGAAATAAGGTCGATCGCCGAATCCGGCAACTTCATCAGCGGCACGGGTAAGTCCAGTTCGATGTCCGTTCTGGATGACTACTGCGAGGACCTTGCTGGACGAATCAAAATGAGCCCGAAAAAGCTGAAAGCCGTGGTTGACGCAGGCAACGGAATGGGCGGCGTCACGGCTGTTCCGATCTATCGCCAACTCGGCGTCGAGCTAACGGAACTCTTCATTGAGCCCGATTCGACCTTTCCGAATCATCACGCCGATCCGACAGTAGCCGAGAATCTAAGCGACCTCGTAACGGCGGTGCAAAACAGCGGAGCAGATGTCGGGATCGCGTTTGACGGCGACGGTGATCGAATCGGCGTGGTCGACGACAAAGGCCGTATTATCTGGGGCGACGAATTGATGATCCTTTTCGCCCGGCAGGTACTCGCGGATGATCCGGGAGCCGTTATCATTGCAGAAGTTAAGTGTTCGCAGACGCTATTTGACGAGATCGAACGCCTGGGCGGGGTGCCGATAATGTGGAAAGCAGGGCATTCGATCATCAAGGCAAAGATGAGGGAAACGGGGGCGGCTCTCGCCGGCGAGATGAGCGGCCATATATTCTTTGCGGACCGCTTTTACGGATTTGACGACGCCGCTTATGCCGGAGCGAGACTCCTGGAGATCCTTTCCAACTCCGACATGCCTCTATCGGAGCTTCTCGCGGACCTGCCGCAGACGTTCTCTACGCCGGAGCTGCGTATGCCGTGCTCCGACGACGCTAAATTTGAGGTAGTCAGGCGGATAGCGGCCCATTTTGGCAAGACTCACGATGTTAACACCATCGACGGCGCCCGCATCCAATTCGGCGATGGCTGGGGCCTGGTCCGGCCGTCAAACACCCAGGAGATACTTGTGCTTCGTTTCGAGGCCGCCTCGCCGATCTCTCTGGCTGAAATTCGTCTGATGGTGGAAACTAAGGTGTCGCAACTTATTCAAGAGGTGGGTGCTGATTTAGATACAAACCATCGCGGATCAAGCTAACAGGAAAGAAATCAAAGAAAACCGCGACCTGCGCAATGGCAAGGTCGCGGTTTTAGCCGAAAGTACCTTAAGTTCTAACTGCTTACGCGGTCCGAACCCTGCTGTTTGACGAGCTTGTTGTAAACTCCGAACAGCAGAAGCGGTGCGACCCATTGGCCGACAAACCGCGATTTGTCCTTTGCGCCGGTAAATTCGAAGAATGCCGAAACGCCCATAGCGGCAACCGCTCCCCACAGGAATGTATCCGACGGCAGTTTGGCCGTCTGTTCCTCGATCGTGCGTGCGACGACACCCTCGGAATGACGTTGCGGTTCCGACTGTTGATTCTGCTGCAAACCATAGCCTGTTCCGCTACTCTGCTGTGTGCTGCCAAAGCCCGATCCGCTGCTTTGCTGTGATCCGGTGCTCTGGGACCCGCTGCTTTGGGATTGCTGGCTTGAGCCAAACCCTGCATTCTTAACATTATCGTCAACGCCGTTACCCGTCTTTTTTTCTGGTGTTGCTGTCTGATTCATATTTCTACTACCTCCACCTTGCTCTTTTGCGTGTTTAGTAATTGCATCCCGCCGGTGGGCGGAATGAGATCTTGGCGATCAGGGCGTATGATGACCCGGATCGATGAGTCCGAGAACCAGAATGCCTCATTCACAGGCGAAGGGATGTTCGCTAAATTACAATAGAGATGTTTTACGGGAAAACGGTCGGACTCGGTGAATTTGCCAGGCCGTGCTACATCTTCGCCCAGTCGCAGGCAATGTGGACGTCGACCTTAACAGGCACTTTGGTGACATACTGCTGGCCGGCGCGTACCATCGCTGATTCGAGAATAGCGGCGGCATGTTCCGCGTCGGCGTTGTCACACTCGACCACGATCTCGTCATGGACGATATTGACGAGCCGGGCAGATGTATCGCGAATGTCGTCGTGGAGCAGACGAAGAGCTCGTTTGAGAATATCGGCTGAGGTGCCCTGGATCGGCATATTCCGGGCGTAACGCTGAGCGGCACCTATCGAGCTGCGATCGTTCCCGTCAAAATTCATCCGTGCGAGACGCCCCGAACGCGTTCGTGCACATCGCTCGGTCAGCACCTCTTTCCCACGCATTCTAAGCCATTCGTCCATTCGCGGGAATGTTGCAAAATACCTCCGCAGCGTGTTCTCCGCGTCCGTCGGTGTCAGCCCGGTCATCATAGCAAATCGTGACGCGCCGATGCCGTAGACCACCCCAAAATTCAGCCTCTTCGCAAACGAACGCTGGTCGGCTGTGATATTTTCCGGCTTTACGCCGAATATCTGTGCCGCAGTCGTCGCGTGAAAATCCTGGCCCGAAACAAAGGCATCGATAAAATTCTGGTCCTCGGAAAAATCCGCGAGTATGCGAAGCTCGATCTGCGAATAATCGGCCACGATCAGCGATCGCCCCTCGGGCGAGCAAAAGCAGCGGCGGTATTCCGCCTCGTGCGGTATCTGCTGAAGGTTGGGGCTGGAACACGAAAACCGGCCGGTCGGTGCCCCGATCTGCCTAAAATCCGCATGGATGCGGCCCGTCGCGGGCTCGATGAATTCGAGGATGTTCTCGCCAAAGCTCTGGCTCGCCTTCGCGACGCCGCGATATTCGAGCAGCTTACCGACCACCGGGTATTTCTCGGCAAGCGGCTGCAGTTCCCATGCCCGCGTTGTATTCGGCACCGGCACGCCGAGCCCGAGCAGGGCATCGGTCACCTGCGCCTGCGAGTCAAGATTTATCTCGGGCCGGCCAAAGAGCGACGCCTGGGCGACGCCCGCGGCCAGCATGTCCTGCAGCTCATTTGCGTATATGGCCTGGGCCTTTGTTACCTTGTCGAGCTGCTCACGCCATTTTGCCCTGTCGAGGTAAAAGCCGTTAAGCTCCATCTCGGCGATAGGCATAATGCAGTCGTTCTCGAGATCGAGCACGTCGCCGAGGCAGTCGGCCGCAATGCGTTCGTCGATCTTTGCGCGGACCTCGGGCATGATCGCGGCGTCGCGGGCCGCATATTCTATTTGCGAGTGCGAAAGCTCATTCGCCCCCCAATCGCTGACCTGCTCGGTCTTATCGAGCGTCTGCCCGAGAAAGAACTGCACGACATCTGCCAGCCCATGACGCCGCTCGCCCTCGCCCGCACCTATCAGCACGCTCGCTAGATAAGTGTCGTAAACCGCCCCGACCTCTGCCCCAAGATGATGTCGGACCCATTTAGTATCAAATTTCGCATTATGCGCGATCTTCACCTGCCTTTTCGAAGCCAAAAGGTCCCGCAGCGGCGCAAGATCGGGATGCGTCCGCAAGTGGCTCCCCTCCTTACGAAGGAGGGGTGTCGGCGCCTCGCCGACGGGGTGGTTCTCTGGCACACTACCGAAGCTTCGGAGATCTATTACCTTCGTATTCTGCCCATTCGACAACTGCACCAGCCGCAGCTCACCGCGATAGGGGTCAAGGTCAGTCGTCTCGACGTCAAACCCAATATAGGGCTCCTTCTCAAGCTCCTCACACGCCGTCTTTAACGATTCCGCATCGTTGATAAGTTGAAAATAGATCTCCATAACAGGAAGGCCTGAAACTCAATTGTAATCCCGCAGCGGCACGTTGCCAATAAGAGAGGGGCTCGAATAGATCAGGCGCTAAGGGAGGCGGCACCGTACTAGGCTCCGCGAGCTGATTACTTTAGGCCTTTGAACAAAACTGCATCGTGACGCCAGCCGCCGGAAGAAACGGTATAGGTTTTACCGTCGGGTGAGATTGCCAGGCCTCCTCCTCCGCTGAGTTCGTCGTCGTCAAGATCGGCCAGCCGCCGGGGCGGTTGAGCGGCATTGAGAGCCTGTAGCCATATGGAGTTCTTTCGAAATTCCCCGCGCGACAAAATATAAACGAAGCCTTTTCCGTCCGGAAGCCATGCGATATCAACAAGCGTCCCCCCATCAGCCGCGTACTTGTAGGTGACGTCTGTCTGAGCGTCGGTGAGAGAGCTAACTATCACGCGCTTGGCATTTCCAGTTCTTCCGGCAAATGAGAATAACTTTCCGTCGGGTGAAAAGGCGAAGCTGGATGCAGGCCTGTTCAGCACGACCTGCTCCTCGCCGCTCGTGGTTGCCACACGCCAGAGAGTTTTGTCGACAGAGTTCTGGTAGTAAAGCCATTCGCCACCGGGCATGAGGAAACGCGGAAAACCACCTGTTTGACGTGTGAGCTGAGACGGATTGCTGCCGTCGATATTCATTCTCCAGACATGCATCGCTCCGGAGCGGTTCGAGGCGAAATAGATGGCGCTGTTGTCCGGAGCTGCGACCGGTCGACGATCATCACCTGGATCATTGGTGAGTTGTTTCTGCCCTTCTCCATTCGGGCCAACACTCCAGATCTCATCATTACCAGATACCCTGGATGTGAAAATGATTCTTCCGCCCGTTGCGAATGTGGCTGACGATGTGTTGGGTAAAACTAATGTTTCGCTAGAGTCTTTGAATTCAAAGACCTGTAGTCGAAAATTCTCCTTAAACTGCGTTGAAACCAACACACTGGCCGTTTTGTCGATGCTGAGATTAGAATACGACTCGGAGTCATTCGTTAGCGGTTCAGCCTTGCCAGTCACGGTTGAGATCTTCCAAATCAGAAAGTTCTTATTCGGAATCCTTGCTGCGGTCACAAGCAGACCCTTTTGATCAGGAAGCCATGTCAGACTTCTGATATGGAAAAACACTTCTGAAGTTAGATCATGTATTTCTTTACTGAGAACATCGACCGCGGAAAGGTGGTATTCATTTGCTCCCGTCTCCGAGTGGCCCGTCGCGAAAGCAATTAGTTTTCCGTCAGGGGAGAATCTGTTGTCGCCGATTCGTATCGGCGCCGACTTTGAAACCAGCTCTATTTCATTGCTTCCGTTGGAAGCATCGGCCATCCATAGGGAACAGAAGTCGTTGGGCTTGTATCGACAGCGAATGAACGAGATTTTATTACCATCGGGTGACAGGCTCATCCATCCCTGCGAGTTGGCAATGATCGTTTCGGGAATGCCGCCCACGATAGATTGGCGATAAATACTTGCTTCACCCTCGACATTGCGGGGGCGGCGTGCGAAATAAAGAAAATTGCCGTCGGGTGAAAGAGCGAGACCGAAATACATACTATCCGAAGGCGGGATGATCTCAACGTTACTGCCAGTATCGATATTGCGAAGCCAAACGCTCTGCTTTTCATTGGCGACAATATTTGTATAAACGACGTTTTTCCCATCCGGCGAGATGACGGTGTAAAACACCTTGCCATTCGAAGAAAGCCTTTCCGCGGTGAACCCCGTCGAAAGAATAGGCGCGTCAAGCTGAGTTTGTATACCACTAGCGAGCCAGCTTCCGAGACCGATAGCACACAGAAGAACTGCCGAAGTTACGAGTGCGATCAGTCTAAATCGATCTTTCTTAATTCCTTTTCGATCGGTAAGATCTGATCCTTCGGTTCGAGGGGCCGATCCGTTTGAGCCGATAGACGACGGAGCCTTGCCCGCAGTCACGAAATTCTCGGGTGTTATGCATCGCACCGGAGCGACGAAACGGTAGCCGTGCTTCCGGACCGTTTGAATGTATTTTTGTTCGCTGGATTTCTCGCCTAACACGCGCCGGATCGCGTGGATGCACTTATCGAGATTGTTTTCTTCAACAAATGCATCGGGCCAAACGTGATCGATCAATTCCTTTTTGGTGAGCAAGTGTCCGTTTTTTTGAACCAGATAACAGAGAGCTTGAAATGCCTTTTCAGGTAACTCGCCATTGATAGGGCCGTCTATCCGAGTCAATACGTGTTCGGCGATATCCAGACGAAAAACACCGAATTCATATAAGTATCCATTTTTCATCGATTTAGCGGAAATTATAAGGGCACGGAAGAAAAATAGAAGAAAACATTCAGAAGAACCGAATTACCGAAAAGTCCTTTTTACGTAACCTAACCTGTAACGGGCAGACGCAATTCAAAACGGAAGAAAAATATGAAGAACAACTGGCAGTTAACTTCGAGAAAAGGAATCTCATTGCTCTTGGTTCGCCTGGCAATCCTATTGGTATATGGAATAGTCTGCTCTGCTGCCTTAGTGTACGCCAACCCTGGCGATTTGGATACAACTTTCGGCAGCGCCGGAATAGTATCCATGCCCATCGACCAGTCGCCTCTGGGATGCGACCCCAAACCGTATGATGAAATCGGGACGTTCACTCGTGTTTACTAAGAGGCTTTTATGAGATCGAGAATTTATCTAACTATTTTTCCCGACGCGATGCGTTTTTTTGTTCTCACTATAGCAACCGCCGGATTATTCTTATTTGTATCAACTTTCCGCATCAATGCGGCGCCGGGTGATCTCGACTCGACTTTTGGCAATGGCGGGAAAGTTATCTCGCCCTTTACCCAGTATTCCGATCGAACTACTTCGATACAGGTCCAGCCCGACGGCAAAATTATAGTCAGCGGTTATTCATATGACAATGATCCGTGGTGCCCTTGCGACTATTCAACTTCGGGTTTCATCGCCCGCTACAATTCGTCGGGAACGCTTGACGCTTCGTTCGGCTCGAACGGCAAAATCGTTACGCCGTCCTATCTCGAACATGTCGGAGTCAAGACGGTTCTCCAGCCGGACGGGAAAATCGTTGCTATCGGACGAAGACTCACTTTGAACAATGCCGGGAATCAGATCATAGCCGATGACTTTGCCGTTTTTCGTTACAACGCCAACGGCACGCCTGACGCTTCGTTCGGCACGGGCGGCAAAGTTTTTACGTCGGTGGAAGCCGGTCGGTTTGAAGCTTATTATGCAGATTCACGCGACGTTGTTTTACAGCCAGACGGCAAGATCGTCGTGATGGGATTCATATTCGTGAACGGGAGCGGATATAAATTCGGGATTGTCCGCTACGACCCCGATGGCTCGCTCGACAACAATTTCGGGACGAGCGGCAAAGTCATCACGGCAATGGCAAGCAACTTTGGCCCAGATTGTGATGTTAACTCGATGCTGCTTCAGCCCGACGGAAAGATCGTACTTGTCGGAAGATACCACTATGATATTATACTCGTCCGCTACAACCCGGACGGTTCGCTCGATTCGGGCTTCGGCACGAACGGCAAATTTGTTCATGCTACAACCGACCGTGACGGAGGTTGGGATTCCGTCCTGCAGCCGGACGGCAAAATTGTCGTGGGTAGCGAATTTTACGACAAAATTGTTCGCTACAACGCGGACGGCTCGGTTGATACGAGTTTTGACGTGAACGGTATTGTCAGGACGGAAAGTGGTTATTGGTGGGGTACCAGCATTGCACTACAGCCGGACGGCAAAATCGTCGGTTTCGGTTCCGGTATGTTATCGCCGGGTGCGAACCCGACGTGGGGATTTGCCGCTTTGCGTTTAAATCCGAATGGCTCGGCCGACACAAGTTTTGGCACGAATGGCAGACTGCTTACGCCAGTCGGCACAAACGGCCAAAGTTTCGGGCTGGCTGTCGCTCTTCAGGCGGACGGCAATATTCTCGGTGCGGGCGTAACTGACGTTTCCGCTGCCTTGGGCGATGCGGGAATCGTGCGCTACGGAAGCTCGTCGAGCGTCTCAGTCTCTGGCCGAGTGACGACACCCGACGGCCGCGACCTGCGAAATGCGACGGTCACGATAACCGATTCGCTGGGTGTGCGCCGGACGGCAATGACGAGTTCGCTCGGATTTTATTCTTTTGACAATGTTCGTACTGGTGAAATTTATACCATTGCCGTTCAGTCAAGGCGCTACCGATTCGCGTCACAGAACCCCTTGGTCGACGACGATTTGATGAATGTGGATTTCGTGGGGCTCGAATAATCACTTCGTTTACGGGTCCACTGCCACCTTGTGGCTACCCTAGTTTCTAGAAATGTGAACAGTATGAAATTAAATTATCCATTCACCATCCATACAATCAGGTTTGAGAGTGCAAGAGTCATACGCGTTCTTCTAGCGGCCTCATTTATCGGCTTAGGTTTGCTAGCTTGCACCTTTCCTGTCTTGGCGGGGCCCGGAGACCTCGACCAGACTTTCGGGATCGGAGGCAGGATTGTTAGTGTCCTGCCAGGGCATAACCTTCCGAATAACGTCGCGATACGGGCGGACGGAAAAATTGTCGTCCAAGGATACACATACGGGGATATCGAAAGTAGTTTTTTAGCCCAGTACCTTGTGGACGGAACTCTTGATACTAGTTTCGGATCGAACGGGACGGTCATCTTTCCGAATTCGGCGCCGCACTTTGAATATTTTCCGAACGGTTTGGCGATCTCGCCAGATGGAAAAATACTCATCTCTGGTCGTAGATATGAACCGGCAAAAAATCTCACGCTCTTTGCAGTCCTTCGGCTAAATCCTGATGGCTCACGCGACGCGTCTTTCGGAGACTATGGACTCGTGATCGTGTCGTTCGGTACTGGTATCAACCGATGGGATTCAGGGGAGAGGCTGCTGGTCCAACCCGACGGCAGTATTGCCATTGCCGGCTATGCTCAAAAGGACTGCTATGAAAATCCCTGGGAAGGGTATATCTGCTCGTTCGAGGGTCTCGGAATTGTGCGGCTGAGGCCAGGTGGCGATATTGACACAAGCTTTGGAACAAGCGGCAAAATGATAATCCCAACCACAACTGCCAACAGTTTTGGATCAATAAATGATTTCCGTATTTCGCCAAATGGAAAACTACTCCTGATCGGCCAGAATGTCGTGCAGCGATCCGACTTTCGAATTTTTCTTAGCCGCGTGAATTCCGACGGAACGATAGATACTTCGTTCGGAACGAACGGTATCTTAGTTCCCGGCATAAACGAGCAGGTTGATATTTCTCGAATGGCGATTCAACCGGACGGCAAAATAGTATTTCCTGTGAGTAACAATCGTCATTCTCCAATATACTCATCAGTCGTACGCCTAAACGCGGATGGTACGGTTGACGCTTCGTTTGGTACAGATGGCAGAATTCTTATCCCAAAGACGGAAAGCTTGCATATTGGAGAAGTTTTGATAAATCGGGACGGCAAAATATTGATAGGTGGGTTCGCGCTCACTAACGGAGCCATTCCATTTCATTTTGCAGTCACTCGCCTGAACACTGATGGTTCTCGTGACGCAACGTTCGGCGAGAACGGGTTAGTTAAATCGTTGCTGGCGTCATACGGAGGCGGCGTTTCTTCGATGGCACTGCAGCCAGACGGCAAACTTGTTGCGGTCGGCGGAGTTTCGAACGGGGATCCCGACGAAAATATCGGCATGGTGCGTTACGTAACGGAAAACGTACCGACGTTTGTAGTTTCAGGCCGCGTTACTGCCCCGGATGGCCGCGGTTTAAGAAATGCCACGGTTTTTTTGACTGATACGCAGGGAATCCGGCGACAAGCCATCACAAGTTCATTAGGACATTACTCCTTTACCGACGTTGAATCAGGTAAGTCATACGTTGCAGGTGTTAGTTCGAGGAGATATCGATTTGTACGTAGAAATTTGGATGTACTTGCAAATGTAGCAGCGGTGGATTTTACAGGGTTTGAATAGACCGCCATGGTGGCGAATATCAGAAGAAAAATGAAACACAAGATCTACCGAGAGAGAGCCTTTATTGTTGGAATTTTTAGATAAGGGGAAAGGCAAAGTGAACCGTTTACGAACGAACTCGCGCTTTTTGTGAGCACTAAAAAGAGGTTTTATGTTAAGAGGATTTACTTGTTTGCGTATTTTTACGCGAAACCGGGTGTTAGCCTTGCAGGTAGCAATTTGGACGGTCGTTCTTTTCATCGCTCAACAAAGCGCGGCACAACCCCCTCTGAATGTGTGGGCCAGCAATGGGCCCGGTCCGGGGGTTAATTCTTTAGTTATTGATCCAAACAATCCAAACATACTATATGCGGCAAGGCCTTACGGAAATCCTGGCGTTCTGTTCAAGAGTGTAGACAACGGCGCAAATTGGTCCACGACAACTCAGATGATGGTATTGGATTTGGCGGTTGACGGGTTCAATTTAAATACGGTTTATGCGGCAGTAAGTACCGGAGTGGCCAAAAGCGTTGATGGAGGAGTGAATTGGAACTTAATTTTGAGCATCAGGGCACAAAAGATCGCAGTTTCTCAAAGCGATCCAAGTATCATCTACGCCGCTGTCGGAGGGTCCGAGGATAACAGTCCTATTGACGTGCACGTAAGTACGAATGCCGGCGCCACTTGGGTTGACCGCCCGATCCCTAATAGCACACATTTTGACCCAATTGTTCTTGCGGTTGATCCGCACAATCCCGACATTATTTATGTACATGGCCGTGATTATGACGATCTTGGTACTTATAAAAGCATAGACGGCGGCACGTCCTGGGCGGCCATCAGTGGTTCCTCAACCTTGACAATAGATCCGAGAACCCCGAATACCCTCTATTGTGGATTTTATAATGGTGTACATAAAAGCACCGATGGAGGCGACACTTGGCAGCACATCGGTTTCCTCGGCCCTGGTCTTATGGCTCTGGCAATTGACCCCGTAAGCCCGGGAACAATCTATGCAGGAACCTGGGACGGCGTGCAGAAGAGTACTGATGACGGAGCGACCTGGGTCGGTTTCAGCAATGGGCTGCCGAATCGTCCCGGTGATAGAGTCATGAATTTTGCGTTTGATCGGTCAGGAAGATTTCTTCACGGTCTAACGGGGGCCGCTGTGTTTAGCGTAAGAGTGAGAGAAGATGTGGCCCCACATGCCACAGTTAGCGGACGCGTAATGACAGCCACGGGCTTCGGAATTCGCAATGCCATGGTATCGATAACAGACCTGCTTGGGGTCCGCCGGATCGTCACAACAGGTTCCCTCGGATATTAATCATTTGAAAATGTTCGCGTCGGCGAAATGCACACTCTCGCCGCTACGTCAAGACGCTATCGTTTCGAATCACGTTCCACATTGGTTGAAGACGATCTGGCCAACATCGATTTCGTTGGGCTTGAATGATCATTTTCGTGGACGGTTCAATCTACCACTAAACAAGCGTTCAAACATGACTATTTAAAGGTTTGAATCAGCGGATGGAAGTTCCGCGGGAAACCTGTCAAAGGTCAAATTTGTTGGGATCGAATAGAACAAACGATAGCCACAATACATCTCGAAACTCAGCAAAGGTTGAAAAGGTTCATCCCGCTGAGTCTGAACTCAAGGAGAAAAATGAAATACAAATCTTATCGAAGCCGATGGTTTCTTATTGGAGTTATCTTCTTGCATTGCTTCATTATACCCAGCCAGTTGCAGGCAGGTTCGGGAGATATCGATACCCTTTTCGGCGGCGGTGGTGCCGTATTCGCATCGGTGGCCCTACCTGATAATCGTGTACGCGTCCAGGCCGATGGGAAGATCGTAACGCTCAGTAGCAATGCCAGCGGCGCTGGAGCCTGGGACTATGCCTGGATCTTTAACCAAGGTTCAGCCATTTCACGCCATAATAGTGATGGAACCCTGGACCCCACTTTTGGCAGCAATGGTACTTATACAATTGGTCATAATTATCCAAATAGCGCGGACATCTTTATCAATTTCGCGATTCAGGGTGATGGGAAACTCCTTATTGTCGGTCGGCGTGGCGCGGACTATTCGCTCTTTAGGTTCAACGCCAACGGAACTCGCGATTTATTGTTTGGAAATGGTGGCCTGGTGATTACGAGATTCACCGGTTTCAACATGGGCTCTGCACAAGGAGTCGCATTTCTAGCGGACGGAAAGATTATAACGTCGGGCTGGGCGAGTCCAATGACATCAATGGCCGGCAGCCGCGTAGTGATGGTGCGTTACCACGCGGATGGTACGCCGGATACTGATTTCGGGGTAAACGGAATTCTGATCGACAACAACATTTCCACTGGAACAGTATCGGCTTTTGGAAATGAGATCGTCGTGTCACCTGGCGGGAAACTAATTGTAAGCGCGAGTCGGTTCGCCGGAAAGAGTTCCATGATAATCGCAGAATATCATGCTGACGGTACACGGGATAACAGCTTTGGAACTAACGGCATCGTTGATACAGAAATTGAGTTTGGACGCGGCATGGTCTTACAAGCGGATGGCAAGATCGTGGTGAATGGCCTCTCGGGGTTCTCCCTATCGTTTATCAAGCGTTACGATGAAAACGGACTGCCGGACCCATCGTTCGGTTCAAACGGGGTTGCGTCTATTACGGAACCCGAACCTTATCCTCAGGCCCGGGGAATCGCACATGCGTTGGCAATTGACGATCGCGGCAAGATATTAACGGCCGGCGGCCGTAATGGTGCTTTCGCGATCTCACGTTACAACCCGGATGGCAACATCGACGCCTCCTTCGGGAAAGGAGGCGTAACGATCACGGCGCTGCCAAACAGTTCGATCTCAGGTCTCGCATTGCAGGCCGACGGCAAAATTGTGGCGACCGGATTTTCCTCGGATGCAACTAGTGGTCAAACCACCCTTGTTCGCTATCTCAGCGATCAGGCGAGCCCAACATCCACCGTCTCGGGTCAAGTGCTAACACCTGGAGGCCTCGGCCTCAGAAATGCTACGGTCACGATTACGCATCGAGACGGAAGCCGGCGTACGGCAACTACCGGCTCGCTCGGCTATTTTTCACTCAGCAATGTCGAGACTGGTTATGCTGTCCGCATAACCGTCAGCTCGAGGCGCTATCGCTTTGAGCCTCAATACAAGATGATCACCGGGAATTTATCAAATATTGATTTTATAGCCCTGGAATAGTAATCGACGTGTGCCAGTAAATTGCGGGAAGATGAAACTTTTGCTTCTCTCGCCAACCGGGTCGTGAAGAGTACAAACGGAATGTCGAACGACAAGTTTGACCGTGGCTGCAAGTCTGTGCTATCCTTGAAACGCTCCGAATCTAAGATTCAAGTAATAAGTGCAACAAAACGGTTATTGAAGACCTCGTCTGGTGTTCGAAAGGCGAGCACCTTGCGGGGTCTGTGGTTGAGGCGAACCGCCCCGTCGCGGATCGCCTGGTCGGGTACGACGACGAAGTCGGTTCGCTTTGGGAAGTACTGCCGCACGAGCCCATTGGTATTCTCGTTCGTGCCTCGCTGCCAAGACGAGTACGGGTCGGCAAAGAAGAAGTCCGCGTCAAGTATCTTGGCAATGGTC
>JBGSWW010000097.1:0-71237 GCA_041751735.1 Pyrinomonadaceae bacterium | reverse complement strand
CGGTGATCGTCCTCGTGGTACAGCTTGTGACGGGTAGAAGAGCGGTTTAGCGACATCCCACTCACAGTTAAAGGGACGGGCCTCACGGCTCGTTCCCTGTGAAACTGACCGGTCGTTTTGTGGCCGGTCATTTTTTAATAATGCGATTGGCACGCTAAATGTCTACGTCGTTCTTTTCGTCGGCGAATCGAAATTCACACACCTCTTGATAGGCGCATACCCGGCACGCAGCGGCTGACGGCGTCGCGGCATGATCGCCCGTGGAAATTCGTTCAAGAAGTGTACGGGCCTGTTCTTCGATGTGAGCAAGGTCGGTGGCCGTGAACTCGTGCAGTCGATCGTGTGCAAGATATGCGATAAACGCTCGGGTCTTATTGAGCGCCTTGGCGTAGGCCCATAATTGAAAACGATGGTGATCCGGATCCATCACCGCGTCCGTCTTGTAATCCAGGACAAAATCCTCCCCCACTAGATCACCAACACCGCTCAATCTGAAAGGGCCAAAATCCTCGAAAAAGCGCACCTCTCGTAAATTACCGAAACCGTGGACACGTTCATATACAGTTCCCCGAAACGCTTTCGCGAGCAAGATCGCTCGATCGATCTCATTAGTCGAGGCAGAAGGGTCACGTAAAATAAGATCGGCTCCGGATACCAGGTCATGTTCAAGGGCGAGATGAGCAAGCGTGCCGATCCGCATTGCTTTTCCATCACCTTCGAGCACCCCCGGATGCTGCTCGATAAACTGCCATCTGAAACGGGCCGGGCATGCCGCAAATACCGAAAGAGCGGTTACAGGCAGATCAGTAAGTCCAGCACTTACAGGTTCAACATCGATTAGTGGGGGAACCGGCGGCTCTGGTGAAAGGCCGGGGGCCGGGGCGATCGTCCTTTTTTCATCATATTCGATTACCTCGGTCTCTATACCTCCAGCTTCCAGGCCCGGCCGCAAAATGTCGATATCGTATCCTTTTTCTTTTCCGGCTGTAAGGTACACCTTGTCCTTCGCCCGGGTGATCGCAACATAAAGTATACGACGCGCTTCTTCGAGTTCACGTGCCTTTCGCCTGGCTTTGATAAGACCGTAGATCACCGGTTCCTGTTTCGTGTTGTCGTCGTCATCTAACTTAAATCCAACGCCGAGATCTGTATCGATGAGGATCGGCAGCGACCCGCCGCCTGCCTGGGAAGAAAGATCGGGGACAAAGACAACCGGCCACTCCAGCCCCTTTGCCCTGTGAATGGTCATCAGCACCACTGCCTCGCCCGGATCCACCGCGGGACGGGGGAGAGCGATATCGGTTTTGTATAACTCGCGAAGGTACCTTACCACGCCGAAAACGTCGCCGCGGCCGCGCAATGCAAGCTTTCGGAGCACATCGAAAACACCCTCGAGATCGGCGAGACGACGCTGACCCTGTGGTAGATTCGCGATGACGGCACTGTAGCCAGTAAGCTTATCGGCAAATCGAATTACCGTTTCCGCAGACCTTGTTTTCGATATCGTGAGGACCTCATGAAGGGTACTGACTGCCCCAGCGAATGCTGGAATTTCGCGGATGAGGTCCCACCAGCTTGCACCTTCTGTGAGCGAACGTGCTGCTTCGTACAGGACCCGATCGCTAAATGCAAAAAAAGGAGCCCGAAGCACCGATACGAGAGCAATGTCGTCATGAGGATCGGCCGCAAATAGCAGAAGCGAATAGACGTCCCGTGCCTCGATAGTGGCGAGCAAGCTGCCGCCGCCGGCATTTACGGCGGGTATACCACGGGCCGAGAGAACATCCAGATAGGTATTGAGCGGTTCCCATCGCCTGCTGAGAATCGCGATCTCGCTGTATGGAACGCCACGATGGTGCAAATCATCGATCTGATCCGCAGTATAGCGTGCTTCGAGAACCCGTCGCTGAGGTTCCGAGCTCCCCTTTTGTTCTTCGACCGCGGCAAACCGGATGAATGGAGGTTCAAACGTCGTCTTATCTTTTGCAGCCGTAAGTTCCTGGTGAAGATTGCCGAGCACCGGTCGAAACACCTCGTTCATCACTCGAACCAGCCCGGCATGAGCCCGAAACGTCCGTTCCAGCGAAATATCAGAGCCTCCCCCGCGAATGATCTCTTCCCTTACATTGCTAAAGACCTCAACGTCGGCACCGCGAAAACCGTAGATGGATTGCTTTTCATCGCCGACGATGCTTACGATCGCATTTTCCGTGAGCCGCCCGATGATCTCGGCCTGCACCGGATTCGTGTCCTGAAACTCGTCGATAAGAAACGCTTTCCATCGGACCGAGTAATGTTTGCGGGCCTCTTGGTTTTCCAAAACTTTGAGGGCGTAGTGCTCCAGATCATTGAAATCGAGTACTTTTTCTCTGACCTTCTGGGCTGCAATATAGTCACGAGTCTCCCGAAAAGCGTTCCCAAGAAGTGGAAGGCGAACTGCGAGATCATCGTCGACCGGGCCGAAACTCAAGCTGCAGACCTCAGCTGCGATCTTAACTTTCTCCTTGAAAGCAAAAATACAGCGGCGAAGCCGTTCCAATGTCGCAGGGTCCCAATTCTTGCCGCTTCCCAGATTTGATCTGAAACCCTTTAGAATTGCACTCAGACCATCGATTTCAACCTCCGTTTGGTCCCGGGTGATCAGTCCGCGAAGTGCGATGCGGATTTCTTCGAGCTTGTCAGTCCCGAGTCCCGAACATTCCTCGATTGCTCCGCAGGCTTCCCGCCACTCGTCGGACCTGATCAATGTTTGTATGGCTTCGTCCTGAGCTGTTTTAAGAAGTGCGTACCAGTCAGAGGGTTGATGAGTTAGTGCCTTTTCAGACGCAAGAGGGTCCTTTAGCAGTTCCTGAAGCAGCCAGATCAGCTTTCTATGGCCGATGGCGTCAACGACCTCGAGATTCAAGTGAGTTATCGCTTCGGCAAACTTCTCTCCGAACCACAATGGCGATTCAGTTTCATTAAGTACCGCGAAATCCGCTGAGATGCCGGCAATGTCATAGAAATCTCGACAGATGCGGGCGGCAAGCGCATGGATTGTGCTGATCTGGGCCGCCTCGACCTCAGCGATCACGCTATCGTCCGTCACGTGCTTTACAAGGGTAGTGCGGATCCTGGATCGCAGCTCAGCCGCGGCCTTTTCGGTAAATGTAACGGCGACCACCGACAATGGCGACAGCCGGTGCTCCCTGACGTGGTAAAGGTAGCGTTCGGCGAGCATGCGGGTCTTGCCCGTCCCGGCGCCCGCCGTCACGGCCAGACTGCCGGTAGCTTCAGCGGCTTGTTTTTGTTCGGGGGTAAGCTTCATTCGGCCCGCTTCTTTCTCCGTAACCTCGGCCCCTTGCGGCAAACCGTTTCAAATTCACAATAAGTGCAGGCCTTTTCCTGTATATCCGGGTCCACGGCAAACGAGCCGTCCGCCAGTATCGACCGTAAAAATCCAGCCAGGCTGCTAAGCCGGTCCATGTCACCTTCCTGCTCGGCTCGCAGCACCTTTCCTTTTGTCAGTGAGTAGTAGATGCTGCTGCCGATCTCTTTGCCTGGAAATAACTTCGGCAGCGCAATTCGTGCATAGATCGGTATCTGCACATCGACCGACAGTTTTCCCATTGGGTCTTTCGCCCCCTTTGGCGTTTGTCCGCTTGTCTTGTAATCGATGGCGATAAGACCGGCGGCCGTGTCATCGATACGGTCGATGGTGCCCCGAATTGGGAAGCCCTCCCATTCCGCCCGGAACTCTCGCTCGACACCTGCGACCCTTGCATCGGCCAGGATAAAGTCCGGCGATTCCACAGCTTTCCGCAGTTCGCTGATCTGTTCACGCCGCTCGACGTCCCAATTGGGCAGAATTGGCAATCTGACGCTCTCGTCCTTCTCAGCCTCGGCGAACGCATCGTCGAGGTTAGCCAGCGTGACGGCACGGATATCTGAGGCGCCGATCGCCCGCGAAACGGCCAGCTCGAGTGCCTTGTGATAAAGCCGCCCGCGCGTGCCGGGGTCGAGGCCGGTTTCCATTTCCTCGATAGCGTTGAGCCGAAGAAGCCGTCCGGCGAACCAACGGAACGAGCATTGTCCAATGGTAGTAATTTGCGACGCACTCCAGGTACGCCTAGCCGGGTCGAACGGAACCCCGATCACGCCATCGTATTCGTCATAAAGCGGGCCTGTTTCACGAGCGATCTCCACGCGGTGGTGCTGCCTCGCGGAGTCGAGAACCGAGTCGAAGGCGAGTACGGGCTGCCGCAGCATTATCCGCCTTACTTCCTCCACGCTGGATAACGATGCCGGCTCACGAATTACGGGCAGGTTTGTGCCGTCGACCCCCAGCTTTTCAAAGAATGCTCCGGGGACGAGTTCGGCGTTGTCGACGACTCTTGGATAGCTGAGGACGATCTCTTTACGGGCGGCAAGCAGCGTGAAGTAGAAAGAAAGTTCTTCCCAATGGGCGACGTCCGAAGCCGAGGCAAAAAGAACACCGTGCTCATCACGCAGCCACCGTCTCTCATAAAAATCGATAACAGGGTCATCTTTCGGAGGCTTTGGGAACATACCCTCGGCAAGGCCCACTACGAATACATACTCGTACGAGGAACCTACCATATCCTCCGGCTTTAATACTTCAACGCCGCCCCTTCGTGGACGCATCGGTGCTGATTCTTCCTTCAGTATCTCGGCAGCGGCACCGGCAAATCCCTCAAAGGATATTTCTCGATCTTTTTCCAGTGCCGCTGCTGCATCCAGTGCTGCGAAGAAACTCTCGTAGGCAAGCCATTCGCCCGTCAATCCAACCGCACGAGACCGCGTACCCAGGAGCTCGCACGCAGCTCGCAGGCTTTCGGCCCAGCCTCGCAGCGTTTTTTCGCCTTTGTCGCACAGGCCTTCAAACACCGGACAAAACTCCAGCCACGGTGTCAGCCCGGTCGTTCGTTTCTTTCGGGCCTCAGCTATCTGATGCTCGCCCAGCCCGGGCCCGAACGGATGCATGGCCAGTCTCGCTGCAGGCTCAAAAGCAAAATCGCGCTCGATCGCTTCAAGCAAGATGCTTATAAAACCACCAAAGCCGGTGGTTTCGAGCGGGATCGAATGGTCCATCTCGACCGGAAGACCGTATTCGTCCGCCGTCACGCTGATCGGACGTGCATATACCGGAGTATCGCGAGCCACAACGGCGATCTCATTCGGACTCGTCCCCTCGCGGATAAGACGTTTTACATTTGCAAGCGTCGAACGAACCTCGGCATCTATATCCGCAAAGGCATGGGCAGTAAGGCAAGCGTCGCCGCCGGGATGGTTCGCGAACCTGGCTGCAGTACGGCTGCCAGCTGTATTTGAGATGCCCGCTTTCTCTTCGAAGACCTGCCACCCCTTGTCGACGAGTTCGTTGACGCCTGAATTATTCACACCGAACATCGGGTCGCCGCCGCACGGAAGAAAGTACACACTCCCGTCGCCCGCAAGTGCATCGATCAGTCGAAGCTCCTCCAGCCGGGCACGAAAATGCCCGTAGACCAGCATCTTTCTTTTTTCGGTGACTAAGGAACTCGACACCAGGAGCATCTCGGCCCGGTCCACCAGACGCGCTCTGCGCAAGGCGTTGCGATATGCGGCCGCGATGAGGCCGAGTTGCCTCACTCTGGGCGAACTATTGGCGGCAAGAAGCTCCGTGTCAACGCCGGTGCGCAGCACGATCCTCAGGATGCCACTGATCCGCGACGTCATCGAGCTAATGTCCGAACCCGGAGCTACACGAATTATTGCCTGCTTTAGTAGGTAGCGGGCATGGACCGTGGGAGCGATGCCGAATCCATTCTGATTCAATATTTCGGCCGCGATCCCCGATAGCGATCTCGGTCTAACTTTTATTCCCCGTTGGCTCGCCGAACCAAGCGCAACGACCTCCGTTCCTTCGCTGATCTGCTCAGGAAATACAGGAAACGGGGATGTTAAGACGATTCGCTCCATGTGAGAAGATGCAGAAAGCCGCGGTCAATAGGAGTCCGTGCCGTCTGATACTAGACATTGTACCACAGACGAAACGTCCAGGCGGGATCAATGGTGACAGGTCATTTGTGCCTTTCATGCAAAAATCGTGGGGAATCTGCAAAATTCTCCACGATCTTGATGTCGCCACAGTGCGGGAGGGATAGGTCACGGGACCTTTACTCTCTATGACCGGCTCCTTAACTAACGATCAGAATTTGATAGATGTTCGTCGTGATCGATCTGCTTTCTAACTTCACCGCCGGGATATTTAGTGCTGTGGATATTGACGTACGTCTTTCCGGCACGCAGTGCCTTGAGAAGTTCGCCAAATTCTCCGGGAGCAATTCCCTGACCGGCGGGTCCGACCACGTCGTTCGGTACGATCGTTCCGAATATGGTTCCCCCCGGGGCTGCACACGGCTGAACGCCAGCGGGCGTGGGCGGGCTCGCCAGGTTCGAACAGAGCCAAACGGAGATACCGCCATTTACTCCCTCCTGTCCGAAATGAATATGAGCTTGCGTGACGGGAGCCTCAAGATCCGTGTACCATAATTGGTAATTGATGGAGGTGTCACCCGAGTTGATCTTGGCACGAAACTCACCTTGCCCCGGCGTAGAAACAGCGGGCACTTCCTCATACCCATTCAGAAATTCCCTGAAATCTTTAATTCTTTGCGGAACGGCCACGACGATCAAAACTGTCAATATCAATCCAGCTACTAACAGTATTCGCTTCTTCATAATTTGCCTCCTTTCAAGATATGGCTGCGGCATCAAAAGCGGGTACCTTCAATTGCGGCAGCGAGATCGGTTGAAAATTTAGGATTTCAAGATACTCCTTTACCTCGGAAAAAACAATCGAAATTCTTCTTGGTATTCGATTCCGGGTCAGCAGGTTATTGACGTTTTCTTCACCCCGTTAATGACCGGCCATCGCTTAGGTCCTGGCCAAGTGTTCTCAGTTGCCGGATCGCTCGTCATAGGACCTAGGCACTCCTGCAAGATTCCGCCACAAAAATCATTTACTTATGAGCGCAACTTGATGTATCGTTGCCGGAACCCGATTTTGTATTTAGTTTTATTCGACCCCACTGAAAGGAGAACTGTGCATGTCTAAACCCCCAAAAGAATGGACGATAATGGTCTATTTTGCCGGTGATAACAACCTAACTACCGAAATGGCGCGCGCCCTTGAGGAAGTAATCCGATCGGGTCGCAATCCGGTTCTCAACGTATACGTATATTTTGACAGTCTTTCGCGCGACGTGCCGACTCTATATTGCGACTTGAATGACCATGACAGCACCGAGAAGCGTGTCGTCACGTTTTTTCGGTCACACAAAGTCAGGCCGAAACTCATTGAACGAGATCGCCTTTTCAACGAGAATTCCGCTTCGATGAACAATATTTTGAACTTTGTTCACTGGTGCGTTCAACGGGATCGCAGAGGTGGCCGTGACAGGAAAGATCGGGACTATGCCCTCGTTTTTTCGGGTCATTCATTCGGATTTCTCGACTGGGGCCTGTTCAAGGACACGAACTCCGACTATTACATGACGCTCAGCAAGCTTCGCTGGTTATTTGAGAGGCTCACCTATCCGAAAACCCGTCTTGATGCGATCGCTCAAGTTCAGCAGGAGGAAGAACGCGAAGATGCTGAACGGGAAAACCGTCCATGTCGACCGTGGAGTGCTCAGAAATTGAAGGAAAGGACCACTCCCGTGATCGGAAAACCTGTTGCTTTTCTCGGTTTCGATAGTTGCGAAATGGGAACGTTGGAAATTGCGAGCCAGTTTACTGGATTGGCGAAAACCCTTGTGGCATCCGCTGGAAGCGTCCCGAACGCTGGGTGGAATTTTGCCCAGATCCTTAGTGCAAACATCCACGCACATAAAGAAGAAGTGGGAGAGTTGACCCCACAGCGACTTGCCGTCCGCTTTGTCGACCGGTTCATAAAGCAGCAAAGCAGCTTTGCGCTAGCGGATAAGGCCGTAGATATGGCCGCCTGGGATATAACTAAGTTGCCCGACGTAGAAACCGAGTTCGCTCGACTCTGCGACGACTTGATCGGATGCTTCAAGGGCGGCGGTAAGGTCGCCCATCAACAGATGAGGCGTTTAGTCGCCCATGTTCATGTCCAGTGTCAGACATATCTCCTCGAGCAACACATTGATCTCGGAGATTTCTGTAAGCTTCTCATTAGCGAGATAGACATGCTTGAATCTGAACTGCCAAATTCGAAGATTGGCGAGATCCTAGAAGTTAGGGCATCGTGCAAACGCGTCGTTCAAGCCATGAGGGGCTGCATACTTTTGTGCGGATTCTCCGGAAAAGAGAGGCAGTACACCAACGGTATCGCATTATTCTTTCCGTGGTCGCTCGAAAGCTATTGGGAAGCCCAGAAGGACTACGAGAAACTCTCGTTCATCAAGAATAGAAAGACAGGTCGCAAGTGGAAGGTCTTTCTTAAACTCTATCTGAAGCGGATCTCCCGCCGTCCGGCGGTTGAATTATCACCCCTCGACGAAAATGGGAACGTTATAATTACCGAGAATATGCCGGTGGTCGTATATCGTTCGTACGCATTTGCCGACACAGATACTATGGGAATTCCATTTACCACCGAGATGCCCACATCGGCCGAATCTGGGACAACAGAAAAGCGACCGCCTGACGGAGACAAGCGGCCACCTGATGGCGACAAGCGTCCGCCTGACGGAGACAAGCGACCACCCGATGGCGACAAGCGGCCCCCTGATGGCGACAAGTTACTGAGTGATGTATCGCTTTTCTTATCATATTTCATGAGGATGAAGAACATTCGTGCCAGATGGAACCAAACCGGATTCTCCGCGAATACCGACGTTGTCGAGTTCGTCGATGAAAAGTCAGGTGATGCCAAACTTGACGACAGAGGCGGAAGGATCCCCGTAACTATACCGAAAAGCCGAAAAATCGCCAGGAGGTGACGATTGCTTCTGCTGATAGTTCGTCTGGGCTTAATATTTTTGATAGGGGGGCAGGTAGCAGCGTTCTCAAACGAATTCTTCGCGTCACCGGCGATTGACCCTCAGCTTGTGTTTGAAAGCGCCAGGCGTCTCGCCAAAACCTGGGAGGCTGATCGAGCGATTCAGCGGTTCGAAGAAGCGGCCGAGTTGTTTGCGGCGGCAGGAATGGACGAACGCTCGTCCATGAGTAATCTTATGGCGGCAGAAACCGCCTATTCGGCTGGCGATAATGTTAAAGCGAAGACATTGGCCGATCGGGTTCTTGCCGATCCTATTTCAGACCCTTCTACCGTTAAGATCGTGGCCTACAGCATTCTGTCATTGATCGCGTATCAAACCGGAAAGAAAGCGGACGCAGAACGCTGGTGTAATAATGCCCGAGGTCTGATCACCGATAACACCCCGAACCATGCGCGGGCTCTTTCACACTTCAGCAGCGGTATTTATCAATATTTCTACGGTGATGTTCGAACCGCTAATACGGACTTCGAGGATGCGGTGAAGTTTTCCGCAGAATCTGTGGAGCCGTTTGTTCTAACTCAGTCCTTATTTTATTCAGGCTTTTCGCAGTTGAGGTTAGGCAATACCTTGCCGGCCCTGAATCTGATGCGGGAAGCGCTCGCCCGATCTGAACAACTTGGATACCAACGAGGCGTCGCGCTTGCCCATCGCGAGATCGGCTACATCCATTTTTATCTTGGAGAGCGGCAGGTCGCACTTGACTCATTTCGAACATCAGAGCTTATGTTGCCTCGGCAAGGGGCCGTTATCGAAAGGGCTCGGGTGTTCAATGCAATCGGACTAGTTTACAGGGACTTCGATGATCTCATGTCGGCAGAAAGATACTTCGAGGATGCTGAAGAATCTTTTATTTCTGCCGGGTACCCGCTTGGGGCTCTTACCGCCCTTTTGAACCTTTGCGATCTTTACACGCGGGTAGGTCAGGCGGATCGAGCACGCCGGTCCTATCTGCTTGCCCAGGAACGGGCTGAGGATCTGGGCGATGAGTTTCAAATGTCTCTTGCGGCGGAAGGTCTTGGAAAACTTGAACTTTTCAGCAAAAACTTCGACAATGCCGTTAACCACTTTAAAAGATCTCTTGCATTGACGAAGAAAAGCGGAACGGACTCCAATACAATCAGCGAACTTCTCGGCGCGGCGTATGAATTGAAAGGCGACCTTCGAAGGGCAAGAATTCAATACAACTTTGTTCTTGCGGTTAATGATCGGATGGGCAACACAATCTACCGGGCAAAGAATCTGTTCGACCTCGCACGTCTTGACTATCTGGAAGGAAGTTTTCAGTCATCATTCGATCGCATGCTTGAGTCGCTCCGGCTCACCGAAGAGGTTTACGCTTCCGTAGATAGCGCTAGCCTCAGGCGTTCGTATCTTGGCCATTCTCAACATCGGTTCGAGTTGATGAGCGTATTGACTGCCCAAAAGGCAAATGTCAGCAAGCGGCCCGAAGACGTTAAGCAGTCTCTTATCTATCTAGAAAGGGCCAGAGCGCGATCGCTATCTGATAATCTTCGGATTAATAACTCTCGGATCTCGACGCCAGAGGATCAAGCTCGACTTTTTCATGAACGACATTTACTCGCCTCTTTAACAGCTAAGAACGACCGTCTCACGAATCTGCGCCTTCGGGATCGAAACGATCCCGAAGTACACACTGTCGAGGTTGAGATCTCTAGAATCTTAGAAGACCTAGACGATATCCGCTCTTCCGATCAGAGGGATGATCCGAACTCATCCCTAATTCGCAAGCCGACGGATTTCGACCTTACCGGATTGCAGCGTGATGTACTGGATGCTGATGAGGTACTGATCGCCTACTTTTTGAGCGAAACGGAAAGTTATCTTTGGCTCGCGGACAGGACCACAATTGAGGTTTATCCGCTCTCGGCGGGAAACCTGATCGAGAAGGCGGTCGATTCTCTCAACGAACGGCTACAGACCCAGGCGTCCGCCAGTGAACGACCCTTCGAGGAACGAGCCGAGACGTTGCGGTTCGCCGATGCGGAATACGCTGCCGCGGCCCGAAACTTAAGCGATATTATCCTAGGCCCGGTCGCGGAGAAGATCCAGGGCAAGCGGTTGATCATGGTGCCGGATGGGAAGTTGAATTATTTCCCTATCAGTGCGTTACCGATGCCGAATTCGGAGTCGGACGATCCGATATTGCTGACGAACGAGGTGATCTATCAGCCGTCGGCGCAGACGTATGTCCTGCTGAAGAAGATCGGGCAGGAGAGGAAGGATGAGAATGCGAAGGATCTGCTGGTATTTTCCGACCCTGTGTTCAACCCTGCCGACGAACGGTTGACGGGCATCGAGATCGCGGCGAAGAACAACGAGACAACACCGTATCGGTTCCGCCTGGTTGAATCCTTCTCATCGCTCTCGCGGCTGCCTGCATCGAGGAACGAAGCCGAGACGGTTTCTAAGGCAGTTGGCGGGTCGGACCTGTTCATGGGCTTTGACGCTACACGCGAGCGATTGCTTTCAACGAACCTCGCTGATTACAAGGTGATACATCTTGCTACTCACGGATTCCTCGATCCCGAACGGCCCGAGCTTTCGAGCCTTGTATTTTCGCGTTATGACCAGACCGGCCAGCAGCTCGATGAGTCGATCAGGATGCACGATATTTATTCGATGAAACTGAACGCCGATCTCGTCGTCCTGAGTGCCTGTCAGACAGGTACGGGCAAGGAGGTAAAAGGCGAAGGCGTGATGGGGCTAAATACGGCTTTTTTGCAAGCCGGTGCTCGTTCAGTGGTCTCGACGCTCTGGCAGGTGGAAGACAACGCAGCGAACCACTTGATGAAAGAATTTTACGAACGTATGGCGGCAGATGGAATGTCGCCTTCGGCCGCTCTGCGAGCTGCGCAGATCAAACTCTATCAAGATCCGCAATTTCGCTCGCCATTCTTCTGGGCGGCATTTACCGTGCATGGAGACGCCGCAGGTGCGACCCCGTTCAAAAGAACCCATACCAAGCCGGTGATCGGCATTTCTATCGCCGTGTTACTGGGGGTTGGACTTATCCTTCTTCGCCGGCGTTATCGAATCTCGAAGGTGTAAACGACGGGAGCATTGTCAGACTCTCGTCTAACCAGCCTAATGTGATGAGTACCGGTTGAAAGGACCTCACGGGGAGCGAGCACTCTCGCTTCGAGGGTGCCACCTTCCATATACAGCCGGACACCATCCACCGTGAACACCTTTCGACCGTCGTGATCGATCGAGGCATCATAGATGGTGTTCGGATCTACAGAGAAATTCAGGGGAAGGCGAAACAGGACCGCTGGCGAATCGCCTCCGACCACGATAACGGGACCCGGCGTTCCGGACCTGTAAGTTCCTGGAGTTATCTCCACGACCTGAGCATTGCCAATAACGGAAGGATCACGAAGGTTTTGCCGGTTGAGTTGAGCATAATCCGACCCTCCCTTATCGCCGACAAGCAACAAACCAGCAATGACCGCAATGATCACAAGTCCGAAGACAGGCACTAAAACTGTAAACCGTCGGAACCATGGAATGTTCTTCGCCACCGGCTCGACACTCGCGGACGTCTGCGCACCTCGAGCATATCTCTTAAGCAAAGCGATCTCTCTAACGCGTTCGCGTCTCTCATCGGAGACAAGATACTGTTGTTCAAATAGCTCGGTTTCGGAGTCGGTGAGTCCACCTTCGAGATAATCCTCAATTAGGTCGATCTCCGCCTGACTCATCTCATCGGCAAATGACATGTCTTCGATAATGCGCACTCCGATCTCCTCATCTTCGGCATTCGTGGTCGTGCCGAGAAAGTATCTATTCGTCAATTCTCTGTCGAGGTTCATCCTGATCGCCGTACCCATTCTTTATTGACAAATATTGTCGAAATCTAACCTTTCTGAGCCAGACATCGCGAAACGCATGCTCTGAGGGCTGCTCGCATCCGGTGAACACGCATATGCAGCACATCGATCTTACATCCGAATTCCTGTGCGATCCGCTTTCGCAGTTCGATCTTCTCCTGCTTATCTTTGCTGTAATAGCGAACTATCATCGACCGCTCATCAGCGGAATATTTGGAAAGACATTGGTCCAAACAATCGATCGCCTCGTCACTTTCACTTGGTTCGACAAACGCTGAGACGCCCGAATGGATAACGGGATCGAATTCGACCGCTCGTTTCTCCGGCCTTCGCAAATACTCGAGAAAAACGCGCGATGCGAATCCGTACACGAACGAGCTAGGTTTGATATTCAACGATTTGTCGAACGCGACAGCCTTTGTTGCCACCCGTGTCAAAGTTTCATCTGCCAGCTCAAGAGAATCCGCACAGCCTTTAGACGTGAAATACCGGACCAGTCCCTTCCGCAAGTCCTCATAAATCTTTCCAGCCTCTTCCCGATCATCGGATAAAAGGGCTAGCAGTGCGTCGAGATCTTCTTGATGCAGAACGTAATGATCTTTCATTCGTGGGCAAGGCGCAAAACGGGAAGTTATAGGCGAAGAATCCCACAGTGTCGATCAAAACTCAACCGCGTAAAGTGTGAATGAGGAGTCTCGAAGAAACGCCAGGCAATATAACATCAATGGTGGTTGGCCCCATTTGGATCAAATGACTGAAAGGACTCACGATTTTATGGAGCCATCGACCGGATCGCAATTGGATTTTTAAAGGGCTCGATCGCAAAGTAATGAATCCGATTTGCATGAACCGGACGAATATGTTTTCAATAGAGTCACGATGTCCTTGAGCGTCACACATACTTCCCGCCATCGTCACCATGCGCATATCCATTCGCGCGTGGCTAAACTCGTTTCTTAAAGATCACGAATACTAGTTCTTAGAACACGCTGCGAAACCTTAACAAAAGGTTCCGTAAGGGTGTCGTTTTGTCATTTTATATATGAAATTAAAGATCGCGGTTCAAAAACAAGGCAGATTATCGAACGGGTCAACCGACCTGCTGAAAAAATGCGGCATCGGATTTTCGAATGGAATGGGAAAACTCAGAGCCGAGGCAGCCGACTTTCCACTCGAGATATTTTTCTTGAGGGACGATGATATCCCCGACTACGTATCCGACGGTGTAGCCGATGCAGGGATCGTCGGGGAGAATGTTTTAGCCGAAAGGGCGATCCCCGTTCAAACGATCGAGAAACTCGGATTCGGGAAATGCCGCCTTTCGCTCGCTGTGCCGAAATTCATCGACTACCGGCAACTTTCGGACCTTACAGGCAAACGGATCGCAACAAGCTATCCCCGAATTCTGAACGATTACTTCATTTCGAACAACGTCAAGGCTGACATCCACGAGATCAGCGGGTCGGTCGAGATAGCCCCGTCGATAGGACTAGCCGACGCCGTCTGCGACTTGGTCAGCTCGGGCAGCACGCTGTTTTCGAACGGCCTTCGTGAAGTCGAGACGGTTCTTCGGTCCGAGGCCGTCCTGATCGCCGGTGCCGGATTACAAGAAGAGGCCGCGAGCATTCTCGAAAGACTGCTCTTTCGCATCCGCAGTGTGATGGCCGCCGCGCAGAACAAATACATCCTGCTGAACGCTCCTATCGAGCGAGCCGCCGAGATCGGCCGGATCTTGCCGGGGATGAAAAGCCCGTCGCTCATTCCGCTGGCCGATCCCGGTTGGGTATCGATGCATTCGGTGATAAATGAACAAGACTTTTGGGAAGTCGTTGATTCGCTCAAAAAAGCCGGTGCAGAGGGAATCCTCGTCCTGCCTATCGACCAAATGATCAGGTAAAAAATATGAAAAAGATCAGATTTCCGAACAAGAAAGAAACTGAAGTCATCTTTCAGCGGCCAACTCTCGACACCGGATTTATAGAGCGCACCGTCGCGAACATCCTGGCCGACGTCCGTGATAACGGTGATGCTGCCCTACGCCATTGCTCGCGTTTTTTCGACAAAGTCGACATCGCTGACTTTCGCGTGTCGGAACAAGAGTTTGACACGGCGGAGCGAGCGGTTCCAGAAGAACTAAAGCATGCCATCGCGACGGCTAGCGAAAATATCCGAAAATTTCACACGGTTCCCGAACAAGTAAATGAAGTGATCGAAACTTCGCCGGGAGTATTTTGCTGGAAGCGTGAGTTGCCGATCGAGAAAGTCGGGCTTTACGTTCCCGCCGGGTCGGCTCCGCTATTCTCGACCGTCCTGATGCTGGCGATCCCTGCTGAGATCGCAGGATGCCGCGAGATCGTGATCACTTCGCCTCCGCGCAGCGACGGCAGCATTGATCCCACGATCCTCTATGCTGCAAGGCTCTGCGGTGCTACGCGAGTCTATAAGATCGGCGGTGCGCAGGCGATTGCTGCTCTCGCGTACGGCACCGAGACTGTTCCGGTTGTTTATAAGATATTCGGTCCTGGAAACCAATTCGTGACCGAGGCCAAGCTGCAGGTGCTGCGCTCCAGCGTGGCGATCGACATGCCCGCCGGGCCATCGGAGGTGGCTATTTTGGCAGACGAAACTTGTGTGCCGGCATTCGTGGCAGCCGATCTGCTGGCACAGGCCGAGCACGGTGCGGACTCGCAGGTGTTGCTTTTCTCAGATTCGGAGAAGGTGATTGACAACACCCTCGCTGAGGTGGAACGGCAAATAGAGACTTTGTCACGCAAAGATACGGCCGCCGGTGCATTAAAAAACTCGTCTGCTGTGCTGGTTGAAAGCCTCGATGATGCTATGAACATGTTGAATGACTACGCACCAGAGCACCTGATAATAGCGACCGCGGACGCGGAGCAATGGGCGAACAGGGTCTTAAATGCAGGTTCGGTTTTCATCGGTAATTACTCTTGCGAGAGCGCCGGCGATTATGCCTCGGGAACAAATCACACGCTGCCCACGGGCGGAGCCGCACGCGCGTATAGCGGAGTGTCGGTGGCAAGTTTTATGAAAACTATCACGTTTCAAAGGCTGACGGGAGATGGAATACAGGATCTCGGGCCTACCGTCGAAACATTGGCAGCTGCGGAGGGGCTCGACGCCCACCGGAACTCGGTGACAGTAAGGCTCGACGCTATCGGGAGGCAATGTGATGTTTGACCTGGACGCCCTGATCCGGCCGAACATTTGTGCCCTGAAGCCCTATTCGTCAGCCCGATCAGAATTCGCGGGTTCGGCCGAGGTGTTCCTCGACGCGAACGAGAACGCCTTCGTCTCGCCCGCCGGCGGCGGGTTGAACCGCTATCCCGACCCTCTGCAGAGGGAACTGAAGGCACGGCTTGCCTCAATGCTTAATGTCTTACAGGGACAACTCTTCATCGGGAACGGCAGCGATGAGGCTATCGACCTTCTGATTAGGATCTTCTGTGTACCGGGCAAGGACGAGATCATTATCTGCCCGCCGACATACGGCATGCACCGGGTATGCGCAGATATAAATGACGTTTTCGTCAAGCAGGTCCCGCTTACCCGGAAGTTCCAGCTGGATGTTCCAGCGATTTCGCAGGCGGTGACTGAGCGAACTAAATTGATCTTCGTTTGCTCTCCAAATAACCCAACGGGCAATTTGATGGATCGGAATTCGATAGTCGAGATCGCGAAAAACTTTGGGGGTCTGGTCATCGTCGACGAGGCGTATATCCATTTCGCTGGGGCCGACTCAATGGTTAAACAACTCGACAGCGGGCCCAATATCGTTGTTCTACAGACCTTTTCGAAGGCCTGGGGAATGGCTGGGATCAGGGTCGGGCTCGCGATCGCAAGCCGTGAGATCGTCGGATGGATGAATAAAGTAAAACCGCCTTACAACGTCAGCGGCATCGCGCAGCAGATAGTGCTCGAGGCTCTAAACAGAAGTGACATGATTGATGACTGGGCGGCAGCCGCGATACGGGGACGAAAAGAAATGGCTCACAATCTCCGCGGGTATAGTTTCGTCGAGGAAGTTTTCCCATCCGACGCGAATTTCCTCCTCGTTCGAATGAACGATGCCGAAGCGATATATCGCTACCTTGTTGAGCAGAAGATCGTCGTCCGCGACCGGTCGGAAGTTGAATTGTGCGAGGGCTGCCTCCGGATAACTGTTGGCACGCCGGAAGAAAACCGACGGTTGTTAGGAGCCCTCGAAAAAATAGAATCATGAAAAAAGTACTCTTCATCGATCGTGACGGAACGATCATCCGGGAACCTCACGACTTTCAAGTAGACGTTTTGGAGAAGCTGCGGTTTCTGCCGGGAGCGATTACGAATCTCGCGAAACTAGCTCGCGAAACCGACTACGAGCTCGCGATGGTCACGAATCAGGACGGCATGGGCACCGATGCGTTTCCCGAATCGGCATTCTATCCCGCGCAGAATTTCGTGCTGCAAACGCTAGCAGACGAAGGGGTCAAGTTTGCAGATGTATTCGTCGACCGCACATTCCCGCATGAAAACGCCCCGACGCGAAAGCCCGGTACGGGCATGCTTACGAAATACATGACCGGCGAATACGATCTTGCGAATTCATATGTGATCGGCGACCGACCAACGGATGTGCAGCTTGCCAAGAATCTCGGAGCCAAAGCGGTCTACATTCGCAATCCGAATTTTCCGCTGGATGGATCCGACACCGGCATCGCCGTGGTCGAGACCTGGGACGAGATCTATGACCTCTTGCGGGCGCCGGAGCGGAAAGTCACTCATCGCCGCACCACAAACGAGACCGATATATCGGTTGAACTGAACCTCGATGGCGAAGGCAATGGCGATGTGCGAACCGGCCTATCATTCCTTGATCACATGCTCGACCAATTGGCACGACATGGCGGGCTTGATCTCACGGTCGAGGCGAAAGGGGATCTAAATATCGATGAACATCACACCATCGAGGACGTTGCCATAACGCTCGGCGAGGCATTTTCGCTCGCACTCGAGAATAAACGCGGTATCGAGCGCTATGGGTTTTGCCTTCCGATGGATGACTGTCTGGCACAGGTCGCTCTCGATTTTGGCGGGCGTAACTGGATCGTCTGGGATGCTGAGTTCAAGCGGGAAAAGATCGGCGACGTACCGACCGAGATGTTCTTTCACTTTTTCAAATCATTCTCCGACAAGGCCCTCTGCAACCTGAACATCAAGTCCGAGGGCGCCATCGAGCACCACAAGATCGAGGCCATCTTCAAGGCGTTTGCTCGGGCGGTCAAGATGGCGGTTCGTCGAGAAGGGTCTCAGCTGCCTACAACCAAGGGGATCTTATGAAGGTCGCGATCATTAAGTACAACGCCGGGAACACCGCGTCAGTCACGAACGCGCTCTCGCGTCTGGGCGTTCAGGCCACCATCACCGACGGCGCCGACGAGTTGCGCTCCGCCGACAAAGTGATCTTTCCCGGTGTCGGCGAGGCGTCCACAGCGATGAAATATCTTCGCGAGCGTGGGCTTGACCACGTCATAACTTCGCTGACGCAACCGGTGCTGGGCATCTGCCTTGGCATGCAGCTGATGTGCAAGTCCACCGAGGAGAATGACGCCCAGTGCCTCGGCATCCTGCCCTATCAAGTACGGCGTTTCGAACCGGGATCTTTGAAGGTCCCGCATACGGGTTGGAACAAGGTCGGAGCGCTCCATTCGCGGCTCTTCGACGACATCGATGAGGGCACGCGAGTTTATTTTGTACATGGATATTATGTCGAGGAGGGCGCCATGACGACGGCCCTGACCGAATACGGCAAGGCTTTCAGTGCCGCGGCCGAGACTTGCAATTTTTACGCGGTCCAGTTTCACCCTGAGAAATCCGGCCAGGCCGGTGAGCGGATACTGCAGAATTTTTTGAATTTATGATCGAAATAATACCCGCGATCGACCTTATCGACGGCAAATGCGTGCGGCTTACCCACGGAGATTTCTCTAGAAAGACCGTGTATTCCGGTGATCCCGTCGACACGGCAAAACAGTTTGAGGCGGCGGGGCTAAAGCGCCTCCATATAGTCGACCTCGACGGGGCCCGCACCGGCCGGCCGGCTAATATCGACGTCCTCAAACTAATCGCCGACGCAACCTCGCTGACCATCGATTATGGCGGTGGCCTGAGGTCTGCAAATGATATCGCCGAGGCCTTTGCCGCCGGTGCGTCGATGGTAAACATCGGCAGCCTGGCCGCGCGCGAGCCGTCTACCTTCATCGGCTGGCTTAGCCAGTTCGGTCCGGACCGCATACTTCTGGGTGCCGATTCTAAAGCCGGGTTTGTGGCCGTCGACGGATGGCAGACCGCCACCAGTATTTTCTTATTCGACTATCTCGCACATCTCACCTCCAAAGGCGTGGCCTCGGCATTTGTTACCGACATCGCCTCCGATGGTGCGTTGGGTGGACCCGCCACGCCGCTTTACCGAAAGATCCGGTCCGAGCTCCCGTCGCTAGGCCTGATCGCAAGCGGCGGCGTCCGGTCCGTCGCAGACATTGACGAGCTCGATGCCATCGGCTGCACCGGCGTCATCATCGGCAAAGCCCTTTATGAAGGAAACATCACACCGGAGGACCTCGCAAAGTATGTTGGCTAAACGCATCGTTCCATGCCTCGATTTAAAGGACGGCCGGACGGTAAAGGGCACTAATTTCGTCGGGCTCCGTGACGCGGGTGACCCGGTCGAGCTGGCAGCGAGGTATTGCGAACAAGGCGCCGACGAGCTCGTCCTCCTCGACATCTCGGCGACGAACGAACGCCGCAAGCCGTTTGCCGCTATCATTCGCCGCGTGGCCGCCGAGATCAATATACCTTTTACCGTCGGCGGCGGTATCACCTCGGTGGCGGACATCGGAGCCCTCCTCGACGCGGGTGCCGACAAGGTATCTATCAACACCGCGGCCGTCCGCGATCCTGAGATTATTGCCGATTCGGCCGCGAATTACGGCTCGCAATGCATCGTCCTCGCCATCGACGCGAGGTCGACCGAGGGCGGCTGGCGGGTCTCGCTGAATGGCGGCCGCATCGCCACCGAGATCGACGCTTTGGAATGGGCCGTGCGGGGCGTCACGCTTGGAGCGGGCGAGATCCTGCTGACCTCGATGAATGCCGACGGAACAAAGAGCGGATTCGATATCGAGATCACGCGCGCAGTCTCGTCCGCCGTGGCCGTACCGGTCATTGCCTCGGGCGGTGCCGGTACAATGGACGATTTTGCCGAGGTCTTCACCATCGGCCGGGCCGAGGCTGCTCTCGCCGCCAGCGTTTTTCATTACGGCCAGATCGACATACCGCAATTGAAAGCATTTCTCGATATGAGGGGAATCGAGGTAAGAATATGAGATTGAACTACGACAAATATGCCGACGGCCTGGTTCCCGCGATCGTTCAGGACTATCGAACGGGCACCGTCCTGATGCTCGGCTTTATGAACAAAGATGCCGTTACCGAAACAGTTCGCTCCGGCAATGTCACATTCTATTCGCGCTCCCGAGAGTGCCTGTGGGTCAAGGGCGAAACGAGCGGCAGCTATCTCACCCTTCGCTCGATCACTGCCGACTGCGACAATGACACCCTGCTCGTCATGGCAGTGCCGTCAGGCCCTGTGTGCCACACAGGTGAGCATACTTGCTTTAGCGATGTCGGCGAAGACGCCGTTCCCGTACTCGAACAGCTTCAAAACACGATCGACGACCGCCTCGCGAATCTACCGGAAGGGTCGTATATCGCCAGCCTCGCCGCGGGCGGCATCAACAAGATCATCCAAAAAGTCGGCGAAGAAGCCGTCGAGCTCATCATCGCCGCCAAAGACGACGACCCAGAAGCCTTCGAATCCGAAGCCGCCGACCTCTTGTTTCACTACCTCGTACTTCTCCGCTCCAAAGGCATCGCGCTCAGCGACATTTGCGAAGTCTTAGGCGATCGCCAGTCTCAAAAGTGACCGAGGCTAGCGACAACTGCTGCCTAATGAGTAATGGCATTGACAGGGGAAATGATTCGAACTAATATAAGCCTGATGAGATTGTTCGGAGACAGTGCGATCGTTTTGAACAGCTGGCGACATTGGGCTGATTCAGCGGTAGCGTGTCTGAAAGACTCTGTAACAGGCTGATAGGGCCGACTTCAGAATATTAATTTCACAGCATTCCGCCTCACTTTACGCAGGCGGTTTTTTTATGTCCGAAATTCAAGAATTCACAAAAAAGACAGAGACAGCAAACGTGATCCCGGTCGTGGAAACGATAGCAGCCGACATGTTGACGCCGCTCGTAGTTTACCTTAAGCTGTCCGCCAATACCGGCTGCTCGTTCCTTCTCGAGTCTGTTGAAGGTGGTGAGAGGCTTGCACGGTATTCATTTATCGGATCGGACCCGGTGTTCACCGCGTTCGGAAATGGAAAGCACGTGAGGGTTGAACGAAGCGGCGAAATTACCGAGATCGAAAGCCCCATGATCAGTTTTCTGCGGGATCATTTCGCCAACTACACGGTTTATGACGACGGCAGTCTGCCGGGATTTACGGGCGGAGCGATCTGCGTCATGGATTTTGCCTGTGCCCAATGGCTTGATCCCGGCTCGAGGAAGAACGGATCGGGCGAAGATGGTGATGCCGTCTTCTCGTTCTATCGTTCCGTCGTGGTATTTGACCATGCGAAACAGGTGATCCAGATCATTTCGCTAGTTTTTACCGACGAATGTGACGGCGACACCATAAAGCTGGGAAAGGCCTTCGAAAAAGCGAGGAGTGAAAACGCGTCGACCCGCGCGTTGCTTGAAAACGGAGAAGTATTAATTCCAGATGCAGACGGGCGGGGCGTGGTTGAAGCGGCAACTTCGAACTGGAAGCAGTCAGGGTATGAAAGGTCCGTGATGAATGTCAAGGAGCTTATCAGCGCGGGTGAGGCATATCAGGTAGTTATTTCGCAATGCTTTAGCAAACGCACGAAAGCTTCGCCAGTTGCGATCTATAGGGCAATCCGATCGCTTAATCCATCGCCATATATGTTTCTTATCCGAAACGGGGAGACTTCGGTGATCGGAGCGTCTCCTGAAATGCTTGTCAGGCTTCGTGACCGAAAACTCGAATATCGGCCGATCGCCGGGACACGTCCGAGAGGAAAAAGCCCCGAGGAAGACGCTGCTCTTGCCGAAGAAATGAAGGCAGATATGAAGGAAGTTGCTGAGCATTTAATGCTCGTCGATCTTGGCCGGAATGATCTCGGTCGCGTAGCCGAATACGGAAGCGTGAATGTGGATACCCTGATGCGTGTTGAGAAGTATTCGCATGTGCAGCACCTGGTAAGCGATCTTTCGGCCGAGCTTCGGGCGGGACTGGATCGGTTCGACGCTTTAGCCTCGTGCTTTCCCGCAGGAACCGTTTCCGGTGCTCCAAAGGTGAGGGCGATTGAAATAATCAACTCTCTTGAGCCATCTCCGCGTGGGGTTTACGCTGGAACGGTCGGTTACTTCGATTATGCCGGCAATATGGACACGTGCATCGCTATTCGCACGCTGGTCCTGGAGAACGGACTTGCGAAGGTTCAGGCCGGTGCGGGAATAGTAGCCGATTCTGTACCCGAGCTGGAATATCAGGAAACGTTCAATAAGGCGAAAGCTATGTTAAGAGCGGTCGAAATGGCGGAAACCAGTAGTTTATGAATGCGATTCTGCACAAATATATAAGTGAATTCGGTGCTGGGCTGCATGTCATCCCCGAAGATGCTGAGGCGTTTTTCGACGAATTAATGGCAGCGACCGACGAGAATTTACTCGATCAGCTTCTGCGAGCCTGGAGTCTCAAAGGCACTTCCGAGGGAGAGCTATACTCAATGGCCAAGATCATGCGGGAGCGTTGTATCCCCGTGGTTTCTCGCCATCCAGTATTCGTCGATGTGGTGGGTACGGGTGGAAGCAGGAGCAAGAGATTTAATATATCCACCGCCTCTGCATTTGTCACCGCCGGTGCGGGAGTTCCGGTCGCGAAGCACGGCAATCGTGCAGCAACGAGCAATTCGGGAAGTGCGGACGTTCTTTCGGAGCTTGGAGTCGAACCAGCGGTCGATGCTGCCACTGCCGAACGATGCCTCAATGAGATCGGCATCTGCTTCATGTACGCTCCGAACTTCCACAGCCTTTCTCCTATTTTAGGAAAAGTTAGGCGTGGGCTCGGACATCCGACCATATTCAATAGTCTTGGCCCGCTTTGCAATCCAGCAAAGGCACGTTATCAGGTAATTGGGGTTTGGAATAAGGACCTTGTAAAGAAAACGGCTAATGTTCTCGCCCGGCTGGGTACGGACCGGTCGTGGGTCGTGTATGGAAGCGACGGAATAGATGAGTTGACGCTCAGCGGAATTACATATATGGCCGAGGTTACAGATGGAGGCGTTTCCTTATCAGAGATCTCGCCCGAAGATTTTGGGACAGAAATACAACCGACGGGAGGAGCCGTGTGTGAGTCCCCAGTTGAAAGCGCGGCCCTGATCCGAGCGATACTAGATGGCTCGAGCATCAACAGAGCAGCAGCCGATCTTGTAAAAATAAATTCGGCCGCGGCAATTTATATTACGGGCCGTGCAGCGAGCCTAACAGATGCATACCAAATGGCAGCTCAAAGCCTCGAAAGCGGCTCAGCGCTCAAAAAGCTGGAATTTCTCGCGGCTGAGACGAACTTGCAATGACAATGATCCTGGACAAAATATTTGAAGAAAAGCGGATACGTGTTGAGGCCGCGAAAGCTGGTACCGCTATGAAAAAGCTGTCGGCCGCGGCAGCAACCGAAGGACCGGGTTCGCACCGGTTTCGTGCGGCGTTCAATGATCGATCGCAGATAAACATTATTGCCGAGTTCAAGCGAGCGTCCCCTTCAAAGGGTGTCCTTAGCGATCGGGCCGATCCATCGGTCTTCACCCGCGCTTACCAAGCGGGCGGGGCGTGTGCAATCTCGGTATTAACTGAGAAGGATAATTTTCGGGGATCGCTCGATGATCTCCGTGCAGTTCGCGACGCGACGGATCTTCCGATCCTGCAGAAGGATTTTGTTTATGACGAGTTCCAGGTGTATGAAGCGGCCGTGTCCGGAGCGGATGCGATCTTGCTTATCACCACAATGCTTGGGGACGACGAGCTTTACGGGCTTCGATGCCTCGCAGAAAACGAGCTTGGCCTTGACGCCCTTGTGGAGGTACACACCGAAAATGAGCTCGAAAGAGCAGTCGCGGCCGGTGCAAGGCTGATCGGCGTAAATAACCGTGATCTAAAAACCTTTGACGTGTCGCTGGACATTTCTCGAGCATTGATAAAGCACGCTCCTCTGGATGCGATCATGGTTTCCGAAAGCGGGATCAAGGATCACGACGACATTTTAGAATTGCATAGTCTAGGGTATTCCGGGTTTCTGATCGGGGAAACCCTGATGCGAAGTCGTGATGCGGCAAATGAATTGCGGGATCTCATTACCGGGGATTCATAGATGGATATAGGGATATCAACCGATTTGTCTCTGTCGGCAGCGTCCAATTACTTATGACAAAAGTAAAAATATGTGGTGTGACCGATCTGAGCGATGCTTTGCTATCAGCAGAGCTTGGGGCAGACGCTCTGGGGTTCAACTTCTACAAAAGAAGCCCCAGGTACATCGACCCAATATCCGTAGGGACGATCACCAAACGATTGCCAAAAGATCTATTGAAAGTGGGGGTATTTGTAAAGGAGCCGCTGGCCAGAATTACTGAGATCGCCGATATTGCAGGCCTCGATGCGATCCAGATGCATGGCGATGAATCGCCTCAATATGTTCTGGAAGCTAGAAAACGAACCGGACTCAAGATCATAAAGGCGTTTCGCGTGCTGGATTCGATAAGTCTCGAGAATGTATTGCGATACGATGTCGACGCAATCATTCTCGACGCATTTTCTACCGATGGATATGGCGGAATGGGAGCCACCTTTGAATGGGATTGCGTAAAAGAGGTCCAGACAGCCTTCCCGAATTTCTATCTCGCCGGAGGTCTTGGACCAGAGAATATTGCTGACGCGATCGTCAGGCTCAGCCCGTACGGTGTGGATGCCTGCAGCCGGCTTGAATCAGCAAAGGGTAAAAAGGATGAGGCAAAACTCAAGGATTTCTTTAGAGAGATAAGGAGCACCGAATGAACCACGAACCAAACGAACGAGGCTATTGGGGCGAGTATGGAGGACGATTCGTGCCGGAGACTTTGGTTGCTCCGCTCGATGAGCTAACGGAGGCATATCTTTCCACCCGTGACGACTCAGCTTTTAGTGTCGAATTCGACCAGCTGCTAAGGGACTTCGTCGGTCGTCCAACGCCGCTTTATTTTGCCGAAAGGCTCACCGAAACACTTGGCGGGGCACGCATTTATCTAAAACGCGAGGACCTCAATCACACTGGGGCTCACAAGATCAACAACTGCCTGGGCCAGATCCTGTTGGCAATGCGAATGAAAAAAAAGCGCATTATTGCCGAGACCGGTGCGGGACAACACGGGGTGGCCACAGCAACGGTTTGCGCTCGTTTTGGTCTCGAGTGCGTTGTTTATATGGGCTCAGAGGACATGCAGCGGCAGGAATTAAATGTCTTTAGAATGAACCTGCTCGGTGCAGAGGTTCGACGCGTAGATTCGGGTTCTCGAACACTCAAAGACGCCATAAATGAAGCTCTTCGTGATTGGGTGACGAATCTCGACTTGACGTATTATCTCCTTGGCTCAGCGCTTGGACCACATCCCTATCCTCTTATGGTCCGCGACTTTCAGAGTGTCATCGGTCGCGAAGCGCGAAGGCAAATACTCGAAAAAGAGGGGCGACTGCCCGATTTGCTTGTAGCCTGTGTAGGCGGCGGCTCCAACTCGATCGGACTTTTTCATGAATTTCTAAACGATGCCGAAGTTCGTATGATCGGGGTCGAGGCGGGCGGCATCGGAAGCGGTTTGGGCGAACATGCTGCGCGGTTTATGTCCGGAGGCAGTGTGGGTGTTCTGCAGGGGACAAAAAGCTATCTGCTGCAGGATGACGACGGTCAGATCGCTCTGACCCATTCGGTATCTGCAGGACTCGACTATGCTTCGATCGGTCCCGAACATGCCTCGCTTCATGACGCCGGTCGAGTTGAGTACGTCTCTGCGTCTGATGAGGAGGCACTTTTAGCATTTCGGCTTTTGTCCGAAACGGAAGGGATAATCCCGGCGCTCGAATCGGCTCATGCAATCGCACACGTGGTGAAGATCGCTAAAGAAATGCCAGGAGATTCCGTTGTGATCGTAAATCTTTCAGGACGCGGCGATAAGGACGTTGATTCAGCCGCTTTAGCTTTGAGCAAGTTGAGAAGATGAGTCGAATAGCCACAAAATTCAAAGATATCAGACGAGAAGGTCGCAAGGGATTCATTCCATTTGTATCGGCAGGCGACCCGGATCTTCCCAGATCTCTAGATATCGTACTTGACCTGGCTAAGAACGGCGCCGACATCATCGAGCTTGGGGTTCCGTTTTCCGATCCGATGGCCGACGGCCCGACCATCCAAATGTCTTCACAGAGAGCGTTGAAGAGCGGGATGACCGTATCCAACGTACTCGAAATGACGCGGGAACTCCGAACGAGCACAGACGTTCCGATAGTTCTCTTTAGTTATCTAAATCCTCTGTGCCGTTACGGCTTGGAACGCTTTGCAAAAGAAGCTATGCGGGCGGGCGTCGATGGCGTATTGATAACCGACGTCGTGGACGGCGAAGCTTCGGAGATCGCTTCAATTTTGACTGACCAAAACATAGATATGATTTCGCTGATCGCACCGACAACAACCGATGAGAGGCTTGCTAGAATCGCAATGACGTCGAGCGGGTTTATATATGCAGTGTCACGAACCGGCGTAACCGGTACTAGAGAAGACACGAGCGACTCGGCTGAGACGCTTGTAAAACGGGCGAGGAGATATACCGATCTTCCGATCGCAGTCGGGTTTGGCATCTCGACACCGGGTCAGATCACAGATGTGTGGCGATATGCTGATGCCGCCGTTGTCGGTTCTGCGATCGTCGCCGAGATCGAAAGATCGTTAGGTGCGACAAACAGCGTGGAGCGAGTGCGGAAATTTGTTTCCAGGTTGATCCCGAGACAACACGAATTGGGCGGCGAATAGTTGCCGCTTTTATAGACAAGATCGAGGAATAATTAAATGCTTATAGTAATGAAACCGGACGCGAGTTCTGCCGATGTTGATCGCGTGATTGAAGTAATCGAAAAACTAGGATTTCGCGGCCACGCGCTGCCGGGAGAAAACCGTACCGCGATCGGCATAACCGGCAATAGCGGTTCGGTCGACCCGGCTCATTTTGAAAATTTACCGGGTGTGGCAGATTCTATTCGCGTTACGAAACCGTACAAACTGATATCCAATGATTTGCGACCGGGGAAATCTGTTGTAAAGGTCGGAAATGCAGTGATCGGCGATGGCTCACTTGCCATGATTGCCGGCCCGTGTGCCGTCGAAAGCGCGGATCAGGTTTTCGAGGCGGCCAATGCGGTCGCGAAAAGTGGTGCTAGATTCTTTCGCGGGGGAGCGTTCAAACCGCGAACATCACCCTATAATTTTCAAGGTATGGGTGAGGACGGGTTAAAGATCCTCAATGAGGTTCGGGATCGATACGGTCTTAATATCATTACTGAAGCCATGGACCAAGCAGGGATCGACCTTGTGGAAAAATACGGCGACTGCATCCAGATCGGTGCGCGAAATATGCAGAATTATTCGCTGCTAAAATATGCTGGAAAAACACGAAAACCCATACTGCTGAAACGGGGCCTATCAGCAACCCTCGATGAATTCCTCCTGGCGGCCGAATACATCATGGCAGAGGGCAATTACGATGTCATCCTTTGTGAACGCGGCATTCGCACGTTCGCAGACCATGCCCGGAACACACTTGACCTCTCCATTGTTCCTGCGGTCCGGAAGTTGTCACATCTTCCCATAATAATAGACCCATCGCACGCCTCAGGGCACAACTATATGGTCGTACCGCTGGCCCTGGCAGGAGTTGCTGTCGGAGCAGACGGACTGATCATCGAGGTGCATCCACGTCCCGAACACGCTCTTTGCGACGGTGCACAAGCTTTGACACCTCTGCAATATTTGGACCTCGTCAGGCAGGTGCAAACGATACACGGAGTCATAGAACCTAACATCGATGCGAAGTCCATACCTGGTTGATGTCATTCGCTCCGCAGGTAAGGCCCAAATTCACGCGGCGAATCGAAACCGATCGATGCCTTATGAATTATTCTCAGCGAAAACTAGGATATATCGCAGCCTTTTTCGCTCTTTGGTCGATCGTCGCGCTCGTCTTTGTCTCTTTGAGTTTAGCGACCGCATTGGGCGGTGGGAACCAGCCGAATTTGCGTCTTTTATTCGTGATCCAGTTCACCAGATTTTACCTCTGGGGATTGCTGTCGCCTGCCATCTACCGGCTGGTGCGGCGATTTCCGATTGAAAGGCGGAATCTGTGGGTTCATCTTGCGGCTTTAGTAGTTTTTTGCACCCTGCACCAGTTTCTGTACATGATCGTCACTTGGCTGACTGACGGGCCGCCGGAAGCCCCGGCCGCTGCGTTCTTCGATAATTTTCTCGGCAAGTTCTTCAATGGTGTCTATCTCGGTGTGATGATTTACGGACTGATCGTGTTTGCGATACAGGCTTTCATTTTTTATCAGAACTACCGGGCAGAGGAAGAGCAGAAACTACAACTGACGGCACAGCTTGCGCGGGCCGAACTGCATGCTCTGAAGATGCAGATCCATCCTCATTTTCTCTTCAACACTTTGCACTCGATCTCATCTCTCGTCCTAGAAGATCCACGTAAGGCGAACCAGATGATCGCGCGCCTCGGAGATTTTCTTCGGCTAACGCTTGAAAATTCAGAAAGGCAGTTCGTCACTCTGAAGGAAGAGATCGAATTTGTGCGCTGCTACCTCGACATCGAGCAGGAACGTTTTTCAGACCGGCTGCTGGTGCATTTTGAAATAGCTCCGGAGAGCCTTACGGCTGAAGTTCCGCATCTCATCTTGCAGCCGATCATTGAAAACGCCGTTCAGCACGCGATCGCCCCCTATGCCGCGGGCGGCTCAATCAAAATGAGCTCTAAACGCTTGCTCGATTCCTTACGGATCGAAATAACTGATAGCGGCGGAGGGATCACCCACAAGAACGAGAGCACAGCGAACGGCAGAGGCGTCGGGCTGACGAATGTTGGCGGCAGACTCAGGCAATACTACGGAACTGATCACACGTTCGAGCAAAACAATAATGCAGCCGGGGGGTTAACGGTTGTTATAGAAATTCCATTTACGACTGAGAACGATCTGACCATTTAAACGATATTGTTAAAGGGAAACATTACAACTTTGGTTATCGATGACGAGCCTCTGGCAAGGAAATTCGTCCGCCGGATGCTATTAGATCATCCCTTCGTCGAGATCGTAGGCGAATGTCGAAACGGTAAAGAGGCCGTGTTGTCGATCAGAGAGAAAAAGCCGGATCTGGTCTTCCTTGACGTACAAATGCCGGAAGTGGATGGCTTCTCGGCACTCGAAGCTCTCGGCGGGACCGCTTTGCCGCAAATCGTCTTCGTGACCGCCTATGAGCATTACGCCATCCGTGCATTCGAATCCGCTGCGCTAGACTATCTGCTAAAACCTTTCGATCAGCTGCGTTTCAATAAAACCATGTCGCGCGTATACGAGAAATTTGCGGATCCCGTACATGCCGAAACCTACCAAAACAAGATCGCCGCACTCCTCGAAACTCTCGGACAGAAACGCATCTATCTCGAACGCCTAGCGGTCAAAATTGAAGGGCGGATCATCTTTCTGAAAACCTCGGAAGTCGATTGGATCCAGGCCGACGACAAATACGTACTTCTTCACGCAGGAACGAAATCGCATCTCGTGCGGCAGACGCTGGGAGCGCTCGAACGGCAGCTCGATCCACAGAGATTCCTTCGCATCCATCGTTCCGCCATAGTGAACATTGAGCGGATCAAAGAACTGCATCCCATGTTTGCGGGGGAGTATACAGTAGTGCTGGAGAACGGCACCCAAGTCACCTCGAGCCGCAGCTATAAAGAAAAACTGTTTGAGATCCTCGGAAAACCTCTCTAGTTCCTGATCGGCTCCACTCCACTCCCAGATACGACGCTTGGCTCCCTCTTATCCGCCACTCACGACATTTTAGTTTCCCTTGCCGTACGAGACCCTTATATTTGGATACGTCAGTGACTAGGTAGCGAGAACGAGCCTCATCTGCGGGGCGGCGGCGTTGAGGGCCGGAAGCGGAATTTGAGCCTAAAAGAGTACCCGTGGTTCACTCCAGGATCAACACCCGGTCTTTTTTTCAATTCCATCATATGGCAGCGGACTCTTTCGACAAAGTAATTGGAGGCGGATTGCGGAAAGCGGAGCGGTAGTTACGGCGCTCAATTACGGATGGGAATCTTTGAAACAGCCGCTATCCAGATAGCCAAATATCTATATCGAAAATGAAGACACTATTTCGCGTTCGAGCAATTCGTTCATTAATTTCCATTTTTGCCATTTTTCTCTTCGCCGCATTACCTGCAGAAGCGGGCGTGTTGGCCATCGTTTACATGGACGAGGCCAAGGTGGCGTTGGTAAACAGCAAGACTTACAAAACCATCGCCGTACTAGACACGGGCAAGAATCCGCACGAAGTTCGCATCTCGCCCGACAAAAGGAGAGCTTACGTCGCTGCCGGAAGCACGATCACAGTTATTGACCTGAAAGACAAAAAGGTCCGAGCCAATTTCGATCTAGGCGAATATTCGGCACATGACATTCGCGTCAGTCGGGATAATCGCCGCCTATGGCTCGCCTGCGCTCGCAAGCAGTCAATCCTAGAGCTCGACGCGGAGACCGGAAAGGTACTCAACACCTACGCGACGAAACAAGAGGGCTCATGGTTTGTGGAGGTCACGCCTGACGAGCGAAAGCTCTACACACCCAACCTCGAGGGCAAGAGCGTCAGCGTCATAACGCGGGCAACCGGAGAAACTAAGGTTATTCCGTTTTCACATGCAGTTTACGGCATCGATATAACCCGCGACGGGAAACAGGTCTGGGTTTCGGGCCGCGACATCAACATTATTGACACGGGGATCGACGAGGCGATACATACGATCGCAACACCCGAGAGCGATACGGGAAGGATTCGTTTGACTTCCAACGGCAAGATGGCCGTCGTTGCTCTGCTAAAAAAGGTTGTCGTCTACGAGGTAAAAACCCGCCGGCTGATCACTCAGACCGAGGTAAACACCAGGCCTAAAGTTTTGACCCTTTCAGGCGACGGGCGACAGGCCTTCCTGACCAACCCCGCTGAAAACTCTGTCAGCATCGTTGACATCACCATCGGAAAGCTTATGTCACCGTTCGCAACGGGGAAAAAACCCGACGGAATAGCATGGGTCGATTGAAATCGGGGGAATGTCATCGGTGGCAAAGAACTTTTGGTGCTACGCATTATGACCAGATTTGGATTCTGGTCATAAATTGATACAATTGAACTCGGACCTACGCGGCGCAGAAGTTGGCACTCGAACTCGGGTTATTAAGATTCCGACGCTTCGTCGCGTATCCCGAAGGCCGGTAATGAAAGCCACCCATTCGGGGTCTGTTGAGTTATGAATAGAAAAAACCGTGCGCCCTTTATCACCAGCTTCGTGCTTTGCTCGCTATCGTCCATTTTCCTAGCCGCGACCACCGCGATGGCTCAACAAGTCCCGGGAGGGGGGCCGCCGATGCCACCCCCGAATAAGTCCACTCCAGTGGAGGCGGGCGAGCTTCGCGAGACATGGAATGATCGCGTGAGTCAGGGCCCGCCGATCGGCGTCATGCCGGAGTTCGAGGGGTGGAGCATGGGCACTGCAATGCCGCTGCCTCGTTCCGAACACGCTGTCGTAGAGATGGACGGCAAGATCTGGGTGCTCGGCGGCTATCCGCCTGGACGGCTCCCGTCCAACCTTGTCCAGGTCTACGATTCGGCCACCGGCCGCTGGTCACTCGGCCCGAGCCTGCCGCAGCCGATCCACCACATTCATGCCGCGGCTGTCGACGGCAAGCTCTACGTGATCGGGGGCGAGATCGAAGGTGCCAGCACCGGAAGGCCGGAGAAGTTCGTCTCCAATGTCTGGGTCCACGACCCCAAGGTGGGCGGCTGGGTAGCACGAGCTCCGATGCCGACCGCCCGCAGTGGTGGCGGCAAAGCAGTTATCGACGGGAAGATCTACGTTGCAGGCGGCCGACCACCCGGCGGCTCGGCTTTCGAGGTGTACGATCCGGGGACGGACAAGTGGGAGAAGCTTCCGGATCTGCCGACGCAACGCAATCACCTCGCAATGGTGGCATTGAACGGCAAGATCTATGTTGCCGGCGGCCGCTTCGGACCCGGCGCCGGCGCTCAGCGGACCGACGTGGTCGAGATCTTCGATTCCAAGACGCGCACGTGGACCAAAGGTTCCCCGCTTCCGGCGGTCCGGGGCGGCATTACCGGAGCGGTGGTTGCTGGCTGCATGTTCGTCTTTGGCGGCGAGGGCGAGCAAAAACACGTGCTGGGCTTGACTCCCAACACCTATGGCTATGATCCCCGTTCTGACAAGTGGACCACCCTGCCCAACCTCCCTATCGCCGTCCACGGCCTCAAGGGCAGTGCCGTGATCGGCGGCCGGATCTTCCTTCCCGGTGGCGGGATCACACTTGGCGGTAATTCCGGGACCAACGCCATGCAAGTGTACCGGCCTACAATGCGCTGTGAGTGAGGGCTTAAACTTATCTTCAACGAGACAAACGGGAAGTTCCAACAACCACAGGGCGCTAGAATTCAAAGCCAATAGGAACCCTGATCAACAGATATGGGCCGACGTGGGCTAAACATACATCTCTGCCCCCACTCAATGGAGCGGAAGTTGCTCTAGGGGCAGCTTGATCCGTTGGTGTCAAATCTCAGAGAGTAGGGGAAAAACTCGCGCTTAACCGAAGAATTTGTCATGGTTCGTAGATTTCGAACTCGTGAAAGCTTCCTTTTGCTAAAAATCGATACTTAAATGTCCCGTTTTACGCCTTATCATTGTGGCACGTCACTTGCGAATAGAAACAGCGGTGAACTTACGACTGATTCAGTCTCGACAGGTTGCCGTTCGACTATTACTGAAATAGTGAATCAATATGGACGAAAAAGCTTTCGACAGATCGATTCTCGAAAATTGGGTACCTGACTCCTCGGATTCTATGCGATATAATGCCGATAGTACTCCGTACAATCTAGCGTTACCCCGAGTTGCCGGGGATTGGATTTTGGAAAATACGATGAGGCCCGGAACGCTCTTCGCTATCGGGATCAACTTCAAGACGGCTCCGGTGGAAATCCGAGAGAAGTTTTACTTCGACGATCGCGAAACTAAGGAGTTTCTCGACGCCGTCAAAGGAGAACTCTCGGAGTGCATGATCGTATCAACCTGCAACCGAACGGAGATCTATGCCGTAAGCCATTCTCCCGTTATCGATCTGCAGTATTTTAAGAACGTTCTAGTAGAGATCAAAGGTGCAAAGAGTTTCGTCAATGACGAGCATTTCTTTGCCCTGATCTCGTGCGCGGCCTGCCAGCAGCTGTTTAATGTGGCGACGAGTATAGACAGCCGAGTGATTGGCGATTCTCAGATCCTCAGGCAGCTTCGCAATGCATACGCCGTCGCAACCGCCTCCGGGTCCGCGGGAAAGATCTTAAACCAGTTAGTTCAGCGGGCCTTCAAGCTGGGAAAGACGACATATACGGAAACCTCGATCCATGATGGAGCGGTTTCAGTTAGTTTGGCGGCAGTAGAGCTTGCTATACGAACTTTTCGAACCCTTCGTGGGCGTACTGCCCTCGTAATAGGTGCGGGAGAAACGGCTCGATTAACGGCCGAGGCACTGATAAACAAGCATATCGGACGGATCATTTTTACCAACCGGACCCGCTCTCACGCGGACGAACTAATGTCGTCGCTCATGGAAACCTTTGGCTTCGACGGCGAGGTTCACGATTTCGAGCTTCTAAGCGAGTGTCTTCCTTCGGCCGATATAGTCATCAGCTCAACCGGTTCGAGCGAGCCGATTCTTCACGAAAAGGATTTTGGGCAGCAAACGGCAGAGACGTTGGTCGTCGACATTGCTGTTCCGCGTGACGTCGATGAGTCAGTGGCAAACAATCCACAGGTTGTTCTTAAGAACATCGACGATCTGAACTTGATCATCGACAAAAATCACGACAAGCGGCTTGCGGATCTGCCGAAGGTCAAAAAGATGATCGTAAAGGAGATGGTCGATTTTCTGACCTGGTATTACCTGCTGCCAATGATGCCCAGCTATGAGAAAACCGGTGCAAAGCCCTCGGCGGAGCAAAAGATGGAAATACTGCAGATAAAAGACTTGCTGATGCAGCATGTGCCGGATATCCATCGACTTGCTGCTCAGGCGGGAGGAGATTTTCATCGTGACCTGACAAGCCATCATGCGCTGATAAATAAGCTGCGGAGCGTCAAAGCAGAGAGATTCGGTGAGCTCGTCGTATGATGCGGACCATTTTTATCGGTACTCGGGGCAGCGACCTAGCGCTCTGGCAGGCGAACTATATCAAGGACGGGCTCGAATCTTTTTTCCCTGACACCCAATTTGAAGTAAAGATCATCCGGACGACCGGCGACCAACTTCAGGATGTCGCTCTATCTAAGATCGGCGACAAGGGACTATTCACCCGTCAGATCGAATCTGAACTTCTCAATGGCAACATCGACCTTGCGGTCCATAGTTTGAAGGATCTGCAGACTATGCAACCCGACGGGCTAATGATCGGTGCAGTGTGCGAACGGGAGAAACCTAACGACGTTTTGATCTCCAGCAAATATTCCTCGATGGCCGAGTTCCCCCGAGGCGCAGTGGTCGCGACCGGGAGCCTTCGCCGACGAAGCCAGCTCCTTAATTTGCGGCCCGATCTTTCTGTGGTCGAAATACGGGGCAATGTGCCGACCCGCCTTAAAAAATATCGGGAATCAGATCTTGACGGCATGATCCTGGCCTATGCCGGGCTCCACCGCCTTAAACTGGATGACGAGTTTAGCCATGTGATCCCGACCGAGACAATGCTTCCCGCGGTCGGTCAGGGAGCAGTTGCCGTCGAAGTGCGGGCCGACGATCAGACTGTCATGGAAATGGCGGCCCGTTTGAACGATGTTACGACCCATACCTGTGTGACGGCTGAACGTGCTTTCTTAAGGCGTCTGGAAGGCGGTTGCCAGGTCCCGATCGGGGCGTTGGCGTCGGTCGAGGGCAGCTCACTCAAACTCGACGGACTGGTCGGCAGCCTCGACGGCTCGGTTGTTTATCGCGATTCGGTGATAGGAGACGCCGACCAGGCTGATGGTTTGGGAACCAAGCTTGCTGAGTCGCTGATCGAAAGAGGAGCTGCGACATTGCTCGATGAGGCTCGCCGTGATTCGATCGAAAAGGTAGATGCGGTTCTGTGAGCAAACCCGCCGTAATCCTGGTTCTGAGGGCAGACGATGAGTTTAGCCACTTGCTTCGCGGCTCCGGGCTCGAGGTTTCTAACCTGCCATTGATCAAGACCGAACCACTCGATGATCAAAGTGAGCTTCATCGCTATATAAGCAAGATCCATGAGTATGACGGATTGTTTTTCACGAGTCCCGCCTCAGCGGAGATCTTCGGACGTGAGATCGGTGGACGCAGAGACGCCGTTCGCGGCAAGCTCTATACAATGGGGGCCCGGGCCAAGTCGGTTCTGGAAGAGGCCGGACTACCTGCTTTTTTTGATCCCTCGGTAAACACAGCAGAAGAACTTATCACCTCTCGAAGCGATGATGAGTTCAGCGGTAAAAAGCTTCTGTTCCTCCGGGGTGACCGCAGTATGCTGACGATTCCTAATATGCTGAGAGAAAAAGCAGTTGTCGACGAAGTTATCGTTTACCGAACCATCGGATGCCGTCCCGCCGAGGCTGATATAATAAAGACTGTAAAACGTTTGAACACCGGGGGGGTCGATTGGCTTTGTTTCTTCAGCCCATCGGCTGTGGAGGTTTTCCGCGAAACTTTCGGTCCGTTGGATAGGACGACGAAGATCGCGGCTATCGGCCGAACGACGGCCGCCAGGGCCGAAGAACTGGGGTTTGATGTAAGTTTTATCTCGCCTCGGTCAAGTGCCGGCGATTTTGCAGAAGCTTTTGTTTCACATCTGAATGGTAAATAACAACGAACACCTTTTCATAAGAGCGTGCTTGCGTCAGCCGACGGAGCGAACTCCCATTTGGATCATGCGCCAGGCCGGCCGCTATTTGCCGGAATATCGGGCGATACGTGAAAAGTCGGACTTTTTGACGGTCTGCAAAACCCCGGAGCTTGCAAGCGAAGTGACTGTCCAACCGATCGACATTATCGGGGTCGATGCTGCTATCTTGTTTTCAGATATCCTCGTCATACCTGAGGCGATGGGAATGCATTTGGAAATTGTCGAATCGCGCGGACCCGTTTTTGACGCACCCATTCGGTCGCGATCTGATCTTTTGCGGTTAAATACAGAAGGGATAACCGACCGGCTGCAATATGTCATGGACGCGATAAAAATGACGAAAGAGAAGCTGGCGGGACGTGTTCCGCTGATCGGTTTTTCGGGAGCACCATGGACGCTCGCCACCTACATGATCGAGGGCAAAGGCTCGAAAACTTTTGATACGGTGAAGCGTTTTGCTTATGCCGAGCCCGAAGCTCTACACGAGCTGTTGACGTTGCTGGCGGATGCAGTCGTTGACTATCTAAATGCGAAGATACGAGCCGGCTGCGATGCGGTCCAGATCTTTGACACATGGGCGGGAATACTTTCCCAACCGGACCTCGAAGCATTTTCATTGCGTTACATCAGGTACATTTGTGAAAGGCTGGACACCAACGGAGTGCCCGTTATCGTGTTCGCCAAAGGAGTGCAGAACGTGGAAAAGCTCGCCGAGATCAAGTGCGACGTCGTAGGGCTCGATTGGACAATGGACCTCGCCGATGCGAGAACACGGATAGGCGGAACGAAGGCACTACAGGGTAATCTCGACCCGTGTGTTCTCTTCGCTCCAAAGGAGAAGATCCGATCAGAAGTTGAACGCATACTCGCCGATTACGGCGACGGCACGGGGCACGTTTTCAACCTCGGACACGGCATTTTGCCGACGACCCCGGTCGACAACCCCCGGTATCTCGTTAGCTGCGTTAAAGAACTCAGCCTAAAATATCATCAATAGGTTTTATAATGGGCAGCACTACAAACACGATCGACCTTGACGTGTTGAAAAAATTCAATCAACAGGGGCCAAGATACACCTCGTATCCCACGGCACCGATGTTCTCGCCCGAGTTTACACGAAGCGATTTCGTGCAGGAGATCGAGAATACAAACTCCAGGCCGGGCGGAGGCCCTCTCTCGCTTTATTTCCACTTCCCTTTCTGCGCCAAGCTTTGCTACTTCTGTGGCTGCAATATGCGGGTTTCGCGCGACCGTGAGCTCGTTGCCGAATACAACGAATATTTGAAACGTGAGATCGACCTGATCCGTCCGAAGATCGCGGCTGACCGGAAAGTCGCTCAGATGCATTGGGGAGGCGGAACTCCGTCGCATCTCACACCCGATGAGATACGCGATGTCGGTGATTTCATAAAGGGCAGGTTCGATTTCGGGGACGACATCGAAGCAAGCGTCGAGATAGACCCTCGCAATTTAAACCGCGATCATATAGCTGCATTTGCTGAGATAGGATTCAACCGCACGAGCTTTGGCGTTCAGGATTTTAACCCAAAAGTTCAAGAGGCGATCAATCGGGTACAGTCCGAGGCGATCACCAGGCAAACAGTCGATTGGGCACGAGAATTTGGCTTCCAGAGCATCAACCTCGACCTCATCTACGGATTGCCATTCCAATCGGTCGCATCCTTTGCCGACACAGTCGACAAGATAATCGATATCTCGCCGAACCGCATTGCCGTGTTTAATTATGCGCATGTTCCCTGGCTGAAAAAGCACCAGGAGGTCATGCCTGCCGAGGCAATTCCCTCACCCGACGAACGCCTGGCTATTCTGCAGATGACTATCGAAAAGCTCATCGATGCCGATTACGTCTACATCGGGATGGACCATTTTGCCAAGCCGACTGATGAGCTTGCGATCGCCCAGGCGAACAATACGCTCTATCGAAATTTTCAAGGCTATTCCACCAAAGCTGGTTGTGATGTTTACGCTTTCGGGCTGTCCGCCATAAGCCAGTTTGAGAATATTTACGCACAGAATCTCAAGGACTTTAAGGCATACTACGGCAGCATAGACGCCGGCGAAGCCGCCACGTTTGTCGGTTACCGAATGACGGCCGACGACCATATTAGAAAAGAGACCATCATGCAGATGATGTGTAATCTCGAGATCGACAAACGGCGGGTCGAGAAGACCTTCGACATTTCGTTCGACGAATACTTTGCCGATGATCTGCCAAAGCTCAAGCGTTTCATAGAGGAGGGTCTAGTCACGGAAGATGCTGACCAGATCAGAGTGACAGGCTCGGGCATTCTCATCATCCGGAACGTGGCTATGTGCTTCGACGCATATCTGGAAAAGATGATGAAAGAGAAGCCCATTTTCTCAAAAACGGTTTAGTTATGAGCGAAAAGGTGGCAGTTGTATTACTGAATCTCGGCGGGCCCGATTCGCTCGAGGCCGTGGAGCCATTTCTTTACAATCTCTTTAGCGATCCGGATATCATCGACTTCCCGGGCAGCTTTCTTTTTCGCAAACGTCTGGCAAAGATGATCTCAACTCGCCGAGCTACCGGAGTTATAAAGCAATACAGCGAGATCGGCGGTAAATCACCTCTGAAGGATCACACTTTGAAGCAGGCATCGCTGTTGGAGGAGAAGCTCAACAAAGAGTTTCCAGCCAAGGTTTACGCAGCGATGCGTTATTGGCGGCCCTCGACTGAGGAGACACTTGACGCGATAGAACGCGAAGGGATAGACAATGTCATACTTTTGCCACTTTATCCGCAATACTCGTTGGCGACAACAGCTTCGAGCGTTAAGGAGTGGGAAAAGCAGGTAAAACTTCGCGGATCAAAGATCCAGCATGAACTCATTGAGGCCTATTACGATGATCCTATCTATATTGATGCTTTCATCGAGCGTGTTCGGGCCGGGCTCGAACGTTTCCCCATCGAGATCCGTCCGGATGTAACAATACTTTTCAGCGCACATGGAACGCCAATGAAGCTGGTTAGACAGGGCGATCCCTACTCGAAGCATATTGCGGCAACGGTTGAGGCCATTATCGATCGTGGCGGGATCAAGCAGGCGACGACCCTATGTTATCAATCGAAAGTCGGGCCCTTGAAATGGCTGACACCATCCACGCCGGACACCATCGCTCGACTCGCGTCGGAAGGAGTGAAGCACATGCTGCTAGTCCCAGTGGCATTTGCGTCTGACCATCTTGAGACGCTATTCGAACTAGGAATCGAATACAGGCGACAGGCGATGGAAAAGGGCGTCCATCAGTATGAAGTGACTGAGGGACTCAATGACTCGCCGCTTTTTATCGACGCACTGGCGGATCTTGTATTGAAAAAGCTGGGAGTTGCCGATGCAGATCGGGGACGCAGGGCATCGGCGTGACCTATGAAAAAGGTAGCGGTCATCGGCGGCGGCATCTCTGGCCTCACGACAGCATTCCTCCTCGGGCGGAAGGGGCTTGACGTCGTGGTTTTTGAGGCGACGGAGAAACACGGCGGAAATATTCAGACGATCTCCAAGGACGGCTATACGATCGAACAGGGACCGAATAGCCTGCTCAGGGCACCTCGGCTAATCGATCTGGTCCGAATGCTCGGGCTCGAAGGCGAAGTGGTTGCCGCGAATCCCGAGGCAAAAAAAAGATATATTCTTTGGGGTGGCAAATTAAAGGCTCTTGGGCCTAGATCGTTCGTCGACGGCTATTTTTCGCTGAAAACGCTGCTTTCCCTGGCGCGCGAGCCATTTGTACGGTCAAAGTCGCCCGAAAGCGAATCAGTGGCCGATTTTGTATCGAGGAGGATAAGCCCGGAGTTTCTCGATAAGGCTATCGACCCATTCGTGTCCGGGGTGTACGCGGGCGACCCGCACAACCTCAGCATGCGGTCGGCATTTCCGAAACTCTTTGAAATGGAGCGGGATTTCGGAAGCCTCATTATCGGTACTTTTCGCCGAAAGGTGGAAAAGCCGGACCCAAGTTTCCCTCGGACCTTTTCGTTTCGCGGCGGATTGAGAACGCTGATCGAAAAGCTTGCGGCTGAGGTCGGCGAAGAGCGCGTGCGATTCCGGTCCCGGATCGATTCGATCGAGGATATCGCCGATGGGCGTTTCGGCATTAAAGGCGAAGAATTCGGCGCAGTTGTGATGTCAACGCCGGCTTGGGTCGCCGCGCAATTGATTCGACGACGAGACGCAAGCCTGGCAGACACCCTCGCGAGCGTAAATTACCCTCAGGTAGCGGTGGCAGTTACCGGTTTCAAAAGCGAGAAGATCGGTAAAATGCTCGATGGATTCGGCTTCTTGATCCCGAGCAAAGAAAAGCGCCCGATACTGGGAACGCTTTTCCACTCCGCCGTCTTTCCAGGCCGAGCACCCGAGGGCTATGAATTGATGATGACGTTTATCGGTGGAGTCCGAGCTGGCGATATACTGGACGAGATGACTGATGAAGACATCGAGGGGCTGGTTTCCGGCCAGCTTGGCGAATTGCTGAACATTGAGGGTAAAGCGGACTTCTTTCACCTAAAGCGATGGAAGCGAGCAATTCCGCAATACCGCGTCGGTTATGAGAAAGTCACGGCGCAATGCGACGAATTTCATCGGAGCAACCCTGGACTTTATTTTTGCAGCAACTTCTACCGCGGTATCTCAATGGGGGACTGCGTCAAGAACGCATTCCATACGGCCGACAATGTTGAGAAGTATCTGAATTACCTTTAATGAGCAACTTTATCCAACCAGGTTTTCCAGTGACACGACTCCGCCGCTTAAGGCGTACGCCGGAACTGCGCAATATGCTGAGGGAAACGGTGCTTTCGCCGGCCGACTTCATATACCCGCTTTTCATTGTCGAGGGTCAGAATGTTCAACGCGAGATCTCGTCAATGCCGTCGCAGTTCCAGCTCTCGATCGACAACGCCGTTCGCGCGTGTGAAGAATTGATCGGCCTCGGAGTCCAAGCTGTCATTCTATTCGGCATCCCTGAAGCGAAGGACGAATTCGGATCTGGAGCGTATGACGAAAACGGGATTATCCAGCGGGCAACACGCGAGATCAAGTCCAGGTTCCCTGACATGCTCGTCATCACTGATGTTTGTCTATGCGAGTATACGTCCCACGGGCACTGCGGCGTTGTCGAGGCCGGGTATGTCAATAATGACAAAACCCACGAGCTGCTCAATATGGAGGCGATCTCTCATGCGCGCAGTGGTGCCGATGTGATCGCCCCAAGCGATATGATGGACGGCCGGATCGGCTCCATGCGAAAAGCCCTCGATGCTGAGGGATTCGAGAACATTCCGATCATGGCTTACTCGGCAAAGTATTCTTCGGCATTCTATGGACCATTTCGCGAGGCTGCGGAGTCTGCACCTCAATTCGGCGATCGGAAAACATACCAGATGGACCCCGCCAACGGTGACGAGGCAATGCGCGAGATCGCGCTGGATATTCAGGAAGGCGCCGACATCGTAATGGTAAAGCCGGCACTTTCTTATCTCGACGTGATCCGCCGAACGAAGGACGAATTCAATATACCGATCGCGGCGTATAACGTCAGCGGCGAATATTCCATGATCAAGGCGGCTGCAGCAAATGGCTGGATCGACGGTGAGAAGGTGATGATGGAGGTACTGACATCCATAAAGCGTGCCGGGGCCGACGTTATCATCACGTATTTTGCTAAGGACGCCGCTCGTATCCTATAAATTAGTTAATGAACACTACCAAAAGCACACAGTTATTCGCCGAAGCTCAAAAACATATGCCCGGCGGTGTAAACTCGCCGGTCCGCGCGTTCAAGTCGGTGGGAAGAGATCCGCTCTATATCACCCGGGCAAAAGGCTCCCGGATATACGACGTCGATGGCAATGAATTTATCGATTATATAGGTTCTTGGGGTCCGATGATCGTCGGACATGCTCACGAGAGAGTGATCGAGGCGATCAAAAGCGCCGCCGATGATGGTACCAGCTTTGGCGCGAGCTCGGAGAAGGAGATCGAGCTTGCCATATTGGTGAAGAAGTTCGTTCCATCAGTTGAGATCATCAGGATGGTCAACTCCGGAACCGAGGCGACGATGAGCGCGATGCGCCTTGCACGCGGGTATACGGAGCGGGAAAAGATAATCAAATTCGAGGGTTGCTACCACGGGCATGGAGATTCCTTTCTCAGCAAGGCGGGTTCCGGCGTGGCTACTTTAGGATTGCCTGACAGCCCGGGTGTGACTGCTTCCACGGCAAAGGACACTTTGAATGCCGTATATAATGACATTGCGTCGGTCGAGCGTCTGGTCGAGGAAAACAAGGGCGCGGTCGCGGCCGTATTTATTGAGCCGGTCGCCGGCAATATGGGATGCGTACCGGCCGACCCCGAATTTCTGCGTTCCCTGCGAAACCTATGCACGGCTGAAGGCATTCTTCTGATATTCGACGAGGTGATGAGCGGCTTTCGTGTCGCCCGCGGCGGTGCTCAGGAGCTGTACCATATCGACGCCGATCTCACCACCTTTGGCAAGATAATCGGTGGGGGTCTGCCGGTCGGAGCGTACGGCGGTCGAAAGGAGATCATGGAAATGATCGCTCCCTCTGGCCCTGTTTACCAGGCAGGCACCCTCTCGGGCAATCCGCTCGCGATGACCGCAGGGATCGAAACGCTAAAAATAATTCACGAGGACGATCAATTTTACGACAAGCTCGAGCAGAGTTGTGCGGTTCTCGAATCCGGCATCCGCAGTGCATGCGACGAAAATCGGATTCCGTACCGTTTCAACCGATGCGGTTCAATGTTCACACTTTTCTTTACCGATCATGACGTTGTCGATTTCACATCAGCCAAAATGTCAGACACCGGCCGTTTTGCCGCATACTTTAATGCAATGCTGCAGAACGGTGTGTATTTGCCCCCTTCACAGTTCGAAGCATGTTTTGTTTCCGCTGCACATTCGACCGACGATATCAACGCCACTATTTCGGCGGCAACCCGTTTCATCGCGGATCTGTGATCGATAGAAAAGATTAGATTGAAGAAACCGATCAAGGGAAGCGTCCTAACCTTATTCTGGCCGGTGAAGTCGACGTTCGTCAGGTTTCCTGAGATGTCGATAGTTTTTGACTCGAAACCGGTAACGTCTTGGCAACACACCCCATCGACCACGCACAGGTGCAAATTGCCGCCACCGTATCTCGGCGCTAATTTCGACTGTACCGCCGAAGGCGGGGACGAAATGCGGTTTTGGATAGAATTTCCACCAGCGGCCGCAGGATCATATTCGGAACGCACGGCTGGCAGGTAATGAAAGTTGACACGTTTTAGCGAAATCGACATATATTAGGGGGTGACAAAATGAACCGATCGGAACTAAGGCTACTGTTTTATATCATGCTCATCCCGACGCTGTGGTTGTCAGCCACGGCGCAACCGACGGACAGATCGTCCGAAACCGAGTATATCAAGAAGGCCGTGGGCATCATCGCCGCGGCTAAAAAGCCCAATGTCGAGTTCGTTACTCGCGATCTTCGTGAATTAGAGGGCAAGATCATCCGAGTTTACGACGACACTTTTGTGGTGGACCCGAAACAGCCAAAGAAGCGGGGAATTACGATCATTTCCATCGGAAACGTACCTTCAAACAGAAAGCCGCCGGTGACGGTCAAATATCGAGACGTTCTGCAGATAGAAGGTAAAGGAGTTGTTCTCTCATTAGTACCGGACCCAAAACTGACGCCGTACTCCGAGTGGAATGCAATACCGACAATTGGGGTTGGGGCGATGCTTCAGATTCACACTACAGAGGGCAAGAAAACACATGGTGTTTTCACCACCTGGGCTGACGACCGCCTCAGGCTAATGCAGGGCAACACGCAGATCGAGATCGATAAAGCGGACATCGTGCGGGTCTATCAATTAGCGGGTGATCTCGATGGTCTGCGGGCAAAACTCTTCGGCGGGGGGCGAAGAGGCGCTGAAGTGGCGGAGAGCATCCTGCCGATCATGGATGCCGCCGCCCGGGCCCACCCCTTCGGCCTGGCGATCGGCGCCGCCATCGGCGTCGGCACGGCAGCCATAATGCACGTCCTGCCAAAGGGTGGTGTTAAGAGGGTTTTGCTGTATGCTCAGTAACACCTTTTCCAGATCTAGCTCTTGACCCAGTTATGTTTGGTTTGACCGTAAGAGTATTGTTCGTTTGTGCGGCATTTACAGCGCATAATATTACAGCCTTGTCGCAAACTCCTGCTGCCGATCTCGCTCGGCCGGTTGCAAAATTGACCGATCACTCTGGCCGTACCGTCACCATCCGTTACGGAGATGTCATAACTCAGTTAGCGCTCCAGCCAGGCACCAAGATCGACCCTCCCAGCAAGGGGGCGATGGAATATGGACTGCAATTCGTTTTGGATCAGCGGATCCTCGAGACGCCGGCACTAGAAGAGGCAGCCGCTTTCGGCTGGCAGCCCTCTGAAAAAGACATTGACCAGAGAGTGAGGGAAATTACTTCCTTCTTTCCGTCTCCGACCGATCTGGCTGCAAGAATAAAGCAAGCAGGTTACTATTCTCTCCAGGACGAGAAATTTAGAGATGTCTTGACCAAGCGATTATTCATTGATTGGTATCTCGACGTTCATTTTCGCAGGCAAATCCGCCCAACTTCAGAGATCGAGGAAAAGTACTACAGAGAGATCTTCATACCGGAATTCCGTCGAAGCCGACCCGGATCGCTTATACCAACTATGGACGAAGTTCGCCGCCAGATCAGCTCGACCATCGTTAACGAAGGATCTCGTATCGAGATCGAAAAGCACCTAATACGAGCTCGTCAGCGCGTTCGGATCGAGATTGTCGAAGCTGCATTAGATAGTTGGTGACCCAGCTCGATCGAACGCGCTGGGACAGGAGATTTATATGACGCGGTTTTGGATTCGATTGATTTGCCTTGTTCTCTTTACCGGCCAGTTTACCCTCGTAATTTTCGCCCAACTGAAGACAGACTCGACGATCCAGGAGAAAGACCGCGACAAGGTAAAAAGCTTTGCGGCTGCGCTGGTTTCCGCCGGTTCCGAGGAAGCCGGGGCGGCGATGCTGGCCAAAGACAACGACAAAGACCTCGTAACGGTAGAGTTAGTTCGTGAACTAAATGACCACGGACGACGTTTACGGGATCAAAAAGACTACCCATCGGCTCTAAGAATATCTCGGCTCAGTCTAGGGTTAGCAGAACAACTTGGGGACAAAACCGGTATTTCCGACGCGATGTACAGCATCGGCTATAACCTTCACCATCAGGGCGACAACACGCAAGCCTTAGAGTATCAACAGAAAAGTCTGGCTATGCGGGAATCCCTGGGCGATAAGACGAAGATTGCGGAATCGCTAAACGTAATCGGCTTCATTTACAGGCAGCAAAGACTCTTTCCGCAGGCGTTGGAATATTATGAGCGGGGCCTTGCTGTGTCGGAGGAGACACGGAACAAACAACTGATAGCAGCCGCTCTTGTCAATGTCGGATATGTTCAGCAGCTTGTCGGCAATTACCTTCGGGCACTACCGCCATTTCAGAAAAGCCTTCCTTTGCTCGAGGAGACAGAAAATAAGGCGGTTCTGGCTAGTACTTTATTCAATCTCGGAATGATCAATTTTTATCAGGGCAACCACGCCTCGGCATTAGGGTATCACCGGAAGAGTTTGAAGCTCCAGGATGAATTAGGGAACAAGACTCAGGTAGCTTATGTCCTGAATCAATTGAGCTTAAACCATCGACTCCTCGGTGATCATTCAGCCGCCCTCGAATTTGCCAGCCAGGCTTTGACCCTCAGCGAGACGCTGGGCAACAAGGATTTGACTGCCCTTACTTCGATGAGCAATGGGTTGGCCTTTGCGAGTGCCGGCAACCCTACGAGGGCATTGGAGTTTTATCAGAAAAGTCTGGCATCAAGTGAAGAGTCACGAAATAAAACCCTAATCGCCAATGCGCTCGAAAAAATCGGGGGCACTCATTTCTTGCAAGGTAACGTCTCTCAGGCACTCGAGTACTATCAGAAGAGTTTGACGCTGAACGAAGAAATAAAAGACAATCGGCAAATCGCCTTTACGACGATTTCGATAGGCGAGGTCTATCGTTTTCAAGGCAGTTACTCGCAAGCGTTGGATTATTTCTACAAAAGTTTGAAAGTAAGCGAAGAATTAGGGAACAAGTTTCAGGTAGCTAACGCCTGGAACAAAATTGGCATTATCCATTATTTCCAAGGCAATTATGAAGGAGCGCTAGACTATTTCCAAAAGGGATTAGTGTTGCGTGAGGAAATAAACTTCGCTGGAGGAGTTATTGACTCGGTCAATAACATCGGAAGCATTCATCTCTTGACGGAAAACTACGGCGAGGCCCTGGAGTATTACCAGCGAAGTTTGAAATTGAGCGAGAAGATAGGCAGTAAGGGTGGGATGCGCGACGCTCTAAACAATATCGGCGAGGCCTATCTTCTACAAGGCAATTATGCCGAAGCAATGGAATACAGCCAAAAAAGTTTGGCGTTGAGTGAGGCGTTGGGCAATAAGCTGGCTATTCCTGAGACGTTGACTATCATCGGGAAGATTTATTTCTCACAAGGTAATTATGTTCAAGCACTGGAATATACCGAACGTGCCGCCACTCTAGCTCGACAAACTGGATACCGTTATTCTCTCTGGAACGCTCTAATCACATCTGGGCAAGCTTATCGTTCCCTAAACCATTTTGATAAATCCCGACAGGCTTTCGAAGAAGCAATCCTCACCATTGAATCCAGCCGCGCCAGCATTGGGGGGCAAGATGCCCGTGCTTCCTACTTCGCCAGGGTACAGCGTCCTTATGAACTCTATGTTGACCTGTTGATGCAGATGCACCGTCAAGATCCAAACAAAGGTCACGATGTGCTAGCGACGCAAATGAGCGAACGATCCCGCGCGCGAACCCTGCTCGAATTTTTAACTGAGGGCCGTGCGAACATTCGTAAGGGGACCGATCCCGAATTATTGGCCCGGGAACGGTCGTTGCAACTTCAACTCAATGCTAGGGAGGAGCAAAGTACGCGGCTCTCGAGTGATCAGCAGACCGGAGTACAAGCCGCATCGTTGAAGAAGGAGATAAATCAACTAGCTGCTGATTATCAAAACGTCAAGGCACAGATTCGGCGGAATAGTCCGCAGTACGCCGCTTTGACGCAACCGGAGCCGCTTACGGTTGCTGAGATACAACGGGATCTGCTAGACGCCGATACTGTGTTGCTTGAATATGCGTTGGGTGACGAACGGAGTTATCTTTGGTTGGTTACACGAGACTCATTGAAAAGTTATGAACTACCGAGCCGATCCGAGATCGAGGCTACCGCTCGGCGTGTTTATGAACTACTGAAAAATGGCAAGCGGTGGACGCAGAACGGGAAGATCGATATCGAATATGAGGAAGCGGCGGGAAAGTTGAGTGATATGCTACTTGGCCCCGCAGCGAAGCAGATCGAGAGGAAACGGTTGGTTGTTGTGGCTGAGGGGGCTTTGCAGTATATTCCGTTGAGTGCTTTGCCGAGTCCAAAACCCATAGTCCATGGTCCAAAGTCCACGAGATTTGAACCGCTGGTCGTGAACAATGAGATCGTCAGTCTTCCATCTGCGTCTACACTGGCTGTCTTGCGGCGTGAGGCGGCGGGTCGGAAAGGGATGACAAACGGAGTGGCGATAATCGCCGATCCGGTTTTTTCGCAATCTGACGAGCGACTTGCCACGGCAAAAACGCCTACGCCGAAGGCGAATGAACCCAGGAAAACTGATCTCAGTCGTACCGCACTTGAGCGGGCGTTCAGTTTCAACCGTGAAGTCAACGAGGCGTTCTCGATTCCGCGACTGCCGTTTACTAGGCGCGAGGCTGAGTCTATTTTTGCGATCGCTCCGAAGAACTCATCGTTCAAAGCTCTCGATTTCGACGCCAGCCGGGACGCTGTCATTGATCTGTCGCGATACGGCATCATCCATTTCGCAACGCACGGCATCCTGCATAGTGAGCATCCTGAGCTTTCGGGGATCGTGCTTTCGCTCGTCAATCATAAGGGCGAGCCGGTTGATGGATTCTTGCGGTTGAATGAGATCTACAACATGAATCTGAATGCCGATCTGGTTGTGTTGAGTGCGTGTCAGACTGCGCTTGGAAAAGAGATCCGTGGAGAGGGTTTGGTCGGTCTGACGCGTGGGTTTATGTACGCAGGAAGTCCGCGAGTGGTCGCAAGCCTGTGGAAGGTTGACGACGTCGCGACGGCGGAGTTGATGAAGATCTTTTATCAGAAAATGCTCAAGGAAAAGATGCGCCCCGCAGCCGCTCTGCGGGCGGCAAAAATCGCCATGTATAAAACAAAGCGTTGGAATGCTCCATACTATTGGGCTGCCTTCGAACTGCAGGGCGAATGGCGATGACACGTTTTCGTGCTGTTCGCAATACAAGATCAAGAGGTGGGTGCCCATGATCAGCTGCCACCGATACGCGTTCTATAGGGTCAGTCGAATTGTGGAGGATGAATGATATGAAGCGGCTTTTGCTCGTGACTGCCATGATCTTGATCAGCTGCATCGGAGCTTTCGGCCAGCGCTCAGAATCTGATGCGGACCGCCGCGAGATCGAGCGGCTCGAGGTTGAATGGAATACGATCAATGAGGTCTCGGACGTTGAAGGCATCCGTCGGCTCCTCGCTGACGACAGTTATCACATCGGCCCCAGCGGGCGGCATTACACGAAACAGCAAGACATCACGGCGCAGACCGCCAGCCGTGCCCAGAAAGAATCATCTGGCACCAAGGTAAAATTCACCATCTTTAACCGGCAGATCAGAATGTTCACAGACGTGGCTGTAGTGACCGCTACCGGTCGAGGCGTCACGACCCTCGCGGATCAGACCCGCCGCGCGGGCGACCTGTTCCGCATAGTCCACGTCTGGGAAAAACGCGATGGCCGCTGGCAGCTGATCGTTGACCAGGTAACAGGCGCCGGCAAATAACCGCGCTAGAAGGAGCGCGCCCAGATCAGCGATATTATTACGAGAGCCAGGACGTAATCCGAAGACACCGGAGTCGAGCGCATCAGCGTGTTCGGATCGAAATATTCAACGGGGCATCAGAAGCTTTAAGAACAATATTCGGACGAATACATATCTGATTATGAAGGTGAAACCGTCAAGACATGTTGTTTGGGTGTTTATCGCACTGTTTGCGATATGTCCGCCGACCATTAGCCAAGTTCCTATTTTGCCACCCAGGATAGAGATAATCCCGCCTAATGCTTGCACTTGGAAAGCGCAATCTCCGGGCGACCTCAACCTGCCAATCCAGCACCATCAGAGGCACTTAGACATCTGCCGCAGCGAAGGAAACGCGGCGGCAGTTGCGGGGCTATTACGCACCGTCGGAAATCTCCATCAAAGGGCAGGAAAAGTAGATGACGCTGTTAAAGCCTGGGAAGAAGCGATCAAGGTAAGTGAGTCTTTCAATGACATCCGTGCCGTGATATTGACATTAACCTCGATCGGCAATGCTTACCGTTTTCCGAGAACCTCCCCGGAAAAGGTAAGCCGATATTTTCAATTGGCATTAGAGAAGAGCGAGTCGATCGCCGACAAAAACTTGATCGCCCAGACCCTCTCCATGATCGCGTCCCACGAAATGATAGGAGGCGATCGAGATCGAGCGCGGACTTCTGCCACTCGATCACTCACGATCAGGGAAGAACTCGGAGACCCTACCGGGATCGCGATCGCATCGGTCTTGGCTGGGAACGTTTTCCGTTTCACCGGCGAGCCTGAAAAGGCGATGGAGTACTTTAAACGAGGTCTAAAAGTATACGAAAGTACGGGTGAGTTGGATCGACTTGCAAACACTCTTTCGCAGATCGGCTCGATATATCAAAATCAGGGACACATCTATTACGCGCTCGAATATTTCGAACGAAGTCTCGAAATAAATGAACGGCTCGGCTTGAAGGGGCAGGCTTTGATAGACCTGAATTTAATCGGGATCAATTACACGCATCGCCGTGAATTTTCAAAGGCCTTAGAGGTCTTGCACCGAAAACTTAGGTTACACGAAGAGATCGAAACGGACCGACGCAGCAATTCTCAGTCTACGATTCAAATCCGCGACCGTGTCGTTCCTGTATATTCTCAGTCGCCGCGTATGTTGGTCATTGAGCATGCCAGAACGTTTATCGCCATAGCGGAGGTCTACTCGAAGCTCAACTCTTTACCAGCGGCAGTAGAACATTACAATCGCGCCCTCGAGCTCTCGCAGCAAGTTAATGACGCGAATATGGTAATAATGACCCTTTGGACCCTGGGAGATCTTCATATGGCCCAGGGACAGTACCCGGTCGCCTTATCATACTTTCATAGAAGCCTACCGCTTTGTGAAGTTGGTGACGCGAGAACCAGAAAAATGGCTATAAAGCCTCTTGCCAGAATTGCCTACATTAACGGTTTGATCCAGGACCACGTAAGCGGGCGAGAGTTTGCGGAAAAGGCCAAAATAGTCGCTGAATCGCTCAAGGACGGAAGTACCTATAACCAGTTTGACGGGTTTTGGATGCTTGGAGCTGCGTACGCTGCTCTCGGGGACTTTGAGAATGGGAAATGGGCCTTAGAAAAGGTTTTCGAAAATGCTGAGTCCAACACTTCGCTCATCATCAGTGAAGAGCAGCGATCGAGATTTTTCCAAACCCTTCAACATCCCTACAAGCTGTATATCCATTGCCTAATGCAGCTTCATAAGGCTGACCAGGCCCGAGGGTACGCGGCTCGCGCTCTCGAAGTATTCGAATCATCGCGAATGCGCACACTTCTGGAATCGTTGAATTTAAATAAGGAAACGGAGGCTGCTCAAAAAGCCGATCCTGCACTTTTGGCAAAAATGCAGACCCTCCAAGATAGGATAAACCAGATCGCGGAAAGCCAGGACCGCCGCGCCGATCAGTCTTTACGGCAAAAGCAGAAACGGGAGATCGAAACTCTCCAAACGGAACTCCGCTTAACCCGGGACACCGTACGGCGGACCCACCCTGTATTAGCGGAATGGCGGCCTGAAAAACTTACAGAGGCCGAGATCAGGCGGGACTTATTGGATAATGACACTGTTCTGCTGGAATACTCCGTAGGGTTTCATGCAACGTATTTGTGGGTGCTCACTAAAGACGGCCTGACAAGTCACCAGTTACCCGCAGGGGGCGAACTCAATCAGATCGCTCGACGGGTTTATGAACTTCTTCGAGACCCACAGAGATGGGCGGCCGAGAAAGGTATTGATCAAGAGTACCTTGCTGCCGCCTCAAAATTGAGCCGGATCGTCTTCGGACCGATAACGGACCAAATTAGGGGCAAGCGGCTGGTGATCGTCGCTGACGAGGTATTAGGCTACATCCCATTCAGCGCCCTGCCAAGTCCTACGGAAACATCTAAAACGGATACCCTATTAGAACCCATGGCCGTCGGCCATGAGATCGTCAGTTTGCCTTCTGCATCGACATTGACGGTATTAAGACGCGAAGCAGCCCAGCGAGGGCCAACGGGTGAGGGCATTGCTATCGTTGCCGATCCGGTATTCTCTGACACAGACGAGCGGCTCGTTACCAAACGAACAAGCCCCACTAAAGACGCTCAACGCTCCGCGATCGAGAGGGCCTTCCGAGCCGTACAAAGAACATCGTCGAACGATATACCGAGACTTCCGTTCACTCGTCGAGAAGCGGATTCGATCTTCTCTTTTTCCAGGAGATCAAAATCGGTTAAGTCTCTTGATTTCGAAGCAAGTCGAAAGAAACTTCTGGGTCTAGATCTTTCTCAATTTGGTGTCATCCATTTTGCCACCCATGGTCTATTAAATAGCGAGTATCCTGATCTGTCAGGAATCATCTTGTCTTTGGTTGATGAAAAGTCTGATCCCGTTAATGGATTTCTTCGCTTGAACGAGATTTATAAACTCGATCTGAACGCACAACTGGTCGTTCTTAGCGCATGTCAGACTGCTTTGGGTCGCGCAATTCCCGGGGAGGGGCTAATCGGGCTGACACGAGGGTTTATGCATGCCGGAACTCCCCGGGTCGTAGCGAGCCTGTGGAAGGTTGACGATGTCGCGACGGCGGAGTTGATGAAGATCTTTTACCAGAAGATGCTCAAGGAAAAGATGCGTCCCGCAGCCGCTCTGCGGGCTGCAAAAATCACCATGTATAAAACAAAGCGTTGGAATGCTCCATACTACTGGGCGGCCTTCGAACTGCAGGGCGAATGGCGATGATCGATCATGCAGTTTCTGTATCTTTCGCTCGGTTATGGCCACCAACTTGATCTGGCGCCACTAGTTGGGCAAAACGGGCAAATCGGACATTTGCGTCATCTGGTATTCCCACTATGACGAAATTCGGCTACCCTGAATCGCGGTCAAAGGGCCGGATCCGGAAAATAAACGAATAGGAATAATAAAATCATTGCGAAGCGTGAAAAGTGAGAACCAACTACAACTGAACGCCATCATTCGACCGTGGATAGTATCAATAGCATTCAACGGAATTTTCAGAAATTGTGGGACACGGGACAGTTTCGCGTAAGATGTTGTAAAAACACAAGGTTAGGACCCTTTGGGATGTCCCGCCGTGGGACAGTTTTGGGGGGTGTGGTCAGTGAATAGGTAGAAATGAAAAGGGGCCTTTTTAGGCTCTCGAATTAGTTTTTATGATCGATGACACGTTTATTGAATTTTGTCACTAATTATGGAGGGTCAGCCACGCTCTCCGTTCGGGGGCCGTGGCGAAGTAGGAAATGTCATGCTGAGAACTGATCTTGGTCATTGTTCGACGGCGGGATCGCCATTTCTGAGAGCCATAATGTTCTGCCTGATGAGCTTCGCCACGCTTTCTTTGTTATTAGGATCTTCTGTCTTTAGTCAAGGTGCCCCCGGCGAACGCTACAAGATTCTCATCGACGCCAGCAAGGATGGCGGATTATGGTGGTTTCCGCAGGCGGGAACCTTCGATGCTGAAAAGCCTCATCAGGGAAAGGCATTGGCCGATTGGCTCCGGCAGGATGGCGCAGAGGTTATTGAGCTTGGCCGGGGCGAAACCATCACCACAGACAAACTAAGAGGTTTCGATCTGGTTATCAGGGTTCCCGCTTTTTTCACCTATTCCTCATCCGAGGCATTGGCCTATCAATATAGTGTTGCTGGTGGAACTCGGCTGCTGCTGTTCAACGGAGGCAATTCACAAATCGATCGGGTGGCAGAAGCTTTTGGACTTCATTTCGAAAAGCGGACTCACTTTAGCTCTCTGAAAAGATGGATCTCCCATCCATTTGCTCCAAACGAGGACGAACGCTGTGAATGCGCTTGGTCGGGAATTCTAAAGGCGCCATTCGATGCCACCTTCCTTGGATGGATGAATGATCGGAGAGAGACCCCAATACTCGGATACTTACCATTTGGCCAAGGCTACGTCGTTTTCACCGGGCGGACTTTGAGCGTTGCCGCTCTGCGCCCGCCGTTTTCAAAAGGTTTGATCAACGCGATCGCGAATCACTCCCCGGCCGATCTGCGCCTTGTACCGGCAAGCCAAGTGGTTGTCGCTGAGACCCCTGTTGTCAACGGGCCCAACCCGATCGAGCCTAATTCGAATTCATACCTCCCGCAGCCGGGCGGTGGTGAGTGGCGATTTGACTGGGATGATGTCCCCGGAGCCGTTAGCTATGAACTGGTAGTGATAGGTCCCCATGCAAGCGTTCCGTTGGTTCATACGGCTGCAATAAGATCCGAACTCACTATTGGGGGACGGATAAACAATGATGATGAACAAAAGTCTGGTTATATTGCGGATCACAACCTTCGCGGATGGAGTTGGCGCGTCCGGGCAAAGTTTGCGGACGGGACCTTGGGCGCGTGGAGTCGGGGGCAAAGGTTCAATATTCTGCCTCGAAACAACTGAGCATTTGAGTCACGTGTAAGATACTCCCTACAAGTTTTTCATTTTTAGCCCCGTAGAAGGGTAGATTTTGTAAATTGATGACTTTTCCCGCTGCATAATGCGTAAACTATCACGATGGATTCCGGCCGCCGCCCTGATCGCAGGAGCCTCGATAGGTGTTGTCTATTCACAAGATCAGACAATAAGCCAAGCCGTCTTCGAAGCCGGAATGCGAAACCAAAGCCGCCCTCCGGTGGAGTGGCGGGGCAAGGCCAGAAAGATCACCAGATTCCACGAGTCGCAATCTGGCATCCTCCGCGAGGTCTCAGAATACGATGCCGCCGGCTCGAGCAGACGTTCCTGGCAAGGCCATTCAAATGGGCAGCCCGTAAAACAGAAGAGCATCACCGTCGGCCTTATCTCTTATAACAAGATGGGCGATGCTAAGTGGACCTGGAAGGAAAAGAACGACAAGCGTCCCGCTCACATCGCCCCTTTCGAAACTGAGGGGAAAACACCACCGTTCAGTGTAGCTTACGAACCTGGGGCGGAATTTGAATTCAGGGTCGGAACTGCAGTTCACAAAGGCCGCGATGTGCTCGTTTACACACGAATAAAAGGTTCCAAATACGGTCCTGATACGTCGGGAAAGCAGGCTGTCAATATCACGATCACCAGCAACTTTTGGCTCCAGCAGGATGGCCGTATCGTCAGATACGAGCAGTGGGACAACCATCGCACCGGGGAGTCGGCTACGACATCGTATTTGTGGGCGGAATGGGAGCTCGATCCGACAATTGCTATTCGAGCTCCAATTATCGAGCCCTGACGGCGGTTCGCGACATGGCCATCGCCAGAACAAATTGGACAGTGACCCCCGAAGCGTTTGACTCGCTTCTATATTCCCTGCACCCCGATCGCGACCAGGCCGGACGACTCTACGAGAACACCCGACGAAAATTGCTGGAGTTCTTCGAGGCGAGGGGCAGCGTTGTTCCTGAGGAACATGCAGACGAAACCTTTGATCGGGTAATGCGGCGAATGATCGAGGGCGAAAAGATCGAGAACCTGGCCAGTTATTGCTACGGGGTCGCGAGATTTGTTTGGAAAGAGGCACTGCGGGCAAAACAGCCTGTCGAGCTAAACGAGAACGGCCACTTTCCGGCGATCCCTATCGAAGACGACGAGTTAGCGGCCGCACGCGACACTGTGGAACGTCGGCTCGATTGCCTTGAGAAGTGTCTCGATTCATTAGCGGACGAAACCCGTGATTTCATCATTGAGTACTATCGGGATGATGACGGAGTGAAGATCGAGCAGCGAAGGCTTCTAGCGGCGAGGCTGAATACCACGCTGAATGCCCTTCGTCTTCGGGCCAGCAGGCTCAGGCGTGAACTTTGCAAATGCACCGACGCTTGCGTTGGTCGAGTGGCCGATAGTGATCTACCGGCAGGTGAGATATTGAAATGAAAGAGAACAATGGGAATGGCGCATCCGAAGGACTTCAATTCGATGAAGAGATGTGCGAGCGCTATATATTTGGCGAGCTAAGCCCCGCCGATCAGGAGAGGTTCGAAGAAACCTACTTCTCGGATGACGCCTTTTTTGAGCGTTACCTAGCTGTAAAAACAGAACTGCTCGACCTATTGGCGCGCGGCGAAATAGATACGTCGAAGCGCACCCGAATGGAGCCTCATTTTCGGGCGACCGTACCCCGCAGAAAACGTCTAGAGGAAACTGCAATGTTTTCCCAGGCTGTAACGGCGATAGCACGGCGACGTACGACTCAAACGAAGGCTTTTGTCCCTAAGGCGAGGGCAAGCGAGGGTTTTGCGGCGGGCTTGATCCGACTTTTATCCCAATTCTTTATGTCGCCCCGGGCAGTCGCCTTTGCGGCCCTGCTCTTGGTGGTTGGCGGTGGAGCCTATTTGATGTTCAGATCACCCTCTCCTGAAATAAGTGAGGAAATTGTATTGGTGTCAGAAGATACTCGCACGCAGCGATCCCCAGAAACAGCTTCGGAACAATCTACAAATGAGATGGTTCCGGGCACTGAGCGTCCTCCAACGGCAAGCCTTTCACCTGAGCGTTCAGTCAGCGATCAGTCAACGATCGTGCTCCGTACGCCTAGAAGAGCTCGACCGACAAAACTCCAGCCAGCAGCTGTCACAAACCCGATGACGGCCGCTTCGCCTTCGACAGTGCCAACAAAGGGACGAGCCTCGACCGGCTTTGCTCTGACGTTATCCACGGTGGGCCGTGACAACGGCGTCAATGTTGGCCCTGCACCTTCCTCCCCCCTGAATATCGGGGGTCAACGCGGCCGCCAGACCCAGCCAGGCGAGGGGTTGACGCAGTCGCTCGTGCTAAGGCCCGGCGCTACTCGAGATGGAGGCCAGACCAACACGCTTGTGCTTCGATCGGGTGTGGACGTTACGGGGGCGGATCTAACTCTGCTCTTCAAAGGGGATGGATATCCCGACTACGTGGTTACGATCACAAACATGGCTGGGAAAGTCGTTCTGAAAGATAATGACGTTCAAGTAGAAAAACGGCCTGACGGGTCCAATGCCCTCACCTTATGGATTGACGACACGTCGACCTTCAAAGAGACAGAGAAGGATTTCATAGCAACGCTTCAGGGACGAACCAAGACTGGCTCTCTCGAGACCATCGAGGAGTACTATTTTCACATCCGCCGGATCAGTACGCCCAATATTACGGGCAGTCAGCTCCTTGCAGCCGAGCTTTCAGGCAAAGTGCTCGGGCCGAGCGGCGAGCCGGTAGCGAAAGCAACAGTTACGGCCCGGAACGTTTCGACCGGCGTCACCCGTGCGATGGTCTCGCAAAAGGATGGCACGTATCAAATGCTCCAGCTTCCCCCCGGAGAGTATGAGGTATACGCAGAGGCCGCAACGCTCAAACGAACTGTTATCCGTGATCTTAAGCTAACGGCTGACAATAGAGTCGAACTTCCGATATCCCTGGAAGCCGGAGGTGCGGATGCGGTTCTTAATGTCGAGGGCTCCGAGATAACCAGCCGTCGAGTGTCCATAACTCTTGACCCGATTTTTGCTTTCAGGTCCACAGGCGCAAGAACGATCGCGCTGCAAGGAGATTCGCAGCACGCCGAGTTCAGACTGCTCGTTTCGAATACAACTCACTCAACCTATACGGCGGTGCTCAAAACGATATCCGGTAAAACGATACTATCCAGAAGTCTTCGGAAGGGCCCCGTTCTTAGTTTTACGGTCCGATCGAAGCTGCTCAGGACCGGCGACCACGTTATCGCACTCACCGGCAGATCGAAAAGCGGCAAATTCGAACCTGTCGCCGAATTCTATTTTCACGTCCAAAAGCATAATTAAGCCTTCTTATTCCGGAAATCCTTAGCCTCGTGGGCGGCCATGTCGGCCTGGCCCGGGTCTCAAGCGCCCAAAATTATTTCCCTTTGCATGATCTGATGTTCCCTCTATTGTTGCGTTTTAATCAGAGGCCGATCCGCTGTGACACGTTTTATCCGGTTTCGCACTTGATAGTAACGAGGGACACGAGATCGGTAGATCACTAAGCAAAAGGAGAAACGTAATGTCGTACAAAAACAGGGTTGCAGCACTGATCGTAATAGCCGCGATATTTTCCGTAAACACTCCTGCCACGCGGGCCAACAATCGCGACAGGTCGCTCACAGTCGTGACCTACAACATGTACCTTGGCACCGACTTCACCGAGATCTTTACGGCCCAAACATTCCCTGAGGTCATGTCAGAGGTTGCCGAGGCTTTCGGTGATGTGCAGGCGGGCGACCCGGCGGCCCGGATCAGTGCGATCGCAGACCAGATCGAGGCTGCCGGCCCAGCGCTTGTCGGGCTTCAGGAGGTTGCGCTCTGGCGAACTGGGGCTCCTTTTGATCCAGCTCCAGCGGCCGATGTTTCCTACGATTTTCTCGAATTACTTTTGGACGAACTTGCGGCTCGCGGGCTCCGGTATCGCGCCGCCGCAATTCACACCGGTTTCGACGCAGAGCTGCCGGCAGCTGGCCCGAACATCTTTGCTGATGTTCGTTACACCGACAGGGCGGTGATCCTGGTGCGAAGTGACATGAAAACGTCGCTGCTTAAAGTTGAGCAAACCGCGGCTGGTACCTTTGATACGCTGCTCACGATTCCGCTCCTGTTCGGCACCGTTACGATCCAGCGGGGATGGACGTCGGTGGACGTCAAGATGCGGGGGAAGACATACCGATTCATCAACGCTCATACCGAGGCGTTTCATCCCGGCGTGCAATTTGCCCAGGCGGGCGAGTTGCTTCAAGGGCCGGCTAACACGCGGCTGCCTGTGGTCCTGGCCGGGGATCTCAACTCGGACGCGGAAGCCAGCGGCGCGAGTTACCTCCTGCTCACCGGCTCGGGCTTCATTGATACATGGGAGATAGCTCAACCGAACAACAGCGGATACACGTGGCCGCTTTTCCTGGCGTCGCCGTCGATGCCAACAACGCCCAACGAGCGGCTTGATCTGATCCTGTTCCGCGGGGCATTTACGGTTTCCGGCACCGATGTTCTGGGTGAAGACCAGATAACCGACGTGACGCTGTCGGGACTACGTCCGTCGGACCACGCCGGCGTCGCGGCGACCCTCGTTTTGGCGCCATGAGCACTAGAGTGCCTTTCACAAAGTAAAAAAGAATATACGCAACAGAGGACTTATGGTTCAGAGATCAATATCCGCACTATTTATAGGACTTCTTCTCATTGGTATGGTCGGGCCGTCTTACAGCACATCGCATCGCCGCGGGGACACGATAGAGAAGATCAAGGCCGACGTAGCAAAGCGCATTGCCGAAAAAGTCGTCGTGACCATGAAAACGGGGCCGAAGATGAAGGGCATTGTCAGCAATGTTCTTCCCGATTCCTTCGATCTGATCGATTCTGATACCCGTCAGCCAACCACCATTCCCTACCGCGACGTTGAAAAGGTGAAGAAGCAAGGTTGGTCCACCGGGGCCAAGGTCGCTCTTGGAGTCGCTATTGGAGCCGTGGTTGTGGCGGCCGTCGTTTTAGGAGCGCTTGCCAATGACCCATTAGGAAGTTTTTGCCCGTTGGGCTGTTGACGAATACGCCGCGAATCGTTCGGAGGTCATTATGATGATGATCAAATTTGCACCCATTCATATTTTAGGTTCGAAAGCGGTTTTGGCATGCATCGCCGCGATCGGAGTGATCGTACCGCTGAAGTCAGCGTTGCCTCAGGAGACAAAGCCGTTCGAGATGCTTGTCGTTGGTGATTCGCACATCTCCGGACAGGGCTTGCGGGAAAAGGACAAATTCTATTCGTTGGTTAGGGATTGGCTCAAAGATGAGCTGTTCGATTCGAGAGGTGTCGATCTAAAAGTAAAGGCCCACGCAGGGTCACGCATTTCGATGCATCCTGAGGAACTTGCGGCGATGCGGAAGTCCGGCGACGACATTAATAAGTTTTACTATGTCGAGGCGAACATCTCCTCGCCCTCGATAATGACCCAGATAGATGTTGCCAAGGCTGAGTACCCAGACCGGGGGTCCGTGGATCTCGTAATGTTATCGGGTTGTATTACCGATGTTCTTGTTGCGGATATCATCAACCCGTTCTATCCGAGAACGAAGCTCAAAAAACGTATCAACCGATTTTGCGGCGAGTCGATGAGCGACCTGATCGCCCATACCGCTGAATCCTTTCCAAACGCCGCGATCGTAATTGTCGGCTATTTCCCGATTGCCTCTGATCGAAGCGACATGAAGGTGATGCTGCGGTATTTTTTGAATATAATCAGCCTCCCATCAAAACTGCATTTCTTCTTTTCTAACCCCGTCAGCAGACTACTTTTGAAGATTCTTCATAAAAAGATAGCGGCTCGGTCCAGTTTCTGGCTCCGGGAATCGAACACCGTCATCGGCCAGGCCGTCGATCGCTTTTCCAGGGTAAACCCTCAGCGAAAGATACTTTTCGTGACTTCGCCCTTCACCAGTGATCTTAGCTACGGCATGAAGAGCTCCTATCTTTGGGAAATAGGAAAGAATCACCGGCCGAACGACGATACTTACGCCGAGCGTAAGGTTGGCTGTGCCAGGGTTTTCTCAGAGATGAAATACCAGCACTATGGCCGCTTGTCCCGCAAAATGTGTGAGCTTTCCTCCGTTGCACACCCAAATGTTGATGGTTCGAGAGCGTATGCCGAGGCGATCAAAGTTAATTTAAGGCCCCTCCTCTCAAACGCGGGCTCAACGCTTGCTAATTAATGGTATATTGCCGTATCACTAGGGAGGGAGCCGAGCTAATGGAACAGCGGATAACCGGGCCAGCTGATCGAACGTTTTTAGGTACTTATTGGCGGCCCTTTCTACTCGCGCTAATAGTGCTTGGCTCCTTAACGGCACTGCTCTCGCAGGCACCTTTCGGCCAGGATCAGGAATACCACAATTTTGCCGACAGACGTAGTCTTGCTGGTGTTCCAAATTTCGGTGATGTTGCGTCCAATCTAATGTTTCTTATTGCCGGTCTGGCCGGCCTTTGGGTTTGTTGGACAAGAGATCTTGGCAGGCTCGAGAGTGCATGGGTCGTGATGTTTGCCGGTATCGCACTCGTAGGCGTTGCATCGTCCTATTATCATTGGAGCCCCAATGATTACACCCTTGTTTGGGATCGAATGTCACTAACCGTGGGATTCATGGGGCTTTTCATAGCCATACTGGGTGAATATGTCAGCGAGCGGTTCCGCAGCCTTTTAATCCCGGCAGTGCTCCTAGGTGTCGGAAGCGTCCTATATTGGAATTGGTTCCAGGATCTGAGGTTCTATTACTGGATACAGATGGTACCCTTGGTTACCCTTCCATTCGTGATGTTTCTTTATCCAGGGAAATTCAAACATCAATCCCTTCTGCTTGGCGGGGCGATCTGGTACGGACTCGCCAAACTGGCAGAACTCGGCGACAGGGTCATATTCAGTTCCACTCAAGGCTTCATCAGCGGCCATACCATTAAACACATTCTGGCGGGCATCGGCTGCTTTTTTATTCTTGTGATGCTGAACCAGCGCCCCGATGAATAGGATCTCTGCGTTCTTCGCGATCTTGAGGTACACAAACGAAAGCTTTATCACGCTACGTTGTAGATCTATCAAACGATGCCCGGGTGTTTTCGAGATTACTACGACGAGACGCTGTCGTATTGTCTTGACGACGGAAACGCGCTCATTGAAGGGCCGGCTCGGGATTGGGAATTGCCAACCGTAATAATGTCAGAACCAGCTGCGTACGAAGGAATTCCGCTGCCGTTAGCTGATAATCTAACTGAAACGGCAAGCGCCATCGCCGTCCTTCCGTTCGCAAACCTTAGTAGTACGACGACAGTGAATACTTTTCGGATGGTCTTGCGGAGGAACTTCTTATTGTCCTATCCAGGATAAAAGGCCTGCGAGTTGTGGCCGGGACATCGGCCTCTTCCTTCAAAGGAAAACAGGTGGGCGTCGAGGAAATCGGACGTTCGCTGCGGGTCGACAGTGTGCTCAAGGAAAGTGTTCACGGTCCTTGAGGCTTCGTAACCTGAAAGTCGAGCCCGATTACAACTATCTTGCCTGAAACGTCTCGTACGACGTGAGAGAGCCGCGTCACTGGGTTGCTCACTCGCCTTCTACTTCGTAATAGAATTGTTGACCATCCTTGGAAATGGCCAAACGGAGGTTCAACGCATCTCTCCATTCGCAAAGCTGAGTAGGTTGGCCGCCATTAACGGGGATCTTCCACAGGCTGACTGGTTCGGCCCGCTGCAAGACGGCATACAAATTATCACCTTCGCTGGACCAATCGAGAAAAGGGATGTCGTCGTTGCGTGGCGTAATGGGATAGGCGAGGACCTTGCCGGTTTCCGCAGAGACGATGGCGAGCGTCATCCTATCTGTTTTTGGATCCCAGAGACAACAAGCCAGCTTTTTCCTATCGGGTGATAATTTGACCGATCGGGTTACCCGGTTTGTCAGTCGCACCGAGTTCTTCACCTTGACGAAACTCTCCTCCTCATTCCTCGGAGCCGGCACATCCTCCCCAAACGATAACTCCTCGACGTTACCAACAAACCGGTACCCCCGGCGCGGCACGGTGACGATGAATTCCTTCATCTTATTAAACTCAGCGAAAGCCTTTCGAAGGGTGCGGATATTCTGAGCGAGAGTTGATTCCCCTATAAACGTGTCCGGCCATACCTCCTTCAGAAAGGACTCTTTTTCGACTACCCTCCCGTGATCGCGAAGTAAGACAAGCAGAGTTTGAAACGCCTTTGAAGTTATTGGCACAGTCTGATCTCGAAACGTTAAGGTTCGCATACCAATGTTAAGTACGAAATCATCAAATGCGTAGGCCGTCACGTTGGTGGTCATCCTATTCAGAAGTCCCTTATCAAGTTCAAATACTTTCATGTCTTCAAGAGCTTCAATGTGAGGATCGGTACCGGCGGATCTGAATCTCAAATTTCGTATGGCTCTGGAAACCCACAAAGCACACGCTAATTTCTCACTTCCTCGAATTAGGAGTCCTAAATACTTGATAAAAAACCGATAAGAAGTTCTAAAAACGCCAGGATGATCGTGTGCCGGTTGCACGGCGTCACCTCGATTTCCGGAGAGCTGGAAGGGTCCGGGTCCCTTGGAGTTTCAAAGCCCCACGTCAAGGCAGTTTCAAACTTTTCAAGACTTTTCAAACTGAAATCCGGTATCGTCGCTTACACCAGAGGCCCAGTGACCGGCAAATTCTTTTTTGTTTTCGGTTATACGCAGTGCCCGATCCTCTGAACGTGGCAAGATGTGGTAAAAGTGATATAGGTTCTAAAATCATGGGTTACGAGGACGACAATTTGGGGGTATTCCGCTTTGGTGAGTTTACAGCCGACGCTAAGGAGCGTGTGCTGGAGCGCGACGGTGAATCGATTCCCCTGACGCCCAGAGTATTTGACACGCTGCTAGCTTTTTTGCGTCAGCCGGATGTTCCTCTAACTAAGGACGAGTTGTTGACGACGATCTGGCATAGCAAGTTGGTCGAGGAATCAAACCTCGTACAGAATGTAGCCGTCCTGAGGAGGACTCTCAACGACGCCGCGAATGAACGCCGGTTTATCGCTACTATACCTGGTCGCGGGTACCGTTTCATCGCCGATGTCGTTCGCTTGGAAAGTGACGTTTGTCGGGTGGAGAGTGTAGATAAAATCACCTCTCAAATGACGAAAGCATCAAGGAGGGTACTGGACGGACCGCTCTCGTCAAGGCATTCACCCCGGTTGCAGGCGGTGGCCCGCTTGGCTCCACGGTCCGTCAGACGGGGCTCGCCAATTCTATTTTGTGGGTTTTATGAAGTATCCGAAAAGAAGGGATACTTTAAAAAGACCCATTTGTCGAGAATGCTGGAAAAGGAGTTCTACGGGGCTTTCGAAAGTTGCTTCCGCAATCATGGCGTCCAAGATTACCACGCAATTAAGGTCTCCGACGCCAAAACTCCTGCGATGATTCATCGGTGGTGTGATTGTGACCGTTTTGACCGATTTCTTGCCCACTATGGCCGAAAGGCTTTGGGAATCATATGGGGAACGGTCGATAAGGACGGGATCAAGACCTTGGAAGCAAAACTGAACAGCGGACTAAATGTAAGGAACCCGAGAGCGGAGGAGCAGATAAACCGATTGGTAGGAGTATTGAACCGCTTCGAACTCCGGCCCGAACAGAGGGCGCGGTATCTGGGAACGGTTTGGGCCGCCCTTTGGTGTCAATCGTTTTGTAATGACATTGCCTTTGGGGGAAATTGGCAGGCTGCCCACCGTCTAGCGGCCGAGTCAAGGCGGATGATCGAAGATGCGGCCCATAATCTTTCGCCGAATCACAGCCAGAAGCGGGCGTTGGCACTTTTAACAAAGTGCTACTGTCAAACCCATGCTTTCCAGTAGAAATATAGTCGCAGTTTTAGTTCATCTCGGCATCGTCTGCCTTAAGAAAAATCTCGAAACCAACGGCCTTTCAATCTATCACCGAGTTTCCACGTAAGCGGTATGAGCGATAATTCGATTATGGTATTTCGATTCGATGACTTCGTGGTTAACGCAAAGAGCGGAGTTCTGTCACGCAATGGGGAGCCTATCCCGCTAACGCCGAAGGTATTTGATACGTTGCTCGCCTTTTTGCATCGGCCTGGTGAAACGCTCAGCAAAGAAGAGTTGATGACGACGATCTGGCCCGATAGTTTCGTCGAAGAATCAAACCTAATTCAAAATGTTGCCGTTTTGCGCAAGGCGCTAGGCGATGATGCAAAGGAAAGCCGATTCATCATGACCGTTCATGGTCGTGGGTATCGTTTTGTACCGAACGTAACCCGAGGACAGACTGTCGATGAAGTTAATAAGGAACCCCAAGTAAGCCGATCCGAGGGTTATGTAAACCATGTGAGTGACCGATCGCTCATTCGTTGGGCGTTGGTAGCGCTAGCTGCGATGTCGATCGCGATCGCCGCCATTTCATACTTTTTTTTGAACGACGAATCTCGGGAGCCGCCTAAGATCGGGCAGACACATCAGGTAACTGATACTTCGAGCCTGGATCTTTATCCAGCGTTTTCTCCAAATGGCGCATCGATCGCATATGCATCAAATAAAAGCGGAGCCTTCGAGATCTACGTTCGGCAGAATACCCCAGGGGCTGCGGAGATCCGATTGACCGCGGATGGCGGGAATAACCTTCAGCCCTCTTTCTCACCGGATGGTTTATGGGTCGCCTTTCACTCGGTTCAGCGTGCGGGTATTTGGGCCGTCCCCGCATCGGGCGGTGTACCCAGGAGGCTGACCGACTTCGGATCGAGCCCGGCGTGGTCACCGGATGGTAAGACGATCGCTTTCCAATCTGACCCGGTGAATGCCCTCGGGTCGGGGACGCGGAACGCCATGCCGCCATCCACGTTATGGTTTATTCCGGCCGATGGCTCAGGTGAAGCCCGGCAACTCACCGCAATCGGCAGCCCGCCGGGCGGCCACGGAGCGCCGGATTGGTCTCCCGATGGTAGTCGGATCTTGTTTGATTCGAGCGACTTTGCATCATCACATCTGTGGTCAATGGCGGCTGATGGAAGCGATATTAAGCCCGTTCTTGACGAGGCATCGCCGGGGCCGGGCAGTTCACGGCTGACAACTGCTTGCGACGCCGTTTATTCGCGTGATGGCCGATCAGTTTTTTACGTGTCAGACCTGGGGATGTCTATCAATGTTGTTGCCGTAGACGCGAATGGCCATGCCAGCGGCGAGCCTATGAAGATATTCGATGCAGCGGCATTGAGGGTTCGATATCTGGCGTTGAGCCCCGATGGTGAACGTCTGGTCTATTCGTCCATTGGCACTTCCAGCAACATCTTCGTCAGTACACGCACAAACGGCTTAGAATGGTCTGAACCTAAGCAACTGACACGTAGTACAAGTGCGAGGGCTGTTGCGCCGGCGTATTCTCCAGATGGTACAAAGATCGCGTTCCAAGGGTCCATTTCGGGGTCGTCGACAAATATTCAGGTGATGGATGCGGACGGCTCGAATGTTCGGCAGATCACCACAGCCTCTGGCTACGGGCCGTCGTGGTTCCCTTCCGGTGACCGAGTTGGCTTCTCCGTCCCGAGCGGAGAGAATTCCGAATACTGGTTCGCCGCGGCCGACGGCTCTATTCAAGGAAAACTCTTTGATTACGACGATAAAGAGATCTTTAACGGAAAGCTTTCTGCCGACGGCAAGTCGGTCCTTTTTAATTCGAAGCGGTCGGGGACGATCAATATCTGGCGGATCCCGATCGAAGGGGGCTCAGCTGAACAGCTGACGTTTGACCAGGAAATGGCCGGATTTCCCACGATGTCTCCCGATGGCCGATGGATCGCTTTTCAGATCAAACGTGGAGATGACACTCATATTGCGTACACGCCTTCCGCAGGAGGCGACATAGTTCAGCTAACGGATGAGCCGGGCCAGAGTTGGGTCAGCAGCTGGGGAGCGGACAGTGACCACATGGCTTTCGCTGGCCGCCGGGAAGCGCGGTGGAATATATATTTGGTCTCACGTAGTACAGGCGAAATAAAGAAAATTACCAGGTTTGACGATATGAACTCTTTCGTCCGCGCGCCAACACTCTCGCCGCTCGGCGATAAAGTCGCGTATGAACACAACGAATCTCTCGGCAACCTATGGATGATCGAGTTGGATTGACAACCTATGTGTATCGGCAGGGTCGCAAAACGCTCCGACGGTATTGGACCTCAAGTAAGCGGCTTTGCCGCAAAAAGTAAAAGAAAAAACTCGATGCCGGGGCACCGAGTTTGTTGATATCTGGGACTTTCGGTCGATCAATTTACTTCGTTTCTACTTAGAATTGTCGGCGATTGCCTGAACCATAGTCTTGTCGCGGATCTTGTCCGTTCCCAGCGGCTTGATCTTTTTGACCTCAGATGCACCCTTTTCGTTCGCCTCGAGTAAGATCTTTCCCGATCCCTTGAACATTCCTGCTTCGATGCCGACGCGAAAATAGTAGGTCTGACCGGCACCCATATTAAGCTCATAACCCTTCTTGGGGTCGGTCATGTGCACAACGTGTTTGCCGGCCGGGAGCTTGATGACAAAATAACGCCCATTGTCCATTTTCGCGAGTTCGACGCCGTCACAGAAGATCGAGGGTTCGAGTGCTCCACCGACATACTTCTTGGGCCGGTAAATATACACGGTCGCCAGTTCTTTGGAAGCGGCCGGCATCTCGATCGCAACAAGCGTGCCATCGACGAATTTGAACTGCCGTGGTTCGGCTGTGTAAACGGTGAGTTTCGTTCCTTCGGCGATGACAGTATCACCGCCTTTCTTCAACATTCCCAGAGGTCCGACAAACATAGAGAGCGCGATCGTTGCACCTGCCGCAGAATCACCTTCGGCTCCTTTAGCAGCCCGGAGCGGAATCGTGGTCCCATCGACTGTTTTCGTGGATTCAACTTGTAGGGCCAGCTTTCCAGAATGACCCAGGTAGCCGCTCTTTTCAGAGTAGATGACAGTTGCCTGAGCGACCGTATCTTTTCTGATCAATACTCGGCCGTCAATGACCAAGTCCTCGTCGACCAGGAACTCGACCGGGTCACCGCGCTCGGCAGTTTTACTTGAAATGGGCTTCGTCAAATGTACGTTGATAGCCGTTGATTCCGGCAGGGCGATCTCAGATGATGCGGTTTGTGCGTTGGTTGTGCTCAAACCGGCGAAAACCGTTATGGCAATAATGCTTAAAACATTGCTTACAACTTTCATAATATTTCTGTAGATAGACGAGAAGCTATGCTGTAGCCGATAGAGATTCGGACTCGAGCTAGTGATCGGTTTTTAGTTTAAGCGGGAGAGATCACGCTTGTGGTCTATCAACACGAATATCTCATTCATCAGTCATGAAAGTCCTAAAGCGGGGATAAAAATTAAATAAGAAAATCGCAAAAATCGACTTTGTTCGTGGCTTATGAACGAATAGACCCATCCTTTTAGAAGGTCTTACCCAGTTTTTATTTGAAATTTAGGACTCACCTTGCTCAAAGTTGATAGGTTTGATTGGAGGGCGGCTCGTACTCGCAGGCACTCACCGTCCGATGTCAAAAGTGATCTCTCGGAATCCCCTCCTCGCAACGATTGGGATCGAAACAATAGATTAAGAGCATTCACGCGTGAGTGTTTTAGCTGTCGCACATCAGATCTTACGAAAGTCACGGTTTTTCGAGATCTGATCCAAATCTGTCGATCAATGAGAAGGACTGTACGGAAATTATGAAAGCACTTCTTATATTCATGACAATACTAACTGGCACTGCCGTTTCGTTCGGACAGGATGCCAATATCCCACAATACAAGCTCCTGGCTACAACCAAGACTTCCACCATGCAGAAGGAAATAGATCAAGCCGCAACTCTCGGCTATCGTATTCTTGTCGGCTCCCCGGCAGACCGGTCCGAGATGGTCTTGTTTCTATCCAAGGATGGCACAGTAGCCGAACCTTTTCAGTACAGGCTCCTCGCAACGACGCGTACAGGCACCATGCAGAAGGAACTCAATGAAGTTGCCGCTGATGGTTTTCGCCTAATTCCGAGTACGATGATCGTCAAAAATCAAATGTTTATGGGACCCGAGTTAGTGGCAATCCTTGAGAAAACGCCAAGGACCGATCGACGATTCGAATACAAGCTATTGGCCACAACGAAGACCTCGACTTTACAGAAAGAGGTCACGGAAGCTCGAAACGAGGGTTACGCGATCGTCGGAATGCTGAGTCGCGACGAACACATGGTCGTTATGGAGCGGGAAAAAACCTCAAAGTGATCACGGAACTCCAAATTTTTAACTTTATTATGAAAAGACTAATATTCGCATTCGTCACTCTATTGATCGCGGCCCATATCGGGTTGGCACAAAAGAATGGCTTCGACCCCGGAAGTAAGGAGACGGCAGTTCACAATGAGATCAAATTCTCCGTTCCAAACGGTTTTGAGATCACACCTGGCCAGACCTCCGCGATCATGAGGGGCTCCAGATCGAATGGACAGTTTGTGGCGAGACCCGGATCGCTTGACACAGGCCAAATAACTGGGATAGCTCAAGATCTGGTTAGAAAAATAGTGCCCGGCGAGAACTTTCAATTCAAAAGCGTTCCTGGTAGGCCGATACTAAGAAAGAGCAGTCTTCAAGTGGGTGATGGAGAGTTGAAATGTATCAGCGACAAGAACTCTCTGGTGGCGATCACCTATAATGTTCTCAATGTGGATGGCAAGACTGTGGTGGTTGGCTTTGGCTTCAAGGTGACGACGCCGCCGGACCAGGCAAGACAGTTATTCGACAGCGATCGTGGGGCTGGAATGTCGGTACCCGACCTGGCGGCGCAAGCGCATATTCTTACGTCCATCACCGGTGAGCCATTCCTCAGCATATTTCCCGGAGTCTTCGTGACTGCCCGGCCACGCTGATATGAACATTGCATGGCTATAGAGATTGAAACACTGATCTATCGGGATCGATCAAAAATTCTGTTCGCGATCATCGGATGCATTGCCTTTGTGGCTATCGGGGTCTGGCTGCTCACAATAAGTAACAGTGAGATCGTAACGAGTAAGGGCTTTCGCTTGTTTTTCAACAGCCCTGCTTTCGCAAAGGGATCGGGTGGCGCTGCGATCATCGTTTTCGGTTCGCTCCTGATCTTCCTTGCGAGAAAACTGTTCGACACGAAGCCCGCCCTCGTTTTGACTTTGAATGGGATCACAGACAACGCTGGGTTGAACGCGGCTGGATTTATCCCGTGGAGCGAAATCGCCGGTTATGATGTATTTGAAATGTCAGGCCAAAAGACCCTCGTCGTCTTTGTCAACGATCCCGATAAATATGCGTCCCTGGGGAATCCTATTACCAGGAAACTGAATGAATGGAATGCAAACATGGTTGGAAGTCCGATCTCCATCTCTACCGCCACTCTCGACATCGACATGACTGAGTTGATTCAAGTCTTTGAAAAGTATCATTTCAATTTTCAATCGAATAACGCCATTTCGGCCACGGACCCTTCGCCTGTCTTGTGACCCAACGGATGATTCGTATGACAACATCTCTCAATACCAGGTTGATCGCGCGCTTCGCACTCCACGTTATTGCTGTGGTCACGTTTAGTGGTGGAGTATTGTTCGCGTGGATGTTCTATGTTTTTTATCTGAAGTGGGTCGGGTCGTTCGAGAACGGCCGATATTTTGACCCTGATTCCTTAATCGTTTATCACGAATCCAGCTCGGTTTCAGGGGTGCTGGCGGCGATATTGTTTACAGCTTGCGCCGCCGCCGTTTTACTGACCAGAACGATAGCCATCCCTCGACGCATCAAATAGGCGGTTCGACTGTTAGCCACTCTCTAATGCTCGACCGACATTTGACGATAAAGACCTGCCTGTATTACCAAGGGCGAGGTTTTCGTCGAGTATATTCTGACTCCCCGTGGCCTCCCGGTAGCCCAGAGATATCAAAGAACCTTGAAAGGCCATCCCAAACCAATTTTCACCTGCATTTCAAGACTCTTCCCGGTAAGTTGATCTATCGTTTTCGAGGAAGCGTTCTCGTGACTTAGTCCGTCCCTGTTATTTTCCGGTAAATTTGCGAATCGAATTTAGCTATTTGGGATGTCCGGGCCGCATAAGGTTCGCTTGGCCAGGCTTTCCATGCTGAGCGCATTGTCTCTTCTTGTGACTCTCCTGTAAGGCTGGAGATTCAGACATGGTTCCGATCGGTAGCCCGACTTTCTCTGAGCAGTTACTCGTTTCCTCCCGGGTTGGCGATGTTTCATTCGCGATGTTCACTTTTCAGCCAAAGCCGTGCCTCGTTCGGCACAGCTAACTTCCGTTCCCCTTAGGAGTTTGTAATGTCATTTAGATCCCCTCGTAGACTCATCGCTGCCGTTATTGCTTTATTCATACTCGGCGTTATCGCTTTCGGAAGATTTGGTTCGCTACCCAGTTTTGCGAATGAAATGAAAAACGCGATGGTTGCAAACGTGACTGGCGCGCCGCGCCCATTGATTCGCCAGGCTGCGAGGGCACCAAGAGCTGGAGCCTCGTCAGGGTATGTGTCCACCGTCTCCGCGACACTGTTTAGTGATATCGAAACGAAAAGGTGGGGCAGTAGGTCAGCACAAACCGGCTCGTTGACGACGGCGATGTTCTTCACGTTGCCATATCACTCCGGCAATATCTCCACGGTCGCGGGTTCAGGGCTGGGCGCGGGGCTACTCAATGCACGCCAGATGCAAGTAGATCTTAACGGCGATCTGCTTGTGGCAGATGCGGGCGGTCACCGAGTGGTCCGGATAGGAAATCCGGGAAGCGCTACCCCGACGTTCACTGTGGTGGCGGGGGTCGGAGCCCAAGGTTTCTCGGGAGACGGCGGGCAGGCGACGAATGCCACCTTCAGCG
>JBGSWW010000096.1:0-9554 GCA_041751735.1 Pyrinomonadaceae bacterium | reverse complement strand
GAGAGGGGCGACCCACGATAGCCAGATGAAGGCTTCGCCGCCGCCGAGGTCCGAAACGCCGGGGACGCGGCTGGCGATGCGGCAAAATACGAACGACCACGCGAGCACGTAGCTGCGTATTATCCATTCGCGGTGCTGGCCGTACTGGCCATTTCGGACCGCCCGGTACGCCATAGCGGCACACCCGAGCCAGGCCGCGCCGAGCGTCAGCAGCGAGACCGTGACATTTGTAAACATCACTGCCGGATCACTTTTGTGAGCGGAGCTCAGCAGCACCACGACGATAAAGGCGACTCCGATCGCACCGCCGATCAGGTAAGTACGGCCAAAAAGCTTGTGATATTTGAAGTAGCGGCTCGTGGTGCCGATATAAAGGTTGATCGCACCTATAAAGAGCATGATCGTCCCGCCGATCATGTGTGCGTAAACCAGCCCGAAGTGCTCCGGATGCGTCTCGGCATTGGCAAAGATCGCCACCGGCCAAGCGATCAACCACCACGCCACCGCACTAGAAATAAATGCCCCCAGCAAAATTAGTACCGCCGGAGTTCGCCACCACGCAGGAGCGCTATTCGAAGGGGTTGGGATCGGCAGTTCGCCAAGGTTTTCCATGAGCGTTTTTCTCACGGAAATGTAGCATTAACGAGTGGGAGGTTACAATACTCGAGAATCCGGAGCAAACACTATGGCAAATCCGTTAAAGATTACGATCGTTCTTTTCGCTGGACTTTTACTTAGTTCGAATGCCCTCGCCCAGAAGCGGCAGCCGATCATCGACATGCATATGCATGCCCGAAAGGCCGACCATTACGGCAAGCCCCCGCAGCCCATGTGTGCGGAGGTTCGTACTATGCCGGGTTGGGATCAGACCAAAAGCTTTGGCGACTCGCTGGGCTCGATGGCCGGGCCGCCGCCGTGCAAGCTGTTAGTGTCGCCCATGACGGACGACGAGCTCTTTAGCAAGGTGATCGGTGAAATGAAGCGGTTTAGGATGGTCGGAATGCTCGGCGGATACGATCCACAGCTCGTAGATCAATGGGTCAAGGCCGCTCCGGGACGATTCATCGCCGGCCTGGATTTTCGGCTCGACAAAGCCACCGGCACCGCTTCGTCGGCCGATAAGGCCGGGGAGTTCAAACCGCTTTCGCCCGAAGAGATACGCGTCCTCCACCGGTCGGGAAAGGTCCGGGTTTTTGCGGAGATAACGAATATGTACGGCGGCATCTCGCCCGACGATCCGCGAATGGAGCCCTACTGGTCGCTCGCCGAAGAGCTGGATATTCCCATCGGCATCCACCTCGGCCCGGGCGGGCCGGGCGAGCCATACCTGGGGAACCCGAAATACCGTGCCCGCCTTCAAAGTCCGCTCACCCTCGAAGACATGCTCGTCCGCCACCCTAAGCTACGTGTTTACATCATGCACGCCGGTTACCCGTTTCTTGACGACCTGCTCGCCCTTCTGTTCACGCATCCGCAGGTCTATGTCGAACTAAGCATGCTCAATAACGTCGAACCGCGAGCCGGGTTTTACCGGTTTCTCTGCGGCTTCATCGATCACGGTTATGGCGAGCGTGTAATGTTCCGCTCCGACCAAATGGTCTGGCCCGGCCTCATCGAGCCCGCGATCCGCTCGATCGAAGAGGCACCATTCCTTACGGCGAAACAAAAGCGAGATATCTTTTACAACAACGCCGCCCGCTTTCTGCGATTGACCAAGGATGAGATAGCCGCGCACAGGCGCCTCTAGCACGGCTTCACCCTAGGATTTCAGATCGCCCCCGGGAGCCACCGCCGAGATCCTCGCCACCCGCTGGGATTTCCCTCGCGACCCCATTCGCCCAAATGCCCAAGCCACCGTCGGGCACTACCTCTACCTCAACCCCTCGCCCCGCCAGCCTCACGACAAACCCTCGACATCCTCGCCATCACCGAACCCTTCCTCATACCCGAAGACTTCCGCACCGCCCGGTTACCGTAGCTCGGCCGGTCACTATTGAAAAATCTCCATCCCCTGTCTAGTGACTGCCTGGGGCTTTTTCGTGCTAATATGTCGGAAACCCATGTTAAGGAAAAGACATAGGGTGACTTAACGGTCATCGAGCCGCAGCCACGCAAACGACGATAGGATGTGCTTGCCCTTGAGGCCCATGTCACCTACTTTATGGATGCAATTCCAGAAGTGCAGAATGAGGTTCTAGAAGCGGATCAAGAAAGGATATCTGCGTACACGTGGATTTCCCTTGATACGAACGATGACTTCGACAAGCTTTCCGAATGTGTGGATTCTGAATATGCCCCAGGGGCGGTTGCGGAAATGCTCAAAAGTGGACTGTCTCCTGCTGTCAAGGCTGTACTCGTGGAAGCTAATTACGTCGATAAAGATTATCGGAGCAGCTACTATAACTTCTACTCAAAGAAGGGCTTGTATTACCGCGCCGATTGTGTTCGTCTTCATTTCTTTGACCTTACAGTTTGTTATGACCATGTAACTCTTAAGCTCTCGTACGAAAAGGCCTATAGCGGGGATGTTAATTTTACAGACCACTATTTTGGATACATGGTGCTCCGACCGACCGGAGTAAGTACGATAGGCCGCAGTGTAATCAATGCTGATGTAGTTCTCGGAGCTGAAGGAAGGGTTATTGACGCGTGGCATAAGGTGCATGTGCTCGGCTACAAACTCAAGGTTTGCGGATTTCCATGGATGCAACAACACAGGGATATTTCACGCTGTGCTCACGCCGCGTGCTGGGCCATACTCCGCCATTTTAGTGAACGGTTCTCAGCCTACCGGGAGCACCTACTGTACGACATCACAAACATGGCGCATCCCTTCAGCCCAGGTGGTTTGGCACCATCTTTGGGGCTAGACATTATGCAAGCGGATCGCGTCTTTCACCAAGCGGGCGTCTTCCCATTACTTGTCGCGCACGATGATCAATATGCAATCGATACCTCTTTCTTCCGACAAATGGTTGCATATATCGAGTCCGGATTCCCATTGTTCGTGTCGCTACCTGGGCATGCCGTCGCCGTCGTGGGCTACCGATGGCGAGAAGGCCTCGCTCCACACAACAACGTAACCAGATTCGCTTGGGAACAAATCGAACACCTACTGGTTGTTGACGACAACTACATGCCATATTTGTCGATTCCCTCGCGTGGCCCTTCGGCTCCTGCACATCCTTATAGCGCCGAAGAGCACATCGATGCATTTATTGTTCCGCTTCCAGAAAAACTCTTTTATCCGGCTCAAGCCGTGGAAGAGCAAATGACCACCCTATTTGACTTTGATGCTTTTCTAGATTTGCCGGCTGAAGGCGACGCGATCGTTCGCTACTTTGTTACGACGGGTGCGGCATACCGAAAGTTTGTGCGCGAGAACCAATCTGCGTACGATCCACAACTTTTTGAAAACATCATGAATATGCCTTTTTCACAGTTTATTTGGGTTGTCGACATTGCTACTGAGGACGACTGGATTGCACAACGGGTTACCGCCAGAGCTATTCTTGACGCCTCGGCTAGTGTGACGGAGGAAGTACCCTTATGGTTGTTCCAAACGGTTGAGAAGGCTCTCGTATTTAACCGCGATCAGGTTGGCCTACTGCCCGTCGATAGTGTGAAGGTGCTTGAGTTTCCAGGTCAGGCTGGTTTTGTATTGACTCGAATGGAGGTTAATCTTAGAGCAGTTCGCTAATAAGTTATTCCTCCGCTAAACATACAGAGGTGAGACATGCGCAAACAAACATCAACTTTTGACCGGATGCACGGTCACAAACCCGATGCGAAGAAAATAGAAGAGCTCAAAAAGAAGGTTAGCGCCGTCGTGCCAGAGGTTGTAAAGGCTGTGGAGAATCGTGAGCGCCTTGCTGCTCGGATTTTACTCAGGGAAATGGAAGGCGCTAAACGACGAAAACGCGAGATGCCGATGCCTAAGGTTCCCTCCGAAGACGTTCATAAGCGGCCCTTACGATAGCTTCAACCGCCTCGGCGGATCGAGAATCTAGGTTGGGATCTGACCTAAGCAGGGTGGAGATTTGTGAAATCGACTCTCTTCGGCGGGTCGCATATGCGGCCGTAACGAAGTCAGATGGGTTCAATCCCGCCCATGCGGAGAGAGCCGCCAAGCTAGCGGCATCCGGCCGTCTTCCCTGAGCCATCCTTGTCAATGTCGAAGCACTAATTCCGGTTTCCTCGGCCACTTCTTTCCAAGTCTTATTCTTAGAATTCACTGATGCCTCGAGTGCCCGGTAGAACGCATCTCCGTCAAATCCCTTACTATTATTGTCGGTTTTCATATGATTGCAAAAAAGCAATTGACTTTCTATATTGGAATCCGATAAACTTGTCTCGAATTGCAGAATAGCAATTTAATTTCATAAAAGCAAGGAGAATAAATGTCAAAAGAAAAAGAAAAAGACAAGGAAAAGGGCCGACCGCCGATCCGTATATTGGTAAACGAGCAAGAGGTCAAGATGGAAGGGGCGACAGCGACCGGCGCAGAAATCAAAAGCGCCGCAATCGCACAAAACGTCCATATTCAACAAAATTTCATGTTGATTGAGGAGCTTCCGAATGGGACCAGCAGAAAGATTGCCGATCACGAAACCGTAAAACTAAGGCCTCATATGAAGTTCACTGCGATTGCGCCAGACGACAATTCATAAACAAATGAAGAACGAGGTTTCCGCAGCGGTCGACGAGCTGAAACGCCAATTTGAATCCGCTGTGTTCACAATTAATGAGGACGGACAAGGCGGTGCACGGGTAATCATGGAACCTGTTTCGCTTGGAAATCGATATAGTCCCGCTTCGACGTGGTTCGGTTTTCATATCCCAGCCCAGTACCCGTATGCTGACATTTATCCAGTATTTATGGGGGCAGACGTTACTCGGGTTGATGGGGTTCCCTTTGCTGCTCCCATTACGAACGGCCACAACTTTGAAGGGCGGTCTGCAATTCAAATCTCGCGGCGAAACGCGGCCGCCGAGGCGGGCTCGCAAAAGGCAACAGCGAAGATTTTAAAAGTGCTCGATTTTATGGAGCAGCTGATATGAAGAATTATTGTCAAGTAAGAATCACGGCATTGGATTATGACCGACTAATGTATCACTGTTTTCCTGGGGATAAGGATGAGCATGGAGCGGTTGCTCTAGCAGGCATCGCCAATAGCGGTAGCGAACCGATTCTAACCGTCCGAGAACTCCACATCGCCGAAGAGGGCACGGATTATGTCGAGGGCAAGATTGGATATCGGGCGCTTGCTCCAGAATTCATTCATCGAATGATAACGCGCGCGCGCGACGAGCGCCTCGTCTATCTCGCTATCCACAATCATTTTAGTGATCGGTATGTAGATTTCAGCCGCATTGATCTGGAGTCACATGAGCGCGGATACCCCGCACTATTGCAGATTGCTAAGGGTATGCCCGTAGGGGCTCTCGTGTGTGGGCGCAATTCTATGCAGGCAGATTTATGGATGCCGGATGGGGGCCGGAGGTCTTTACAAAAACTCTCGGTGGTCGGGCGCTCGATACGCTCTATTACACCATCCCATGATCCCGAATCAGAGACTGTAGAGACTTACGATCGACAAATTAGATTTTTGGGAAAGGCCGGACAACGAAGGCTCAAGGGAACTAAGGTCGGGATAATCGGTCTTGGAGGCGCAGGCAGCCTGGTGGTTGAATATTTGGCTCGCTTGGGGGTTGGAAGCTTTGTACTTGTTGACGACGATATAGTAGAGCTATCGAATTTATCGAGAATTGTCGGGACCTCAGTTGCAGATGCAATCGGAAAGTCAACCAAAATGAGTATTGCCTGCAGGTTGATATTGGAGGCCAATTCGCATGCTGACATCGAAGCCCTAATTGATGACGTCGCAAAGGAGTCAATAGCGAAGAGACTGGTTGGATGTGATTTCCTCGTTCTTGCGGCCGATTCAATGAGAGCGAGGCTCGTCTTCAATGCTCTTGTGCATCAATATCTAATACCCGGCGTCCAGATCGGGGCAAAGATTTCAACAGATCCTGATGGTAATATTCTTGATTTGTTCAGCGTTAATCGACCAGTCCGACCGAGTCAGGGCTGCTTGTGGTGCAACGAACTTATCGACCCGACACTACTTGCAAAGGAGGCAAAGTCGGATCAGGAACGCAAAGATCAGGCATATGGTGTAGAAGAACCTAATCCGAGCGTCATTACGCTGAATGCGGTTGCAGCATCTCACGCTGTTAATGATTTCCTTCTGGACTACCTAAATCTACGTGGTGAGATGCCTGTTCGTTACGAGCACCTTCACTTTCTTAACGAAAAGAGAATGCTTGTTGAACCGACGACCGACACCGAGTGTACAGAGTGTGGTCGGGAACAACTAAGGTTTGCCCGCGGCGATACCGTGGATCTGCCGTGCCTTATTGGTTAACGGCGCTCCTTACGAATCGAGGCCTGATCCAATGTCATCGTTGAAAAATCCTCCCCTGCGAGCGGTCTCCGCTGGCATCGAGGACAGCCGAGTTCGGCGGTATTATCAACGATATTCTATTCCACCGCAGCGACCCGCTTTTCGTTTGGGTCAGCGACCAGGTGTACCTATTTAAATCTGTTCAAGCGGTGAATTTGTTCACACGGTGAACAGTGAACAAGCTAGACCGCTCTGAGTTTAACTGCGTAATAAGAAGGAGATCGTAATAATCGTCCACGCGTATTATTTGCAGACCTGTTCGGGAAGACGTAAATTCCTTCGAACTACAATCTTTCGCGTCAGGTCTACGGGTTTAGCGAATTTTTGCCTCAACAGGCAGTTTCCGGTTGACTGCCGCCACCGTCGAATCGCGTTGAACGCTGTACGCGTAGGGCTCTCGTTCCCGCACCTCTCTGGAGGCGAGGCTTTCGCCCAGTTCGCGGCCAAGTTGTTGGAAAGTACTCAAGTCTCTTCCCTTTGATCCGATTCTCTCGAGATTCTTCTCTATTATTGTGCCGATCTGCTCGCTGAGATTTGTATTGTCAGCGTGGGACTTTTCTTCAAAAAGACCTATGATCTCGGCTTTGATTCCCGATCGAAAGGCGTTGACCGTTTCGGTAATGTTTTCGTTTCCCGAACGCGTTGATCGACCGGTCGAATCATCACCCACAATTCTCGATTCAAGCTTTTCTTTCTGCAACACAGCCTGCTGATAAATAAAGTCGCGCTCGGCCGGCGGCAGCTTTCGGTAGACCTCGCGGTGATCGAACGAATTCTTGTATCGCAGGTCATCATTTGGCGTTTTGAGGCTTTGCAGGAAGTGTTTCGTCGCGGAGAGCGAATCCTTCGGCTCCTTTCGCTCCATACGCGACTCAAGGCTCTCGACCAACTGCACCGCCTCGTTGCTCGGTACGATCTCGCCGCGCATGAGAGCGTCGGTCTTTGTTCTCGCGGCATCTCCAGCATTGAGGTAGGCCAGACGGGCGGCCGTCATTTGGGATGTATAGTGACGAGGAGAGGCCTCGGTAAAAAGGAACTGCATCTCTTTTGAGGTCAGTGGCCGGGGAGTTTCGGCTTTCTCGGCCTTGGACAGATCGTTCCATCGAAAACCGAGCTGAGCATTTTCAAGTCGAACACGGGATGCGGCATCGATCACTTCTTCCCTTGATGCGGCCCGTTCGAGCATCGCCGCATAGTCCCGGTAGCGGGGATTGAAATGCCGTAGCCTCGACTCAGGCTGCTTTAACTGGTGCTTTAAGTAGGCGGATGCAAATCTGAGGTCGTCGACTGCCTCCTTCTTGTTCACCGGATCGTGTTTTACCGCCTGGTAGATCCCGTTTTGAAAAGGCTTCAGGATCGCGTCGACCGGCGTTCCGCTCTCCAGCATCTCGTCAAGGACCGGAAGTCTCACGTTTACCCATTTCTCAAGTTCTTCGTTCGACATATTGCCGACGAGCCGTGAAAGGGTTGTGTCGTAAAGTTCTACCCGCTCGAATTCCTGAATGCCGAGGGTGGTATGGTCTGATTCTGTCGGCTCTGCATGTTCCTGCGGATAGATTCCAGCTTCGTAGACCCTTTCGCGGGCGAGGCTGTCGTCAGTTAGCTCCAGCTCGATTTTGTCGAGCTCGATCATCTGCTCGCCCTGAAAAGACCTGTCTGAAGGCTCTAGCCTGCTCATTTCTTTGGCGAGACTTGCGATCTCGTTTAGGGTTCTTTCGAATCGTTCATCCTTGGTTTCGATTTGAGGAACCCTAGCATCAGCTTTGAGCAGGTCGTCACGTCCCTCAAGAGCCTCGTAGACCCAATTGAAGACCTTAATTTGAGTATCCCGGTCGGCTGACGCCCCGGCGATTTTCGATCCGTACTCCACGATCTGCGGCGCCAAGTCCTTTGCTCTGGACTCGTTTACAAGCGGCGTCAGTCTTTTTACGGCATACTCCATGCCGGCTACCGCAAGCGGCCGGGAAGTTGCAGGATTTTCCTGCGGCGTGATTAGGACGCCATCGCGGACGACGGCACCTCGCTCGTATAGATCTCTTACGAACTGCGACTGCCGGTTCAGGTGCGATGCGTGCTCGCTCCTATTTCTTCCCTCGGTATCTTCGAGGTTTGCAAGTAGGAGGTCTGATCTCCCGACAGAAAGTATTTCATTTACGGCCCGCTGCGTCCTGGGATTTGGAAATCGATCGGTGATGGCCTGTGCGGCAACTTCTGACGGTCTGTGATGCGAAGCTTCTTGAACGAGCGATCTGCCGACCTTCTCGATCGCCATCTTGACCACATCCGCATGACACATTTCGCCGGCCCGGCAGAAACATGAGACGGCAATTGTCTGACCGCTGCGGTAGGCTTCGCCCAGTTTGAGCATGCCGTCCCGAATGCCGCCTTCGTTCGCTCGGTAACCCTGCCTGAGCCGTTCTGAATACGCGACGAGAGCGGTATCACGACCCGAGCCTCTTGGTGCGATTTCAATCCGCCGGAGCGAAAGTAGACCAAGCTCCGGCGTATAGATATTCTCGAGATCTAGTGTCCGCCGGGGTAGCTGTTCCGCCCCATCTCCGTCGATGCGTGCAATTACCTGATTGCTGAGATCCATTTGCATTCGGTTCCGCGTCGGTGAACCAAAATGGACACCCTCACCGCCTCCGACGTGGAATGAGTGCAATCGTTGTGCCCTAGAATGCCTCGCGGACTTACCGGGAATGGCCGCTAAACTTAGGTTGTTTGATTCTCCCTTCTTTGCCTGCCGTTTGCTCGTGCTGCTGGGCCGCAACATCGTCGATGCGATCCGCTGGCGTCGGGCTCACAACGTCCCGCTCCCGCTCATTCGCTTGGGCCATAGGAAGATTCTCGAAGTCGGCAAGGATCTCTTTAAGCGAGCGCTGCCGGTCGTTGGCTGTCGATTCCACGATCTTTCCCAAGCGGGCCGCTTCCTTTTTGTTTGGTGTGTTGGAAGCCCGGGTCTCAAGTGCCGTGATCTCCGCAGACGTGAAAATTGGGCGATGGATAGGCTCGCTGGTTAGTCCCAGAAATGAGAATTCTGAAAACTCCGAGGCTACACTGGAAGTTGATGCCAGAATGTCTTTT
>JBGSWW010000095.1:0-12502 GCA_041751735.1 Pyrinomonadaceae bacterium | reverse complement strand
TGAATTTATCATACAACTCAAAGAGGCGGAACTTGCACTATCCGCACGTTGTTCATAGACTTGCAAATACGAGGTAGACACGATCATGAGCGAAAAACGCGTGCCCGAAAAACGGTTAAAAAAACGTGAAAAGACCGAGCTGAAAAGCCGGATGAGCGGTTTTCTAATGTTTCTTCCAAACATGGTGATGCTGCTCGGCCGGCTGCTGAAAGATGCTCGTGTGCCGAACGCAGAAAAAGCCCTTTTCCTGGCGGCTATTGTCTACGTGATCTCACCTATCGATTTTATCCCGGACGTGTTCCCATTTATCGGGCAGGTCGATGATATTTATGTGGTTGCTTTGACGCTCCTACGTCTGATCAATCGGACCGACGAAGGGGTCGTTCGCATGCATTGGTCCGGCGGCGGCGATATTGTCGGCCTTGCCAATTCGATCGCCGGCATTGCTCCAAAGATCTTGCCGGCCCGCGTAGCCCGCGTTCTAACTTCCAGGGTCGAGCTGGCTCCGGCAGGAACGGCTATCAACGCCATCAGAAGCGGGGACCAGAAGGTCGTTCGAGAGGTTCCTGGCGGTGCAGACCTGGACCTCGAACCGGGCTCCGACCTCGCACACTAAGATCCTACAACGTAAGCAACTATCTCTTGCTGAATCTGATCATTTTTCTTGGATTCCACGGCCTTTTGAAACTATATTAGGGGGAAGCCCGAATAGATCAAGTCTTGAAAAAATTAGCTGCGTCCGCTGATTATTCGCTATAATTGTCCGTTAGCGAGAATGCGGTTCTTATAATCTTTATGTTTGAACGCTATACGGAAAGGTCCCGACGAGTGATCTTCTTTGCTCGGTACGAGGCTCTCCAATACGGTTCGCAGGTAATAGCACCAGAGCATATACTGCTCGGGCTAATGAGAGAAGACAAAACGCTCTCGGCAAGGTTCTTTCCGTTCAGACATGTTCTTACTGTGGATTCGATCCGGCGTGATGTTGAGGACCGGATCGTCCTTCGTGACCGTATCCCGCAAACATCGGAGCTCCATCTTTCCGCTGCGACCAAGCAGATACTCTTCTACGCAAACGACGAAAGCAGGCAATTAAGAAACCGCCATATAGGCCCCGAGCACCTTTTGCTGGGTATCGTCCGCGAGGAAAAAAGCGTTGCGGCCGAGATCCTTTTTGGCTATGGACTGCGGCTCCAGGATGTCCGCGATGAGATGTCGCGGCAGAGCGGCGTTCCCGGTGTCCTTGCTGCTAACAAGGAGAATTCGAAAACGCCCGGCTTGATGGAATTTACGCGCGACCTCACGGTTGAGGCAGCAGAGGGACGTCTCGACCCATTGGTCGGGCGCGAGCCAGAACTCGAACGAATTATCGAGATCCTTTGCCGGCGGACCAAAAATAATCCGGTTTTGATCGGTGAATCCGGGGTCGGCAAGACGGCCATTGTCGAGGGCCTCGCCCAACGTATTGTTGATAAGAGCGTGCCGACATTTCTCGAGAACAAACGGATACTCTCGCTTGACCTCTCGTTAGTAGTTGCGGGGACCAAATACCGCGGCCAGTTCGAAGAGCGGCTTAAGAAGATAATGGCCGAGCTTAAAGAGAGCAGCGAGAATATCGTTTTCATCGACGAACTCCATACTTTGGTCGGCGCCGGCTCGGCTGAAGGTACACTCGATGCTGCAAATATCCTGAAGCCCGCGTTATCGCGCGGTGACATTCAATGTATCGGGGCGACGACTCCCGGCGAGTTTAGGAAAACTATCGAAAAGGATCGTGCTCTCGAACGGCGATTCCAGGCAGTTAAGATCGAGCCGCCAACAGAGGCTGAGGCGCTGGTGATTATTGAGGGGATCGTCGAACGTTACGAGGCTTTTCACCAGCTTCGTTATTCTAAAGATGCCCTTGCTGCGGCCGTCTTCCAGTCAAGTCGTTACATCCCTGATCGGTTCCTGCCGGACAAAGCAATCGACGTTCTGGATGAGGCAGGAGCGCGTGCAAAACTAAGATATCAGAACGAAAACCGCGGAGAACCGTCATGGAAGGAAACGGTCGAAAACTGGAAACGGGCCGCGGCGAACGAAGACCAGCTAATATCCTATGAATTGCGGTCACTCGAAGATTCGTTTTTTGCTGTTGAAGTAACAAAAGACGACGTCGACGATGTCGTGGCACGGTGGACCGGCGTTCCGGTTACATCGATCAAACAAAAAGAGGCTGAGAAACTCCTGACGATCGAAACGGCGCTTCACGAGCGAATTGTTTCGCAGCGCCCAGCCATCTCAGCACTTGCTCGAGCCATCCGCCGATCGCGTGCCGGCCTGAAAAACCCTGGACGCCCGGTGGGCTCATTCCTGTTCCTTGGCCCGACCGGTGTCGGAAAGACCGAGGTTGCTCGTTCTATTGCGGAATATCTATTTGGGTCCGAGAGGGCCCTTATCCGTTTTGATATGAGTGAGTTCATGGAAAAACACTCCGTTTCCAAATTCATAGGCTCACCTCCCGGATATGTCGGGCACGAGGAGGGCGGTCAATTGACTGAAAAACTCCGCCGATCGCCTTACGCAGTCGTGCTTTTCGATGAAGTCGAGAAAGCTCATCCCGATCTTTTCAATGTACTTCTCCAGGTTTTCGAGGATGGTATTTTGACGGATTCGCTTGGCCAGACGGTCGATTGCAAACATGCGATCTTTATAATGACATCAAATCTCGGCGCCCGTGTTATTCAGAAGCGCGGAACTCTCGGCTTCCAGGCAAATGCCGACAAGTCGCGCGAGAAGATGGAGGAAGAGGTCATGTCGCAGGTAAAACAGACCTTCCAGCCTGAATTCATTAACCGCCTCGACGAGATCATAATATTCGATGAGCTCAATGATGAGGACCTGCTTAGGATAGTAGAGCTTCAGGTGGATAAGCTCAACAAGATCGTCGAGGGCCTCGACATCAAAGTGGTACTGACACCGGAAGCACGCAGATGGCTAATCGACAAAACATGTGCTGACCGCAAGTATGGAGCTCGCCCACTAAAACGTGCGCTTCAAAAACACGTCGAAGATGAACTTTCTGAGGCCTTAATTCAGGAGCAGATAAAACGTGACTGCACGGTCGAAGTTTCTCTCGACGGCGACCGACTCACTTTTCGTGAGATTCGTGCAAAAAGTCCTGCAAAGGAACTGACTCAAAAGGCTTGACCTTGGCCACTGAAAATGAATCGGCCATCGGTCACCTCCTTTCACGTGATCGTGGGATCGCTGCGCCTGCCGGACTTTTCTATTTTTGCCTAAACCCCTGTATAATTTGTAAGTTTGAGAGACGCGCCTGAAAGGGCAACCTGCATCGGTATGGCAGAATCAAAGTGCCAAGTTAAAACCGATGTCGAATCGCCATTTTCTCTTCCTGGCCCCGTATTGGAAGGCAAGAAGATGGTGATCATTGGCTTTAGTGACTTGGTTTGATTTGCATTCATAAGGAAATTCCCGGTTTATGTATAAATTTCGCGCACTTGGATTCGTTGTACTGGTGCTATTTTCAGCAGCGATTCCGGCGATAGCGGGCACCGGTTCATTCACCACCTCTGCCGGAGTTTTTACAACTCAGCAGATCGTCGAAAGTGTTGACATACAGGGTAATCGACGGCTCCGCGACGAAGACCTGCTTTACTATATTAGGACCAGGGCGGGAGATACTTACGACCCCGCTGCTCTCGAGCGTGATCTGAAAGAGCTGCTTTCGCTAAACTTTTTCGACAAGACCGCCACTCGTGTGCTGACCGAGGACGGCATTCGCGGCGGAGTGAATGTAATATTCGAAGTCCGTGAGCTTCCTATTATTCGGGACCTCCAGTTCAAAGGTTCGGGGGCAATAGCCGAGGCGGATATTCTCAAAACCTTTCGCGAACGCCGCGTGGGTATCTCGAAAGAATCTGTATACGACCCCGTAAAGTCTCGTGTGGCCATCCGTACCTTGCGCGAAATGCTTGCCGCCAAGGGCTTTCCGAATGCCACGATCACTGTTACGGAGGACGAAGTTTCGGCGACCTCGATCGCCCTGACGTTCAATATTGAGCAGGGTAATCGTTCGCGAATTATCGAGATCGATTTTGAGGGCAATCAGCATTTTAAGGACAGCGAGCTTCGGGGCGCCCTTCAGTATGTGAAAGAGACGGGGCTCGTTTCTCGATTCAAGGGTGAAGATATCCTTCACCTGGAAAAGCTTCAGGCTGATCTCCAGCGAAACGTCCGTGCCTACATGTGGTCCAAGGGGTATTTCCAGGCGAGGATTGGCGAACCCGAGGTGGTCGGACTAGGACTCAAACGAACCGGTTTCTCCATACTGAAAAATTTCCCGTTGCCGCTTGTCACCTCGACTGACGACACTTTGAAGATCATCGTGCCGGTTACCGAGGGTAAGGTATTTCGCGTCGGCGACTTGAAGGTCGAAGGAAACTCTATCTTCTCGGAACAGCAGATCCTTGGTTTTGTAGGTCTTAGGACAGGCGAAATTGCGAACGGCAAACGGCTTCAGGACGCCGTTTACGAAGATCTGAAAAAAGTATACGGCGATCAGGGTTTTGTCCAGTATTCGGCGGAATTTGACCCGGTTTTTAAGGACCATCCTACAAACGTTAACGAGGGTATCGTCGACATCACCATTAATATCGATGAAGGCAAACAGTTCACACTTCGCCGCCTTGAATTCACAGGGAATACCTTTACACGTGACAAGGTTATGCGGCGAGAGTTCCTCCTGAATGAAGGAGATATCTACAACCAGCGATACCTGGATATCTCGATCGCAAGGCTAAACCAAACCCAGTATTTCGATCCGCTCGATAAGGACCAGGATGTCGAGATCCGCACGGCCGAAGAACAGGGCGATGTCGATCTGATCGTCAAAGTGAAGGAGAAAGGCCGCCAGCAGATATCTTTCAACGGTGGTGTCTCGGGGATCGGCGGCTCATTCTTTGGCCTCGAGTATTCGACCAATAACCTCGCAGGCCGCGGCGAAGTGCTCTCGTTCAACGTAGGGGCCGGAAATCGCCAGCAAAGTCTGCAGTTCTCATATCAAGAACCCTATTTCCGTGACCGCCCCATTTCGGTTGGCTTTTCTCTGTTTGCCAGCCGCTACCGCTTCTTTGGAGAAGGTACGTTCCTTACGCAGAATCAAGACCTGCTTGATCAGCTATTCGATCCGCTTGGCCAGATCCAAACAGACGAAAGCTATTTGTTTACCCAGAAGACCTATGGGGCCAATGTATTTGCCACCGCGCCGCTTTCGGAGCTTTTCTTCAAGAAGCGGCAGTTTACTCAGTTTTCGCGTATTGGCCTGACTTATCAGATCTCAGCCACAAGTATCGAGGACCCTGAGGTAAATGAGAGTGGTGACCCCTCGGCAGTTATCCCGGTCATCTATCGCCAGCCGAATATTCTTACGAGCCGCATAACCGGGACTTTTGTCTACGATACCCGTCAGCCGTCGTCCAACGGCATCGACACCGCTCGGGGTAAATCGCTCTCGATCAGCCTCGGCTTTGCCGGGCTAGGCGGCGATGTACGCACGTATTCACCATCGGTACAATATTCGCACTTTATTCCGATGAGGAATAAGCGGTCGCAGAATCCGCACGTGCTCGCATATCGCATTCTCGCCGGAACTATCGGCACCTGGTCGGTATCGGACACGATCCGTAACGCAAACTCTATCTCGTTTATCGGCGGCGTTCCGGCATATGAACGATTTTTTCTGGGCAGTGAGAATGACATCCGCGGGTATGAGTCCAGGGCCATTAGCCCGGTAGCCCCATTCGACACCTATGTGACTTCACGTAATGTGGTGGTTACCGCAAACGCCTCGGGCACGCCCGATGAAAATACGGGCCTGAATGCACGTGACCGCGCTGAGCTGGCCACACTCGGCCTGGTGACCGGAGCAGGCGGAGCAAACCCGGCATTATTTTCGCGAAATTATCGTTTCATCGGCGGCGACACCCAGCTGCTTGCGAATGTCGAGTACCGTATTCCGATATTTGGCCCAGCAACGATGGCCTTTTTTGCCGATGTAGGTTCGGTGTTTAACTTGCGCAAGGCTGACACACAGGTCATCAACAGCGAGTTCTTCCCTGACGAGACCTTACTCGGCCCCGGACGTCTTACGGCACTTGGGCTGATCAATACGCCGGTCCTCGAAAGCAGCTTCGGGAGCATCCTGTATTACCGCAGCCGTGTTGTGACTAAAACGGACTACATAAACGAATTTTGCCGCGGCAACCGTTTCGGATGCCCGACCAGCCTGTCGCCGCAGGTCCAGCAGCTATTTCTCCGCGGCGAGGTCCAGCAGAACACGCTGCTAAGGGTCCCGGACGCTAAGTTTGCAGGAATCAAAGACTTTAAATCGAGCGTCGGTGTTGAACTGCGTGTCCAGGTTCCGGTGGTAAATGTTCCGTTCCGCCTCATATATTTTTACAATCCAAATGCCAAACTTGGAGTTACCGAGGAATTGCCCGGGATCTTTTTGCCCGGCAAACGAAATGGTTTCAGGTTCACTGTCGGGCGAACGTTCTAAACGTCCAAATTGACAACGAAATCGCTTTTAATTACCATTGGCTTTCTTTTTTTCTAATGCGAAGGCAACAGTATTCAAGAAAAAGGTTTCAAAGATAAGTATAAAGAATAGGTTATAGACCTTTCCGAAGTTTAAGGAGTTTTACAACATAATGAAAAGAATTAGCACGATCGCCGTGAGCCTGGTATTCGCCTCCATCTTCGCTGTTGCAGCATTTGGACAGGGCGGGGCGCCGGCCGCAGCAAAGATCGGTTGGATCGACACAGGTATGTTCGCCGACGAAAAAGACGGCGTGACAAAATATAATAACGCTCTCAAGGCACTCGATACCGAGATGAAGCCCCGCGTGACAGAATTGACCGGGCTTCAGACCAGACTTCAAAAGATCGCCGAGGAGATCAGGACTGCAACCAACGTTCCGGCCGGTGTGCCGGTCAACCAGCAGACCGTGGCTCAAAAGCAGGACGAAGGGCAGAAACTGCAGCGTGAATTTGAATTCAAGAAAAAGGAATATGACGCTGCTGTTGAGAAACGTAGCGGAGAGGTCCTGGGACCCGTTTCTGCGGATATCAGTCGAGCGATCCAGGATTACGCTAAGCAAAAGGGCTATGCCGTCGTTCTGGATATAGCGGCTCTTGCCAATGCAAATGCTATCCTCGCGCTTGATGGTACGGCGAATATCACGAAAGACTTTATCACCTTCTACAACGCTCGTCCGGCAACCACCGCGACGACTGCTGCCCCTAAATAGCGTCAGGAAAGGATCGTGTTAAGTTAACGGAAGGCCGGTGAAATTGCATTTTACCGGCTTTTCGCTTATACGTATCTGTTCGCCCTGGAAACTATGACCATCCTCGATTCTGTCGCAATACAGGCTATTCTTCCTCATAGGTACCCGTTTCTTCTGGTCGACAAGATCGTCGAACTTGAGCCGCGTGTGCGTATCGTCGGGATCAAGCAAGTGACTGCGAACGAGTACTTTTTTGCCGGACATTTCCCGGGTGTTCCCGTGATGCCGGGGGTGCTTCAGATCGAGGCCCTCGCCCAGGTTGGGGCGATCCTGGTGCTTCGCGAATTCGACGACCGATCGGACAAGATCCCTTTCTTTAGCGGCATGGACAATGCCAAGTTTCGCCGGCCAGTTGTGCCGGGCGATACGCTCCGGCTTGAAGTGACCGCGATGCGGGTAGGGAGTAAGGTCCAAAAAATGAAAGGGATCGCGTCCGTCGACGGCCATGTAACGGCGGAGGCTGAAATTCTGTCGATCATCTCGGACCGGCCTAAGGTATAAAACTAATGGAGATCACGCCGAACACACTCTTATACATCGCGATAGTTAGCATTGGCCTCGGGATCGTTGTAGGGCTCTTCCTCCTTTTCTTTGGACGAAAGAAAGGAAAACAGAATCTCGGCGTGATAGGCCTCGTGATCTCGGTAATAAGCGGCGCGATCGGCCCGATCTTGCCTGTCCTTGTATTGGTGATCTTCGTATTCCTGATCAATCGAAAACACCCGCTGGATTCGACTTCCGTTGAGCCCGACGAGATCGGAGACCACGAGGACAACGGGTCGACGATCTGATGCACGGCGCTCGAATGACAGACACTATTCACCCAACCGCTGTTGTCAGTGATAAGGCCGTCATCGGTCCGGAATGCCACATCGGGCCTTTTTGCATTATAGGTGACGAAGTAAATCTCGGCCGCGGCGTGCGGCTCGATTCCAACGTCGTGATAGAGGGCCGTACCACGATCGGTGATAGCACCCGAGTATATCCCTTCGTTTCAATTGGGCTCGCACCGCAGGATCTCAAGTATTCGGGTGAGGCGACCGGCACCGAGATCGGCGAAAGAAACCACATCAGGGAATTCGTCACAATCCACCGGGGAACCGCCGGCGGCGGCGGAACCACGCGTATCGGCAACGATAACCTGCTCATGGCACAGGCCCATGTGGCACACGACTGCCAATTAGGTAACGAGATCATCATGGCGAATGCCGCAACGCTCGCCGGTCACGTTGAGATCGACGACCGTGCAAGCATCGGGGCCTACTCCGGTGTCCACCAATTTTGCCGGATCGGACTAGAAGCTTTCGTTGGCGGATACTCCGTTGTCGTCAAGGACGCGATGCCCTATGCCACTATCCAGGGCAACCATGCCAAGTGCTATGGACTCAACACGCTCGGTATGAAACGCCGCGGGTACAGCCGAGATGCGATCGAAAAGCTGAGCCGTGCATTTCACCTCCTCCTCGCCGCCAAACTCAACACGACTCAAGCAATAGAAAAGATCCAGACCGAGATCACCGATTCCGCCGAGGTCGAACGCCTCGTCCAATTCATCCTCAGCTCCAAACGCGGCGTGGTGAAATAGCCGGTAGACATGGTCAGTGTCCAGGGGCAGTGACCGGCAGGCATTGTGTTAAAATCTAGACCTTTGTTATGGAGTTAATTAACAGTAACGAGGTCCTGCAGGAGTTTGGGAAGCGCATACAGCGGTGCTACGGGTGTTTTATTGCCTACCACCTCAAGGACATGTATCTAGGTGAGGACGTTACGTTCTTCTGTGAGCACTGTAAAGACGAAACGATGTTCCATTTTGACCAATTCTCCCGGCTGCTCGACCTCAGCAAGCTTAATGAGGTAGCGGGCGACCATCACCATTGAGTCGATGACTGTGGTCGTATTGCAAAATAATACAAAACGCTTCCTGCTAAATCATTCTTCATCCAGCCGTGGATACCGCGAATACCACTTCGAATGTTCTTTGGGCGGCAATTTGGATGATCATCGTACTCAGATCCTCGTTTATCAATGTTCATGGTGAGGTGGATGCCAATTCGTTGAGGTTTTCTCGTCGGCAGACGTTAAGACCGTCGAAAAAACTTGATTACGCGAATCCTGCTCTATATAATGAGTTCACTTGCCCAAAAAGTTGGTTTGTTGCACGGGGGTCCCACATAGTGTCCGCGTGTACGGTAAAAAAAGCAGAGTTTCAATATATAGCGTTTTTATACCGTGCACTTAGTTTGAGCACTATGGTATGGGACGTATAACTTGCAGTATCAAGGTTCTGGACTACAGTCGGAAGCATCCTGCGACACTTTGTTCAGAAAGGAAGTATTTGGAGGATAAATGGTTCGGTCGAATAAAAAACTTGTACGTATTGGATCAATGAGTGAATGGCGAACATTGTTGGCCGCAGTCTTTATTTGTGGTGTCGCCATCGTAGCTTCGCCCGCCCATTTCGCGGCTGAATCGAACTCGGCCGGTTCTTCATCGCGCCTCCAATTTTTGGAGTCTACCCGGATCTTTTTGGGGCTACCTAATAGCACTGTTCTCGCCTCGCAAGTGAACGCAGCCGCGAGCCGGCTCGAATCAGCCAACGCGGACGACCAGACGATCGATGTGACGACCCCCGCTCCGCCATCCGCCGCGTTTAACAGCACTTTCAATGTGGCCGCAACGGCTACCTCGGGCCTTGATGTCGCGATCACAACAGCCGGTGTTTGTTCGGTTCAGTCCGGCGGCAGTAATTCGGCGACGATCGTGATGACGGACGCCGAGGGTACGTGTACAGTCAAATATAAGCAGGCCGGAAACGTCGATTTTAACGCGGCGCCTGAGGTCACAAGCGCTACGGTTGCGGAAAAGGCGAACCAGGCCATTAATGTGACAATGCCTGCGCCTGTGACGGCTTTTCAAGGCAGCACCTTTGATGTGGCGGCGACGGCAACGTCCGGACTCGATGTGGCCATTACGGCTAGCGGTGATTGCTCTGTCCAAACGGGCGGTACGAACTCGGCAACGATCCAAATGGCAACCGGGATAGGCTCTTGCACGGTCCGTTACAACCAGGCCGGTGACGACGACTACAACGCCGCGAATCAGTTGTCAAGCGATACATCGACCACCAAGACCAATTTTGCTCGCTCCTCCAACGGCGGGACCGCAGTGGGTTCGAGTGAATCATCTCTAGCGTCGGCGGCTATCGACGGCAGCAGGGTGTGGGTGAACGGCGGAGCATGGAAGGATAATACGCAGGGAGTATTTCCGGATTTCCTTCAGGTGGATTTCGACGGTGAAAAGCTGATCGACGAGATCTCTGTCTTTGCCGTAAGAGATGATTATTTGAATGCCACACCGCCCGGTCCGACGACGACCACAACCCTTTATTCGCTGATCGATCTCGAGGTGCAGTATTGGGATGGTGCTGAATGGGTGACGGTGCCGAACGGCGTCATAACAGGCAACAATCGGGCGTGGGTAAAACTGGTATTCCCGCCGATCACGACGTCGAGGGTCAGAGTGGTAGTGAATAACGCATCCCAGGATGGTTATAGCCGAATAGTGGAATTGGAGGCCTGGGGCATCGAGCTCGACGAGCCGCCGCCGACACCTACGCCGACTCCGACTCCGACGCCGACTCCATCGCCGGAACCGACACCGACTCCAACGCCGACCCCAACGCCGACGCCGACCCCATCACCGGAACCGATTCCGTCGCCCTCGCCGACTCCGCCAACGACTCGTATAAACCATGCGCTTTCCTCCAATGGAGCGACGGCGGTGGGTTCTAGCGAATTATCTCTCGCATCGGCCGCCATCGACGGCAGCCGGGTGTGGTTTAGCGGAGGAGCATGGAAGGATAGCACACAAGGAAATTTTCCGGATTTCCTCCAGGTGGAATTCAACGGTGAAAAGACTATAGATGAGATATCGGTTTTTGCCGTGAGAGACGATTATTTGAATCCTATTCCACCCGACTCGACGACGACCACGACACTCTACTCGCTGATCGATTTCGAGGTGCAGTATTGGGACGGTACCGGATGGGTAACGGTGCCAAACGGAGTGGTAACGGGCAACAACCTGGCATGGGTGAAACTGGAGTTCCCGGAGATCACGACATCCAGGATCAGAGTGATCGTGAATAACGCGTCGCAGGATGGATATAGTCGAATCGTTGAACTAGAGGCGTGGGGCGAAGGGCCGCCGGCCCCTTCTCCAACGCCCACGGTCGAGCCATCTCCGACCCCGACTGCTGAACCGTCTCCAACCGCTACTGTAGCTCCGTCTCCGACACCTACTGTTGCGCCGACCCCGGAACCGCCGCCGACAGTGCGTGTCAACCACGCTCTCTCTAGCAACGGCGGGACCGCGTCCGGATCAACGGAACTCAATGCTGCGTCAAATGCGATAGACGGCAGCAGGGTATGGGCGATCGGCGGAGCTTGGAAGGATAGCTCGCCGGAAGAATTTCCGGACTTCCTTCAAGTGAATTTCAACGGTGAAAAGAAGATCGATGAGATATCGGTATTTGCAGTAAGAGACGATTATGAGAATACTACGCCGCCCGACTCTACTACGACCACAAGTCTTTATTCGCTGATCGATTTTCAGGTCCAATATTGGGACGGGGCAAACTGGATAACTGTGCCTAATGGAACTGTGACCGGCAACAACCTGGCCTGGGTAAAACTGGAGTTCCCTGAGATCACGACATCGAGGATCAGAGTGGTCGTGAATAACGCATCACAGGACGGCCATAGCCGAATCGTGGAATTGGAGGCCTGGGGCGACGTTGAGGTCCAGATAACGCGGAGCAACCACGCTCTCGCTTCCAACGGCGGGACAGCCTCGGCATCAAGTGAGCTCGATGCCGCATCGAACGCGATTGACGGCAGCCGCGTTTGGGCGATCGGTAAAGCTTGGAAGGATAATTCGCCGGAAGTATTTCCGGACTTCCTTCAGGTGAATTTCAATAGTGAAAAGAAGGTAGATGAGATATCGGTCTTTGCCGTGAGAGACGATTATGAGAACACTACCCCACCCGATTCGACGACGACCACGAGCCTCTACTCTCTGATCGATTTCCAGGTCCAGTATTGGGATGGGGCAAACTGGATAACCGTGCCTAATGGAACCGTGACCGGCAACAA
>JBGSWW010000094.1:0-8613 GCA_041751735.1 Pyrinomonadaceae bacterium | reverse complement strand
CTCCGGCCGCTCTTGCCCATACGGCAAGACTGCCCGTGCCGCACGATGGTTCAAGTACGGTATCGCTGCCGGTTAGATTCATCAGGTACGCGACGAGGTATGCGATCGGTGCCGGCGTAGAAAACTGCTGATAAGTCACCTGAGTTGCACTCCGCCACGATTGAGTCGGCAGCCTTTGTTGCAGCGGCCTGAGTATTTCGGCGCATGCACTGCGGGGATCACCCGACGACAAAAGTTGTTTCCCGTACTTCGTCGCTATCAGGTAGTTGAGTGCTGTCTCCGCGATCTCATGACATAGATGCGGATCGGTTGCCAACCCATCGACTCCCCAATCGCGACAATTTGCGAGCAGCTCACGATTATTTAGCGTTCTCCCCGAATCAATGATCGCGGCGATCCGTCTGATCAGGTCTTGGGGAATGCTTGAGCAGTCGTCAGACTGACACATCATACTTTGTGCCGGCAGCTTGTTTATTGCCTTACTACAGAGATAGTTGACGGCTCGCCTGTTCCAGACAATCCGGGGTCAAGTATTTGAGCCATTCAGGAACGGTGAGATATTCCAGTTTAGAGCCCGCCAAGAGAGCCTCGTCTATTCCCTTAAAGCGCCGGTCCCAAGCGAGAATCCGGACGTCGTCGCTGTATTCGAAACAGATTTGATCCGAATAGCGAAGTCTTACTAATGCCGCCAGAGCTCGCGAAACGTGCGGGTTGTCAAAGCTATCGAGGTCAAACGCGATCTCCAACGGTCTTCGCCGGGCGGTCGCGACGATTTCCCGATGCGAAGTCGCTACGCCGCTGTTTCCTACAACATATCTCTCTGCAAAGAACCTCTGGGCCGTCGCTGCTTTTAAGGCCCCTTCCGTGACCAGTACCGGTCGGTTCGCTTGCGAACACGGATCGGCGTGATGCAAAGGAGCGCCAGGGCCGCAGCCGGTTCTTTCTTTCAACGATGATAGCCAGACGTATCGTCCTGATCTGTTTGGGACGTAACGCATAAACCGTATCTGACAGGCGCGTATTAGGCCGTGAGGGCCGACGAACGGAATCAGCATCAAGTCATTGAATGAGTCCAGCATGTTCCAGAGTCGAAGCGAACCCATTGAATCCCTCCAGAACCCAGGTATTCCTGCAAACGACACTCCAGTTCCTTCCTTCGCGAAAGCTTCAACGATCCGTTCAGTCAATACTCGCCGTCCATCTGCCGTTCGCGGAAGACTTCCATATTGAGCAAGATCTTGTATGGACCTTTCCAAGAGGCCGCCTCGTCCGTTCACGATCTCGTAGGATGCGGGCGACAGCCCGACCAGCTCGCGATAGACCTTGTCCCGGATCGCTGGGGAAGCCAACTCCTCTGAAATTCGTGCTTTTTTGCGTTTTGGAGGCCGGTTGAAGAGACGATTGAAGTCGAAATCAAACCCACATGTTTCATGATAGTAGACGCCCCATCCGCACCGGCTGATCCGATCGGCGTTAAGAGTCGAACGGGCGCAGAATGAGATCATTTCAGTCGTGGTAATGCTGCACCAGTCGGTCTTTCCGCAGACGCTGCAGGGACGCTTTTTTGAGACTCGTCTATATCCCGTTGCAACCATCTCTCTTTGCTTCTGACTCTCCACCGCACTGTCCGCAGCCTGTTTTCTCATAAGCGGGTTGCCTTTTGCCTGCGTGGACGCGGCACACGCACATCGTCTTCTTAACATTGAGAAGATATTCATTGCGATTCAACCGCCCGGAATATTTCAAGTTGAATCTTTGTCGGATTTCGATTTGTTCGCTCATAGCTTTCGTGCTAATGATGGTCCGGTACTACCGATGTCTGGTCGCGGCTGCTCGCATAGAACTTCCAGGAGCCAAACCTGATGCATATACCCGAACACTTCGACCGCTAAGACAAGCGCTGCCTACGATAAAAGCCATCGATGCCGGGCTTTATAGCCAGGCCCAAGCCGCTATTGCCGGTTATCGCGCCACGCTCTCGAAAGATGTACTGGCGAAAGACGACGCTATTGTCCGCATCGAGGCCGCCGCCGACAAACTTGAAGCGGCTATCGCCGAAGCCGAGGCGCCAAGGATCAACAAAACAAGAGATTACTTTTGGGGCTGGGCAGCGTCGCCGGCGATGCACAAAGGCAATTACGAGCAGGCCGCCGACCTTATGATGAAGGCATCCTCAAACCTCGGTACGCCCAACCGCCCCAAGGGCCGTGATGAGGATATATCGTCAAGGGTTGTTCGCTCTGCCGCGCAGAAACGGGCGTACGACTCCGCCCGTTACGCCATCGATAAAATCGAAGATAAGCTTGTGCGTGCGCAGGCGATGTTGGAACTTGCTCAGGAGTTTGGCCGCTGGCAGGTCGCCGAACGCGAGACGGCGAAGACGATGGCGATCAACGCTCTTGACCTCATGGAAATGACGACTCCCGATCCGTTGTCGATTTGCATCGCTAACAACGCCCGCTTTCTTTTGATTTACGGTGCTCACCCGCGCGTGACTCTTGAGGACCTTGCGGCAGGGACGGTGAGATTGGCCAACCGCATTCCGACACGTGGCGCCGACGCAAAAGTTGGCACACCCGAGCGCACAAAGTTTGTAACAGAGACGTAACCCGAACCCTTCCTTGTGTCGCTGGTATATTTCGACCGGTCATGTAAGGCGGCTCCATTCCCAATGCCGACCTTACCACTCAAATCAAGATCAAAGAATGGCGCCTCGCCGCAGAGATCGAAGCGGAAAAGTCCCGTAAGTATCCTCCGCTCACTTCTAGTCAATAATGAGGTGGAGGTGGGCGTGGCCATCAGGAAATAGGCTGGCCGAAGAAAGATGAAATTGAGAAATATGCAACAATCTGTATAAAGCTGCGTGAGTCTTTTAGCTTTACTCAAATCTTTTTCGTTCCGAGTTGGTTATGAGATTCCCCAAGAACTTTCTGGCTCCGGTCGTGTTGATCGCATTCATCGCCCAGTCCCTTTCCGCACAACCAAACGAGGGCATCATTGTGCTTTCCGTGAAGGATCAGTTTGGTGCGGCGGTGGCCGAGGCTGAGATCGCGGTGACATCTGTCGCATCTGAGACAAAGGTTTGGAAGGCAAAGACAGATCGCAATGGTTCGGCCCGGATCGCGAAGCTGCCTGCCGGCGAATACCGGATCTCTGTTCAGATCAAGGGCTTTGAGGAATACAGCGAATCTAGGATCGTCGTTCGCAGCGGCGAGGGCAGAGAGCTGAGCGTCGTTCTGGACGTAGCGTCTATCGAATCAAACGTTGACATCAGCGAAGAGGACGCGGGCGAAGCCGGAAGAACAGGATCGGCTGTCGTTCTGAACGAGAAGCAAGTCTCTAGCTTGCCCGAGAATCAGGAGGAACTGGAGCGGGCCATCCGGCAGATCGGCCAGTCTGTCACGGGCGAAGATCTACCTGTCAGCGTAAACGGTGTACAGGGCGCAACGATACCGCCGAAGGCGGCGATCCAGCAGATCAGGGTCAATCAGAATGTTTTCTCGGCGCAGTACGAGAACGCTTGGGGCGGCGGGATCGAGATCTTTACGCGTGCAGCCGTGGATCGGTATCGCGGATATGTTGGCTTTACCTTTGCCGATTCGCGGTTGAACGCCTCGGACCCATTTATCGGTCAGCGTGTACCGTATCAGGCGAAGACCTTTTTCACGAGTTTGTCAGGGCCACTGCTTGGAAAAAAGGCGAACTTTAATGTGTACGCGAGCTCATCAAAAGCGGATTCGAGTTCGGTGATCAACGCGATCATTCTCGACACGGCGTTCCGCCCTGTAGAATTCAAACAAACTCTAGTGGCGCCAAACCGGTCCGAGAGCCTAAACCTCAACATCAATGCCGATCCGACCGCTAAACACAAGCTATATTTCAGTTACGGCCTCGGCCTCAGCCGCGCGGAAAACCAGAATACGGGCGGATTTTCGCTGCCAAGCCGAGCGAATGATACTGAGAATCAATATCACAATCTAATATTCTCAGATACCTATCTGATCAACCCGAACGTCGTAAATCAGACACGCTTCTTCCTGTCGTATAACTCAAGCAAGAGCTTCGGGGGCAGTAATGCGGCAGCAATCAATGTGCTCGACGCATTTTTCGGCGGCGGCTCGCAACAAAATACTGCGAGTGGAAACCTGCGATTTGACACGACGAACGATACAACGTGGCAGATGGGACGATATGCTCTGGGCGTCGGTTTCCGCTTTCGTGGTGAGCGGATCTCGCAGGACTCGAAAAATAACTTTGGCGGCACCTATACCTTCAGCGGGAGGGTCGCTCCGGTTTTGGACGCTAACAACCAAGCCGTGATCGGGCCGGATGGTGATGTTGTGACGACGCAGATCAGCAGCCTCGAGACATATCGGCGGACGCTTCTATTCAGACAGCTTGGCTACACGAGCCAGCAGATCAGGGCCCTAGGCGGCGGGGCAAATCAGTTTACGATCTCCGGCGGCGATCCGCTGATCGTAGCCTTGCAATACGATATCGGCGGATATGTGCAGAACAGCTATAAGATCTCCGAAACGCTTGCCGCGAGCTTCGGTGTTAGATACGAGAATCAGACTAACATCGACAGCCATTTCGACATCGCACCGCGATTCGGTTTGATCTGGTCGCCAAAGTCGAAGGATAAGCAAAATCCGCTCACGATCTTGCCGAGGATCAGCATCGGTTATGGCGTGTTCTATTCACGATTTGGGCTTAACAACACGGTAGGCGTCAGGCAGGCGAGCGACCCGAGCCGCGTCCAATATCTGATAACCGAAACGAATGTACTCGACACTTTCCCGGGCGTTCCAACCGTTGCCCAGCTTGGTCAATTTGCACTTCCGAGGACACAGAGATTTATCGATGACGAATACCACACGCCGTATCAATCGCTGCTAAATATCACGGCGACCAAACGGATGCCGAAGGGTTTTACGTTGAATTTCACCTACTCGGGCGGCCGGCTATTCCGGCAGAGCCTTACCCAGAATATCAACGCCCCGCTTGCGGGAACATTTAATCCGCAGATTCCTTCGACCGCGGTCCGGCCGTTTGGAAATGTTGGAAATATATATCGGATCCAATCGAGCGGCCGGATCGAGAACGACAGATTCTCGGTCAATTTGGGTCTTCCGCAATCGCAGAAACTGTTCGGCAACCTGAGATACAGCTGGGCACGCACTCGTAGCACGGTCACAACCGGCAGCGGATCGTCGTTTGACCCGTATGATTTCAGTCAGGAATATTCGCCCGGGCCGAGCGACGGTGTACATAGCGTTGGTGGTTATATGTATTACACCTTCCCTTCCAGAATCTCGGTCAGCGGAGACTTTTCGGTCAATTCGGGCTCGCGGTTCAATATCACGACCGGCCGCGATACCAACGGCGACGGTTATTATAGCGAACGTCCGTCATTCGCAACCGATCCCAACCGACCCGGCGTCATATCAACCCGGTACGGACTGCTCGACCCAAACCCACGGCCCGGCGACAGACTTATTCCCCGCAATCTCGGCCGAGGTAGTAAACTGATCTTTTTTAACTCCTCGATCTCAAAATCCTTCGGATTTCAGGAAGACAAAGTAAAAAAAACACCGCCGAAGCGCAGCCTGAACTTCAGCCTGCGGGTTAACAATCTCTTTAACATCATTAACCAAAACACGCCGATCGGAAACATGGCGTCGCCAAATTTCCTGCGGTCGCTCTCAACCTATTCCGATGGCGGCATCACGATCATCAATGGAGCCCAGCAGGAAAACTTTGCCGGCCGGAGTATGAGTCTTAGTGTCGGGTTTTCGTTCTAAGTATTCTGGTTACCGGACCGCTGACCTAGATGAAGCGGCGCTATGAAGCCATACGCGTTGTTTGACGATTGCTCCTCTCGGCGCACGGATTGTGGAGCCGGCAGCGGGCCAAGTCTTCGCGGTAGAACAACAAACGCATGCTATGCATCAGTAAAACGGTGTTCAAGCTCGATCCATGCGAAGTGGGCTGGGGACGCATGAAATATATCACTCCGCGCCGCCTTCGGAGACGTTGAAGTTGGTTTTGGGGATGTTGCAGGAGTTGAGAAAGGAGGCTGTATGAATCAGGTCCGATTCCGGCCTGTAAGGGTCATGAGAGCTTGTAAGCATGGGCCCGGGATGTCGTTGTATTACCGTTTGTCGGTTGTTTTGTATGTAATGTTTTTACTAGCAGGTTTAACGAAAGCAGTTATATGAAAGTTTGTCATCGTGATTATCGGTTAGAGTTTCTCGGAAAAATTCGAGGAGTTCTGAAGTAAAAGGTAATTTTTACTGGCTGTGAATGCGATCGAGAATCGATTTGGCACTGAGTTCGCTCTCGCACCGTGGAACCTCACTGCAAATGCTGGAGCGGGACAAGATGCTACTTTTGCATTTACACGCGCGGCCGGCACTAGCCCGCTGCCAATCCTGGGTCTTACTTTTCAGACGAAATTGTCATATTCCCTTACGGCAACCTCGTTCGACTGCCTTCCAGACCAATTTTCTCATTGAAGAACGCTTGCGCCATATAAAGTTTTAGAAGCAGCCGAGCATCTTCGCGTTGGAACCGGTCGATGATTGCTCGCAGACGGTCAATGTCGGCCTTGGCAAGCAAGCCTAATTCTTTACCATATTGAAGAATACTCGTGCCGATGCGTGGCAGCCCGCCGGATAAGATCAGTTCGCCATTTTTGAAAGCCGTGTTCTTTTTGTCATATTTCGCAAGCAGAGCGGCAGCGCTAACAATGTCGCTTGCTTGCGTGGCAAAAGCGTCCAGCATCGAAAGAGCGATGTTCGGATCAACATGAGCGTAGCCGCTAGCCACGCGCAGATAGTCGTGAACCCCGTCTTCGTCTTGCGGCAAATCGTCTGTCAGCCGACGAGCTTCATCCATCAATTTGAGTGCAAATTCCTTATCTTCTTTGGTGTTTTTGGCCTGAAACTCCTTGGCAAGCTGCACGGTGAGTTCAATCTTTTCTTTGTTCGATGAAAGCTGGCTGATCAGTTTTCGGGCTTCTTCGGTTTTGCCGCCCTCTATCTTTGTTTCAACCACCTTTGAATCGAGGTAAGTGATCGCGTCGTCGCGTTCCTTGCCTGGAGGAGTTTGATTCAAAGCCTCCCGAGCCTTCCCCACGCTTCCACTTTTCACCGCTTCATCAATAGCGCTTCTATATCTCGCCTCACGGATATATGAGAACATTCCGTTTGCTGCATTCGCGATCATCCTTTCTGGAGTACTATTAACATCCGGATTGAAGTCATCTTCGTTGAACATCCTACTGACACTTTCAGGCGCAGCTCTTTTCAGCGCGTTTTGTTTCTGTTTGATCAAAGCAGCTCGGTCAGGAATGATTTTCTCTAAAAGTGGAGTCGCCTGAAAAAACTGAACATAACTTTCCGCACCAACCTTCGAGGACTCGCCCGTGTCAATCTGCAGAAGATAGTCGGCCAACTTATTGGCTAAGTCTTTGGCAAGCTTATCTTCAATTCTAATCGTTTTGGCCGAGTCTTTGCCGGGTTTCGATCTGTCCCCGGATTTTTCCTGCGCCTTGGATGGGTCCAGATAAAATTTTTGCAAGAAGCTTATCAAGACGCTTCTTTCGGTTTCCTTCTTGGCAAGATCGCTGCTGAGAAATTTCTGTGCGATCTCCTTGACCAAGTCATTGGCCAGTTCACTGTCTTTCTGGTTGATTTTCTCAATGGTTTGAAAGATCGAATTGGTCAAGCCGGTTTTGGCCAGACTTTCTCGAAACAGTCTGGCGGCGAGTTTCGGGTCTTTGCCCGCGGCTTGAGCAGAGAAACTTTGTTCCAGTTGAAGTTCGTCCCGGGCGAGAAGTTTATCTAGACTACCAACTATCACGGCAGCAGTTAGTGGCTCGGGTTTCCGAGTGCCGATTGCGGGCGTTTCCGTCTCGGTCCGGTCTGCCAGAGCCGCGGCGACGTTCGCCGGGCGCGTCGGGTAAAGCAATTCGAGAGCTAGTTCAGCGTCGTGTTTAGCGACGGTCATCAAAAATTCTTTGCGTGGTCGGGTGCTCCCCGTAAAGCCGGTAAAAAGATCTGTCGCGGAATCAGCCGGCAGATTATTGGCTTGAATAATTTCTTCCGCCGCCAACCTGAAAAGCTGACGCGCTCGTTTTTCCTCGCGCTTCCACATCAAATCGCCGGCCGAAGCCATGACCAGAGCGCGATTAAGTGGAAATCTAAGTGAGGAAACGTCGGTGACGATTTGTTCAAGCACGCCGATAGCCTTTTTTTCCAATTTAAGACGCGCCTTTTCCATATCCGTTTGGGATTCAGTTGGAGAAGACTGGCCAAAAACTGAATATGAAAGAACCGATAGTAAAACGAAAACGGAGGTGATGCGGGTGACTGACATAATTTTTGTGCGATTTGAGCGAAATGCGTCGGTGCCTAACAGATTAATCGGGCCCGTGATTCACGTTCTTGTTTATCCGATCCTGAGCAGCTTCCCGGACCCGAGAGTTGCTTGCGAACGTTTTTGTCCTGGCCTGCTCTTCTCGGAAATAGGTGCCACTCACGTAACGTTCCGCTTCGCCAGAGTCAGAGTAATAGTTTACGCACAAACTCTTTTAAAGAACTGGAAGCA
>JBGSWW010000093.1:0-2069 GCA_041751735.1 Pyrinomonadaceae bacterium | reverse complement strand
AGTCCGATCGTTACTTTCCGGTAGGCCGTAAATAGCGGTGCCGGCCCTGTTTGACTAACCGGAGCAGCGGCCGTGGCTGAAACACCTGGTTTAACCTCAACCGTACTCTTGCCGACGGTTTGACCGTTTGCGCTTTGCACCGAAAGAACTGAAAGCGCGATCAATCCTAGAATCCCGATGAACGGGCTCATTTTCTTATTGTGTCTCGACATAACGTTTCCGATAGGGCCTCCCTTCCATTAAAGTTTACGGGAATCTCGTACCAGTCCGAATCAATGGAACCACCTATAACGGATGGGTAAAAATACTCATTTTCCTGGACCAGTTGAATGACGTACTCAATCCTGGACGTGCCCGGACAATAAGTAACGAGCGATCTCTACGCGGTTCGTGAATCCCTTCTTGGCCAATATGTGGCTGATGTGGTTTTCGATCGTTCTGACACTCAGGTTCAATCCAGCGGCGATCTCTTTATTGCTCAAACCAAGAGCAACCTCGCGAGCTACTCGCCATTCTGCTTCGGTCAACTCTTCGTCCGTAATGAAGATCGTTTCCTCGGACGCCGCTTCAGATCCGACCAGCCGGGCAATAGTGGAATGTGTACGTTCTACTCTCAAGAGAATGCTCTGTACCACTGCGATCAGCTCGCTCGGCTCAAACGGTTTCGTGAGGTATACGTCAACACCCGCACGAAAACCTTCAACCCGATCTTCGGTTTCGTCCTTGGCGGAGAGAAAAACGATAGGGATCAGCGCGTAGCTCGGTGTCGATCGAAGTCGGATGGCAAGCTCATAGCCGTCCATTCCGGGCATTCTCACATCGCTAACCACCAGGTCAGGCGCCGACTGTGCAACCTTAGCCAATGCCTCACGCCCATTTCTGGCGGTCGCGACTTCAAACCCTTCACCGCGTAATACTGCGGCGACCGCGATCAGAAGATTCGGCTCGTCGTCGACGAGCAATAAGCGTTTTGACATGAATTTCAAGGGCTTTCCAGCCAGCGCAAATTAGAATCAGTTTATCTGGAAACGCCCCGTTATAAAAGCATTCCTCGAGACGCCGATACCAACTGAAACATCACTTTACGCGGATCAGTTGAGTGGAAGTACCTACATGGCCTGGGTAGGAATACTGTCGTATGCGAAGCCCGTAAATCTTTAAACTAAAGAAATTAGCGAGACCGGCAGCACTAAATGTATTGTGGGTCTCCGATCTAACAGGGGGAAAAGAATGAAAAGCAAAAACAAACTCTCATTATCAAAATCAAATATCGGAACCATCGGGACGTATATGGCGCTCCTTGCGTTCGCGGTCGGAATGCTGACCATCACCGCGGAGGTTGGAGCGCAACCGCAAGCTGTCCGCGTAAATGACAGGCAGGTCGAGAACATCATTAGAAACATCGAACAAAAAAGCGACACGTTCAGACGAAGCTTCGATCCGGCACTTGATAGAAGCCGACTGGACGGCACCAATTCCGAAGACCAGATCAATGAGTATGTAAAGTCATTTGAAGATGCAACAAATGATCTTCGGTCAAGATTTAACGGAAGAACCGCTGTGGCTTCTGACGTCGAGAATGTGTTGAGCAGGGCCGCCGTGATCGACAGATTCATGGTGACGAACCTGCGGCAAAGACAAGTACAGGCTAACTGGACGTCACTAAAAGGCGACCTCAATCAACTCGCGAGAGCTTACAACGTTACTTTCAATTGGAGTGGGCGGGTTCTTCCGCCGTCCACTGTTGCGATGCAGAATGCCTATCGGGTAAACGACCGGCAGGTCCAAACACTTCTCGACCGGATCGAGAGTCGTGGCGATGCATTCAGAACAAACCTCGACGCGGCACTGGACCGTAGTCGGTACAACGAAACAAATCGCGAGCAGAACGTAAACGAGTTCGCAAAGGATTTTGAGAACGCAACTGATGAGCTACGCCGAAAATTTGACGGACGTACGTCGGTCGATCTCGACGTGTCTAACGTAATGGTGCGTGCCGCCCGGATCGACGATTTCATGCGCCGAAACCTTCGCAGGGAAGCGGCCGTCCAGCGCGACTGGCGAAATCT
>JBGSWW010000092.1:0-1871 GCA_041751735.1 Pyrinomonadaceae bacterium | reverse complement strand
ATTACACGCTTCCCGATGGCGCGTGCCCGAGCTTTACCGCACTCTATTCAGGATTGCAGGACTTGGAAAAAGACCTTCACCGTCATATTCATCTTGAGAACAACGTACTTTTTCCGGCATCTGTCGAACTCGAAAGACGATCATTGGCGGTTGTCTAGAAATATACGCCGGCAAATTCCCTGCCCCGATGTCTTTATTTCAATGGACGTCGGGGCAGTTTTGTTCGGCGGCCTAAAACGCCGCATCATCCATCGTTAAACCTGTTGCCTCATTAAGAAATCCACTCGAAATGGTAAGTCGTTGCCTCATTAATAATCTACTCCAAATGCTTCTGATTATAGAAGCGGCCATTTGATTCGTGCCAGGGACTTCTGGTTGCGGGCGCGCCCGCAACCAGAAGTCCGTGGCGGGCGAATTTTTGTCTTGTCCGGGCGGCTGATTTGAGGAGTTTGTCTTGCAGTGCTTCGATTCTCCGTTTGAGCTCGGCCGGGTTTAGCTGGTTATATTCGTCTGTCAGCTTCTGTTTTTGGCTACGTCCCAGATGCGTTGATCCGAGCAGTTTTTGATAGGGCGTCTGTGCCGTTTCGTATTTCTTTTTGACTTTCGCTCCGCATCGTTCCTTCGAGGCAAGCCGCATCGATGGCTGGAAATAGTTTACATACAGCCGCAGGTAATGGTAAAGATCATTAAGCACCGCCAGCTCGTCTTCGCCTTCGAGTCGCTGATATCCGACGTGCCGACGGACAACCGACCAGTTCTTTTGCTCGACAAAACAGTTGTCGTTCTTTCGACAGGGCCGCGAACGCGTAAAGGTGATCTCCTCCGCCTGACAATACTCGAGCAGATGATGATTGATAAATTCCGAACCGTTGTCCGAGTCTATTCCGAGAAGAGGAAACGGCAATCTCGCTCGTATCTCTTTTATCGCCTCAAAGACCCATACCCGGGCCTTGTTCTTTACCGCCTGCATTTCCGTCCAGCCGCTGCAGACGTCAGTGAAATCAAGCGTTTGAATATATTCGCCCGACGCATCTCCGCCATCGTGCCCAACCAGATCGATCTCGGCGAAACCCGGTTGCCGCTCATCCCACTCCGAAAAGGTCCGCATCGGGATCTGGCTTTTCAGCAAGCTGCCCGGCCGCGTCCCGCTTCGTCCTTTTAGCTGATACTTCTTTCGCTCACTCGCCAGCTGCCGGTCGATCGTCGCCGCCGAAATGCGACCAAGCTTTATCCGCGTCTCCTCGTCGCATGCGATCTCGCCAAAATACTCAAGTCTCGCCAGAACCTCAGCCAATACCGGTTTCAGTCGCTTGCCGCAGATGTAGTCCATCGTCTTCCACACCTGACGCAATACCTCCAACACCTTCTCGTCGTATTCCTTCTTCCTCGCCGAGCGCGGCCCCGCTCGCCCGATATATCTTTTTGCCCCCGCATACACCTTCCTCCCGCTCCCGCGAAGCACCAAACGGGCATACGAACGCTCATATCCCGTCAACTCGACGATCTCGTCCAGTATCCGCCCCTTTCCCTTCTTCGACGAACGCCGATACCGCCCACCCGTCGCCTCCACTACCGCTCTCCTCTCTGCCATCTTTAATCTCACCCCTTAAAGCCTCCTTCTCTAGAAGAAAGCTATACTATTTTCGAGTGGATTTTCTTCGTGAGGCAACGACCCCTTTTCGAGTGGGTTTTTGGTGAGGCAATTCGCTGCCTTGACACTAATTAACGCTTAACTTACGATTGACATTTGGCCGGTGATAACCGTTCCCGCATTGATCGAACCGACTGATATAGGGACTTTGTGCGGATCGAAGAAGGGATATTTGCGAGGTTTCGATGTCTGAATTCAGCCTGATGAATTACGCCCCGAT